>NZ_JBVIGF010000003.1:0-470580 GCF_055570965.1 Streptomyces sp. NPDC031064
GGGGGGGGAGAGGAGGGGGGTGGGGGGGGGAGGGGGAGAGGAGAGCGGAGAGGAGGGAAAACACGATTAGGCGTTTGTGGGGGGGGGGGGGGGGGGGGGGGGGGGGGGGGGCCCCCCCCCCCCCCCCCCCCGCCGCATCCGTGTTGTCGGTGGTGCTCCGTAGACTGGCCCTGTGAGTGAGCAGCCCCCGTCCAGCGACAGCGACGCCTTCGACGACTTCGACGAGATCGTGGAAGCCGAGACCGACCGAGACCCCGACCTGGCGGTGATCGAGGCCGGCAGCCGTACGCTGCGCGCCCAGGCCGGTCCGCCCCAGGCCGCCGAGGCCGTGCCCGCGCGGCCCGCCGACCCGGAGGTGGACAAGGCGCTGCGGGAGGTCGAGCAGGAGCTCGCCACCCGCTGGGGCGAGACCAAGCTGGAGCCGTCGGTGACGCGGATCGCGGCGCTGATGGACGTGCTGGGCGAGCCGCAGCGCGCGTACCCCTCGATCCACATCACGGGCACCAACGGCAAGACGTCCACGGCCCGGATGATCGAGGCGCTGCTCGGCGCCTTCGACCTGCGCACCGGGCGGTACACCTCGCCCCACGTGCAGTCGATCACCGAGCGGATCAGCCTGGACGGCGCGCCGATCAGCCACGAGCGCTTCATCGAGACGTACCGGGACATCAAGCCGTACGTGGAGATGGTCGACGGCTCCCAGGACTACCGGCTCTCCTTCTTCGAGGTCCTCACCGGTATGGCGTACGCGGCGTTCGCCGACGCGCCGGTCGACGTGGCCGTCGTCGAGGTCGGCATGGGCGGTAGCTGGGACGCGACGAACGTGATCGACGGCGATGTCGCCGTGGTCACCCCCATCGACCTCGACCACACGGACCGGCTGGGCTCCACGCCCGCCGAGATCGCGGGCGAGAAGTCCGGGATCATCAAGCAGGGCGCCACCGTCATCCTGGCCCAGCAGCCGGTGGACGCGGCGCAGGTGATGCTGAAGAAGGCCGTCGAGGTGGACGCGACGGTGGCCCGCGAGGGCATGGAGTTCGGCGTCGTCTCGCGCGAGGTCGCGGTCGGCGGCCAACTGCTGACGCTGCGCGGGCTCGGCGGTGAGTACGAGGAGATCTTCCTGCCGCTGTACGGCGCGCACCAGGCGCACAACGCGGCGGTGGCGCTGGCGGCCGTGGAGGCGTTCTTCGGCGTGGGCGCCCAGGAGGCGCGCACGCTGGACCTGGACCGGATCCGCCAGGCGTTCGCCTCGGTGGTCTCGCCGGGCCGCCTGGAGGTCGTGCGGCGCAGCCCGACCGTGGTGCTGGACGCCGCGCACAACCCGGCGGGCGCGCGGGCCACGGCCGCGGGCATCAGCGAGGCGTTCGGATTCTCCCGGCTGGTGGGCGTCGTCGGCACGAGCGGCGACAAGGACGTGCGGGGCCTGCTGGAGGCGTTCGAGCCGATCTTCGCGGAGGTCGTCGTCACGCAGAACTCCAGCCACCGCGCGATGGACGCCGACGAGCTGGCCGCCATCGCCGTCGAGGTCTTCGGCGACGAGCGGGTCGTGGTGGAGCCGCGCCTGCCCGACGCGCTGGAGGCGGCGATCACGCTGGCGGAGGAGGAGGCTGAGTTCGCGGGCGCGGGCGTCCTCGTGACGGGTTCGGTGATCACGGTCGGCGAGGCCCGGCTGCTGCTGGGGAAGGGCTGAGGTTTCTCGATGCGTACGCTCTGCGCGTCCACACTGATCGGCGAATTCTTCGTGATCGGCTTCGCCGGGCTGGTGGCCATGAAGGACGACAGCCTGACCATGGGCACGGTCTGGACGGTGTGCGGTGTCCTGATGGCCCTGAGCGTCCTGCTGTGCGGCATGATCACCCGCCCGGGCGGGATACAGCTCGGCTGGGCGCTCCAGGTGGCGCTGATCGTGAGCGGCTTCATCGTGCCGGTGATGTTCTTCCTGGGCGCGGTGTTCGCGGGGCTGTGGTGGGCCTCGGTCCACTTCGGCCGGAAGGTCGACGAGGCCAAGGCCAAATGGGCGGCCCAGGCGTAGGGCCCGTTTCCGGGGGCCCCGCCCCGGGCCCCCTTACGGGGGGCTGACGCCCCCATACCCCAGGAGGGCGCCCACTCCGGGCCCGCCCCCAACGGCACGCCCCCTCGCCGGGCCGCCCCCGGCGGGCTCGCCTCGCACGGGCGGCCGCGCCGGCGGGGGTCGCCACGGGGACCCGGTACCCGGTGCCGTGGCGCCGTGTGGTCCCTGTAGCCTCTGCTCACCGCACACGTATGCCTGCAAGGAGCCGTAACACATGACCCAGCGCACGCTCGTCCTTCTCAAGCCCGACGCCGTCCGCCGTGGCCTGATCGGCGAGATCATCGGTCGTATCGAGCGCAAGGCCGGCTGGGCCATCACCGCGCTGGAGCTGCGCCACCTGGACCAGGAGACGCTGGAGCAGCACTACGGCGAGCACAAGGGCAAGCCGTTCTACGAGCCGCTGGTCGCCTTCATGTCGTCCGGCCCGGTCGTCGCGCTGGTCGTCGAGGGTGAGCGGGTCATCGAGGGCGTACGCCAGCTCGCCGGGCCGACGGACCCGATCGCCGCCGCGCCCGGGTCCATCCGTGGCGATTTCGGCACCATCGTCCGGGAGAACCTGATCCACGCCTCGGACTCGGAGGAGTCCGCCATTCGGGAACTCAAGATTTTCTTCCCCGGAATTTCCTGACCCGCTGTCAGCCATACAGCGCTCGGACCTGGGGCGACCGAAGGAATTTCGGTCGCCCTTCGGCATATGAACGGCCCGAGCGGGAACGCATCGCTCCGACACTTCGTCACCTATACAGAGGCGGGCCACCGCGCCGTGTCCGCGCAGGCGGGACTACGATGTGAAACTCCTCGCCACACCACCCACCTCGCCGACCTGAGAAGCCGTCAACGCTCTAATTGGGAAGGCCCGACGCATCCTCATGGGAAACAAGGGGAACTCAATGTCGTTCATCGGCCGTGACATGGCTGTCGACCTCGGGACCGCCAACACGCTGGTGTACGTGAGGGGTCGCGGCATCGTCCTCAACGAGCCGTCCGTCGTCGCGATCAACACCAACACCGGCGGCATCCTGGCGGTCGGCGCCGAAGCGAAGAAGATGATCGGCCGGACGCCCGGCAACATCGTGGCGGTCCGCCCGCTGAAGGACGGCGTGATCGCCGACTTCGAGATCACGGAGCGTATGCTCCGCTACTTCATCCTCAAGATCCACAAGCGCCGCTACCTCGCCCGCCCGCGCGTCGTCGTCTGTGTGCCCTCCGGCATCACCGGCGTCGAGCGCCGCGCCGTCATCGAGGCGTCCACCCAGGCGGGCGCCCGCCAGGTGCACATCATCGAGGAGCCCATGGCCGCCGCCATCGGCTCCGGCCTGCCGGTCCACGAGGCCACCGGCAATATGGTCGTCGACATCGGTGGCGGCACCACCGAGGTCGCCGTCATCTCGCTCGGCGGAATCGTCACGGCACAGTCCATCCGGGTGGCCGGCGACGAGCTGGACAACGCGATCATCCAGCACATCAAGAAGGAGTACAGCCTCCTCCTCGGTGAGCGGACCGCCGAACAGATCAAGATCACCATCGGCTCGGCGTACGACCTCGACACCGACGAGCACACCGAGATCCGCGGCCGGGACCTGGTCTCGGGACTGCCGAAGACGGTCGTCATCTCGGCCGCCGAGGTGCGCAAGGCGATCGAGGAACCGGTCAACGCCATCGTCGACGCCGTCAAGACCACCCTCGACAAGTGCCCGCCGGAGCTGTCCGGCGACGTCATGGACCGGGGCATCGTCCTCACCGGCGGCGGCGCCCTGCTGCGCGGCCTCGACGAGCGGCTGCGCCGGGAGACCGGCATGCCGATCCACATCGCCGAGGACCCGCTGGACTCGGTGGCGCTGGGCTCCGGCAAGTGCGTCGAGGAGTTCGAGGCGCTCCAGCAGGTGCTGGACGCCCAGCCGCGCAGATAGCGGGGCCCGCGCGTCAGCCGTACGGGTGCTGCCGGACCCGTACGGCTGATCGTTGATCCGGTTGACCCGGTTGGTATAACGGCACAAACATTCCTACGAGGAAGGCACGGCCGCCCCACGTGAGGGACACACGAGAGAGCCGGCTGCTCCTGGTGCTGCTGGTCGCCATCGCGTTCGCACTGATCACGGTGGACATCCGCGGCGGCGAGGAGTCACCCGTCGACGGCGCCCGACGGGCAGCCGCCACTGTCTTCGGCCCGGTCGAGAACAGCGTCGCGTCCGCCGTCAACCCGGTCGGCAACGCCATCGCGGCCGTGCGGGACTCGGGTGATCGCCACAACCGCATCGCGGAGCTGGAGCGGGAGAACGCCGCGCTCAAGGCGAAACTCGGCAGCGACGACCGCAACCGCAGCCGCGTACGCGAACTCGACAACCTGCTCAAGAAGGCCGGCGCCGGCCAGTACGGCATCAAGGCGGCCGAGGTCATCGCGATAGGAGCCGCCCAGGGCTTCAACTGGACGGTCACCATCGACGCCGGCTCCAACGACGGCATCAAGCGGGACATGACCGTCATCAACGGGGACGGCCTCGTCGGCCGCGTCACCACCGTCGGTCCCGGCACCGCCACGGTCCTGCTCGCCAACGACCCGGACTTCACCGTCGGCACCCGCATGGAGAGGTCCGACGAGCTGGGCTTCGCCACCGGCCAGGGCGACCGCCCGCTGTCCGTGCAGCTCCTCAACGGCAAGGCCAAGGTCAAGGCGGGCGACCGGCTGGTCACCTTCGGCTCGCAGGCCGACAAGCCGTTCGTGCCCGGCGTCCCGGTCGGCGAGGTGGTCCGGGTCGACCCCTCCACCGGAAACCTCACGCGGAACATCTACGTACGCCCCTACGTCGGCTTCAGCAAGCTCGACATCGTCGGCGTCGTCGTCCAGGCCCCGCGCACCGACCCCCGCGACACCGTCCTGCCGCCCAAGCCCACGCCCGAGCCGACCGTCACGGTCACGGTGACCCCGTCCCCGGCCGGGACGCCCAGTGGCGCGCCGAGCGGGCAGCCGGAGGAGGAGTGACCGTGCGTTTCAACCGGATCCTGCTCTCCACGACCCTCGTCGTCGTCGCCCTCGTCCTCCAGGTCTCCATCCTGGCCCGCCTCCAGCTCCCCGGCGCCGTCCCCGACCTGCTGCTGCTCGTCGTCGTCGGCCTCGCCCTGGTGTACGGGCACGTCAGCGGCGCCCTCATCGGCTTCGGCGCCGGCCTTCTCGCCGACCTCGCCCCGCCCGCCGACCACGCCGCCGGGCGGTACGCCCTGGTCCTGTGCGTCATCGGCTACCTCGTCGGCCTCGCCAAGCCCGAGAACGGCCAACTGCGCTCCGCGACCGGCCCCATGGTCATGGTCGTCGTCGCCGCCGTCTCCTCGACCCTGCTGTACGCGGGCGTCGGCGCCCTCGTCGGCGACACCGCCGCCCGCCACGTCGGCCTGGTCTCGCTGCTGATCACCGCCGTGATCTACGACCTGCTGCTCGCGCCCTTCACCGTGCCGCTGATCATGGCCCTCGCCAGACGCGCCGAGAACGATCCCCTCGCCGAGACCACCAACGCGGGCACCGACGTCGCCTCCGGCTTCATGGCGAACGGCACCGGCCTGAGGATCGGCGAACAGCGCGGTGTCCTGCGCATCAAGGCCGCCCGCAACCGGGCGGCGCGGGCCGGCCGCATCAAGGGCGTCAAGCGACTGTGACCGAGGGGGCAACCGCGTCATGAGCAACATCCCCGAGACCGGGCGGACCCCCAGGGTCCAGATCCGCCTCATCGTCATCCAGGTCCTGGTCTTCTCCCTGCTCCTCACCCTCGGCGGCCGCCTCTGGTACCTCCAGATCCGGCAGGGCAAGGAGTACACCGACGAGGCACGGAACAACCACGTCCAGCAGGTCGTCCAGCCGGCCGTCCGCGGCTCCATCCTCGACGCCCGCGGTGTCCCCCTCGCCGACAACGAGACCCGCCTCGTGGTCTCCGCGTCCCGCACCGAGCTGCTGAAGATGAAGGACGACGGCAAGGGCGTCCTCACCCGGCTGGCCGGGGTGCTGGGCATGAAGCCCAAGGAGGTCATGGACAAGATCCGCCTCTGCGACTCCGAGACCCCCCAGCCCTGCTGGAACGGCTCGCCCTTCCAGCCGATCCCCGTCACCGACGAGGCCACCACCCAGCAGGCACTCCAGATCCGCGAGCGCGCCGAGGACTTCCCCGGCATCACCGCCGAACCCACCGCCGTACGCCGCTACACCGCGCCCGGCGGCGCCCGCGCCGCGCAGGTCCTTGGCTACCTCTCGCCCGTCACCGACGAGGAGATCGAGGAGGCCAAGGACTCCGACTCGCCGTTCCTCCGCTCCGACCAGGTCGGCCGCTCCGGACTTGAACGCACGTACGACAAGGCGCTGCGCGGCAAGGCCGGCGTCACCCGCTACGAGGTCGACAACCTGGGCCGGGTCCTCGGTGAGGCGGAGAGCGACCCGGGCAGGCCCGGCGCCAACGTCGTCACGTCCATCGACGCGCGCGTGCAGGCGGTCGCCGAGTACGAGCTCAACGCGGCGATGAAGGCCGTGCGCAAGGAGACCGACAAGGTCACCGGCCGCCCGTACAAGGCGGACGCGGGCGCCGTCGTCGTCATGGAGTCCAAGACCGGCCGTGTCGTCGCCATGGCGTCCCAGCCCGACTACGACCCCAACGCCTGGGTCGGCGGCATCTCCGCCAAGGAGTACGCCAGGATGACCGGCAAGAGCTCCAACTACCCGTTGCTCAACCGGGCCATCCAGGGCCAGGCACCCGCCGGCTCCGTCTTCAAGGTGGTCTCGGCGAGCGCGGCGGTGCGGGCCGGCAACCCCTTCGACGGCCGCTACAACTGCTCCAGCTCCTACAGCCTCGGCGGCCGGAGCTTCGCCAACTTCGAGTCCAGGGGACACGGCCCCATCTCCCTCGGCGACGCGCTCAAGTTCTCCTGCAACACCGTCTTCTACCGCCTCGGTCACGAGGAGTGGCAGCGCGACGGCGGCCTCAAGCCGAAGAAGAACGCCAACGACTGGTTCTACCGGACCGCCCACGACTTCGGCTTCGGCTCCGAGACCGGCATCGACCTGCCCAACGAGGTCAAGGGCCGCATCCCCGACCGGCACTGGAAGCAGGCGTTCTGGGAGGCCAACAAGGACGCGTGGTGCAAGCAGGGCAAGAAGGGCGGCAGCTACGTCGAGCAGATCGCCTATGAGAGCTGCCTCGAAGGAAACCAGCTCAAGGCCTTCGACAGCATCAACTTCGCCATCGGCCAGGGCGACGTCCTCATCACCCCCATCCAGCTCGCCACCGCCTACGCCGCCATCAGCAACGGCGGCACCCTCCACAAGCCCACCATCGGCAAGGCCGTGGTCAGCCCCGACGGCAAGAAGGTCGAGGAGATCAAGCCCCGGCCCCACGGCAGGCTGCCGGTCGACGCCCAGACCATCAGCGACCTCGACAAGGGTCTGCGCTCCGTCGTCGAACCCGGCGGCACCGCCGCCTGGCGGTTCGGCGGCTGGCCGCAGGACAAGATCCCGATGCGGGCCAAGACCGGCACCGCCCAGGTCTACGGCAAGCAGACCACCTCCTGGTTCGCCACCTACACCGACGACTTCACGATCGTCATGACGATCTCCCAGGGCGGTACGGGCTCCGGTGCCTCCGGCCCCGCCGTACGCAACATCTACGACGCCATCTACGGACTCGACGACGCCGGAAACCAGGACCTCAAGCGCGCCCTGCTGCCCAAGCCGCAGGCGGAGCTGCCCAAAATCCAGCCCGACGGGACCATCGAGGCGCCGCCGGTCAAGCCGTACGACCCCAACGCCCAGAAGGTCGACCCGGCCAAGAAGGGCGACGGAGAGCAGCCGCTCGCGGGCCCGCCCCCCGTCTGGAGGGACTGACCCACGATGACCGGCACCAACAAGTTCTCCGTCTCGCGGTACGCGCCCGACCGCGGCGCCTGGGGCAAGCTCACCGCCCGCGACTCGATGGTGCGCCGGCTCGACTGGCCGCTGCTGTTCTCCGCGATCGCGCTGTCCTTCATCGGCTCGCTCCTGGTGTGGTCCGCCACCCGCAACCGCACCGAGCTCAACCAGGGCGACCCGTACTACTTCCTGTTCCGCCACGTCCTCAACACCGGTATCGGCATCGCCCTGATGGTCGGCACCATCTGGCTCGGCCACCGCACCCTGCGGGGCGCGGTACCGGTGCTGTACGGACTGTCGGTGGTGCTCGTCCTGCTCGTCCTCACCCCGCTCGGCGCGACCATCAACGGCGCGCACGCGTGGATCGTGATCGGCGGCGGGTTCTCGCTCCAGCCCTCCGAGTTCGTGAAGATCACGATCATCCTGGGCATGGCGATGCTGCTGGCCGCCAAGGTCGACGCCGGTGACCAGGTCCACCCCGACCACCGCACGGTCGCCAAGTCCCTCGTCATCGCCGTCGTACCGATGGCCATCGTCATGCTGATGCCCGACCTCGGCTCGGTGATGGTGATGGTGGTCATCGTGCTGGGCGTGCTGCTCGGCTCCGGCGCCTCCAACCGGTGGGTCTTCGGGCTCATCGGCGCCGGCGTCATCGGCGCGGTGGCCGTCGCCGCGCTCGGCGTGCTCGACGAGTACCAGATCAACCGCTTCGCCGCGTTCGCCAACCCCGAACTCGACCCGGCGGGCGCCGGTTACAACACCAACCAGGCGCGCATCGCCATCGGCTCCGGCGGGCTGTACGGGGCCGGGCTGTTCAACGGCCACCAGACCACCGGCCAGTTCGTCCCCGAACAGCAGACCGACTTCATCTTCACCGTCGCCGGCGAGGAACTCGGCTTCATCGGCGGGGCCACGATCATCGCGCTGCTCGGCGTCGTGCTGTGGCGCGCCTGCCGCATCGCCCGCGAGACGAGCGAGCTGTACGGCACGATCGTCGCCGCCGGGATCATCGCCTGGTTCGCGTTCCAGTCCTTCGAGAACATCGGCATGACGCTCGGCATCATGCCGGTCGCGGGCCTGCCACTGCCGTTCGTGTCCTACGGAGGATCGTCGATGTTCGCGGTGTGGGTGGCGATCGGACTGCTCCAGTCGATCAGGGTGCAGCGGCCGCTGACCGCATAGACCACGCGTGCGCGGGTAGCCGCTGTCGAGTGATGGCGGACGTGAAGCGCGAGATCGAGCGGAAGTACGAAGCGGCCCCCGACACCCGGCTGCCGGACCTCACCGGGGTGCGGAACGTCGCCGCCGTGGTCGACAAGGGCGCGGCCGAGCTGGACGCCGTCTACTACGACACCGAGGACCTCCGCCTGGCCGCCGCCTCGATCACGCTGCGCCGGCGCACCGGTGGCGACGACGCCGGCTGGCACCTGAAGCTGCCGGTCGCCCCCGGGGTGCGGGACGAGCTGCGCGCCCCGCTGGAGGACGACGTGCCGCGCTCGCTGGCCGGGCTGGTCCACGCCCGCACCCGGGGCGCCGCGCTCGTTGCGCTGGTACGGCTCCGCTCCCACCGCCAGGTGCGCCACCTCGTCGACGCCGAGGGCGCCCTGCTCGCCGAGGCCGCCACCGACACGGTCCGCGCCGAACGGCTCGCGGGCGGGGACGGCGGCACCGTCGAGTGGACCGAGATCGAGGTCGAGCTCGCCGACGGCGGTGACCCCGCGCTCCTCGACGCCGTGCACAAGCGGCTCACCAAGAAGGGGCTGAAGCCCGCCGGTTCGGCGTCCAAGCTCGCCAAGGCGCTCACCCACACCGGATGGCGGCCCCCCGAGCCCCCCGACGAGGACTCCACCGCCGGCGGCCGCGTCCTCGCCCACCTGCGCGAACAGGCCGGCCAACTGGTCACCTACGACGCCGCCGTACGCCGCGACCTGCCCGACTCCGTGCACCGGATGCGCGTCGCCACCCGCAAACTGCGCAGCGCCTTCCGCACGTACCGCAAGATCCTCGACCGCCGCGCCACCGACCCCGTCGCGAGCGAGCTGAAGTGGCTGGCCGGGGAGCTCGGCGTCGACCGCGACCAGGAGGTCCTCACCGAGCGGCTCACCTCCCGCATCGACGCCCTGCCCGTCACCCTGCTCCTCGGCCCGGTCCGGGGACGCCTCCGCGCCTGGGCCGGCGCCGGGCGGGCCGGATCGCGCGGCCGCACCCTCGCCGTCCTCGACAGCGAGCGGTACACCGCCCTGCTGGACGCCCTCGACGCCCTGCTCGCCGACCCGCCGCTGCGCCCGGCCGCCGGGAAGCCCGCCGGTGCGGTGCTGCCCCGCGCGGTCCTCAAGGACTACGAGCGGCTCGCCGCCCGTATGGAGCGCGCCCTCGCCCTGCCCGCCGGCCACGACCGGGACGTCGCCATGCACGAGGCCCGCAAGGCGGCCAAGCGCGTCCGGTACGCCGCCGAGGCCGCCGCGCCCGCGCTCGGCAAGCCCGCGAAACGGCTCGCCAAGCGGGTGAAGGCCGTCCAGAAGGTCCTCGGCGACCACCAGGACAGCGTCGTCGCCCGCGACACGCTCCGGGCCCTGGCCGTCCAGGCGCACGCGGCCGGGGAGACGGCGTTCACCTGGGGCCTGCTCTACGGCCAGGAGGAGGCCCGGGCGGCCCGGCGCGAGCGGGAACTGCCGGAGGTGTGGGAGCGGGCGGTGCCCGGGAAACTGCGGCGGCTCTGACTGTCCGGGCACCGGGGTACGCTTGAGAGTCGCCCTGCCAGCTCACGAAGGTTCGCGAGATGCCTGCCGAGTCCGTCTTCCCTCAGCTCGAAGCTCTGCTTCCGCATGTGCAGAAGCCGATCCAGTACGTCGGCGGTGAGCTCAACTCCACGGTCAAGCCGTGGGACGAGTGCGACGTCCGCTGGGCGCTCATGTACCCGGACGCGTACGAGGTGGGCCTGCCCAACCAGGGCGTCATGATCCTCTACGAGGTACTGAACGAGCGTGAGGGCGTCCTCGCGGAGCGTACGTACAGCGTCTGGCCCGACCTCGAAGCGCTGATGCGCGAGCACCGTGTGCCGCAGTTCACCGTGGACAGCCACCGGCCCGTGAAGGCGTTCGACGTCTTCGGGCTGAGCTTCTCCACCGAGCTGGGCTACACCAACATGCTCACGGCCCTCGACCTGGCGGGCATCCCGCTGGAGGCCAAGGACCGCACGCTCGACGACCCGATCGTGCTCGCGGGCGGCCACGCCGCGTTCAACCCCGAGCCGATCGCCGACTTCATCGACGCGGCGATCATCGGCGACGGCGAGCAGGCCGTGCTCGACATGACCGAGATCATCCGCGCCTGGAAGGCGGAGGGCCGCCCCGGCGGCCGCGAGGAGGTCCTCTTCCGCCTCGCGAAGACCGGCTCGGTCTACATCCCGGCGTTCTACGACGTCGAGTACCTCCCCGACGGCCGTATCGGCCGTGTCGTGCCCAACCGGTCGGGCGTCCCGTGGCGTGTGTCCAAGCACACCGTCATGGACCTCGACGAGTGGCCCTACCCCAAGCAGCCGCTCGTCCCGCTCGCCGAGACCGTCCACGAGCGGATGAGCGTGGAGATCTTCCGCGGCTGCACCCGCGGCTGCCGTTTCTGCCAGGCCGGCATGATCACGCGCCCCGTGCGGGAGCGAAGCATCACCGGCATCGGCGAGATGGTGGACAAGGGCCTGAAGGCCACGGGCTTCGAGGAGGTCGGCCTCCTCTCCCTCTCCTCCGCCGACCACTCCGAGATCGGTGACATCGCCAAGGGCCTCGCCGACCGGTACGAGGACGACAAGATCGGCCTGTCGCTCCCCTCCACCCGCGTCGACGCGTTCAACGTCGACCTCGCCAACGAGCTGACCAGGAACGGCCGCCGCTCCGGCCTGACCTTCGCCCCCGAGGGCGGCTCCGAGCGCATGCGCAAGGTCATCAACAAGATGGTCTCGGAGGAGGACCTGATCCGCACCGTCGCCACCGCGTACGGCAACGGCTGGCGCCAGGTGAAGCTGTACTTCATGTGCGGCCTGCCCACCGAGACCGACGAGGACGTGCTCCAGATCGCCGACATGGCGATGAACGTCATCCAGAAGGGCCGTGAGGTCTCCGGGCAGAACGACATCCGCTGCACGGTCTCCATCGGCGGCTTCGTGCCCAAGCCGCACACGCCGTTCCAGTGGGCCCCGCAGCTCTCCGCCGAGGAGACCGACGCCCGGCTGGAGAAGCTCCGCGACAAGATCCGCGGCGACAAGAAGTACGGCCGCTCCATCGGCTTCCGCTACCACGACGGCAAGCCCGGCATCGTCGAGGGCCTGCTCTCGCGCGGCGACCGCCGCGTGGGCGACGTCATCCGCGCCGTCTACGAGGACGGCGGCCGCTTCGACGGCTGGCGTGAGCACTTCTCGTACGACCGCTGGATGGCGTGTGCCGAGAAGACGCTGCCGAAGTACGGCGTGGACGTCGACTGGTACACCACCCGTGAGCGTACGTACGAGGAGGTCCTGCCCTGGGACCACCTGGACTCCGGTCTGGACAAGGACTGGCTCTGGGAGGACTGGCAGGACGCGCTCGACGAGACCGAGGTCGAGGACTGCCGCTGGACGCCGTGCTTCGACTGCGGTGTCTGCCCGCAGATGGACACCCACATCCAGATCGGCCCGACCGGCAAGAAACTGCTGCCGCTGACCGTCGTCAAGTAGCCGCACGCGGCCGCGTAACGTCCGCGCAACGGCCCGGCCCGGGGAGAAACCCCAGGCCGGGCCGTTCGCGTCATCACGGGCATGGATGTGGAGAGGCGTGAGCCCGAGGGGTGTCTGACGGCGGCGATCCGGATTCCGGTGCGGATCGTGGTGCTGCTCGTCGTCGTGCCCGTACGCATCGTCTGGGACGCCCTCACCGTCGGCCGGCGGGTGCTCGGCCGGGTGCTGCTGCGCCCGCTCGGCCGGGCGCTGGGGTGGCTGTGGGACACCCTGGTCGTCCCCGTCGGCCGCGCCGTGGCGTGGCTCGTGGCGGGACTGGTCAGGTACGGCCTCGTCGTCCCCTGCGCGTGGCTCCACCGCTGGGTGCTGGCGCCGGCCGGGCGCGGTGTCGCCCGGCTCGCCGGGATGCTCGCGGCCGGGGTGGCGTGGGTGGTCACCACCCTGTTCGTCACGCCGCTGCTCTGGCTGTTCCGCACGGTCCTGCGGCCGCTCGGACGGGGCGTGGGCCTGGTCCTGTGGGCCGTGCTGGTGTGGCCCTGGACCGCGCTGTACCGGTGGGTGATGACCCCGGTCGGGCACGGCCTGGTGTGGCTGTACGCGCACGCTCTGGTCCCGCTCGGGCGCGGGCTGTGGGCGGCCGCACGATGGCTCGGGAACGCGCTGATCGTCGCGCCCGCCGTGTTCGTGTACCGCTGGGTGCTCACACCCCTCGGGCGGGTGCTCGTCGTCGTCGGGCGGGAGATACGCGACGCGGTCGTGGTGGCCTGGCGCGTCGCCGGATACGTCTCCCGGGCGGTGGGGCGCGCGCTGAAGTGGCTGGCCTGGCAGCTGGCCGGGCGCCCCCTGACCTGGTTCTACCGCAGCGTGTGCACACCGGTCGGCCACGCCGTGCGCGACCACCTGTGGCGGCCGGTACGGAACGCCGCCGTCGAGGCGGGCCGCGCCACCAGGGCCGCGCTCGCCTCCGCGGCGGAAACGGTGCGCCGGGCCCGCCGGGACGCGTGGCGGGCGCTGGTCGGGGGAGCCCGGGACGGACGGCCTGGGGAACCGGCCGGAGCTCCGGCGCGTAGTCTGGGTAGTACAACGACCGCGCCCGGCGTGGCGCCCGCACCCGAGATCTCCCTGCGAAAGCGGGGGTGAGCCGGGCGGGACCCCCGGGAGCCGCCCGAATTTTCGTGGGCGGAGCGCCACCGCGCCCGCCCCGCACCGAGGAGAAGAACCACTGGGCAAGCGACAGCCCGAAGGCCCGCCGCCCGCACCGGCAGTGCAGCGCATCCGCCTGCGCTACACCAAGCGCGGCCGCCTCCGGTTCACCAGCCACCGCGACTTCCAGCGCGCGTTCGAGCGTGCGCTGCGGCGCGCCGAGGTGCCCATGGCGTACTCGGCGGGCTTCACCCCGCACCCCAAGGTCTCGTACGCCAACGCCGCCCCCACCGGTACGGGCTCCGAGGCCGAGTACCTGGAGATCGCGCTCACCGAGCCCCGCGACCCGCGGCAACTGCGCGAGCTGCTCGACGAGTCGCTGCCGGACGGGCTCGACATCACCGACGCCGTCGAGGCCCGGACGTCCGGTCTCGCCGACCGGCTGACCGCCTCCGTCTGGGAGCTGCGGCTCGACGGGGTGACGGTCGAGGACGCCGAGCGCGCCGCCGCCGCCTTCCTCGCCGCCGACGCCGTCGAGGTGCAGCGCAAGACGAAGAACGGCATGCGCACCTTCGACGCCCGGGCCGCCGTGGCGGGCCTGGAGGCCGCTCCGGCCGCGGGCGATAGGCCCGGACAGGGGCCCTGTGCGATACTGCGGCTGGTTGTTCGGCACGTGACACCTGCCGTACGACCCGACGACGTCCTGTCCGGTCTCCGAGCTGTGGCCGACCTGGCGCCGCCGGTCCCCGCAGCGGTGACCAGGCTGGCGCAGGGGCTCTTCGACGAGGAGTCCGGCACGGTGACCGACCCGCTCGCGCCCGACCGCGAGGCAGTCACGGCCGCCCCACCCAAGGCCGCCGGACTCGCCGCCGCCCCGGAGCCGACAGGTGCGGGTTCCGCGTAGGGCGGTCGTTGTAGCGCGGCCCTGGTACTCGGGAGCCACCTGGGTCGGGCCGCGTACACCCACAGGAGACTTTCGCCAGGCCGTACGCACAAGGCGTACGGAACCGGCGAGCCAGACATAACAGCTCCCGTGCGGCGCCGCGCCAGACGCGGCGCCCGGGAGCGTGACGGGAGAACCGCCCGCATGCTCGAGCCGAACGACACCGGCAACACCGCCGGTAACCACGACGAAGAGAACAACTCACCCAGCGACACGCTGCCGCCGCGCCGCCGTCGCCGCGCCGCGTCGCGGCCCGCCGGCCCGCCGGTCACGGCGAGCGCCGCTGACGCACCGGTCGGCGAGGTCGTCGTCGAGACGTCCGCCGCCGAGCCGGCCGACGTGGCCTCCCTCGCCGAGGCGCCCAACGAGGCCCCCGAGCCCGCCCCGGCCCGCACGCGCCGCCGTGCCACCCGTAAGGCCACGGCCCCGGCGGGTGCCCCGCAGGCCGCGGAGGCCGCCGCCGAGGAGCCGCAGGCCGCCGAGGCTCCGGTCGTCGAGGCGCCGGTCGCCGAGGAGCCCGAGGCCGCTCCGGCGCGCCCGCGTCGCCGTGCCACCCGTAAGGCGACCGCTCCGGCGGGTGCCCCGCAGGTCGCGGAGGCCGCCGCCGAGGAGCCGCAGGCCGCCGAGGCTCCGGTCGTCGAGGCGCCGGTCGCCGAGGAGCCCGAGGCCGCTCCGGCGCGCCCGCGTCGCCGTGCCACCCGTAAGGCGACCGCTCCGGCGGGTGCCCCGCAGGTCGCCGAGGCCGCCGCCGAGGAGCCCGAGGCGCAGCCCGAGGCCGCCCCGGCCCCCGCGCGCCGCCGCGCCACCCGTAAGGCCACCGCCGCGGCGGGCGCCCCCAAGGCCGCCGAGGCCCCCGTCGAGGCGCCCGAGGCGCCCGAGGCGCCGGTCACCGAGGAGCCGCAGGGCGCCGAGGCACCGGTCGCCGAGGAGGCCGAGGCCGCCCCGCGCCGTACCCGCCGCCGCGCCACCCGCAAGGCGACCGCGCCCGCCGGCGCACCGCAGCCGCAGGCCGAGGCCCCGGCCGAGGAGGAGGCCGCCGAGGCGGGCGAGAGCCTGCCGGCCGACACCGTGGCGCAGATCTCCTCCGACGAGGCCGGAGCCGAGGTCGCCGCCGCCGAGGAGGCCGCCTCCCGTGGCCGTACGCGCCGCCGGGCCACCGCCCCGCAGTTCACCGCCGAGCCGGTGAAGAAGCCCGAGCAGTCCCGTGGCCGCCGTGCCGCGCGGCCCGCCGTGCCGGTCTTCCAGGCCCCGGTCTTCACCGAGCCGATGTTCCAGACCCCGGAGACCGCCGCCGCCGCGGCCGCCGCCGAGGCCGCCGAGCAGGAGGAGACCGCGGAGGCCGCCGAGACCGCCGTGCCGGCCGCCGAGGTCGCCGAGCAGCCCGAGACCGGTGGCCGTCGCCGCCGTCGCCGCCGTGGCGAGGCGGCCGAGCGGGTCGTCGAGCAGCCCGAGCATGAGGCGGAGGCCCCGGCCGCCGCCGAGGCCGAGGAGGAGCCCGAGGCCGAGGCCGAGGCCGCCGGCGAGGAGACCGACGAGTTCGAGGACCGTCCCTCGCGCCGCCGCCGCCGTGGTGGCCGCCGTCGCCGCCGTGGTGAGGCCACCGAGGAGGAGGCCGCCGAGGAGGCCGCCCGCGCCGAGGAGGAGGCCGCCGAGGAGGAGGCCGAGGAAGAGCGGGAAGAGGCCGAGGAGCACGAGGAGGCGGGCACCCCGTCCGCCGCCGGCACCAGCAGCTCGCGCCGCCGCCGTCGCCGCCGTCGCCGCAGCGGTGACACGGGCGTCGAGGCCGAGGCGACGGCCGAGGAGGACGGCGTCCGCACGGTCGTCAAGGTCCGCGAGCCGCGGTCCCTGCGGGAAAAGGGTGCGGAGCCGTCCGACGAGGTGCAGTCCATCAAGGGCTCGACCCGTCTGGAGGCGAAGAAGCAGCGCCGCCGCGAGGGCCGCGAGCAGGGCCGCCGCCGCGTCCCGATCATCACCGAGGCGGAGTTCCTCGCCCGCCGCGAGGCCGTCGAGCGTGTGATGGTCGTCCGCCAGAGCGGCGAGCGCACCCAGATCGGCGTCCTGGAAGACAACGTGCTCGTCGAGCACTACGTCAACAAGGAGCAGGCCACCAGCTACGTCGGCAACGTCTACCTGGGCAAGGTCCAGAACGTGCTGCCGTCCATGGAGGCCGCGTTCGTCGACATCGGCAAGGGCCGCAACGCCGTCCTGTACGCCGGTGAGGTCAACTTCGAGGCGCTCGGCATGGCCAACGGGCCGCGCCGCATCGAGACCGCGCTCAAGTCGGGCCAGTCCGTCCTCGTCCAGGTGACCAAGGACCCGATCGGCCACAAGGGCGCCCGCCTGACCAGCCAGGTCTCGCTGCCCGGCCGCTACCTGGTGTACGTGCCCGAGGGCTCGATGACCGGTATCAGCCGCAAGCTGCCCGACACCGAGCGCGCCCGGCTGAAGACCATCCTCAAGAAGATCGTCCCCGAGGACGCGGGCGTCATCGTGCGCACCGCCGCCGAGGGCGCGAGCGAGGACGAACTGCGCCGTGACGTCGAGCGGCTCCAGGCGCAGTGGGAGGACATCCAGAAGAAGGCGAAGAACGGCAACGCCCCGACCCTTCTCTACGGTGAGCCGGACATGACCGTCCGGGTCGTCCGCGACATCTTCAACGAGGACTTCTCGAAGGTGATCGTCAGCGGCGACGAGGCGTGGAAGACCATCCACGGGTACGTGTCGCACGTCGCGCCCGACCTGGCGGACCGGCTCCAGCGCTGGACGTCGGAGACGGACGTCTTCGCGACGTACCGGATCGACGAGCAGCTCATGAAGGCGCTGGACCGAAAGGTCTGGCTGCCGTCCGGCGGTTCGCTGGTGATCGACAAGACCGAGGCGATGGTCGTGGTCGACGTCAACACCGGCAAGTTCACCGGCCAGGGCGGCAACCTGGAGGAGACCGTCACCAGGAACAACCTGGAGGCGGCCGAGGAGATCGTGCGCCAGCTCCGGCTGCGCGACCTGGGCGGCATCGTCGTCATCGACTTCATCGACATGGTGCTGGAGTCCAACCGGGACCTGGTGCTGCGGCGCCTGCTGGAGTGCCTGGGCCGGGACCGGACGAAGCACCAGGTCGCCGAGGTCACCTCGCTGGGCCTGGTCCAGATGACCCGCAAGCGGGTGGGCCAGGGCCTGCTGGAGTCCTTCTCCGAGACCTGCGTCCACTGCAACGGCCGTGGCGTGATCGTGCACATGGAGCAGCCGGCCACCGTGGGTGGCGGCGGCAACGGCGGCAAGCGCGCCAAGAAGCGTGCCCGCGCCGCCGAGGCCGAGGCCGAGGTGGCCGAGCTGGAGACGGCGGGCGCCGAGGCGGAGCCCGAGGTCGAGACCGAGGCCGAGGTCGCGGCGGAGGTCGCCGCCCCGGTGGCGGTGGCGGAGCCGATCCGTCCGGACGAGGAGCTGTACTCCAGCGTCGCGGAGGCGGAGGCGGCCGCGGGCCGTGGCCGTTCTCGCCGCCGGGTCTCCCGCAAGGCGACGGCCCCGGCCGGTGCGCCGAAGCCGGCCGTGGAGCCCGAGCCGCAGCCGTCGGTCGCCGAGGTGGCCCCCGAGGCCATCAAGGTGGAGGCCGCGCCGGCCCTCGCCACCGCCGCCGAGGAGGCACCCGCTCCCGTGGCGGCCGAGGCCCCGCAGGGCCGCACCCGGCGCCGGGCCACCCGCAAGGCGACCGCCCCGGCTGGCCCGCCGAAGCCGGTGGTGGCCGAGGAGGAGCCCGCGCCCGAGCCCGTCCAGGAGCCGGCACCCGTCCAGGAGCAGGCCCCCGAGCCCGTCCGGGAGCCGGCGCCCGAGCCGGTCCAGGCCGAGCCCACGCCGGAGCCCGTCCAGCCGGTCGCCGAGGAGGCCCCCGTGGCCGCCCCGCCGCGTCCGCGCCGCCGGGTCGTCCGCAAGGTCACCGCTCCGGCCGGTTCCCCCGCGGGCGCCGCCGAAGCCGCGATCGTCGTCGTGAGCAGCGGTTCCACGGCGGAGCCCAAGGCCGAAGAGGCCGAGGAGGCGGTGGAGGCCGAGGAGGCGGTGGAGACCGAGGCGCCGGCCAAGAAGGCCGCGGCTCGCAAGACCGCCAAGAAGGCCACGGCGAAGAAGGCGGCCACCAAGAAGACGGCTGCCAAGAAGACGACCGCGGCGAAGAAGACGACCGCCAAGAAGGCGGCCACGAAGTCGGCGGCAAAGACCGCGAAGACGGCGAAGACGGCCAAGTCGGCCGCCAAGAAGACCGTCGCGGCCGAGCAGTAGGCTCAGGGGGCTCGCCCGGCAGTCGGTTCCGTGACCGTGGTCACGGAACCGACTGCCGAACAGTTGGTGAGCGTCGATTGAACGTTCCGCGTTCCGCCCGGGATTAGCCGGGGCCGAAGCGCGATTTCGTTTCGGAATCGATGCCTCCAACGGTTAACGGCCCCGAAATTGACTAGGAAATTCCTGATAATGTGACGCCGGTCGCTGCCGTCGGCGGGCCCCGCCCGAAGACTACGGCCGGTGACCGACCCGGTTCCGGGACAGACCGGTCCCAGCATTCCTCGGTAGGGCGTCGGCATCGCGCCGGAGGGGTAGCGCGGCCTTGTTAGCCTCCGCAACACCCTTCAGACCTCTGCCACAAAGAGCTCTTGCGGTGTTCAAGGAGGACGTCCATGCCGAGCATCAACGAGCAGCCCATCCCCGCTGCCCGCCCGGTCATCGGTGAAGAAGAGATCGAGGCCGCCGTACGCGTACTGCGCACGGGCCGCGTCGTACAGGGCCCCGAAGTGGCCGCCTTCGAGGAGGGATTCTCGGAGCTGGTCGACGGCCGCCACTGCGTCGCCGTCAACTCCGGTACGTCGGCGCTGCACCTCCTTCTGATGGCGCTGAACATCGGTCCGGGTGACGAGGTGATCGTCCCGTCCTTCTCGTTCGCCGCCTCGGCCAACGCGGTCCGCCTCGTCGGCGCCGACGTCGTCTTCGTCGACATCGAGGCCGACAGCTTCAACATCGACCCGGCCGCCGTCGAGGCCGCCATCACCCCGCGCACCGCCGCGATCATGCCGGTCCACATCTACGGCAACCCGGCCGCCATGGACAAGATCATGGCCATCGCCGAGAAGCACAAGCTCGCGGTCGTCGAGGACGCCTGCCAGGCCCACGCCGCGGCCCTGAACGGCACCCCGGTCGGCGCGTTCGGCTCCGGCGGCACGTTCAGCTTCTACCCGACCAAGAACATGCACAGCCTTGAGGGCGGCATGATCTCCACGGCCGACGCCGGGATCGCCCGCACCCTGCGCCTGCTGCGCAACCAGGGCATGGAGCAGCGGTACGCCAACGAGATCGTCGGCGCCAACATGCGCATGACCGACGTCGCCGCCGCCGTCGGCCGCGTCCAGCTCTCCAAGCTGCACGGCTGGACCGAGACGCGCATCGCCAACGCCGCGTACCTCTCCGAGAACATCACCGCGCCGAACATCGTGACCCCCGTGGTCGCCGAGGGCGCGCGGCACATCTACCACCAGTACACGATCCGCGTGCGGGGCGGCGAAGGCGCCCGCGACGCCGCGATGGCCAAGCTCACCGAGGCGGGCGTCGGCAACGCCGTGTACTACCCGACCCCGATCCACCGGCTGAAGCCGTACTGGGAGCCGGACCAGAAGGCCGGCCGGAACTGGGACCTGCCCGAGACGGAGAAGGCCGCCGCCGAGGTCGTCTCGCTGCCCGTCCACCCCTCGCTGACCCAGAACGACCTTGAGCGCATCGTCACCGCCGTGAACGCGCTGGGAGAGAACCTGTGACTGCTGCTGGACTGCGGGCCGGCCTGATCGGCCTCGGCTCCATGGGACGCCACCACGCCCGCGTACTGGCCGGACTGGACGGCGTCACCCTCGTCGGCGTCGTCGACCCGATGGGCGACAAGAACGGCTGGGCCCAGGGCGCACCCGTCCTGTCCACCGTCGAGGAACTGATCTCGCTGGGCATCGACTACGCCGTCGTCGCCTGCCCGACGGCGCTGCACGAGGAGGTCGGCCTGAAGCTGGCCGACGCCGGGGTGCACGCGCTGATCGAGAAGCCGGTCGCCGACACCGTCGAGGGCGCCCGCCGCCTCGTCGAGGCGTTCGAGTCGCGGAGCCTGGTGGCCGGCGTCGGCCACATCGAGCGCTGCAACCCGGCGCTGCGGTCGCTGCGCGCCCGTCTGGAGGCCGGCGAGCTGGGCGACGTGTACCAGGTCGTCACCCGCCGCCAGGGCCCCTTCCCGCACCGCATCGCGGACGTCGGCGTGGTCAAGGACCTCGCCACCCACGACATCGACCTGACGGGCTGGGTCACCGGCCAGCAGTACACGTCGATCGCCGCGCACACGGTGTCCAAGTCGGGCCGCCCGCACGAGGACATGGTCTCCGCCGTCGGCCAGCTCTCGGACGGCACGATGGTCAACCACCTGGTCAACTGGCTGAGCCCGCTGAAGGAACGCTTCACGTCGGTCACCGGCGAGAAGGGCTGCTTCATCGCGGACACCCTCACCGCCGACCTCACGTTCTACTCCAACGCCGCCGTCGCCACCGAGTGGGAGGCGCTGCGCGCGTTCCGCGGTGTCTCCGAGGGCGACATGATCCGCTACGCCATCCCGAAGCGCGAGCCGCTCCTCGTCGAGCACGAGCTGTTCCGCGACGCGGTCCTCGGCAAGGGCGACGACATCTGCACGCTGCGCCAGGGTCTGCGTACCGTGGAGGTGGCCGCGGCCGTCATCGACTCCGCCGACCGCGGCGTCACCGTGCGGCTCACCCCGGAGGACGTGGCCAGTTGACCACACCCGATGTCACCGTCGTGGTAGCCGTGTACAACACGATGCCGTACCTCACCGAGTGCCTGAACTCGCTGGTGGGGCAGAGCATCGGGCTGGACCGGCTCGAGGTCGTGGCCGTCGACGACGGCTCGACCGACGACAGTGGCCGGGAACTGGACCGCTTCGCGGAGAAGTACCCGAACACTGTCAAGGTGATCCATCAGGCCAACTCCGGTGGCCCGGCTGCTCCCAGCAACCGGGCCCTGGAGCTGGCCACCGGTCGTTACGTCTACTTCATCGGCTCCGACGACTACCTGGGCAAGGAAGCCCTGGAGCGCATGGTGGCCTGTGCCGACAAGCACGGCTCCGACGTCGTCGTCGGCAAGATGGTGGGCACCAACGGCCGTTACGTCCACCAGGCGCTGTTCAAGAAGAGCGACCCGGACATCTCGCTGTACGACTCGGCCCTGCCGTTCACGCTGGCCAACACCAAGCTCTTCCGCCGCGAGCTGGTGGAGAAGTACGAGCTGCGCTTCCCCGAGGACCTGCCGGTCGGCTCCGACCAGCCGTTCACCCTGGAGGCGTGCGTACGGGCCGCCAAGATCTCGGTCCTGGCGGACTACACGTACTACTACGCGGTCAAGCGCGGTGACGCCAGCAACATCACCTACCGGGCGAACCACCTGTCCCGGCTGCGCTGCACCGAGCGGATCATGCACTTCGCGGCCTCGCTGATCGAGGCGGGCCCGCAGCGCGACGCGGTCCTCAAGCGCCACTTCACCTGGGAGCTCGCCAAGCTGGTCCAGGACGACTTCCCGGCGCTGGACGCGGTGACGCGGACCGAGATCTGCGCGGGCATCGCGCGACTGGCGGACGAGTACTTCACCGACGCGCTGCGCGACTCGATGGACGTCAAGCGGCGGCTGCGGATCTGCCTGGCCCGGCGGGGCGCCGTCGAGGAGCTCGTACGGGCCATCGAGGACGAGGCCGAGCACGGCTCGCCGCCGCTGCTGCTGGAGGACGGGCGGGCCTTCGTCCGCTACCCGGGCTTCCGCGACCCGGCCGTCGGGCTGCCCGACCGGGCGTACGAGGTGATCGGCGAGGCCGTCCCCGGGCGGCTGGCCGACGTCACGTCGCTGGTCGCGGCCGAGTGGGACCAGCACGGCGACGACATGGCCGTCGACCTGACGGTACGGCTCGGGCTGACCGGCGAGACCGGCTCCGCCGTCGTGAGGCTCGCCACCAAGGCCATGCCCAAGAGCGCCGACAAGCCCGGCGCCCGCAGGCTCCCCGTAGGACACGAACTGCCCGCGCCGGTGGGGGAGTTCACCCGAAAGCCGACCGAGGACGGCGAGGGCACCCTGCTGTCCGCCCGCATCCCGGTCAAAGCCAAGAGCGCCAAGCTCGGTGTGCGTGTGTACGCCGACGTGGCAGGCTCGACGTACGAGATTCCCGTGCCGGTCCGTGGCCGGCCACTGCCCCTGGCCCGGCGCTGGCGGGAGCGGATCCCCTACCGGATCTCCGCCAACG
Organism: Streptomyces sp. NPDC031064; assembly: GCF_055570965.1. Classification (NCBI taxonomy): domain Bacteria; kingdom Bacillati; phylum Actinomycetota; class Actinomycetes; order Kitasatosporales; family Streptomycetaceae; genus Streptomyces; species Streptomyces sp. NPDC031064. The sequence continues at coordinate 23,052 of NZ_JBVIGF010000003.1, forward strand.
CCAACGCCAAGGGGCGGCTGGTGATCACCACGGCCCCGCTCTGGGAGCCCTCGCTCGGCGTGGGCAAGCGACTGCGTCAACTGATGTCCCGTGTGAAGAGGAAACTGACCCGATGAATATCTGTGTAGTCGCGCTCGGCAAGATCGGCCTGCCGCTCGCCGTGCAGTTCGCCGCCAAGGGCCACAAGGTCATCGGCGCCGACGTCAACGAGAAGGTCGTCGAGCTGGTCAACGCCGGCACCGAGCCCTTCCCCGGCGAGCACGACCTCGACCGGCTGCTGAAGCAGACCGTCGACGCCGGTCTGCTGTCCGCGACCACCGACACGGCGGCCGCCGTCGCCCAGTCCGAGGCCGTCGTGGTCGTCGTCCCGCTGTTCGTGGACGCCGAGGGCACCCCCGACTTCGGCTGGATGGACGCCGCCACCAAGGCCATCGCCAAGGGCCTGAAGCCCGGCACCCTCGTCTCCTACGAGACGACCCTGCCGGTCGGCACCACCCGCACCCGCTGGGCGCCGATGCTGGAGGAGGGCTCCGGCCTGAAGGCGGGCGAGGACTTCCACCTGGTCTTCTCCCCGGAGCGCGTCCTCACCGGCCGCGTCTTCGCCGACCTGCGCCGCTACCCCAAGCTCGTCGGCGGCATCGACGACGCGTCGGCCAAGCACGGCGTCGAGTTCTACGAGCAGGTCCTCGACTTCGACGAGCGCGACGACCTGCCGCGCGCCAACGGCGTGTGGGACCTGGGCAGCGCGGAGGCCTCCGAGCTCGCCAAGCTCGCCGAGACCACCTACCGCGACGTCAACATCGGCCTGGCCAACCAGTTCGCCCGGTTCGCCGACAAGCAGGGCATCGACGTCCTGAAGGTCATCGAGGCCTGCAACAGCCAGCCCTACAGCCACATCCACCAGCCGGGCATCGCCGTCGGCGGCCACTGCATCCCGATCTACCCGCGGATGTACCTGTGGAACGACCCGGAGGCCACCGTCGTGCGCTCGGCCCGTGAGGCCAACGCCGCGATGCCCGAGTACGCCGTCGACCTGCTGGCCGCCGCGTACGGCGACCTGAAGGACGTCAACGTGCTCGTGCTGGGCGCCGCCTACCGCGGTGGCGTCAAGGAGACCGCGTTCTCCGGCGTCTTCGGCACCGTCGAGGCCCTCAAGGCCCGGGGCGCCGTCCCGTACGTCTCGGACCCGATGTACACGGCCGAGGAGCTCGCCGCGCACGGCCTGACCCCGCACCAGGGCGAGAAGGTCACCGCCGCGATCCTCCAGGCCGACCACGCCGAGTACAAGGAGCTGGCCGCCTCCGACCTGCCGGACGTCACCGTCCTGGTCGACGGCCGCCGCACCACGGACCCGGCCCGCTGGGAGGGCGTCCGCCGCGTCGTCATCGGCGGCTGACCCCCCCCCGCAACACCGCACGACCCACCGTGGCCCTGCCCCGCACACACGCGGGGCGGGGCCGACGCGCAGAAGGTTTACCCATGACCTGGTTGATCACCGGCGGCGCCGGATTCATCGGCTCCCACGTGGTGAAGGCGATGGCCGAGGGCGGCGAGCGGATCGTCGTCCTGGACGATATGAGCACGGGCCGCGCCGAGCGGCTCCCCGAGGGCGTCCCCCTGGAGGTCGGCACCGTCCTGGACCGTGCCGTCGTCGACCGCGTACTGCGCGAGCACGCCGTCACCGGCATCGTGCACATCGCGGGCAAGAAGCAGGTCGCCGAGTCGGTCGCCAAGCCGCTGTACTACTACCACGAGAACGTCGAGGGCCTCCGTACGCTCCTGGAGGGCGCCGTCGAGGCCGGTGTGTCCCGGTTCCTGTTCTCGTCCTCGGCCGCCGTGTACGGCATGCCCGACGTGGACCTGGTCACCGAGGACACGCCGTGTGCGCCCATCAACCCGTACGGCGAGACCAAGCTGGCCGGCGAGTGGCTGGTCACGGCGACCGGCAGAACGTACGGCATGGCGACCGCGTCACTGCGGTACTTCAACGTGGCGGGCGCCGCCACGCCCGAGCTGGGCGACGACGGCGTCTTCAACCTCGTACCGATGGTCTTCGAACGGCTCACCGCCGGTGAGCAGCCCCGGGTCTTCGGCGACGACTACCCGACGCCCGACGGCACCTGCATCCGCGACTACATCCACGTCGAGGACATCGCCTCCGCGCACGTCGCCGCAGCCCGCCGGCTCGCGGCCGACCCGGAAGCCTCACTGATCATGAACATCGGCCGTGGCGAGGGCGTCTCCGTCACGGAGATGGTCGGGATCATCCAGGACGTCACCGGCCGCACCGACATCAAGCCGCTCGTCACCGAGCGCCGCCCCGGCGACCCGGCCCGCGTGGTGGCCTCCGCCGCCCGCATCGCCGAGGAGCTGGGCTGGAGCGCGCGGTACGGGGTGCGCGAGATGGTCGAGTCCGCGTGGGCGGGCTGGCAGCTCCGCCACCCGTAAGCAACCGCACACGGCGAAGGGCCCCGGGATCGCTCCCGGGGCCCTTTCGCGTACGGCCTACTCCTCGCCGAGGAAGAGCTTGTCGAAGACCTTGCTCACGACCGGCCAGTCCCACGTCGACAGCGCGTACTCCGAGGCCAGCTTCCCGGCGTTCTGCCACGCCTCCTCGGTCGCCGTCGTCTCCAGGATCCGCTGGGCGGCCTCCTCCGTGGAGCCGACGACCCAGCCCTCCGGGTACAGCGTGCGGGCGCTGTTGGGCTTGCCCGCGTAGAACGGCCAGTCGCGGGAGACGGGGACGGCGGCGCTCGCCGCGCCCTCCATCAGGCCCACGTGGCAGCCCTCACGCACCGAGGAGGACAGGATCACGCCGATGTCGGTGAGCGCCGACGGCACGTCGTCGGTCGGGCCGAGCTTCAGCACGACGCCTTCCTCGATGAGCGGGGCGATCTCCTTGTCGAACTGGCGCCGGTAGTCGCGGGTGGCCCGGCTGGTCTTCGGGTTCATGTCGCCGCCCACCAGCAGCAGCCGGTAGCGCTCGTCGTGCTCCCGCACCCGCCGCAGCACGTCCACGGCCCACATCGGGTCCTTGGCGACCTGGCTGATGCCCACCAGGCCCAGGTTGAAGCGGGCGTCGGCGGACTTGGGGCGGGCGAAGCCCGACAGGTCCATGGCGTTGTCGATGAGGTGCGCCCGGGGCGCGTCGTCGCCGCGCAGCATCGGCACCAGCGACTCGACGAGGTCCTTCACGTGCGGGGCGACGTAGACCAAGTCGTCGATCCGCGAGAAGTCCGTCATGTGCGGCCAGCGGGTGAACGCCTCGTAGCTGTGCAGCCGGACGACGATCCGGGTGTCGCCCGGGTCGATCGTCGTCAGCATCGCCGCCGGGCCGACCGACCAGTCCAGGAAGACGGTGTCCGCCCAGTCCAGGTACGGCCGCATCAGCCGCTCGACTTCCTCCTGGTAGGTGCTGGTACCGCCGGCCATGCGGTCCTCCAGCACCCGGCGGCCCGCCCACGCGATCCGCTTGAGGGCCTTCTGCGCCGCGAGGTCCAGGTACCGCAGCTCCACGCCCTGGTGGTTGCCGTACCGGTCCAGGATGTGGTGCAGGAAGTTGTCGTTGGCGCTGGTGGTGACCAGCAGCCGCAGCGGGCGGTCCTTGGGGGCCGGCGCGGCGGGCGTCCGCCTGCCCTGCGGGCGGGCGAGGGTCTGCATGGCCTTGGAGCGGTACAGCGGGGCGACGAAGCCCTCGGCGTCCTTGGCCAGCGGGGAGGAGAGCTGGTCGATGTGCAGCACCCGGTGGAAGGCCAGGAACAGCGCCCGGTCGAGTGCGAAGGACGCCTTCTCGTAGTCGCCCTGGGCGAACTGGGCGTCGGCGTGCGCGAGCTGAGCGGCGACCGCCTTGCCCAGGTCACGCGGGTTGAGCCCCTTGCCCAGCTCCTTCATCACGGCCTCGTCCAGCAACTGCGCCTTGAGCCCCAGGTCGGGGATCTTCGACGCGGCGGCGGCGAGCGCCAGGGCGGCGCCGCTGGTGCGGCCCGCCCACTGCATGCCCTCGGCCACGTAACGGGAGGTCGCGATGCGCACCTTGGCCGGCACGCCGGGCGCGGTGACGGCCGTGCGCCACATCCGGGCGCCCACGGTGGAGCGCATCACCGGGCGGGCGGTGGCGTGCCGCATGACGGTGGCGGGCAGCCCGTCCATGGAGCGGCGCACGTTCTGCTTGACGACGTCCAGCGGCGGCAGGACGCCACGGCCGGCGGCGGAGCCCTTGGCCTTGACCCGCTCGACGGCCTTCAGGGCCGGCGCCAGGCCGAAGTGGGCCTCCTCGACGCGGTAGTACTGCGCCAGGCGCCACACCGTGTAGACGGCGCCCGCGTCGAGCGCCACCAGGACGTCGGCCTTGCGGGCGAGCTGGCGCAGTTTGCCGTCGCGCTGGCACTGCATCCACACCTTCATGCCGCCGGGCGCCGTACGGGCCTTGCGGCGCAGCGCCGTGCTGCGGAAGTTGAGGTTGCGCGGGAGCTGGAGGGTGCCGTCCAGCTCCATGGCGGCGAGTTCCTCGGCGACCGGCTCCAGGTGGAAGGTACCGGCGAGGTACGTCTTCGCGCCCGCGGCGCGGAACTTGCGCACCGAGTCGGCGAACACGCCCACCTGGGGGCGGACGCTGGCGATGAACAGGACGTTGGTCACAGGGACGGTCCTCCGGCGACGATCTGGTTCTCGGCGGGGGAGGCCGCGTCCGCGGTGTCCGCCCGCTCCGCCGTGAGGGCGGTGTAGTCGTCGATCAGTTGCTTCACGGCGGCGGTCATCAGCGCCTCGCGGGTGAACTGGTCGGCGTGCGCCATGGCTTCGGCGTGCACCTCGTCGCTCGTCTCGACCGCCATGTGCGCGGCCTTGATGAACGATTCGGTCAGCCCCTCCTCGTCGATGCCGACGGCGCCCGTCCACAGCGGGTGGCCGCGCAGCACGTTGGAGGCGTCGTGCTCGACGACGTGCGCCGAGACGATCGGCAGACCGGTCGCCATGTACTCGTACACCTTGCCGGAGGTGACGTAACGGCCGCCGATGAGGATGAGGACCATCGCGTCCCAGCGGGCGTAGATGGACGCCACCTCGGCCTTGGCGGCGGGGCCGCCGAAGCGTACGCCGTCGACCTCGGCCTGCTTGAGGACCTCGGCGTGCCGGTTGGCCTCGCGGCCGGAGCCGTTGCCGATGTGGCCGCGCACCTCGAAGGTGGCGTTGGCCAGCAGCGGCTCCTTCTCGCGGGCCGCGCGCCAGGCGTTGAGCACGGTCTCCAGGTGCGGGACCGTGAAGTTGACGGTGCCGAGGTAGCCGAACGCCAGGCCCGCCTCGGGGTTGGCGCGGTGCGCCTTGCCGGGCGAGCTGTCGGCGTCGTAGCCGTTGCGCACGACGTGGACGCGGTCGGCGAAGTCGGGGTAGCGGGTGCGGTAGTGCTCCGCGATCGGGTCGTTGACGACCCACAGGGACAGCGCGTTGTCGAGGATCTTCTGCTCCCAGCGACCCTCGGCGGAGTCGCGGGAGAATGCCTCGACGCCGTCGATGACGTCGATGGACCAGCCGTCGCGGAAGTCCACCGCGTACGGGACCTTCGCCTCCTCCCACAGCTTCCACGCCGCGGCGAGGTTGACGTAGGGGACGCAGCTCGCGAGCAGCAGGTCGGCCGGGTGCTCGCCGTGGATGCGGAGCACGGCCTGCTCCAGATCCTCGCGCCACTCACCGAAGTTGGGCTCGGGGAAAGGCTCCATCTGGCGACGGCGCAGCCGCGTCACCCACCCGTTCGGGTTGAGTGCGCGCTCCTCGCTGTACAGACGGATGTCCGTCTCCAGGTCCTCACGCACCAGCGGGAGTTCGACGACCTTGATCTTCGGATCGACCTGCTCCAGGAGGGTGAGGTCGACGCCGGAGTCCCTTTCCCACGACTCCTGCGCGATGGTGACGACGGTGACGTCCCAGCCCTGGTTGATGAACTGGTTCGCGGTCTCGCGCATGCGGTACGCGCAGCTCTTGGCCGCGGGCGGGAAGCCGATGGCGAGGTAGATCACATGGGGCCGCTTGCCTGCCGCGGGCAGCCCGGACCTGGGAGACGCTGACATAACCGGTGACGCTAGCACGGTGACATGTACGGAAAAGTGCCTCTTGAGAGGACCTGTCCGGTCACGCGTGCCGGCTGCCTCCCTTCCACTCTTCCATGATCCGGACAACGTTCTGGGCGGCCCGCCCGTCGCCGTACGGGGTGCCCGGGTCCGCCGTGGGCACCGCGCGGGTCACGGTCGCGGCCCACTCGTCGGCGGACAGCGTGTGCGGGTCGGGAACAAGGACGTTCCAGCCCGTGTCCACGGTTTCCACCCACTCCGTCTCGGGACGGATGGTGGTGGTGATGCGCTCCAGCAGGAACGCCTCCTTCTGCAGACCGCCCGAGTCGGTGACCACACCGGCGGAGGCGAGCACGGCGGCGACCAGACCGGCGTACGGCAGCGGACGGCCGACGTGCACGGAACCGGTGTTCAGCTCGATGCCGTGCTCCTCGGCACGCGCGACCAGGCGCGGGTGGGCGAGCAGCGCGACCGGGACCGGGAGGCCGGCCAGCGAGTCGATGATGGCGCGCAGCCGCTCCGGGTCGTCGGTGTTGTCCGGCCGGTGCAGTGTGGCCAGCAGGAACGGCTTCGAAGGGTCGATGCCCTCGGGCAGCACGGGCGCGGGGTGCTTCCCGGCCAGCACGTCGTCCCGGATCTTCAGGCAGATGTCGACCATCACGTCGCCGGCCAGCACGGCACGGTCCTTGAGGCCCTCGTCGGCGAGGTGGCGCATGGCCTCCTCGGTCGGGGCGAGCAGGACGTCGGCGCAGTGGTCGGTCAGGACGCGGTTGTGCTCCTCCGGCATGCGCCGGTTGAAGGAGCGCAGGCCCGCCTCCAGGTGGGCGACCGGCAGGTGCATCTTCACGGCCGAAAGGGCACCGGCGATGGTGGAGTTGGTGTCGCCGTAGACCAGGACCCAGTCCGGCTTCTCGCGCTCCAGGACCGGGTCGAGCGCGGAGAGCACCGCACCGGTCTGGACGCCGTGGCTGCCGGAACCGACGCCCAGGTGGACGTCCGGGTCAGGGATGCCGAGGCCGTCGAAGAAGACGTCGGAGAGGTCGGCGTCGTAGTGCTGCCCGGTGTGCACGATGAAGTGCTCGTGCTCCGTCTCGGCGAACGCCGCCGCGATGGGAGCGAGCTTCACCAATTGGGGACGTGCGCCGACGATGCTGATGACTTTCACTGAGCACTCTTCTTCTACTGGGACAGGTCAATGAGGGAGGCGTGCCGTGCCATCGTAGGCAATGGCCGGGATGACCAGGCCCGCGGCCGGAGCACTGGCCGGAACGCCCGGGTCCGACGGCGGTGGTCAGACATGGTCAGAAGCCGCGTGCGCACCGGTGAACGGCTGGGATAACGATTCCATGAACAGTTGACGACGAGGTTTCGCGCCGCTTTTCCGGTGAGGTCAGGGCCGTACCGAGCGGGGGCCCAGGCATTCCGCGCCGTGCGCCGCCACGCGCCGCCGCAGCTCCCGGTCGGCCGTCACCACCACGCACCCGCGCCCCGCCGCGGCCGCCTCGGCCGCCAGCTCCACGATCCGGTCGTCGCCGCTGCCCGGCGCCTCGTCGACCCGCACGCCCGGCACCGGCCCCACGCCCCGGGCCCGCCCCTCGACGACGAGGACCACGTCCAGCGGGCCCGGATGCCCGGCGACCCCGCCCGAGGCGTAGGGGACGAGCCGGTCACGCAGCCGCTCGGCGGCTCCGCGGCGGTCCCGCCACCAACCGTCGGGCACGGAACCGACGACGTTCGCGGCGTCGACGACGAGGAGAGTCAGCACGCCACGAGGGTCCCACGCGGACGCACCCGGTTGGGCCTTCCGGGGGACTGGGGAACACGCGCCAAAATGCTATGGTCGCGCAAGCTTGGGGGAACTGTGCGTGAACTGTTTGAACTGTTCAGGGGAAGGTCGGCGGTGAGCCATGGCGGTGTGGTCCGCGCGGAAGTCCAAGCGGCCGGCGGACGTCCCGTCGCGCCGTAGCGCCGCCGCCCCCGGCGTCCCGCTCCCCGACGCCTCCCTCCCGGCGACCACCGACTGGCTGGTGCGCGGCAAGGACGGCCGCCTCACGGCGTACGCCCCGGTCGAGGGAGCCGTGCTGCGCTGGACCGAGAAGCACCCGGGCGGCCCCGAGTGGACCGGCCCCGAGTCGTTCCCGGCGCCGGACATCGTGCCGTACCTCTCCATAGCCCAGGGCTCCGACGGCTACGTCCACCTGGTGTCGCTGCGCCGCACGCGCCTCGCGGACGGCACGCCCGCCACCGACGTGGTCTTCGCGCTCCAGTACCAGTCCGGCCTGGCCGTGCGCGACTGGGCCGTGGTCGGCAACCCGTACCCGAACGACCCGGCGCTCGCCGCGCGGATCGGGCTGCCCACGGGCCTCATCGACTCCGAGGGATCGCTGCACGTCTTCGTGCGCAACGTGGGCGGCGGGATCTGCGGGCGCGCCTCGGTGCCGTCGGGCAAGTGGAACAAGTGGGCCGACCTGAAGGGCAGCGGGATCACCGGCGCGATCTCGGCGTCGATCACCTCCGACGGGCTGATGGAGCTCGTCGCGCCGACGGAGGACCACATCCTGCGCTGGACGCAGGAGACCAAGGGCGTGAAGTTCCAGCGGGCGGAGGACATCGCGGCCAGGGCCCAGGCGGGCTCCCTGTCCACGGAGCGCACCGGCCCCGGCCGCCTCACCCACTTCTGGCACGACGCCGACGACGGTACGGTCCGGGCCTGGCGCCCCTCCGACAAGGCCCCGTCCGCGCTCGGCACCGGCGCGGGCACCGGTCCGGTCGCCCTGCTGCGCACCGCCGTGGACGGCCACGACTGCACGGTCATGGCCCGCCGGGACGCCGCCACCGGCCGCCCGGCCCTCGCCGCCTACCCCACCGAGGACGAGGCCCTCGGCGCCACCTGGACGCTCACCGGCGACCCCTGCGTGGGCGCCCCGGCACTCGGCGTCGACGGCCGGGGACGTGTCGTCATGGCCGCCTTCGGTACGGACGGCACGCTGCGCGTCGCCCGCCAGAAGCCGGAGCCGGGGCTCGCGCTGGGGGCGTGGACGCGGGTGTGAGGCGTGGCGCGCCCGGGTGCGGGCGCGGCAGCGCGAAGGGCCCCGGGGGATCCCCGGGGCCCTTCGTCGTCCGCTGCGCGGACGTCAGGCGGCGCGCTCGGTGAGCGTGCCGTCCTTCTCCTCGTACAGCGCGCCGCTCTTCGGGCACTCCCACACGCCGGGCTCGCCGTCCCGCTCCACCAGCCGCACGCCCTCCCGGCCGACCCAGCCGATCTGCCGTGCCGGGACGCCCACGACCAGCGCGAAGTCCGGGACGTCCTTGGTGACGACCGCGCCGGCGGCCACCATCGCCCAGCGGCCGATCTCCAGCGGGGCCACGCACACCGAGCGCGCGCCGATCGAGGCGCCGTCGGCGATCTTCACGCCCACGGCCTCCCAGTCGCCGCCGCGCTTCTGCTTGAAGTCCGGGTCGACGGAGCGCGGGTTGTGGTCGTTGGTGAGGACGACGGCGGGGCCGATGAAGACGCCGTCGCCGAGCTCGGCCGGCTCGTAGACCAGGGCGTAGTTCTGGAGCTTGCAGTTGTCGCCCATGCGCACGCCCGTGCCGACGTACGCACCGCGGCCGATCACGCAGCCCTCGCCGAGCTTCGCGTCCTCGCGGATCTGCGCGAGCTCCCAGACGCTGCTGCCCGCGCCGATCTCGGCGCTGTCGGCGACCTGGGCGGTGGGCTGGACCCTGTAGTTCACTGTGCTCTGCCTTCCGGTGTGCGGCTTCCCGCGGCTTGCCCGGTGAGCATACGGGCGGCGGGCCCGACGGGGTCCGGACGGGCCGGTTTGACCCGTGGGAGCGCGGACCGTAACCTTGACCGTCGGCGTGTTTCCATGCGCGCCAACTCCTGAGCACCTCCCTCCGGTCGATGATCCGGAGAGGCCGCTCATCCCACCCGGACAGTCACGGACCCGCCGGTCCGTGCGAGCGGCTGGCATCAGGGGTTTCCGTTCCGAGCGAGAGAGAGATCCGCGTGTACGCCATCGTGCGCAGCGGTGGTCGCCAGCACAAGGTTGCTGTCGGCGACATCGTTGAGGTTGACAAGATTTCCACTGCCAAGGTTGGCGACACGGTCGAGCTCTCGACCCTGCTCGTTGTCGACGGCGACGCTGTGACCAGCGACCCGTGGGTGCTGGCCGGCATCAAGGTCCAGGCCGAGGTCGTGGACCACCACAAGGGCGCCAAGATCGACATCCTGCGCTACAAGAACAAGACCGGCTACCGCCGTCGTCAGGGCCACCGCCAGCAGTACACGGCGATCAAGGTCACTGCGATCCCCACGGCTGCGAAGTAAGGGACTGAGGAGACATGGCACACAAGAAGGGCGCATCGTCCACCCGGAACGGTCGCGACTCCAACGCTCAGCGGCTCGGCGTGAAGCGCTTCGGCGGTCAGGTCGTCAACGCCGGTGAGATCCTGGTCCGCCAGCGTGGCACGCACTTCCACCCCGGCTCGGGCGTCGGCCGTGGCGGCGACGACACGCTGTTCGCGCTTCAGGCCGGTGCGGTGCAGTTCGGCACGTTCCGTGGCCGCAAGGTCGTGAACATCGTTCCGACCGCTGCCTGATCCACTTTCGCGGAGGCGGACCTCACTTCCCGTACGTATCGGGAAGCGGGTCCGCCTTTCGCGTGTTACCACGTAGACATTTCCGTACGTAACTGGAGGCACAGAACATGACCACCTTCGTGGACCGCGTCGAGCTGCATGTCGCCGCGGGTAACGGAGGCCACGGCTGTGCCTCCGTCCACCGTGAGAAGTTCAAGCCGCTCGGCGGCCCCGACGGGGGCAACGGCGGCCGGGGCGGCGATGTGATCCTGGTCGTGGACCAGTCGATCACCACGCTGCTGGACTACCACCACTCGCCGCACCGCAAGGCCACGAACGGCAAGCCCGGCGAGGGCGGCAACCGCTCCGGCAAGGACGGCCAGGACCTGATCCTGCCGGTGCCGGACGGCACGGTCGTGCTGGACAAGAAGGGCAACGTGCTGGCCGACCTGGTCGGGCACGGCACGTCGTACGTCGCCGCCGAGGGCGGCCGGGGCGGGCTCGGCAACGCGGCGCTGGCCTCGGCCCGCCGCAAGGCGCCCGGCTTCGCGCTGCTGGGCGAGCCGGGGCGGTCCGGCGACATCGTCCTGGAGCTGAAGACGGTCGCGGACGTGGCCCTGGTGGGCTACCCCAGCGCGGGCAAGTCCTCGCTGATCTCGGTACTGTCCGCCGCCAAGCCGAAGATCGCGGACTACCCGTTCACCACGCTCGTGCCGAACCTGGGCGTGGTCACCGCCGGGTCGACCGTCTACACCATCGCCGACGTCCCCGGCCTGATCCCCGGCGCCAGCCAGGGCCGCGGCCTGGGCCTGGAGTTCCTCCGCCACGTCGAGCGCTGCTCGGTGCTGGTGCACGTGCTGGACACGGCGACGCTGGAGTCCGACCGTGACCCGGTGACCGACCTGGACGTCATCGAGGAGGAGCTGAAGCAGTACGGCGGCCTCGACGACCGGCCCCGCATCGTCGTCCTCAACAAGATCGACATCCCGGACGGCAAGGACCTCGCGGACATGATCCGCCCCGACCTGGAGGCGCGCGGCTACCGCGTCTTCGAGGTCTCCGCCGTCGCCCACCTGGGCCTGAAGGAGCTGTCCTTCGCGCTGGCCGAGATCGTCGCCAAGGCGCGCGCGGCCAAGCCCAAGGAGGAGGCGACCCGGATCGTCATCCGCCCGAAGGCGGTCGACGACGCGGGCTTCACGGTCACGCAGGAGGAGGACGGCCTCTTCCGCGTGCGCGGCGAGAAGCCGGAGCGCTGGGTGCGCCAGACGGACTTCAACAACGACGAGGCCGTCGGCTACCTGGCGGACCGCCTCAACCGCCTCGGCGTCGAGGAGGAGCTGATGAAGGCCGGAGCCCGCGCGGGCGACGGCGTGGCCATCGGCCCCGAGGAGGACGCGGTCGTCTTCGACTGGGAGCCCACGATGATGGCGGGCGCGGAGATGCTCGGCCGTCGTGGCGAGGACCACCGCATGGAGGCCCCGCGCCCGGCCGCGCAGCGCCGCAAGGACCGCCAGGCGGAGCGGGACGAGGCGCAGCGCGAGTTCGAGGGCTTCGAGCCCTTCTGACACTGACCGGCTTGCGCCGGCCGGCGCCCCCGCGCCCCCGCGCCCCCGCGCCCCCGCCCCGTGCTCCTGGAGCCCGGGCGGGGGCGCCGTCGTGTGGGGGACGGCGCCGGCCGGGGCGCCCCGGGGGAGCGGTGGGCGCGGGGCCTGTTGCCGCGGGGTGCGAACGGGCTCGATGATGTGTACTCGACACGTCTGAAGGGGGCAGCCGTGAGTGACCCGACGCCGACGCCGCCGAGTGCCTTACCGCCCATGCCTCCCGCCCCGCCGCCCGCGGCCGGGGAGCCGCCGGTGGACGGGCCGGGGGCACCGCCCGGGGAGCCACCGGCGCCGGAGGAGCGCCGCGAGCGCAGGCTGGGGGAGATCGCGGCGCTGATCTCGGCCCTGGCCGCCGTGGCGGGTCTGCTCCTGGGCTTCCTCGGCCTGCCGACCGTGGTCAACTCGCCCACGGCGCGCAACGTCACCTCCACGGTGACCGCGACGGTCACCGCCACCGTCACGGCCACGGTGACCGCACCCGCACCCGCCCCCGGCGCGTCCGGCACGGCCGGACCGCCGAGCCCCGCGCCGCTGCCCTCGGGGGTCGTGCCGCTGACCGACCTCTCGCCACTGTCCGGCGGCGACGCGTTCGACCTCCGCTCGGTCACCATGGGCGGGAAGACGCACGAGCAGGCCATGGTCCTGACGTACTCGTGCCAGGTGAGCTCCGTGGAGTACAGCATCAACGAGCGCTACCGGTCGCTCACCCTCACCGTCGGACTCGACGACAACGGCACGGCCGACGTGGTCGAGGTGACGGTCGCCACGGACGGCACGGTACGGAAGACCGTCGGTGCCGAGATCAACCGGCCGACGACCGTCACCGTCGACGTGACGGGCGCCGCCAGGCTCAAGATCACCGCCGGCAACTGCGAAAGCGACGGAGTCGTCCTCGCGCTCGCGGACGCCACCCTCCGCTCCTGATGCCGGGAGCGCGTCGAAAAAAGCGCATGAAATCCCGTTTACGTCGCTCCAGGCGGACAACCTGTGGCCAGGGATCACCGTCTTGTTTGCGGGGGCGGGGCCGCAGGTGCCCCGGCTGACTTGAACGGAGCGTTGATGAAGGTCTCCTTCCTCATCCACACCATCTACGGCATCGGCGGCACCATCCGCACCACGCTGAACCTCGCGGAAGAGCTCGCCGGACGGCATGAGGTGGAGATCGTCTCCGTGTTCCGGCACCGGGACGAGCCGCTCTTCGCGATCGACCCCCGCATCACCGTCGTACCGCTCGTCGACACCCGCCCCTCCTCCCCGGCCAACGAGAAGAAGCACGAGCGGCACCTCCAGCCCGCCGAGCACTTCCCGAAGAACGAGGCGCGGTACAAGGAGTACAGCCGCCTCACCGACGAGCGCGTCCGCGCCCACTACGCCGGGGCCGGCTCCGACGCCGACGTCGTCATAGGCACCCGGCCCGGACTCGTCGCGTACGTCGCCGCGTTCGCGCCCGAGGGCGCCGTGCTCATCGGCCAGGAGCACATGACGCACAACCACCACAAGCCCGATCTGCGGGCCGAGATGGCCGGGTTCCTGACGAAGCTCGACGCGTTCGTCACCGTCTCCGAAGGCGACGCCGCCTCCTGGCGGGCGCGGATGCCGCTGCCGGACACCCGCGTGCTGGCCATCCCCAACAGCGTGCCCGAGCCGGTGGTGGCGCCCTCCGACACCTCGGGCACCACGATCATGGCGGCCGGGCGGCTGGCCTCCGAGAAGCAGTACCACGTGCTCATCGAGGCGTTCGCCAAGGTCGTCGCCCAGCGCCCCGAGTGGACGCTGCGCATCTGCGGCTGGGGCAACCAGAAGGACCGGCTCCGCAAGAAGATCGACCAACTCGGCCTCTACAACAGCGTCCACCTCATGGGCCCGCGTTCCCCCATCGAGCCCGAGTGGGTCAAGGGCGCGATAGCCGTGTCGACGTCCCGCCACGAGTCCTTCGGCATGACCCTCGTCGAGGCGATGCGCTGCGGCCTGCCCGTGGTGTCCACCGACTGCGACTACGGCCCCCGCGAGATCATCAAGGACGGCGAGGACGGCCTCCTCGTACCCGTCGGTGACGCCGACGCCGTCGCCGCCGCGCTGCTCCGGCTCATCGACGACCCGGAGCTGCGCCGCCGCATGGGCGCCGCCGCCCTCGTCAACGGCCGGCGCTTCGACCCGGGCCCGGTGGCCAAGCAGTACGAGGAGCTGTTCGCCGAGCTCGGCGCGGCCGCCACCCACCGCGCCGGTCACCACCACGAGCCCGCCCCCGCCCCGGTGACGGACACCGTCGCGGACTGCGTCGCGGCCGACGACGGCACCCTGACCGTGACGCTGCTCACCCCGCGCAAGGGCGCCCGCCTGGTGGTCGGCGCGCACGACGGCGAGCAGGGCTTCCCCTTCGACGGGCACGGCACCGCGACGGTCCCCGCCGGCACGCCGTTCGCCGAGGGCGTCCACCCCGTCCACGTGGAACTGCCCGGCGACGGCGGGCGCGTACCGCTCGCCACCCGCGCGATCGACCAGCGCGGGGCGATGCGCGCGGCCGGGCGGCAGCGCGCCGGCGAACCGGTCCGGCAGCTCGTTCCGTATACAAGGTGCGGTGCTCTGCACCTCCGCTCCTGGGTGCGCCCCGTGCACGCCGAGGTCGGCGACGTCCGGATCGAGGGCGGGACGATCACCTTGTCCGCGCGGTGGTACGGCGCGGCCGAGGCAGGGGGCGAACCGGAGCTCCTGCTGCGGCGGCGCGGGAAGGCACCGCTGGAGCTGGCCTTCCCGGGGACCGGGCACGGCACCGACGGTTTCCGGTTCACCTTCTCCTGCACCGCCCCCGCCGCCCGCCAGCAGGACCCACACGATGTGTGGGACCTGTGGCTCCGGCCCGCCCCGGCGGCCGAGCCGGTCCGGCTCGCGCGCATCCTCGACGACGTCGTGGAGAAGGGCTCCCTCTTCCCCTACCCCCCGGTCGAACTGCGCAAGAAGCAGCCCCTCGGGCTGGCGCGGGCCGTCCTCCGGAAGCTGGCGGGCAAGCCGCGGGAACGGGTCGTGATCAAGGTTTTCTACAGCGCCGCCAACGAGCTCGTCCTCAATGTCGTCGACAAGCCGACCGCGTGATGTCGGTCACCGGAGCGCCGTCACGGCACTCGTCCGCTCTCCCTGGCCACACGGTGAACACGAGGTGTCCCGGGGGTGTGGGGGGCCCGATGTCCGCCTTGCGAGACGGTCACGGAGAGTGCGACCATCAGCCCGTCCCCCAGTCGTCGCAAGGTAGGTCGTTCTGTGTCAGCGCCGCATGAAGCCAAGCCCCGCACCACAGCAGTCGTGCTCGCCGGCGGTACCGGCCAGCGCGTGGGACTCGCGATCCCGAAGCAACTGCTGAAGATCGCGGGCAAGGCGGTCATCGAGCACACGCTGACGATCTTCGAACAGGCGGAGTGCGTCGACGACGTGATCGTGCTGATGGCGCCGGGTTTCGTGCCCGACGTCGAGAAGATCATCGCCAAGGCGGGGCTCACCAAGGTCACCCGCGTCATCGAGGGCGGCGCCACCCGCAACGAGACCACCGAGCGCGCCATCCAGGCGCTCGGCGAGGGCCTCGGCGAGGGGGAGGACCTCAACGTCCTCTTCCATGACGCGGTGCGTCCGCTTCTGTCACAGCGCGTGATCAAGGACTGTGTCGACGCCCTCGACCGCTACCAGGCCGTCGACGTCGCCATCCCCTCCGCGGACACGATCATCGTGACCCGCACCCACGGCGAGGACGGCGAGTTCATCACCGACGTCCCCGACCGCTCCCGGCTGCGCCGCGGCCAGACCCCGCAGGCGTTCAAGCTGTCCACGATCAAGCGGGCGTACGAGATCGCGGCCGGCGACCCCAACTTCCAGGCCACCGACGACTGCAGCGTGGTCCTGAAGTACCTGCCCGACGTGCCGATCTACGTCGTCGCGGGCGACGAGTACAACATGAAGGTCACCCAGCCCGTCGACGTCTTCATCGCCGACAAGCTGTTCCAGCTCGCCTCCACCGCCGCCCCGCGCCAGGCCGACGAGGCCGCCTACCGCGAGCTGCTGTCCGGCAAGACCCTCGTCGTCTTCGGCGGCTCGTACGGCATCGGCGCCGACATCGCCGCCCTCGCCGAGCGGTACGGGGCCACGGTGTACGCGCTGGGCCGCTCCACCACCGGAACGCACGTCGAGAACCCCGAGCACGTCGAGGAGGCCCTCGCCAAGGCGTACGCGGAGAGCGGCCGTATCGACTACGTCATCAACACGGCGGGCGTGCTGCGCATCGGCAAGCTCGCCGAGACCGACAACGCGACCATTCAGGAAGCGCTGAACGTCAATTACCTGGCGCCCGTGCAGATCGCCCGGGCCGCATACAAATACCTGGTCGAAACCAAGGGCCAGCTCCTGCTCTACACCTCCTCCAGCTACACCCGCGGCCGCGCCGAGTACAGCCTTTACTCGTCCACCAAGGCCGCCATGGTGAATCTCACCCAGGCCCTCGCCGACGAATGGGCCGGCGACGGAATCAGGGTGAATTGCGTCAACCCCGAGCGCACCGCCACACCGATGCGTACGAAGGCATTCGGCCAGGAGCCCGCCGGATCGCTGCTGTCCTCCGAGGCCGTGGCCCGGACCTCGCTGGACGTGCTGCTCTCCGAGCTCACCGGCCATGTCATCGACGTACGGCAGCAGGACCCCACCCGTGGGGCGAGCGAGGCGTCGGGCTTCGAGCAGGCCCTGGCCTCCGTGCTGGACCGACAGGAAGATGTGTAATACTCACCAGATGTGCTCTTCGGGCCTCTGTGTCGCTTTGTGCGAATGCAGAGGCCCGAGTTCGTAAGACTCGATTCGTGAGAGTCTCGTAAAGCAGACCATAAAGTCAGTTCGTGAAGTCGGTCCGTGAAGTGCTCGCCTTCACAAGAGTTTTGTCCATGTGAAAAAACCGGCACCCCCTCTGGAGCAGGTTCTTCGTGATTTCGACCGCCATTCGCCTGGCACGTGTGGGCAGTGCGTCAGAGCTCGCCGCGGCAGTCCTCATGGGACTGGGATATCCGTGCGTCATGCTCGCCGCCCTCATCCCGAACCTCTGGTTCTTCGCGGCCGCCGGTGCCGTGACCTACGTCGCCGACTGGTATCTGCACCAGAAGAACAGTTACCTGATCAACCGGCTGAGCAAGGTCAGGGCCGGGCTGCCGATCCGCTTCCTGCTGCGCCAGCTCCTGCTGATCATGCTGCTCGCCCGCGAAGGCCTCGCCGAGCAGCCCGTGTTCTACGCGGCGGTCGCCTGCTTCCTGCTCTTCTTCGGCCTCCAGGCCCCCCAGGGCGCCCTCGCGACCCTGATCCGGCTGCGGCGCACCATGCCGGTGGTCACCCGCAACATCGACCTCAACGCCGTACGCATCCCCGACGCCCCGCCGCGGGCGCTGCTCAGCCGTTCCGCCGAGAAGATGCTGCACCTCGACATCCCCGCCATGGCGGGCGTGATCGCCGCGGTCGCCACCGGCCGGAACGTCCTCGGGTACGCGGGTGTCGCGGCGACCCTCGGGCTGGGCCTGCTCTACACCGCGGCCCTCGTGCCCTACCTGCGCCGCAAGCGCCGCGCGCCGGCCGCGGGCGCCGCCCTCAAGGCCGTCGCCACCTGGCTGCGCGAGTACCAGCCGACGGTCGCGCTGTACTTCTCGGGCTCCGACGACTCCGCGTACCAGGTCAACATGTGGCTGGAGACGATGGAGCAGGTCGACGGCCGGCCGCTGATCATCATGCGTGAGCGGAACCTGGTCAAGAAGCTCAACCCGACGTCCGTGCCGATCCTGTGCGTCCCCGGCGGCCAGCACCTGATGGCCATGGACCTGTCCTCGATCCGCGTCACGCTGTACCCCGCCAACGTCGGCAAGAACATCCACATGCTGCGCGTGCCGACCATGAAGCACGTCTTCATCGGGCACGGCGACAGCGACAAGCTCGCCAGCGTCAACCCGTTCTCCAAGGTGTACGACGAGGTGTGGACCGCCGGCCAGGCCGGCCGCGACCGCTACGCGCTCGCCGACGTGGGCGTCCGCGACGACGACATCGTCGAGGTGGGCCGCCCGCAGCTCGCGCCGATCCAGACCTGGACGGGCACGCCGAAGAACGCCATCCCCACCGTCCTCTACGCCCCCACCTGGGAGGGCTGGGACAACAACCCCGGCAACACCTCCCTGCTGCTGGCCGGCGAGAACATCATGAAGCGGCTGCTGAACGCCCCCCGGCCGGTCCGGGTGATCTACAAGCCGCACCCCTTCACCGGACTCGTCAACAAGAAGGCCAAGGCCGTCGACGAGCGCATCCAGAAGATGGTCGCCGCGGCCAACGCCGAGCGTGCCGCCGACCCGCGCTGGGCGAAGGAGACCGCCGCCGCCCAGGCGTCCCAGGCCGCGGCGCGCGCCGAGCTGGCCCGGATCGAGGCCCGGCTCGCCGAGCTCACCCGCCCCGGCCGCAAGGGCGGCGACGAGTCCGAGGAGTCGCGCGTCTCGCTCGCCGACCCGCAGCGCCTCGCCGAGATCAAGCGGCTGCGGGCCGAGTGGAACGACGCCTACTGGCGCTCCTTCGGCTGGTGGGAGCACGCGGTCGTCACCGGCCCCGAGCCCAAGCTGTACGACTGCTTCAACGAGGCCGATGGCATGGTCTCCGACATCTCCAGCGTCGTGTCCGACTTCATCGCGAGCGGCAAGCCGTACGCGGTGACGGACTCCGCGGAGCTCGGCGTCGACGAGTTCAAGCGCCAGAACACCGCCGTCCGCGCCGCGGTGATCCTCTCCAACAGCGCCACCGAGCTGGACGAGCTGCTCGCCGCCGTGGCCGACCCGGCCGCCGACCGGCTCGCGGACGAGCGCAAGTCGCTCAAGCGGTACCTGCTGGGCCCCGACGAGCCCACGTCCATCGAGCAGTTCAACGCCGCCGTGCGGGCGCTGACCGCCAAGGCCGAGGCCCGCAACAACGGCGTCGCCCAGCGGCTGGCCGGCCAGCGCATCGGCGAGCTCGACCAGGAGGCCGACGGCGCCGGCGCCGAGCCGGTGGGCGCCGCTGTCGACACGGTGGCGGAGAACGGCGCCGAGGAGGCCACGGTCGCGCACTGACCGCTTCCGGTGCCACCGGGCAGAGCACGCCGGCGTCAAGCGCCCCGCGTACAGCACCCCGGCAGACGGCCCCCGGCAGACGGCTCTTGGTAGACGGCCCCCGCGTCAAGCCGCCCCGGCGTAAAGCCGGACGTACACACCGCGGCCCGTAAGTCCCTCGTACGAGGCGGACTTACGGGCCGCTGTGCGTGCCGTCACACCACCGAAACGCCCGAAGGGCACCATGACGGGCGAACTTCGTCCGTTTGCCGCTTACCGCCAGGTAAGGAATCCAGTGGGTGCCGATGACTGAGAACACTCCCGACGTCAGCGTGATCATCGGGGCCTACGACGCGATGCCGTACCTGGTGAAGTGCCTGGAATCGGTCGAGGCGCAGACGATCGGCGCCGACCGCATCGAGATCGTCGCCGTGGACGACGGTTCGACCGACGGCACCGGGGAGTACCTGGAGGAGTTCGCCGCCCGCTCCAAGGTCCCCACGCGCGTGGTGCGGCAGGCCAACTCCGGTGGCCCCAGCGCCCCGCGCAACACCGGGCTCGCCCTCGCCCGCGGCCGGTTCGTCTTCTTCCTCGACGCCGACGACTACTTCGGCGAGGAGGCACTGGAACGTCTCGTCGCCATGGCCGACAAGGCCGGTACGGACGTGGTGCTCGGCAAGACCGTCGGCGTCAACCGCAACGCCGCCAAGTCGATGTGGAAGCGGACCGTCGAACGCGCCGACATCTACCGCTCCAACGTCAAGTACACGCTCAGCGCCCAGAAGCTGTTCCGGCGCGAACTGCTCGTCCGGCACGGCATGCGGTTCGACGAGTCGCTGACGACCGGTGAGGACGCGCTGTTCACGCTGGAGGCGTACCTGCGCGGGAGCGGGGTCTCCGTGGTCGCCGACCACACCTGCTACTACCTGGTGGGCCGCGAGGACGGCAAACACCTGACGAAGACCGGTGGTTACGTGCCCCGCTTCGACTCGGCCAAGGCCCTGATGGAACTCATCGCCGCGCACGTACCGCCGGGGGAGCGGCGCGACCTGCTGATGATGAGGCCGTTCACGGTCACGCTGCTGCCCCAGTTCGGCCCCGTCGTCCTCCGGCAGCCCCGCGACATCCTGCTCGCCAAGATGCGACTGGCCGCCCCGCTGATGGCCGCGTACTGGACGCCCGGCGTGGCGGGCCGCCTGAAGACCGAGGACCGGCTGCGCCTGACGTGCGTGGCGATGGACCGGCCCGACGCGCTGGTGGACGTCGTGACCTTCCTCCAGGCGGGCGAGCAGCCGGAGCGGGTACGCCGGCGGGGCCGCGAGTACCTGGCGTACCCGCACTTCCGGGACCCGGCGGTGGGCCTGCCGGACACCGCCTACGAGGTGCGTGGCGCACCCGGCCCGTTCACCGTCACCCGGCGCCGGGCGCGGCGCCTGGCGGCGCTTGCGGCGGGACTGGTGCCGCGGCGGATGCGGCGGGCCGGGGACTGATCCCGGGGGTGTCCAGCCGCATGTCCATCGGCTGGAATGCGCGCGCGCCGAACACCGCTCCTGGCATAGATTTCCCACGTGACAGTGGCAAGGCAGTACGTAACGGAAGCCCGCAGGATCGTCGTCAAGGTGGGCTCCTCGTCCCTCACCACCGCCTCGGGCGGCCTCGACGCCGACCGCGTCGACGCGCTCGTCGACGTACTCGCCAAGGTCCGCAGCGGTGGCGAGAAGGAGATCGTCCTGGTCTCCTCCGGCGCCATCGCCGCCGGGCTCGCGCCGCTCGGCCTCGCCCGCCGCCCCAAGGACCTCGCCCGCCAGCAGGCCGCCGCCAGCGTCGGACAGGGCCTGCTCGTCGCCCGCTACACCGCCTCCTTCGCCCGCTACGGCGTACGCGTCGGCCAGGTGCTCCTCACCACCGACGACACCAGCCGCCGCGCCCACTACCGCAACGCCTACCGGACGCTCGACCAGCTCCTCGCCATGGGCGCCGTACCGGTCGTCAACGAGAACGACACGGTCGCCACGGACGAGATCCGGTTCGGCGACAACGACCGGCTCGCCGCGCTCGTGGCCCACCTGGTGCGGGCCGACCTGCTGGTGCTCCTCTCCGACGTGGACGGGCTGTACGACGGCGACCCGTCCAAGCCCGGCACCTCGCGCATCGCGGAGGTGCGCGGTCCGGCCGACTTGGAGGGCGTCGAGATCGGCTCGGCGGGCAAGGCCGGCGTCGGCACCGGGGGCATGGTCACCAAGGTCGAGGCGGCCCGCATCGCCGCGGCCGCCGGCGTCCCGGTCGTCCTGACCTCGGCCAGCCGCGCCGCCGACGCCCTCGCGGGCCGGGACACCGGCACGTACTTCCGCCGCACCGGCCGCCGCTCCGCCGACCGGCTGCTGTGGCTCGCCCACGCCTCCACCCCGCAGGGCGCCCTGATCCTGGACGACGGCGCGGTGCGGGCGGTCGTCGCGGGCAAGAAATCCCTGCTGCCGGCGGGCATCGCGGCCGTGGAGGGCGAGTTCGGCGCCGGTGACCCCGTCGAGCTGCGCGACGCCTCCGGCCGGGCCGTCGCACGGGGGCTGGTCAACTTCGACTCCAAGGAGATTCCCCAGCTCCTGGGGCGGTCCACCAGGGAGCTGGCGAAGGAGCTGGGTCCGGCATACGAGAGGGAGGTCGTACACAGGGACGATCTCGTCGTCCTCCAGCCCTAGACCCGTCCCAGAACGGCTGAAAGTCCCGCCATCCGCCAGAGACCTTCACCAAAACCGCCCCACGTTCCGCGCAGGACTGGTCAACTTTGTCTCAGGGGTAAGCGGGGTGACAGCACCACGACGCACTAACAGGAGGCCGCCGGTGAGACGAGCGCGCCCAGGGGCTCTGCCCCGAGGGACGGCCGAACGCGCCTTGACGAGTGTCGAGGCCGGGGCCGACTTCGACGAAACCGTCCTCGACGACGGCGCCACGGGCCGGCAGTCGGGAAGCCAGCCGGAGCGGCGCACCCCGGACCGCCCGGTGTCCAAGCTGTGGCACATCACCCTCAGCGTCTCGGGCCAGGAGGCCCCGCTGAAGGACGTCAGACGGGCCCTGGAGCAGCTCGCGCACGACCACCCGTTCCTGCTGACCAGTCGGTACGCCAATAATCACGCCGAGATCCGGTACTGGGAAGAGGCCCGCGACCTGCACGACGCCGCCGCCGTGGCGCTCCGCCTGTGGGGCGAGCACCGGCAGAGCGCGGGGCTGCCGCCCTGGGAGATCGTCGGCCTGGAGGTCATCGACCGCGAGACGTACCACCTGCGGATCGCGGAGGGGTACGGCCCGCCGCCCGCCGCCCCCGTGGGCGTGCACCCGTACTGACGTACCGGGCGCGGGGCGACCCCTGAGCGTCTCGCAGAGCGGGATATGTGATGGATGCCCGTCCGGAGCGCATTACGCTGCGAGTATGACCTCGTCGCATTCCCCCGCTTCCGCCGGTACCCCGTCGGGCTCGCCGTCCGTCACGCCGTACGACGACATGACCCCGGTCGTCCGCGCCGCCTACCGGGCACGCGCCGCCGCCGCCGAAATCGCGCCACTCCCGCGCTCGGCCAAGGACGACGCGCTGCTGGCGATCGCGGACGCGCTGGAGGTCCGTACGAGCGAGATCGTCGAGGCCAACGCCGAGGACGTCGCCCGGGCCAGGGAGGCCGGCACCAGCGAGTCGATCATCGACCGGCTGACGCTCACCCCCGAGCGGGTGCGGGCCATCGCCGCCGACGTCCGGGACGTGGCCGCGCTGCCCGACCCGGTCGGCGAGGTCGTCCGCGGCTCCACCCTCCCCAACGGCATCGACCTGCGGCAGGTCCGCGTCCCGCTCGGTGTCGTCGGGATCATCTACGAGGCCCGGCCCAATGTGACGGTCGACGCCGCCGCCCTGTGCCTGAAGTCCGGCAACGCCGTGCTGCTGCGCGGCTCCTCCTCCGCCTACTCCTCCAACACCGCCCTCGTGCGCGTCCTGCGCGACGCGGTCGGCGGCGCGGGCCTGCCGGCGGACGCCGTCCAGCTCGTGCCCGGCGAGTCCCGCGACTCGGTGCGCGAGCTGATGCGCGCCCGCGGCCTGGTCGACGTCCTGATCCCGCGCGGCGGCGCCTCCCTGATCCGCACGGTCGTCGAGGAGTCCACCGTCCCGGTCATCGAGACCGGCACCGGCAACTGCCACGTGTACGTCGACGCCCAGGCCGACCTCGACATGGCCGTCGACATCCTGATCAACTCCAAGGCGCAGCGGCCCAGCGTCTGCAACGCCGCCGAGACGCTCCTCGTCCACCAGGACATCGCCGACGCCTTCCTGCCGCGCGCCCTGGACGCCCTCGCCGAGGCGGGCGTCACCGTCCACGGCGACGAGCGGGTGCAGGCGTACGCGGACGGCTCCAAGGCCACCGTCGTGGCGGCCACGGCCGAGGACTGGGAGACCGAGTACCTCTCGTACGACATCGCCGCCGCCGTCGTCGACTCGCTGGACGCCGCCGTGGCGCACATCCGGCTGTGGACCTCGGGCCACACCGAGGCGATCGTCACCACCTCCCAGGCGGCCGCCCGCCGCTTCACCCAGCTCGTCGACTCCACGACCGTCGCGGTCAACGCCTCCACGCGGTTCACCGACGGCGGCCAGTTCGGCTTCGGCGCCGAGATCGGCATCTCGACGCAGAAGCTCCACGCCCGGGGTCCGATGGGGCTGCCGGAGCTGACGTCGACCAAGTACATCGTCACGGGCGACGGTCACACCCGGTAGGGACCCTTCCCGGGGGGCGAGTTCGTCCTCTCCCTGCCGAAACCCACCTCCCAGGTCTACTCTGAAGGCGTGCCGGACGACGTGGGGGGCAAGCCGTTCCCGGACGGCTGGGAGCCCGACGACGACCGCGGAGGCGCGGACGAGGACTTCGCCTCCGTGGTGTTCGACGAGGACTTCGTACGGGCCGCCACGTTCCATGAACCCACCGCCGTGGAGCGGCTGTTGGCCGCCGCCCAGGCGCGCGCGGACGCCGAGGCCGCCCGCTCCGGCACGGGCGGCGGAGCGGCCGACGACGAGCTGTACGACGACGAGCCGTACGGGGGCGGGTACGGGTACGGCGGGTACGGCGGTGGGCCCGGCCGCGACGACGCCGGGGACCCCTACGGGGCGCACGGCGGCACGCTGCGCCCGTACCGGCCCAGCTCCCGCTGGTACCGCCCGGTGGCCTGGGTCCTGGCGGTGGTGATGGGCGTCGGCATGGTCGCCCTCGCCTTCACGGCCGTCTACCGGGGCGCCTCCGGCGGCCGTGGCGGGCCGGTGCCGGCACCGGCGACCAGCGGCATCGACACGCCACCCCCGACGCCCGCCACGACCGCTCCGTCCGCCTCCGCCCAGTACAGCGGCCCACCCGTGCCGGCGGTGCCGCGAACGCCCTGAGCGTGCCCTCGAGTCACCACGCGCGGCGCGTTTACCGGGGCTCCCGCCGACCTACCCTGAAGGTATGGCAGGGCGTGGCGACCCGCCTGAGGGGACGCCCGAGGGGCTTCCCGGCGGTGGTGAGGACGAGTACCGATCCGTCGTCTTCGACGAGTCGTTCGTCCGCGCTGCCCGCCTCCAGGAGTACTCCGCGCGAGAGCGCATGGGCGAGCACACCCAGGCCGTGCGCAGCCGCCCCCTGTGGACCCGTACGTCCAGGGGACCCCGCCCCGGCCCCCGGCACGGCGCACTGGTGTTCGTACTGGTCCTCGCGGTCGCCTTCGCCGCCGTGGTGTACCTCAGCGCCCGCAACACCTACCAGCCGCTGACCGACCGGCGCGCCGAGCCGCTGCGGAGCACGGTCGTCCCACTGGCCCCGCAGGGCACCGTCCCGGGCGGCGAGCCCGACGCCCTGTACGCCCACAGCCCCGCCGCCCAGTTCCGCTCGGGCGCCGCCGGCATCCCCCTCCCCGCCGCGAAGCGCACCGCCCACTTCTCCGAGAGCCAGGTGGTGGCCGCGCTGAGCACCGTGAAGGACTACCTGGTGCAGTCCTCGCTCGACCCGGACGTCCTGACCGGGACCGCCGTGCGGCAGGTGCGGCTGCTGCTCGATCCCGACCAGCTCGAGCAGTTCGACCGGAGCGTGGAGTCCCCGGCCGACGACGGGCGGCACGCCGCGACGGCCTGGCTGGTGCGCTTCGACACGGCCGAGGTGGCCCTGGCGGACCCCACCGCCGCGCGCGTCCGGGGCACGATGCGGGTGACCGAGGTGGCGCCCGACGTCCTGGAGGTCACCTCCGACCACACGTTCGTCTACGCGGTACGCCCCGCCGGAGCGGACGCCGACGCCGCCTCGTCGCTGTTCACCGTCCGCCGCGAGCTGGCCTTCCGCTTCGACCGCGAGGACCTGCGGATGCACCGGGCGGAGCTGCTGACCAGCCGCGTGCAGGCCGGCCCCCAGTCGTGCGCGGCCGACCCGTCCGGCTCCCTGCACCCCCTGCCCGCCGGCCACCGCGCCACCCCCTCGGGCCCCGCGGTCACCGACCCCTACGCCACCGGCACCCGCACCACCCCCGCCCTCTGCGGCACCCTCGCCCCGGCCGCCCAGCCCTCACTTCCCGCACGCTGGTGACCCGACGGGCGGCCGCTCGGCGCCGCCTGTCACCGCCCCGCGAAAGGGAGCCGCCTCAGTCCGTGGCCCGGCCGTTCCCGTTGCCGCCCGCGAACCTGTCGCGCAGCTTGCCGCCCAGGTCTCCCGCGCCACCGGCTATGTCGCCGACCAGCTTCATCAGGGGGTCCTTGCTGCTGCGCACCGAGTCGGCGTAGTGGGACGCCGACTCGCGGAAGGAATCCGTGACCGAGGTGTCCTTGTCCTCCGAGCGGCGCGGGTAGTGGCCGTCCATGATCCGCTGGTAGTCGCGGCTCTCGGCCCACTTCTTCAGCTCGGCCGCCCGGACCGTGGTGAACGGGTGGGAGCGGGGCAGCACGTTCAGGATCTTGAGCACCGAGTCGCGGAGGTCGCCCCCGGCCTCGTACTCCTCCGCCTGCTCCAGGAAGGCGTCCACGTTCATCTCGTGCAGGTGGTTGCCGCCCGCGATCTTCATCAGCCCGCGCATCGACGCCTTCAGGTCCTGGCCCACCAGCAGCCCCGCCCGGTCCGCAGACAGCTCCGACTTGCGGAACCACTCGCGCAGCGCCGTCACGATCGCCATGATCGCGACGTTCCCGAGTGGGATCCAGGCGACCTTCATCGCCAGGTTGGTGAGGAACAGCAGCACCGTGCGGTACACGGCGTGGCCCGACAGCGCGTGGCCCACCTCGTGCCCGACGACGGCCCGCATCTCCTCCTCGTCCAGCAGCTCCACCAGGCCGGTGGTGACCACGATGATCGGCTCGTCCAGGCCGATGCACATGGCGTTGGGCTTGGGGTCCTGGGTGACGTACATCACCGGGACCTTGTCCAGGTCCAGGATGTAACAGGCGTCCCGCAGCATGGTGTTGAGGTGCGCGAACTGGGCGTCGCTCACCCGCACCGAGTCGGACAGGAAGAGCAGCCGCAGGCTGCGCTCCGGCAGCAGCCCGCTCAGCGCCTTGAAGACGGTGTCGAAGCCGCTGAGCTTGCGCAGGGCGACGAGCGCGGAGCGGTCCGCCGGGTGTTCGTAGGCCCGGGACGAAATCCCCGGGAACCGCCTGCGCTGCCTGCTCGGCACGTTCTCGTGACTGCTGCCGGCGCTGTCCGTGCTGTCGGTGCTGTCGGTCATGGAATGCCCCCTCTTCGTACGAGACCTGCCTCGTCCCCCTGACGGCCCCCAGCGTAGGCGCTGGAGTTACGGTGGGAGCGAGCCTGTGGATAACCGATGATCACCGGTGCCGGCGATCACCGCTGGTCCCGGCTGAACGCCGGCGATCACCGCTGACCGCCGCCGATCACGGTTGAACGCCGACGAACGCCGACGAACCCCGAGGAGCGCACCGCCATGCCGGAGACCGCCGCACTGCTGGCCGCCGCCTCCGGGCAGCAGGGTCCCGGCGACACGCTCCGGATCGTGCTCGTCGTCTCGATGCTCGGAGCGGCCCTGCTCGCCTGGTTCCTGCTGCGCGGATACCGCAACGGGAACGACAACGACTGAGTCGGCGTGAGCGTGCCCGGACGGCCCGCATACGATGTGCGCGAAGTCTCCGCTCCGACTCCGATGGATAGGTCCTGCCGAAGATGAGCCTCCCCACCACCGCCGCCAGCCTCGTCACGCTCGCCCAGGGCGGCGAGCACGGTGGCAACCACGCCAGCCTGAACCCCTACATCACCGGTGGCGGTGCCCTCGTGGTGCTGCTCCTGCTGCTGTGGATCACCACGCGCTTCAACCGCGACCGCTGAGCCCGCGCCCGCCGGGACCGCCCGCGGCGCCGTGCCAGTAGGCTCTGCACGCATGG
Source organism: Streptomyces sp. NPDC031064 (assembly GCF_055570965.1). Classification (NCBI taxonomy): domain Bacteria; kingdom Bacillati; phylum Actinomycetota; class Actinomycetes; order Kitasatosporales; family Streptomycetaceae; genus Streptomyces; species Streptomyces sp. NPDC031064. The sequence goes on from NZ_JBVIGF010000003.1 coordinate 50,755, forward strand.
GAGACCAGCAAGTGCCTACCAGTTCCGGCAAACGCCGACTTGGCGTGATGGGCGGGACATTCGACCCGATCCACCACGGACACCTGGTGGCCGCCAGCGAGGTGGCCGCCCTGTTCCACCTCGACGAGGTGGTGTTCGTACCGACCGGGCAGCCGTGGCAGAAGAGCCACAAGAATGTCTCCCCGGCCGAGGACCGTTACCTGATGACGGTCATCGCCACGGCGTCGAACCCGCAGTTCTCGGTCAGCCGCATCGACATCGACCGCGGCGGGCCGACGTACACCATCGACACCCTGCGGGAACTGCGTGACCTCAACGAGGACACGGATCTGTTCTTCATCACCGGCGCGGACGCGCTGTCCCAGATCATGCCGGGCTGGCGCAACGCCGAGGAGCTCTTCTCGCTCGCCCACTTCATCGGGGTGACCCGGCCGGGTCACGACCTGTCGGACGACGGGCTGCCCGAGGGAGGCGTCTCCCTGGTCGAGGTGCCGGCGCTGGCCATCTCGTCCTCGGACTGCCGGGCGCGGGTCGCCGCGGGCGACCCCGTCTGGTATCTGGTGCCGGACGGCGTGGTGCGCTACATCGACAAGCGCCAGTTGTACCGGGGCGAATGAGCCACGGAGAGGGGCACCGGTGAACGACCAGCAGAACCCGTACGACCCGTACTACGCGCCGCAGCCGCAGATCGTCGGCTACGACGCCTACGGGCAGCCGGTGTACCAGCAGGCTCAGCACCAGTACGACCAGCAGCAGCACGACCAGCAGCAGTACGAGTCGGCTCAGCAGTACGACCCGTACGCGCAGCCCCAGCAGCCCCAGCAGTCCTACGGCTACGACCAGCGCTACGACACGTCGTACGCGCAGCAGGGGTACGGGTACGAGGGCTACGCCGCCGCGCCCGGGTACGACACCGCCCAGCAGCAGCCGGCCCCACAGCCCGTCCGCGAGCAGCCCCAGCCCCAGTCCCAGCCGCAGCCGCAGCAGTCCCGGCACCCGCAGGCCCAGCCCGCCCCCGGCGCCGCCGTGCCCGGGCAGCGCCGTCCGGCGCCCGGGCCGCAACGGCCGGAAGGCGAGCGTCCCGACGCGGAGCGCGAGTACCGCACCGAGCAGTTCTCCTTCGTCGAGGAACCGGACGAGGACTCCGAGGACGTCATCGACTGGCTCAAGTTCACCGAGAGCCGCTCCGAGCGCCGCGAGGAGGCCCGGCGGCGCGGCCGCAACCGGGTCGTCGCGCTCGTCGTCGTCCTGGCCGTCGCCCTCATCGGCGGCGTCGGCTACCTCTGGTACGCGGGCAAGCTCCCCGGCCTTTCCGACCAGAAGACCCCGCAGGGCGGCACCGCGACCGGCCCGCAGAAGCGCGACGTGATCGTCCTGCACCTGCACAACACCCGGAACAAGGAGACCTCCACGGCGCTGCTCGTCAACAACGCCACCACCAAGCAGGGCACCACCGTCCTGCTGCCCAACTCCCTCTCCGTGGCCAACGACGACGGCACCACCACCACGCTCGCCAAGTCCGTCGACGACGACGGCTCCACCGGCACCCGCGAGGCGATCGGCGCCCTGCTCGGCACCAAGATCACCGGAACGTGGCGGCTCGACACCCCGTACCTGGAGAACCTGGTCGAGCTGGTCGGCGGCATCGAGGTCAGCACCGACACCGAGGTCCCCGGGGCGAAGAAGGGTGAGGCGCCCCTGGTGACCAAGGGCGAGAACCAGACCCTGAACGGGCGGATGGCCGTCGCGTACGCCACCCACCGTGGTGAGGGCGAGGCCGAGGCCAAGCAGTTGGAGCGTTTCGGGCAGGTCATCCGCGGTGTGCTGCGCAAGATGTCGGACGACCCGCAGTCCGCGACGGTCACGATCCAGACGCTGGCGCAGATCCTGGACCCGTCGCTGCCCGAGAAGGACCTGGGCGCCTCCCTCGCCAAGCTCGCCGAGCACGCCAAGGTGGGCGACTACAAGACCGCGCTGCTGCCCGTGCGGGAGGACGGCACGCTCAGTGAGCAGGCCACGAACAGTGTGGTGAAGGACATCCTGGGCGGCTCGGTCAGCGCACCGGAGCAGGGCGCGGCCGTACGGGTCGGCATCAGGAACGCCTCCGGCAACGAGGACGCCACGGAGGACGCCCGGATCCTGCTCGTCAACGGCGGTTACGCCGTCATCGATGGCGGCAAGGCCGACACGGAGACGTCGTCGCAGGTCATCTATGGTGACGCGGCACAGAAGGGGAAGGCCGAGGAGGTCGCCAAGACCCTGGGTCTGCCCGCCGGCGCCGTCGAGAAGGGCACGGCCACGGCCAATGCGGACGTCACGGTCGTCCTGGGCCAGGACTACGAGGCCGGGTAGGAGGGCGGGCGGAGGCCCGGTACGAAGCCGGACCAGGGGCCCGTATGCGGGCCCCGTACGAGGGTGCCGGGTAATGGTTTGCCGGGCTGTCGGCGGTACGTGAGACCCTGGAAGGGTTCTGGACCGCCGACGAAAGCCTGCATGTGACCGCCACTGACCGCTCCATCGAGCTCGTGACCGCCGCCGCCCAGGCGGCTGCCGACCGGCTCGCGCACGACATCATCGCCTACGACGTCAGCGACGTGCTGTCGATCACCGACGCCTTCCTGCTCGCCTCCGCGCCCAACGACCGCCAGGTCAAGTCGATCGTCGACGAGATCGAGGAGCGGCTGAACAAGGAGCTCGGCGCCAAGCCGGTCCGCCGCGAGGGCGACCGCGACGCCCGCTGGATCCTGCTGGACTACGTCGACATCGTCGTCCACGTCCAGCACAGCGAGGAGCGGGTCTTCTACGCCCTGGAGCGGCTCTGGAAGGACTGCCCCGAGCTGCCCCTGCCCGAGGACGCCCTCAAGACCCGCGGGAAGGCGGAAGAGTACGCCCGGCTCAGCGGCGCCGACGGCTCGGACGGTGAGCTGAGCTGAACGGCACCAAGGGCGGCAGGGGCCGCCGGATCGTCCTCTGGCGGCACGGCCAGACGTCGTGGAACCTGGAGCGCCGCTTCCAGGGCTCCACGGACATCGAACTGACCGACACGGGCATCGCACAGGCGCGCCGTGCCGCGCGGCTGCTCGCGGCGCTCAAGCCGGACGCGATCATCGCCTCCGACCTCAAGCGGGCGGCGGCCACGGCCGCCGAGCTGGCCGCCATCACCGGCCACGAGGTCAACCACGACTCCGCGCTGCGCGAGACGTACGCGGGTGAGTGGCAGGGCCTGACCCACGAGGAGATCCTGGCGCGCCACGGCGAGCAGTACGCCGCGTGGAAGCGCGGCGAGCCGGTGCGGCGCGGCGGTGGCGAGCTCGAGACGGAGGTGGCCGACCGGGCCGCCCCCGTGGTGCTGGCGCACGCCGAGAAGCTGCCCGAGGACGGCACGCTCGTCGTGGTCAGCCACGGCGGCACGATCCGCACCACCATCGGCCGGCTCCTCGGCCTGGAGGCGCACCACTGGGAGGGCCTGGGCGGGCTCTCGAACTGCTGCTGGTCGGTGCTGGGCGAGGGCGCGCGCGGCTGGCGCCTGCTGGAACACAACGCCGGAACGCTCCCGGAACCGGTCCTCGGCGACGACGACTGACCCGGATTTCACTTTCCGGCAGGTCACAGGCTAAAGTTCTTCTTGTTCGCAGCGCGGAGCGCGAAGAACACGAGGGGCTATAGCTCAGTTGGTAGAGCGCCTGCATGGCATGCAGGAGGTCAGGAGTTCAATTCTCCTTAGCTCCACAATCACCGGATCCCGTCCCCACCAGGGGGCGGGATTCCTGTTTTCCGCCCCTGCCGGTCGCCCGATGCCCCGGCTCGGGCCGGCTCAGCCAGCTCAGGCGGTCGGACCGGCTCGGGCGGTTGGTCCGGCTCGGTGCCGTGGGACCGGCTCGGGCGGTCGGGCCGGTTCGGCGGTCGCGGACCGGGCGGGAGCTGTCGGGGCCGCGTCAGGCCCCCACGGCGTCGGCGGCCCGGGCGCACAGTTTCTCCATCGCCAGCAGGCTCTCCTCGTCGTTCGCTGTGTACGCCACGATCCGGCACTCCGGCATCCCGTTGATCGACAGCGATACCGACGTCATCCGTATCTCGCCCACGGCGTGGTGCCGGAAGGTCTTCACCCGGGGGCCCGGCGGCACGACGTCCCCGCTCTCCCACAGCTCGGCGAAGTACGCGCTGGCCGAGGAGAGCCGGGCGATGAACGACTCCCACGCCGGCTCGCCGACATGCCGCCCGTACGCCCCGCGCAGTTGCGCCACCATCAGTGGCAGCTCGGCCTGCTTGTCCACGAGCGGGCACACCGGCTCCGGCACGGTGAAGAGCGTCCACAGCGCGTTGCGCATCTCGTCCGCGGCGGTACCGGCGCGATCGAACAGCAGCCGGTACGCCCGGTTGGTGGCGAGGATGTCGTACCGCGTGTTGTAGACCACGCTCGGCCGCGGGTCGAGCGCGTCGAGGATGCCCTGGATCTCGGGGCTGATCTCCGCCACGGACGCCGCGCGGTCCGGCGCGTACGGCACCTCGGCCAGGTGGTAGAGGTGCTCCCGTTCCGGCCGGTCGAGCCGCAGGGTGCGCGCCACCGCGTCCAGGACCTGGGCCGAGGCGTTGATCGGGCGGCCCTGCTCCAGCCACGTGTACCAGGTCACACCGACCCCCGAGAGCTGGGCGACCTCCTCGCGGCGCAGCCCGGGCGTGCGGCGGCGCAGCCCCGGCGGCAGTCCGACGTCAGCCGGTGTCACCCGGGCCCGGCGGCTTCGCAGGAAGGCGGCCAGCTCGTGCCGCCGACGCTGATGCCCCGCCCGCTCCGCCCCCCGCTCCGCCCGCTCCGCCCGTTCCGTCCGCTCCCGTTGTGTCGCCATCGTCGTCACACCCCCATGGTCGATGGACCGCCCCGCCCTTGCCAGGTGCTGCCAGTACCAGCATCAGCGGGCTCTCGTTACCCGTATCGGATCGTCGGCAGGCTCGACGCCATGACAACGACCGCGACAAGTCCCGCAATCAGTAAAGACGGTGGCACTGACAACCGGCCGCCGCTGCTGCTCGGCGTGGTGCTCGCCGCCCAGTTCATGGCGCTGCTCGACACCTTCATCGTCAATGTCGCCGTTCCCACCATCCGTACCGAACTCGACGCGTCCGGGGCGGCGTTGCAGCTCGTGGTCGCCGGCTACACCATCGCGTACGCGGTCCTGCTGATCACCGGCGCGCGCCTCGGGGACCTGCTCGGGCACCGCCGGATGTACCTCGGCGGGCTCGCGCTGTTCACCGTCGCCTCGCTCGCCTGCGGGCTCGCCTCGGGGGCCGGTCAGCTCATCGCCTTCCGGCTGGCCCAAGGGGCCGGCGCGGCCCTGCTGATCCCGCAGGTCCTCAGCCTCATCCAGCGGCACTTCACCGGCGAGGGGCGGGTACGGGCGCTCGGTGCCTACGCGGCGGTGCTCGCCACCGGAGCGGCGGCCGGGCAGGTCGTGGGCGGAGTCCTGGTCGGCGCGGACCTGTTCGGCACGGGCTGGCGCCCCGTCTTCCTGGTCAACGTGCCGATCGGACTGGTCCTGCTGGTGCTGGGCGTACGCGTGCTGCCGCGTGACCGGCGGGAGGCGCCCGAGCGCGCCCGGCGCCTCGACCTGCCGGGCCTGGTGCTCCTGGCCGCCGCCGTCTCGCTGTTCACCGTGCCGCTGGTGCTCGGCCAGGAACGGGACTGGCCCGCCTGGACCTGGGCGTCGCTGGCTGCCTCGGCGGTCCTGTTCGTGGCGTTCTGCGCGTACGAGTCCCGTCTCGCGCGGCGCGGCGGCGCCCCGCTCATCGCACCGCGTGTGCTGCGCGTCCCCGGCATGGGCCTGGCGGTGGTGCGGATCGCCGTCGTGATGGGCGTCAACGCCGGTTTCCTGTTCGCCATGACCCTGCACTTCCAGGGCGGTCTCGGGTACGGCGCGCTGCGCGCCGGGCTGACGTTCGCCCCGACGGCCGTCGTCTTCGGCGTGGTCGGCCTGACGTGGCGGCGCTGGCCGGTGGCCTGGCGGCGCGCGCTCGTGCCGGGCGGTTTCCTGATCAGTGCCACGTCCGCCCTGACGGCCGGCTGGGTGCTGCGCGACGGGCAGGCCGGCGGCCCGGTGATGTACGTGGCGTTCCTCGCCCTGGGCGGAGGACTCTCGCTCGCTTTCAGCCCCGTCCTGACCGGCGCCCTGGCGACCGTACGCCAGGAGGACGCCGCCGACGCCAGCGGCCTGCTGGCGACCGTCAGCCAACTCGGGCAGCTCCTCGGTGTCGCGACCTTTGGCACACTCTTCCTCGGCCGCCTGAACGCGCCGGGGGCGCATGTGTCGGCCGACGCGCTGTGGGTATGTGCCTTGGCGCTGGCCGCCGCGTCGATCATGGGGGCGTCGGCGGGGCTGGTGCGAGGCCGACCCCGCTGACCCTCGTCCCGGGCCATGGCAGAATCGGACGGCCGGAGGGGGACGACGATCCGGACGGGAGGGAGTGCGCGATGTCGGCCAGCGGTTCCGAGGAGGCTTCCGAGCCGCTCACCGCGGCACGGGCGCGCCCCCGACTCAACTGTCCCTCGTGCGGTTCGTCCCACGTCGCCCAAGTACTCGGTGACAATGGCGGAGTGTCCTATGTGTGCACGTCCTGCGGCCACTGCTGGAGCTGATTGATGGGTGCGCACAGGCGGAAATGCGACTGGTGCGGCAGTGGTACGCCGATCGTCCGGGACATGGACCCGGTCAACCCCGACTACCAGTACTGGTGCGAGGAGTGCGCGCGGGCGCTGATCATAAAAGGCGACCCCATCGAGACCTACCGGGAACTCGAAGGGGAGCCCATCTACGGGCGCCTGCTCGACGAGCACTGCACGCTCAAGCGGTTCTACTCGTTCGCCACCGCCTGACCCCGAACGCCGCCAACAGGCTCAGCCCGACCAGGGTGTAAAGCCCGGACAGCAGCATCTGCCAGCCGTTCTGGTGCAGTTCGAGACGGACCGGAGCGGGCGCGTGCGGCACCCACCACAGGGCGAACGACGCGAACACCAGAGCAGTACCGGCCGTCCAGGCCGGCCGCACCCGGGTGGCCAGCAGGATCAGCATCGGCACGCACCACACCCAGTGGTGCGACCAGGAGATCGGACTCACCAGCAGCGCCGTCGTCGCGCACGCCACCACCGCCACCGGCCGGTCGTCCCGCAGCGCCGCCAGTACCGCGACGGTGAGCCCCGCCACACCCACGACAGCGGCCGCGATCAGCCACCACACCCCCGGATCGGTGGTGTGCAGCAGCCTGGCCAGCACGCCGTTCAGGGACTGGTTGGCGGTCTCCTCCTTGCGTCCCACCCGGCTCGTCTCGAAGATCATCTGTGTCCAGAAGCGGCGGGAGTCGTACGGCAGGACGACGGCGGACGCCACGGTCACACCGATGAACACCCCGGTCGCGGTCGCCGCCTGCCGCAGCCACGGGTTCCAGCCCCGCTCCCATCCGTGCGCACGCGCGCGTGCCACCCCCACCACCAGCAGCAGGACCACGAACAGCCCCGGCGTCAGCTTCACCGCCGTGGCCAGACCGATGCCCACTCCGGCCCACCGGTTGTTCTCCCGCCGCGTCAGGTCCCACAGCACCGCCACCGCGATCAGCAGGTTGATCTGCCCGTACCGCAGCGTCGTCCACACCGGCTCCAGCCAGACGAGGACCGCCGCCACCCACAGCGCCGTACCCGGCCGGTCCCTGCCCACCAGGCGCAGCGACAGGTGCACCAGCGCCAGCAGCAGGAGCAGGTTCCCCGCGGTGGCCAGCGTGCGCATCTCCGGGACGCCGAGCAGCGTCAGCGGTGTGAACAGCAGCGCGGCGAACGGCGGGTACGTCGTCGGCAGGTTCGCCGATGTGGCGCGCATCGCATACAGGTCACCCCCGGCCAGGACCGTCTCGCCCTCCGCTCGGTAGACGGAGAGGTCCAGCATGGTGACGTTCGCGGCGCGCTGGGCCACCCAGAAGGCCGCGAAGGACAGCAGGCAGGCCGTCGCGGCGGCGGCGAGGGGCAGCTCCCTGAGGCGCGCCCGGAGGGTCATGGTCACGGTCACGAAGGGCGACGCTACCCGCCGCCGCGGAGGGCGGCGCCACCGGCCGGAGCCTGCCGGCCGTAAACGATTTGGTGAACCACCGGGGGGACCGTGTAATGTTCTCTGTGTCGCCGCGAGGGAAGCTCGCAAGGGAGACCCGCCGGAGGAAACTCCAGGGGGCGGCACACCGCAAGGGGCTATAGCTCAGTTGGTAGAGCGCCTGCATGGCATGCAGGAGGTCAGGAGTTCAATTCTCCTTAGCTCCACAGAACGTGGAAGGCGGGCCATCCGATCGGATGGCCCGCCTTTCCGTTTCCGTCAACCCCGGCCGCTGCCAAGGGCCTTGCGGTCGGAGCTGGGCAACGCGGGACGGGAGGGACGCTCCTCGGCCCCCTGCTCCAGGCGCAGCGCCAGCTCCGGGCAGCGCCGGACCGCGAGCTGCGCGCGATCACGCAGGTGGACCGGCACGGACGCGTCCGCGAGCACCGGGTAGCCGTCGCGGCCCATGCGGATCAGCTCGGGGACGATGTCCGCGCACAGCCCGTGGCCCTTGCACAGCGTCCAGTCCACCGCCAGCTTCTCGCCGCTCGGGATGGACTCCACGGCCTCCTGGTAGCCCGGCTCGGGCAGCGGCAGCACGCCGATCGTCGGCCGCCCGCAGCCGCCGTGCAGGACGTGCGCGGCCAGGTCGTCCGTGAAGGCCGAGAGCGTCGAGCTGAAGAACCGGGCGGAGCCGTCCGGGTGCTTGCACACACCCCGGCCCTTCACCGCCTGGGTGACCTCACGCAGCGCCTCCAGGGCGGCGGGTCCGCCGCCGTTCAGCACGTCCGACAGGCCCCCGGCCGCGGCGGGCAGGCCCAGGCGGCACGGGCCGCACTGACCGGCGGTCTCGGCCGCCAGCCAGTTCGCCACGCGCTGCGCCTCGCCCAGCGGACAGGTCTCGGGACCGATCGGGAGGATCGCGCCGGCTCCCAGGGCGCCCCCCACGGCCGCCATGGACTCGCGCGAGATGACGCAGTTGTCCACGGCCATGGAGTCGATCCAGTTGCCGTGGTAGCCGCCGGTCAGCACGCCCTGGGGCACCGGCGGGGCACCGGCGAGCTGAAGGACGTACCGCATGGGCACGCCCGTCGGCACCTCCACCACCATGGGCCGGGCGACCTGCCCGGAGATCGTCAGCATCACGGTGCCCGGCTCGCTGTCCAGGCCGTGCTGGCCGTAGCGGCCGGCGCCGGTCCGGGCCGCGATGGCGAGCTGCGCGAACGTCTCCGCGTTGGACAGCAGCGTGGGCGCGTTGCCCACCCCCGACTCGGCGGCGCGCTCGCGGCGGCCCGGCGGGATCGCGGGGCCGCCGTTCGCCGCGCGGATCACGGAGGACGCCTCACCGGAGACCATGCGCTCCGGAGTGCGGACGACACGCGCGCGTAGCTGCTGTCCGCGCCGGTCGGACAGGCCCCGCTCGGCGAGCGCGGCCCGGATGGAGATCTCGGTGGAGTTCCGGGTCACCGCGACGATTAGGGTGCGGGCGCCGAGGGCCTCGGCGGCCAGCAGGGCGCCGTCCAGGATGAGGTGCGGGGCACGGTTCAGAAGGACGGTGTCCTTGCGGCAGGCGGGCTCGCCCTCGCTGCCGTTGACCACGACGACGGGGCGGACGCCGCGCCGGATCGCGGCCTTGGCGACCGCGCGCAGCTTCTTGCCGAAGGGGAAGCCGGCGCCGCCCCGGCCGCGCAGCGAGATCTCCTCGGCCAACTGCGCCAGCCGCTCGCCGGGTATGGGTTCGAGCGGCCCGTGGACCTTCAGGTGCATCTGGAGGTCGAGCCGCTCGACCAGGTCGAAGCCCTGGGTGAGCTGGGGGAGGCCGACGACGCGGACTTCGGGGACGTCGGGGAGCGGGGCGTTCACGTGCGGTCTCCTGCGGGTGCGGTCCAGGGCTCGCCCGCGGGCGGCTGCTGGAAGGGGCCCGGTGCGGGCTCAGAGGGGTCTGCGGGGCTGTAGGGGGGCGGGGAGGTGGTGTACGAGGGCGGGGCGGGGGACGGGGTGGGCGGCGGCGGGGAGGGGGTCGGCCAGTAGCCGGGACGGGTCGCCGGTTCGTCGGGTACGACCGGCAGCTCCTCGGTCATGGGGACGCGCTCGGCGTACGGGATGTCCTGGCCGGTGCCGCCGGCGGCGGTGCTCCCCGGAGAGGCGGTGTTGCCGAGGGAAGTGGTGTCGCCCAAGGGAGAGGTGTTGCCCAGGGAGCCGGTGTTGCCCAGGGGAGAGGTGTTGCCGAGGGAGCCGGTGTTGCCCAGGGACACGGCCCGGTAGGCGGCGGACATGCCGGCCCCCGTGGTGGCGGAGGCGGCCCTCGTGGGGGTGGGGGAGGCCGGGGGGAAGGTGGGCTCGTACAGCGGCGGGGAAGGCGGGGTCAGGGTCCTGGGCTGCTCGCGGGGGCGGCCGATCGGGCGCTCGGGGGAGACGGCCGACGGCTCCGGGCGGGTGACCGGCTCGCGCCGCAGCTCCTGCTCGAAGGGTGTCTCGTACGGGCGGGGCGGGGTGATGTCCGACGCGCCCGGCAGCGGCGACACGGAGGGGTTTCGCCGCCGGCGGCCGCGTTCCGGCCTGTCGGTGCCCGGGCCGATCAGGGCCAGGACGCGCTCGGCGAGGCGCTGCTGGACGGGGCGGGGCAGCAGCCGTATCGATACGGCGGCGGCGACCCCGGTGAGCGCGAGGCAGTACATGGTGGTCACCCACGTGGCCGCCGGGCGACCCGCGTAGAGCCCGTGCACAAGCGCGCAGCACCAGGCCGGATACGCCAGCATGTGCAGCGGCCGCCAGCGTGCCGCGATGCTGCCACGGCCCGCCAGCGCGCTGCGGGCGGCGCCGGTGGACGCGGCGATCACCATCAGCAGGCCGGCGAGCGACCCGAAGCCGATCAGGCCGGCCGTGCCGGTGACTCCCAGGCCGAAGGGGATGAGGGCCCCGATGAGTGCCACGTGCCCGAGGGAGACCTTGACCGTGGCGTGGAGGAGGAGGAAACCGAGGGAGGCCACCGCTGTGGTGCGGTGGATGGCCTGGGCGAGGAGACGGTGGCGGGCGGAGAGGAGGAGCCGGTCCGTCGCGATCAGGCCCCAGGCCACGGACGCGGTGAGCGACACGAGGGAGAGGACACCCGTGGTGAAGTCCAGCGCGGCCCGGAAGCTGTCGCTCCCGCCGATCGCGAGCACGGGTATGAGTACCAGTGCAGCCGCGGAAAGCCCGCCCTGTACCGGCTTGCTCATACCGGCCTGCAAGGCGGGCGATGAGCGGATCTTGCGATGAGGGTTCATGGGGAGCGACTCCAGTGGTGCGGAAAAGAGGTCCCGTGGCCGCATGCTAAGTCGACGCATACCAACCGGTACGAGCTTTGAGCGTTTAAGGTTCGGAACGGCCGACAACTGACTCTGGCGTTGCCCCGGATAGGGTCGATACGCGGAGTAACCGGAGCCCCGTGGTGACCTCCGCCGGGGTGACCGGCCCGTGGACCTCGATGCGGCTCGTACGGGCCCTGCGGTACCCTGACGCCATGCGTGCCGTACGCCTTCTGCTTAGCGAGCCGCGCTGATCAGTACCGGCGGATGAAAGGTCCGGCCGGAATCGGCGCGGCGTCCCCTCCTGTGCGAGGGGTTTTTTCATTTCGCCGCGCGACACAGCGGCAGCCGGCAGAGACGATCGATGGAGCTTTAAGGATCATGAGCGAGATGAATTCGGCTGCTGCCGAGGCAGCAGCCCCGCATCGTTACACGGCGGCCATGGCCGCCGACATCGAGGCACGCTGGCAGGACTTCTGGGACGCCGAGGGCACCTACGAGGCGCCCAACCCGAGCGGTGACCTGGCCGGCGACCCGGCCGTCGTCGCCCGCCCCAAGAAGTTCATCATGGACATGTTCCCCTACCCCTCGGGTGCGGGCCTGCACGTCGGCCACCCGCTGGGCTACATCGCCACCGACGTCTACGCCCGCCACCAGCGCATGACCGGGCACAACGTCCTGCACACGCTGGGCTTCGACGCCTTCGGCCTGCCGGCCGAGCAGTACGCCGTCCAGACCGGCACGCACCCGCGCGTGTCGACCGAGGCGAACATCGAGAACATGAAGGTCCAGCTCCGCCGGCTGGGCCTGGGCCACGACAAGCGCCGGTCGTTCGCCACGATCGACCCAGACTACTACAAGTGGACCCAGTGGATCTTCCTCCAGATCTTCAACTCCTGGTACGACGACGAGGCCCAGAAGGCCCGGCCCATCGCCGACCTGATCGCCCAGTTCGAGAGCGGTGTGCGTTCCGTACCCGGCTCCACGCGCGCGTGGAGCGAACTGACCGCCGCCGAGCGCGCCGACGTCCTGGGCGAGTACCGACTGGCGTACGCCTCGGACGCGCCCGTCAACTGGTGCCCCGGCCTGGGCACCGTCCTGGCCAACGAAGAGGTCACCGCCGACGGCCGCTCCGAGCGCGGCAACTACCCCGTCTTCAAGGCCAAGCTGCGCCAGTGGAACATGCGCATCACCGCCTACGCGGACCGGCTGCTGGACGACCTGGACGCGCTGGACTGGCCCGAGGCCATCAAGCTCCAGCAGCGCAACTGGATCGGCCGCTCCGAGGGCGCCCGCGTCGACTTCGCCGTCGGCGACGACGCCATCACCGTCTTCACCACCCGCCAGGACACCCTGTTCGGCGCCACCTACATGGTGCTGGCGCCCGAGCACGAGCTGGTCGAGAAGATCGTCCCGGCCGCCTGGCCCGAGGGCACCCACGAGGTCTGGACGGGCGGGCACGCCACCCCGGCCGAGGCCGTCGACGCGTACCGCAAGCAGGCCGCGTCCAAGTCCGACGTCGAGCGCCAGGCCGAGGCCAAGGACAAGACCGGCGTCTTCACCGGCGCGTACGCCATCAACCCGGTCAGCGGCGACCGCGTCCCGGTCTTCATCGCCGACTACGTCCTGATGGGCTACGGCACCGGCGCGATCATGGCCGTTCCGGCGCACGACACCCGTGACTTCGCCTTCGCGCGCGCCTTCGAGCTGCCGATGCGCTGTGTCGTCGAGCCCTCGGACGACCGTGGCACCGACCCTTCGGCCTGGGACGACGCCTTCGACTCCTACGAGGCGAAGATCCTCAACTCGGCGAACGACGAGATCTCCCTGGACGGCCTGGGCGTCGTCGAGGCCAAGGCGAAGATCACCGACTGGCTGGTCGCCAAGGGCATCGGCGAGGGCACCGTCAACTTCCGGCTGCGCGACTGGCTGTTCAGCCGCCAGCGGTACTGGGGCGAGCCCTTCCCGATCGTCTACGACGAGGACGGCGTCGCACACGCGCTGCCCGAGTCGATGCTGCCGCTGGAACTGCCCGAGGTCGACGACTACTCGCCGCGCACCTTCGACCCCGACGACGCGGACACCCAGCCCGAGACGCCGCTGTCGCGCAACGAGGACTGGGTCAACGTCACCCTGGACCTGGGCGACGGCCCCAAGAAGTACCGGCGCGAGACCAACACCATGCCCAACTGGGCCGGTTCCTGCTGGTACGAGCTGCGCTACCTGGACCCGCACAACGACTCGGCGCTGGTCGACCCGGCGATCGAGCAGTACTGGATGGGGCCGCGCGAGGGTCAGCCGCACGGCGGCGTCGACCTGTACGTGGGCGGCGCCGAGCACGCCGTACTGCACCTGCTGTACGCGCGCTTCTGGTCCAAGGTCCTGTACGACCTGGGGCACGTCTCCTCGGCCGAGCCCTTCCACAAGCTGTACAACCAGGGCATGATCCAGGCCTTCGTCTACCGGGACTCGCGCGGCATCGCCGTCCCGGCCGCCGAGGTCGAGGAGCGCGACGGCGCCTTCTGGTACCAGGGCGAGAAGGTCAGCCGCGTCCTGGGCAAGATGGGCAAGTCCCTGAAGAACGCCGTCACTCCGGACGAGATCTGCGCCGAGTACGGGGCCGACACGCTGCGCCTGTACGAGATGGCCATGGGCCCGCTGGACGTCTCCCGCCCCTGGGACACGCGCGCGGTGGTGGGCCAGTACCGCCTGCTGCAGCGGCTGTGGCGCAACATCGTCGACGAGTCGACCGGTGAGGCGACCGTCGTCGACACCGAGCCCGACGAGGACACGCTGCGCGCCCTGCACAAGGCCATCGACGGCGTCGGCCAGGACATGGCCGCCATGCGGTTCAACACGGCGATCGCCAAGGTCACCGAGCTGAACAACTACCTGACCAAGACCGGTGCCCCCGTGTCGCGGTCGGTCGCCGAGCGGCTGGTGCTGCTGGTCGCCCCGCTGGCCCCGCACATCGCCGAGGAGCTGTGGCGCAAGCTGGGCCACACCGACTCCGTCGTCCACCAGGACTTCCCGGTCGCCGACCCGGCGTACGTCGTCGACGAGACGGTGACCTGCGTCGTCCAGATCAAGGGCAAGGTCAAGGCCCGCCTGGAGGTCTCCCCGTCCATCACGGACGCGGACCTGGAGGCGCTGGCCCTGGCCGACGAGGGTGTCGTCGCGGCGCTGGGCGGCGCGGGCATCCGCAAGGTGATCGTGCGGGCGCCGAAGCTGGTGAACATCGTCCCGGCGTAACGGGCCCGCTCTTCACCTGGGTGGTTTCCCCTACGGGCAGGTTGGGGGTTCCGATGGAACCCTCGGCCTGCCCGTTCCGTTTACCGTGGAGGAAACACAGCCCGGCCGTTTCCGACACCGCACCGAGTGACCCCGAGGGGACTTCATGACAGAGGCGATCCTGATCCTGGCGGTGCTCTTCCTCGCCTTCGTCGCCCTGGGGGTCTACGCGACCGTCAAGGCGGTCAAGGCCGCGAAGCGCGGGGTCGACCGCACGATCACCCAGGCGCGCCGCACCGTCGAGGACACCACGCTGCGGGCCAAGAGCTACGGGCCCGGCGGCGTGACGGCCGAGCTGGCGCAACTGCGGCTGTCGTTGCGGACGTCGATGCGGGCCACCCAGGACGCGCTGGAGGCCGGCGTGGCGGAGGACGCCTCGCTCAAGGAGTCCCTGGAGCTGTTCCGGCGGCTCAGCGCGCACGGGCACGAACTGGACGCGGACCTCAAGCGGCTGGAGCGGGACCCGGACCGGACCGGGGTGGCCGCGCAGCTCGGCGAGCTGCGCGAGCGCACGGAGCGGATCACCCACTCGGCCGAGTCGCTGAGGTGGGCGGCCCGGGACCGGGCGCGAAAGTTCGCGGACGACGACCTGGCGTCGCTGAGCGCGCAGATCGACGTGGAGGCCGGGGCCCTGCGGCACTGGGCGGGGCGCGAGCAGGACGACCTCTCCTGGCCGGAGCCGGCAGCGGGGCAGGCGACGGAGCAGGTCAGGCCGGCGGACGCCGACGCGCAGTCCGGTACGGCGGCCCGGTCCGGGACGGACGGGCGGCCGGGTACGGCGGCGGCCGGGGGCCGTGGCGCCTCGGAGGAGGACGAGCCGAGGGCGATCACCGCGCGGGATCCCCGGCAACAGCCCTTCTACTCCTGGCAGAAGTCGACGCGCCCCGAGACCACGAACTGACCCGTTCCGATCACGAGTCGGGGGCGGGCTGCCCTACGGACCCCCCTCCGGGGTACCCTCCCGGTCATGTCCCGCCATGTCGCGATCGTCACCGATTCAACGGCCTACCTGCCGCCGCAGACGATGGAGCGGCACGGTATCACCGCGGTGCCGCTGACCGTCGTCCTGGGCGACCAGGCCCTGGAGGAGGGCACCGAGATCTCGGCGCGCTCGCTGGCCCTCGCACTCCAGAAGCGGCGCTCCGTGACCACGTCCCGGCCGAGCCCCGAGGTGTTCGCGGCCGCCTACCGCGCGGTGGCCGAGAAGGGCGCCACGAGCATCGTGTCGCTGCACCTGTCGGCCGAGTTCTCCGGGACGTACGACGCCGCGGTGCTGGCCGCCAGGGACGCGGCGGTGCCCGTGCGGGTGGTCGACACCGGGATGGTCGCCATGGCGCTGGGCTTCTGCGCGCTCGCGGCCGCCGAGGCGGCGGAGGCGGGCGGCACCCTGGACGAGGTGGTCGCCGCCGCGGAGAAGCGGGCCGCCGGGACCTCCGCGTACTTCTACGTCGACACACTCGAGTACCTGCGCCGGGGCGGCCGCATCGGCGCCGCCCAGGCCCTGTTGGGCTCCGCGCTCGCCGTGAAGCCGCTGCTGGAGCTGGAGGGCGGGCGGATCGAGCTGCGGGAGAAGGTGCGCACGGCGTCGAAGGCCATCGCCCGGCTGGAGGAGATCGCCGCCGAGCGGGCGGGCGCGAGCCAGGTGGACGTCGCGGTGCACCACCTCGCGGCACCCGATCGGGCGGCCGCCCTCGCTGACAGGCTGCGCGCCCGTGTTCCGGGCCTGGCCGAACTGCACGTCAGCGAAGTCGGCGCGGTCATCGGCGCCCACACCGGTCCGGGGCTGCTGGCCGTCGTCGTCTCGGCACGGTGACCGCCGGCCTCACCCTTATGGGTGGCCGGGTTTTCCACAACTGGTGGGTTATCCACTGGATTTGACGCTGCTCGGCGGGTTCGGGCGATTGCGCCTACCGTGCTCGGCATGGCAACGCGAACACACTCCGTGACACCCACATCGCGCGTCGTTCGTGCGGCGAGTGGCCCCGGCCGTGCGGCCGGATCCGACGGCCGCACGCGCGGACGCGGCCCCTCCGCACGGCACCGGGTGCGCGGGCGGGGCACAGCCGCTGTCCGCGCGACGGTGACGGCTCGCCGCCGCGCGGACGCCCTCTTCGAAGAAGCCGGCACACACGCGACCCACCCGCCCCCGGCCGCCGAGCCGGTGCCGGGGGCGCCCGGTGGTCCTCCGCGCCCGGTGGCAGACGCGAGCCCGGTGGCCGACGAGCGTCCGGCGGCCGACGAGCGTCCGGCGGCCGACGAGCGTCCGGCGGCCGACGAGCGTCCGGCGGGTGGTTCGCCGGTGGCGGTCGGTGACGTGGGCCCGGGTGGTGCCGGTGGTTCGCCGGTGGCTGGCGGCCGGGCTGTGGCTGGCCGCCGGCCGTCGGCGGACGGCGTGCGCCAGGGGCGTGGCGTGGCGGTCGCCGGGCATGTGGCGAGCAGGCCTTCGCCGGCGGCTGCGGTGGATGCCGAGGGAGCCGAGGACGCGGCTGAGGAGGCACCCGGGCGGCGGGAGCGGTGGCGGCTCGGAGCGCGGGACCGGTTGCCGCTGTGGGTGCAGGCGCGGTGCGGGATGGAGCCCCGGACCGTTGCGGCGCTCGCCGTGGTCCTGGTCGTGGCCGCCGTCCTCGCCGGGCGGTACTTCTGGGTGGGCAGACCGGAGCCGGTGCGTGCACCCGACGTGGTGACGGAGGCGGCGCCCCCGGCGGCGGCCGCGACCGGAGCGGCCACGCCCGGGGTCCCGGCGGGGGCGCCGCCCGTCGTCGTCGACGTGAGCGGGAAGGTACGGCGGCCGGGAGTGCTGCGGCTGCCCGCCGGATCGCGGGTCGCCGACGCCTTGCGCGCGGCGGGCGGCGTCAGGCCCGGCACCGACCTCACCGGTCTGAACCGGGCGCGGGTGCTCATGGACGGCGAGCAGGTCGTGGTGGGCGCCCCGCCGGGACCGGCGGGACCTGCCGGACCGGCGACCTCCGGGGCGTCCGGGCCCGGTGGCGGCACCGGAGGGCCGGTCAGCCTCAACACCGCCACGGTGGAACAGCTCGACACGCTGCCCGGTGTCGGCCCCGTGCTGGCCCAGCACATCGTCGACTACCGCACGAGCCACGGAGGTTTCCGGTCGGTCGACGAGCTTCGCGAGGTCAACGGGATCGGTGAGCGCCGGTTCGCGGACCTCCAGTCCCTCGTACGGCCATGAGGCGCCCAGGGGTTCGCGCCGCGTCGGGTACGCCGCCGGGCGTTGGCGACCCCAGCCGGGAAGGCCCGGCCGACCTGCGGCTCGTGGGGCCCGCGCTGGCGGTGTGGGGCGCTGCGGCGCTCGCGGTGGGCGCACCGGGCCGGTGGACGGTGGTGGGCGTGGCGCTCTGCGCCGTCGGCGGTGTGGTGCTGCTGCTCGGGCGTGGCGCGTGGGGCGTGGTGGCCCGGTGGCGGGCCAACGGCACGGCGTGCGCTGCGGTGTTGCTCTGCGCGGCGGCCGGCGCGGCGTCCGCCGGACTGCACGGCGCCGACCTGCGGCGGGGGCCGCTGCCGGGGCTGGCGGACCGGTACGCGCGGGTCACCGCCGAGGCGACGGTCACCTCCGACCCACGGCTCACGCACGCGAAGGTGCGCGGTCCGCGGGCGGTGCCGGTCTCGGTCGTCATGAACGCCGATGTGACGCGGGTGACGACGCCCGACGGGGTGGACACCAGGGTCCGCACGCCCGTGCTGGTGGTCGTGTCGCCCGGCGGAGCCGACTGGCGGCTGCTGCTGCCGTCGACCCGGCTGCGGCTGACGGGGCGGCTGGCGCCGCCGCAGCGCGACGGCGATCCGTTCGCCGCCGTTCTGCGGGTGGACGCGGGGCCGCCCCGCGTCACCGGCCCGCCGACCGCGCTCCAGCGCACGGCCGGGGAGCTGCGGGCAGGGCTGCGGGCGGCGGCCGACGGGCTGCCCCCGGACGCACGCGCCCTGTTGCCGGGGCTGGTCGTCGGGGACACGTCCCGCATCCCGCCCGACCTGCACGACGCCTTCCGGGCGACCGACCTCACCCACCTGTTGGCCGTCTCCGGGAGCAACCTCACCATCGTGCTGTTGCTGCTCATCGGCCCGCCCGGCAGCGCGCTGAAGGCCGAACGCGGAGGGCTGGCGCCACGGTTGGGCATCCCGCTGCGCGCGACCGCCCTGCTCGGCGGCGCGCTGACCCTCGCCTTCGTCCTGGTCTGCCGACCCGACCCGAGCGTGCTGCGCGCCGCTGCCTGCGGGCTGATCACCCTGCTCGCCATCGGCACCGGGCGCCGCCGGTCACTGATTCCCGCGCTCGCCGCCGCCGTGCTGCTGCTGGTGCTCTACGACCCGTGGCTGGCGCGCAGTTACGGCTTCCTGCTGTCCGTGCTGGCCACCGGGGCGCTCCTGACCGTCGCCCCGCGCTGGAGCGCCTCGCTGCGAAGGCGCCGGGTGCCGCCCCGGATCGCGGAGGCGCTGGCCGCGACCGCGGCGGCCCAGGCCGTGTGCGCCCCGGTGGTGGCGGTCTTCGCCGCCCGGGTCGGCCTGGTGGCGATCCCGTGCAACCTGCTCGCCGAACTCGCGGTCGCCCCGGCGACCGTGCTCGGGTTCGCCGCGCTCGCCACCGCACCGGTCGCGATGCCGCTGGCCGGGGCGCTCGCCCAGTGCGCGGGGTGGCCGGCCGGCTGGATCGCCTCCGTCGCCCGTGCGGGAGCCGCGCTGCCCGGGGCGGAGGTCCAGTGGCCGGGAGGGTGGAGCGGAGGGCTGCTGCTCGCCGCCGTCACAGGGC
Source organism: Streptomyces sp. NPDC031064 (assembly GCF_055570965.1). Taxonomy (NCBI): domain Bacteria; kingdom Bacillati; phylum Actinomycetota; class Actinomycetes; order Kitasatosporales; family Streptomycetaceae; genus Streptomyces; species Streptomyces sp. NPDC031064. The sequence goes on from NZ_JBVIGF010000003.1 coordinate 70,158, forward strand.
TGGCGGTGGTGTGCGTACGGCGGGTGAGGCACCGGGCATGGCTGGCCGGCGCGTGCGCGGTGCTGCTGTTGCTCGCCGTGGTGCGGCCCCCGCCGCTCACCAGGCTGCTCACGGGGTGGCCACCGCCCGGCTGGGTGTTCGCGATGTGCGACGTCGGCCAGGGCGATGCGACGGTCCTCGCGGCGGGCCGGGACACGGCCGTGGTGGTGGACGCCGGGCCCGACCCGGAGCCCGTCGACCGGTGCCTGCGCGACCTGGGCGTCAGCCGCGTGCCGCTCGTGGTGCTTACGCACTTCCACGCCGATCATGTCGCGGGACTACCGGGCGTCCTGCGGGGCCGGGCCGTCGGGGCGATCCAGACGACGGACCTCCAGGACCCGGAGGACCAGGCGGCGTTCGTGCGGAGGACGGCCGCCGCGGCCGGCGTGCCCGTGGTACGGGCCGGTGCCGGTGAGCGTCGGCGGCTCGGGCCCCTGGACTGGCGGGTGCTGTGGCCGGGTGCCGCCCGGGCCGGCCCCGGGCCGGAGGGGCCGAACGACGCCAGCGTCACGCTCCTGGTCCGCGTCGGCGGCATGACCCTGCTGCTCCTCGGCGATCTGGAGCCGCCCGCCCAGCAGGGCCTGCTGCGGGCCCACCCGGACCTGCCGCCGGTGGACGTCCTGAAGGTGGCCCATCACGGCTCGGCCCACCAGGACCCGCGTCTGCTGAGCAGGGCACGGCCGCGGCTGGCCCTGGTCTCGGCCGGCCGGGACAACCCGTACGGGCATCCGTCGCCGCGAACGGTGAGCGCCCTGCGGGCAGGGGGAGCGGTGGTGCTGAGCACCGACAGGCACGGCGCGATCGCCGTGACGGGAAGGGGGAGGGGGCTGCGTGCCACCACGGCCCTCGGGGCGGGGCCGGGGCCGGAGCCGTAGCGACGCCAGGAACAATGTGTGTCGTGAGTGATGTGAGACATGTGCTGGTGCTGCCCGACCGGGACGCGGCCGAGGAAGCCGCCGAGGAGCTCGGGGAGCGTTTCGGGATCACGGAGGAGCCCCAGCTCGTACGGGACGCCCTGGCCGGTGAGGACGACGCCGAGGACGCCCAGTGGCTGGTGGTCGTCGAGGACCCGGACGGGCGGCTCGCGGCCACCGAACTGGACGAGTTCGCGGCGCAGTGGGACGGCTGGCGGGAAGAACCGTAGGGAGGCCGTAGGGCAGCGGCAGGGAGGGGGCGCACGGGCGGACCCGCGTTGTCGGTGGGCCGTGCGATGCTGGTTCGCGATGGCCACCAGAAAGAATTCGACCGACGACGTCCTCGCGCCCGTCACCCTCGCCGTGGGGCAGGAGGACCTGCTCCTCGACCGCGCGGTGCAGCAGGTTGTGGCGGCCGCCCGTGCGGCCGACGCCGACACGGACGTCCGCGACCTGACGCCCGACCAGCTCCAGCCCGGCGCCCTCGCCGAGCTGACGAGCCCCTCGCTCTTCGCCGAGCGCAAGGTGCTGGTCGTGCGGAACGCACAGGACCTCTCCGCCGACACGATCAAGGACATCAAGGCGTACTTCGGCTCGCCCGTGGAGGACATCAGCCTCGTCCTGCTCCACGCGGGCGGCGCCAAGGGCAAGGGCCTGCTGGACGCGGCCCGCAAGGCGGGTGCGCGCGAGGTCGCGTGTCCCAAGACGACCAAGCCGGCGGAGCGTCTGACGTTCGTACGTGGTGAGTTCCGCGCGCTGGGTCGGTCGGCGACGCCGGAGGCGTGCCAGGCGCTGGTCGACGCGGTGGGCAGTGACCTGCGGGAGCTCGCGTCCGCGGTGTCGCAGCTCACCGCGGACGTCGAGGGCACCATCGACGAGGCGGTCGTCGGGCGGTACTACACGGGCCGCGCGGAGGCCTCCAGCTTCAACGTCGCCGACCGGGCGGTGGAGGGGCGGGCGGCCGAGGCCCTGGAGGCGCTGCGGTGGTCGTTGTCGACCGGGGTCGCCCCCGTGCTGATCACGAGCGCGCTGGCGCAGGGTGTGCGGGCGATCGGCAAGCTGTCGTCCGCGCGGGGCGGGCGGCCCGCCGATCTCGCGCGCGAGCTCGGCATGCCGCCGTGGAAGATCGACCGGGTGCGCCAGCAGATGCGCGGCTGGACGCCGGACGGGGTGGCCGTCGCGCTGCGGGCGATCGCGGAGGCGGACGCGGGGGTCAAGGGCGGGGGCGACGACCCCGAGTACGCGCTGGAGAAGGCGGTCGTGACCATCGCCCGCGCGGCGCGCTCACGCCGCTGACCCCGCGTGGCGCGCTCACGCCGCTGACCCCGCGCGGCGCGGCGCCGTTGCGACACGGGCGGGTCATGGGGTGGGTGGCGCAGGCGCGTGGCCGGCTGTGGGCCGGTGGGGTGCGTCCGGTCTCCGGCCGGGCGGGGGTCCCACCCGCACCATCCGTGCGGCCCGTGCGGCAGGGTCTTCGGGGGCGGGCTTTCCTGTGGGGGTGCCTCGCCGTCGGCGGCCGCGGGCCGGTGGGCCGGTGGGGGAAATCGGGCGTGGGTCTTTTGTGGGCCCTGCTTGCCATCGGTGGGTGCGGCGGAGGGGCCAGGGCATGGCGAAGGCCCCGGCGACGGTCCTGGGGAAGGACGGGCGACGGGGCCTTCGGGTGGTGCGTTGGTGAGCTCGTACCCGCGTGGCGAACGCAGGCCGCGTACGGGCTCGGGGTGCCGGTCAGGAGCGGATGAGAGGGCCCGCTTGGTCCGTTCCGGCGATCAAATCAAGAAAGCTCAGCCCTGGAGGGAGGCAACCTTGGACGCCAGCGCCGACTTCTTGTTGGCGGCGGCGTTCTTGTGGATGACACCCTTCGAGACGGCCTTGTCCAGCTTGCGGGACGCCTCGCGGACGGCCACGGTGGCCTTCTCGACGTCACCCGCGGCGGTCGCCTCACGGGCCTTGCGGATCGCGGTCTTGAGCGACGACTTGACGGCCTTGTTACGCAGGCGCGCCTTCTCGTTGGTCTTGTTCCGCTTGATCTGGGACTTGATGTTCGCCACGAAAGAGCCTTTTCAGGTTCGTAAGGATTTCTGATGCGTGCCTCATCGCTGAGAGGGCTACGAGACACAGCTACCCAGGCTACCAGTCGCCCTCCGAGCGGCCCAAACCGAGCGCCCGTCCCCGTCCGTGGGACCATGGAACCTACGTATCGATCCGACGTCGACCCGAGCAGAGACGCCCGGCGTCTCGAGAATCAGGACCCTGCGTGCCCGCGACCCCTATCCACGTGCCCGAGCCGAGCCGTACCGACCCGGCACTGATCCGCAATTTCTGCATCATCGCGCACATCGACCACGGCAAGTCCACCCTTGCCGACCGGATGCTCCAGCTCACCGGTGTGGTCGAGCAGCGGCAGATGCGCGCTCAGTACCTCGACCGCATGGACATCGAGCGCGAGCGTGGCATCACGATCAAGTCCCAGGCGGTGCGTCTGCCGTGGGCCCCCACCGAGGGGCCCGGCCAGGGCAGCACTCACATCCTCAACATGATCGACACCCCTGGTCACGTCGACTTCACCTACGAGGTGTCGCGGTCCCTCGCGGCCTGCGAGGGCACCATCCTGCTCGTCGACGCCGCCCAGGGCATCGAGGCGCAGACCCTCGCCAACCTCTACCTGGCGATGGAGAACGACCTCACCATCGTCCCCGTGCTCAACAAGATCGACCTGCCGGCCGCCCAGCCGGAGAAGTTCGCCGAGGAGCTGGCGAACCTGGTCGGCTGCGAGCCGGACGACGTGCTCCGCGTCTCGGCCAAGACCGGTCTCGGCGTCGAGGCGCTGCTCGACCGCGTGGTCAAGGACGTCCCGGCGCCGGTCGGCGTGGCCGACGCCCCGGCCCGCGCGATGATCTTCGACTCGGTCTACGACTCCTACCGGGGTGTCGTGACGTACGTCCGTGTCATCGACGGCCAGCTCAACAAGCGTGAGCGCATCCGCATGATGTCCACCGGCGCCACCCACGAGCTGCTGGAGATCGGGACGAACTCGCCCGAGATGCTCCCGGCCGACGGGCTGGGCGTCGGCGAGGTCGGCTACCTGATCACCGGTGTGAAGGACGTCCGGCAGTCCAAGGTCGGTGACACCATCACCACCCTGCACAAGGGAGCCACCGAGGCCCTCGGCGGCTACAAGGACCCCAAGCCCATGGTCTTCTCGGGTCTGTATCCGCTGGACGGCTCCGACTACCCAGAGCTGCGCGACGCCCTGGACAAGCTCCAGCTCAACGACGCCGCGCTCGTCTACGAGCCGGAGACCTCCGCCGCGCTCGGCTTCGGTTTCCGCGTCGGCTTCCTGGGGCTGCTCCACCTCGACGTGATCCGCGAGCGGCTCGAGCGCGAGTTCGGGCTGGACCTGATCGCCACCGCCCCCAACGTGGTCTACCGCGTGCTCATGGAGGACGGCAGCGAGCACACCGTCACCAACCCGAGCGAGTTCCCCGAGGGCAAGATCAGCGAGGTGTACGAGCCGGTCGTACGCGCCACGATCCTCGCGCCCAGCGAGTTCATCGGCTCGATCATGGAGCTGTGCCAGACCCGTCGCGGCACGCTCCTCGGTATGGACTATCTCTCCGAGGACCGGGTCGAGATCCGCTACACCCTCCCGCTCGCGGAGATCGTCTTCGACTTCTTCGACCAGTTGAAGTCCAAGACGCGTGGTTACGCCTCCCTCGACTACGAGCCCACCGGCGAGCAGGCGTCCAGCCTCGTCAAGGTCGACATCCTGCTGCACGGCGACAAGGTCGACGCCTTCTCCGCCATCACGCACAAGGACCAGGCGTACGCGTACGGCGTGCGGCTCGTGGCCAAGCTCAAGGAACTCATCCCGAGGCAGGCCTTCGAGGTGCCCGTCCAGGCGGCCATCGGCTCGCGCGTCATCGCCCGCGAGACCATCCGCGCCATCCGCAAGGACGTCCTCGCCAAGTGCTACGGCGGTGACATCTCCCGTAAGCGGAAGCTGCTGGAGAAGCAGAAGGAAGGCAAGAAGCGGATGAAGATGGTCGGTTCCGTGGAGGTTCCGCAGGAGGCCTTCATCGCGGTGCTGTCCAGCGACGACTCGGCGGGCGGCAAGACCAAGAAGTAGCCGCGCGGGTTCCGTGTCCGGCGGCTCGGGTTCCGTCTCGGGTCCCGGCCCGGGCCGCCGCCTGGGGCCCGCCGCCCGCGGCCAGGGCCCGTCATGCGGTACGCGGTCGAAGCGGGGCCGCGTGACGGGCCCCCGCGCCGGGGCCCATGGTCCGGGCTCCCCGGCCCCGCCCGGCCCCCGGCTCCGCCCGGCCCCAGCCGCAGAACACCGCCAAAGCGCCCGTTCGGTTCATGGACGGGCGCTTTTGCGTGGTCGGGGGGTGACGTCGGGCGGCGTAGTCGTTATGAAGCGGGTATGAACCGCCGGGCCACAGCCCCTTACGTGGCGGACCATGGCGCTCTAACCTGATGCCGCCCGAGGGTTACTCGCCAGTTAAACAATCATCCCGTCGTGCAGCCCTGCCGCAAGCCGCCCGGAGGACGTCGTGAGCGACACACAGACCCTGATCGAGAACCGACCGCCCTCCGTGGCGGCCCTCTTCCTGGAGCGCGTGGCCAAAACCCCCGACGCCGAGGCGTACCGCTACCCGGTACCCAACGCCTCCGGCCAGGGCCCCGACGACTGGAAGTCCCTGAGCTGGACGCAGGCGGCCGAGCGCGTCTACGCCATCGCCGCCGGCCTCATCGACCTCGGCGTACAGCCCGAGGAGCGGGTCGCCCTCGCCTCCGCCACCCGGGTCGAGTGGATCCTGGCCGACTTCGGCGTGATGTGCGCCGGCGCCGCGACCACCACCGTCTACCCCCAGACCAACGCCGAGGAGTCGGCGTACATCCTCGCCGACTCCGACAGCCGCGTCCTGATCGCCGAGGACGCCTCCCAGCTCGCCAAGGCCCGCGAGCGCCGCGCCGACCTGCCGAAGCTCGCCCACGTCGTCGTCATCGACCCGGCGGGCGTCGAAGCGGACGCCGGCGACCCCGAGGGCTGGGTCGTCTCGCTCGCCGAACTGGAGGAGCGCGGCCGCGCGTACCTGGAGAAGCACCCGGACGCCGTCAAGGACCGCGTGGCCGCCATCACCGCCGATCAGCTCGCCACCCTGATCTACACCTCCGGCACCACGGGCCGCCCCAAGGGCGTACGGCTGCCGCACGACAACTGGTCGTACATGGCCAAGGCCATCGCCGCCATCGGCCTGGTCTCCGCCGAGGATGTGCAGTACCTGTGGCTGCCGCTCGCCCACGTCTTCGGCAAGGTGCTGACCTCCGGCCAGATCGAGATTGGGCACGTCACCGCCGTCGACGGCCGCGTCGACAAGATCATTGAGAACCTGCCGGTCGTCCAGCCGACGTACATGGCCGCCGTACCGCGCATCTTCGAGAAGGTTTACAACGGAGTCGCGGCAAAGGCACGGGCCGGAGGCGGCGCCAAGTACAAGATCTTCCAGTGGGCCGCCGAGGTCGCCCGCCAGTACGCCCGGACCAGCCAGGACAACCTCCGCCGCACCGGCAACGCGAGCGTGCCCTTCGGCCTGAGCGTCAAGCACAAGGTCGCCGACGCCCTCGTCTACGCCAAGCTCCGGGACGCCTTCGGCGGCCGGCTGCGCGCCGCCGTGTCCGGATCGGCGGCCCTCGCGCCCGACATCGGCTACTTCTTCTCCGGCGCCGGCATTCCCATCCTGGAGGGGTACGGCCTCACCGAATCCAGCGCCGCCTCCTTCCTCAACCCGGGCGAGGCTCCCCGCACCGGCACCGTCGGCAAGCCGTTCCCCGGCACCGAGGTACGGATCGCGGACGACGGCGAGATCCTGCTGCGCGGCCCCGGCATCATGGAGGGCTACCACGGGCTGCCCGAGAAGACCGCCGAGGTCCTGGAGCCGGACGGCTGGTTCCACACCGGCGACATCGGCGAGCTGTCCGCCGACGGCTACCTCCGTATCACCGACCGCAAGAAGGACCTGATCAAGACGTCCGGCGGCAAGTACATCGCGCCGGCGGAGGTCGAGGGACAGTTCAAGGCGGTCTGCCCGTTCGTCTCCAACATCCTCGTCCACGGCGCCGACCGGAACTTCTGCACCGCGCTCATCGCACTCGACGAGCCCGCCATCCTCGGGTGGGCCGAGGAGCACGGCCTGAGCGGCAAGTCGTACGCCGAGGTCGTCGCCACGCCGGAGGCCAACCAGCTCGTCCAGGGCTATGTGGACCGGCTCAACGAGGGGCTCCAGCGCTGGCAGACCATCAAGAAGTTCCGGCTGCTGCCGCGCGACCTCGACATCGAGCACGGTGAGCTGACGCCGAGCCTCAAGCTGAAGCGCCCCGTCGTCGAGCGCGAGTACAAGCACCTCATCGACGAGATGTACGCGGGGACCAGGGAGGCCTGAGCCGACGTACGGCGAACGGGGCCGCGCCACGGCGCGCGGCCCCGTTCGCATGCGTAGGGCCCTGGTTCGTATACGTACGGCTTCGTTCGGTGCGCGAGTTCGCGTGCGCGAGTTCGCGTGCGGCGAGGGCGCGCGGGCGGGTTCCGGTGGGCGAGTTCGATGACTCGGCGCTTATGGGCGTGCTCGATCTGTCACCCTGTCGGTGTCCGCACCACGAGCCGACCAGGAGCCGACGAGGAGCCGCACGTGGGGTCCTTTCCGACAGGGTCCTTCCCGACACAGCGCGCGACCACCGGTGAATTGCTGCTGCCGCCCCACCAACCGCCCCCGAGCCAGACCGTCACGCGCACCAGCCTGCCGGGCAACCCGCTCGCACCGTCCGCCGCCCGCCGCTTCGTGCGCGCCGCGCTCGCGGACTGGACCGGCCTCGCCCTGCCCGCCGCCGCGACGATCACCGACCGGGTCGCCGACGACGCCGTCCTGGTGGTCGGCGAACTCGTCACCAACGCCGTCGTCCACGCCGGCACCACCGTCGAGCTCCTCTTCCGGCTGGAGGACCCCGCCGACGGCCGGCCCGCCGCCCTCGTCCTCGAAGTCTCCGACCACCACCCCACCCGTACCCTCCGCCACGAGCACCACCACCGGGAGGACGACGACGGCCTGGACGAGTACGGTCGCGGGCTCCAACTCGTCGCCGCCCTCGCCGAATGCTGGGGCATCACCTACCGCCCCGGCCTGAAGACCGTGTGGGCGCGGCTCCCCCTCGACGGCTGGGACACCTGCCCCGTACCCGGCGCCGAGCCGACGATCCAGCGCGGGCTGCGCGCCGCCGAGATCCTCGCCCCGGCGCCGCGCCGGGTGGTGCGCGACGACCACGAGTGGGCCGGCCGCGGGGCGCTGTCGTTCCTCGCCGAGGCGTCCGACCTGCTCGCCGGCCAGTTGGACGAGGACCTCGTCGCCGCGCTCGCCGGCCAGCTCCTGGTGCCGCGCCTGGCCGACTGGTGCGCCTTCTGGCTGGAGGGCGACGGCGCGGACGGCGGCGGGCCGCGCCTCGCCCGGGTGTGGCACGCCGACGAGTCGGCGCTGGAGACGCTGCGCGCGGTCCTGGAGAAGGAACCGCCCCACATGCCGGAGCCGGCCCGCCCCGGCCCGGTGCCGATCCCCTGGCCGTCGCCGGAAGACCCCGCGGAGGGCGGCGACGCTGAGGAGGCCACCCTGCCGGGGGCCACCGCGTCGGGCGCCGCCACGGGGGCCACCGCGCCGGGCGCCGCCCCAGGTGGCACCGCGTCGGGCGCCGTCACAGGTGCCACCGCGCCGGGCACCGCCACGGGGGCCACCGCGCCCGGCGCCGTCACAGGTGGCACCCCGCCGGGCGCCGTCACAGGTGGCACCGCGCCCGGCACCGCCACAGGTGGCACCGCGCTCGCGTACCGGCTCGTTGTGGGCGGCCACGCGCTCGGCACGCTGATGCTCGGGCGGCGCGGGCGGGGGCGTATCCCCGACGCCGTCACCACCCTCGTCGAGGACTTCGCACGCCGCGTCGCCCTCGCCATCGGCGCCGCGCGCCGCTACACCCGCCAGGTCACCATCAGCCGGGTCCTCCAGCGCGGACTGCTCCCCAGCCAGGTGGCGCAGATCCCGGGCGTCGAGAGCTGTGTCGTGTACGAGCCCAGCGACGACGGCCTCGCGGGCGGCGACTTCTACGACGTGTTCCAGGCCGGGCCGGGAGCGCGGCGCTGGTGCTTCATGCTCGGCGACGTCCAGGGCAGCGGCCCCGAGGCCGCCGTCGTCACCGGCCTCGCCCGCCCCTGGCTGCGGCTGCTCGCCCGCGAGGACCACAAGGTCGGCCACGTCCTCGACCGGCTGAACCGGCTCCTCCTCGACGACGCCACCGAGGCCGCCGAGGCCGCCGCCTCCATGGTCGCCGCCGCCGGTGACCTCCCCGGCGACCTGCCCGGCGCCCAGCAGGTCCCGCAGCAGCCCCAGTCGCGGTTCCTGTCCCTCCTGTACGGCGAGCTGGTGCCGCTCGCCCCCGAGGAGGGCGGCGGCGCCCGCTGCACCCTCGCCTGCGCCGGCCACCCCCTGCCGCTGCTGCTGCGCCCGGACGGCACCGTGACCCCCGCGGCGACGCCCCAGGTGCTCCTCGGCGTCGTGGACGACGTCGGGTACGAGAGCCACACCTTCCACCTCGCGCCCGGCGACACCCTCCTGTGCGTCACCGACGGCGTCACCGAGCGCCGCTCCCGCACGGGGCGGATGTTCGACGACGGGGACGGCCTGGCCGAGGCCCTCGCGGGCTGCGCCGGGCTGCCCGCGAGGGAGGTCGCCGACCGGATCCGGCGGGCGGTCCACACCTTCGGCGAGACGCCCGTACGCGACGACCTCGCCCTGCTGGTGCTCCAGACCCGGTAGGCGGCGCGGTAACGGACAATGGGGGGTATGCCTTCCGTACTGCCCGATGGTGAGCCCATGCCCGAGGACGGCGCGCTGCCCGCGTCCGCCCTGCTCGGGGCCGGTGAGCGGCCGCTCGGGTTCTATCTGCACGTGCCGTACTGCGCGACCCGCTGCGGCTACTGCGACTTCAACACCTACACCGCCACCGAGCTGCGCGGCTCCGGCGGCGTGCTCGCCTCCCGCGACAACTACGCCGCGACCCTGACGGAGGAGGTACGCCTGGCGCGGAAGGTCCTCGGGGACAATCCCCGGCCGGTGCGGACGGTCTTCGTCGGCGGCGGCACGCCCACGCTGCTCGCCGCCGCCGACCTCGTGGCGATGCTCGGGGCCATCCGGGACGAGTTCGGGCTCGCGGACGACGCCGAGATCACCACCGAGGCGAACCCGGAGTCCGTGGACCCCGCGTACCTCGCCGAGCTGCGCGAGGGCGGCTTCAACCGGATCTCCTTCGGCATGCAGAGCGCCCGGCAGCACGTCCTGAAGGTGCTCGACCGTACGCATACGCCCGGGCGGCCGGAGCGTTGCGTCGCGGAGGCGCGCGAGGCGGGCTTCGAGCACGTCAACCTGGACCTGATCTACGGCACGCCGGGGGAGAGCGACGACGACTGGCGGGCCTCGCTCGACGCGGCGATCGGCGCGGGACCCGACCATGTCAGCGCGTACGCCCTGATCGTGGAGGAGGGCACCCAGCTCGCGCGGCGCATCCGGCGCGGCGAGGTGCCGATGACGGACGACGACGTCCACGCGGACCGGTACCTGATCGCGGAGGACGTGCTGTCCGGGGCCGGGTTCTCCTGGTACGAGGTGTCCAACTGGGCCACCTCGGAGGCGGGGCGGTGCCTGCACAACGAGCTGTACTGGCGCGGCGCCGACTGGTGGGGCGCGGGGCCCGGCGCGCACAGCCACGTGGGGGGCGTGCGGTGGTGGAACGTGAAGCACCCGGGCGCGTACGCCGCCGCGCTGGCGGAGGGGCGCTCGCCGGGGGCGGGGCGCGAGGTGCTGTCGGAGGAGGACCGGCGGGTGGAGCGGGTTCTCCTGGAACTGCGGCTGCGCGAGGGCTGCGAGCTGTCGCTGCTCAGGCCCGCGGGCCTGGCCGCCGCCGAGCGCGCGGTAAGGGACGGGCTCCTGGACCCCGGTCCTTACGCCGACGGGCGGGCCGTGCTGACGCTGCGGGGGCGGCTGCTGGCGGACGCGGTGGTGCGGGACCTGGTCGACTGATCCTGCCGGCTCGGGGCCGCCCCCGACGGGGTCATGCCGTCACGAAGTCGATCAGCTCCTCCACCCTCCCCAGCAGCGCCGGCTCCAGGTCCTTGTACGAGGTGACCCGCGACAGGATGTGCTGCCAGGCCGCGCCCGTGTTCGGGGGCCAGCCCAGGGCGCGGCACACACCCGTTTTCCAGTCCTGGCCGTGGGGGACGGAGGGCCACGCCGGGATGCCGACCGAGGAGGGCTTCACGGCCTGCCAGATGTCGATGTACGGGTGGCCCACGACCAGGGTGTGGGCGTCGGTGACGGAGGCCGCGATGCGGGACTCCTTGGAGCCGGGCACCAGGTGGTCGACCAGGACGCCGAGGCGGGCGTCCGGGCCCGGGCCGAAGTCCCGGACGATGGCCGGGAGGTCGTCGACGCCCTCCAGGTACTCGACGACCACGCCCTCGACGCGCAGGTCGTCGCCCCACACCCGCTCGACCAGTTCCGCGTCGTGGCGGCCCTCCACGTAGATGCGCCCCGCACGGGCGACACGCGCGCGTGCGCCCGGGACGGCGATGGAGCCCGAGGCGGTGCGCGACGGACGGGAAGGTCCCGCCGAAGGGCGCACGAGCGTCACCGTACGCCCCTCCAGGAGGAAGCCCCTGGGCGCCAGCGGGAACACCCGGTGCTTGCCGAACCGGTCCTCCAGGGTCACCGTGCCCGCCTCGCAGCCGATCACCGCCCCGCAGAAGCCGGTGCTCACCTCCTCGACCACCAGGTCGGGGTCGGCGGGCACCTCGGGAACGGGCGCGGACTTCTTCCACGGCGGCGTCAGGTCAGGGTCGTAAGCGCGCATTCGGCAGACGCTACGACACCCCGAACCGGCGGGCCAGTTCATCGCGTTGGGCGCGTACGAAGGCGGCGTCGACGGCGGCCCCGTGCCCCGGGACGTACACGGCGTCCTCGCCGCCCAGGTCCAGCAGCCGGTCCAGGGCGGCCGGCCAGCGCGACGGGATGGCGTCCGGCCCGGCCTGCGGGTCGCCCGACTCCTCCACCAGGTCGCCGCACAGGACCACCTCCTGGGAGCCCGGTACGAGCACGGCCAGGTCGTGGCCGCTGTGGCCCGGGCCCACGTTGGCCAGCAGCACCTGCCGCCCGCCCAGCTCCAGCGTCCACTCGCCGCACACCAGGTGGTGCGGGGCCACCAGCACGTCCGTCGCCTCGACGGCGTCCGCCTCGGCGACCCCGTGCCGCACGGCGTCGCGGCGCAGCCCCTCCCGGTCCTTGGTCAGTACGGTGTCCACGCCGACCGCCCCGAACACCTCCGCCCCCGCGAACGCCGCCGTGCCGAGCACATGATCGAAATGGGGGTGACTCAGTGCGATGTGCGTCACTCTCCGGCCACCCATCAGCGCCTGCGCCTGCGCCCGGATCTCGGCGCCCTCACGGAGCGTGGCGCCCGTGTCGAACAGCAGGGCCCGGTCCTCGCCGACCACCAACGCCGTGGTCGCGTCCCACACCGGCAGCCTCCTGCGGCCGATCCCGTCGGCGAGACGCTCCCATCCGAAGTCTTCCCAACTGACGTCCATACCGCGACGCTATCGGCAACCACCAGCGCCGTCTCGCGGTAGCGTGGCCCGCCGCCCTTGCCGGGGGCGTACCCCGGCGCCGTACACTGGCCGGGGACAACTGGCACTCGGACATCGCGAGTGCCAGCCAAGCAGAAGGAACCACAGCCAGACGGAGGTGCGCGCGATGCTCAGCGAACGCAGACTCGAGGTGCTGCGCGCCATCGTCCAGGACTACGTCGGCACCGAGGAGCCCGTGGGGTCCAAGGCCCTCACGGAGCGCCACAACCTCGGCGTCTCGCCCGCCACCGTGCGCAACGACATGGCGGTGCTGGAGGAGGAGGGCTTCATCGCCCAGCCCCACACCAGCGCGGGACGCATCCCCACCGACAAGGGCTACCGCCTCTTCGTCGACAAGCTCGCCGGCGTCAAGCCGCTGTCGACGCCGGAGCGGCGTGCCATCCAGAACTTCCTGGACGGAGCCGTCGACCTCGATGACGTCGTCGGCCGCACGGTACGGCTGCTCGCGCAGCTCACCCGGCAGGTCGCGGTCGTGCAGTACCCGTCCCTGACGCGCTCCACCGTGCGCCACGTGGAACTGCTGTCGCTGGCCCCCGCCCGGCTGATGCTCGTCCTGATCACCGACACCGGGCGCGTGGAGCAGCGCATGGTCGACTGCCCCGCGCCGTTCGGCGAGACGTCCGTCGCCGACCTGCGGGCGCGGCTGAACAGCCGCGTCGTGGGACGCCGCTTCACGGACGTGCCGCAGTTGGTGCAGGACCTTCCCGAGTCCTTCGAGGCGGAGGACCGGGGCACGGTCTCCACGGTGCTGGCCACGCTGCTGGAGACGCTCGTGGAAGAGACCGAGGAGCGGCTGATGATCGGCGGCACCGCCAATCTCACCCGCTTCGGGCACGACTTCCCGCTGACGATCCGGCCGGTGCTGGAGGCGCTGGAGGAGCAGGTGGTGCTCCTGAAGCTGCTCGGCGAGGCCAAGGACTCGGCCATGACCGTACGTATCGGGCACGAGAACGCCCATGAGGGGCTCAACTCCACGTCCGTCGTCGCGGTCGGCTACGGTTCGGGCGACGAGGCAGTCGCCAAACTCGGCGTGGTCGGACCGACCCGCATGGACTACCCCGGAACGATGGGAGCGGTACGCGCAGTGGCACGTTACGTCGGACAGATCCTGGCGGAGTCGTAAGTGGCCACGGACTATTACGCCGTACTCGGCGTGCGCCGCGACGCGTCCCAGGACGAGATCAAGAAGGCGTTCCGGAGGCTCGCCCGCGAGCTGCACCCGGACGTCAACCCCGATCCGAAGACGCAGGAGCGGTTCAAGGAGATCAACGCCGCCTACGAGGTGTTGTCGGACCCGCAGAAGAAGCAGGTCTACGACCTCGGCGGTGACCCGCTGTCCGCCTCCGGCGGCGGCGCGGGCGCGGGTGGCTTCGGCGCGGGCGGCTTCGGCAACTTCTCCGACATCATGGACGCCTTCTTCGGTACGGCGTCCCAGCGCGGCCCCCGGTCGCGCACCCGGCGCGGCCAGGACGCCATGATCCGCCTGGAGGTCGAGCTCCAGGAGGCGGCCTTCGGCACGACCAAGGACATCCAGGTCGACACGGCCGTCGTCTGTACGACCTGTTCCGGCGAGGGCGCGGCGCCCGGTACGTCGGCCCAGACGTGCGACATGTGCCGTGGCCGTGGCGAGGTCTCCCAGGTCACCCGGTCCTTCCTGGGCCAGGTCATGACGTCCCGCCCCTGCCCCCAGTGCCAGGGCTTCGGCACCGTGGTCCCCACCCCGTGCCCGGAGTGCGCGGGCGACGGCCGGGTCCGCTCCCGCCGTACGCTCACGGTCAAGATCCCGGCCGGTGTGGACAACGGCACCCGCATCCAGCTCGCCGGCGAGGGCGAGGTCGGCCCGGGCGGTGGCCCCGCGGGCGACCTGTACGTCGAGATCCACGAGCTGCCGCACCCGGTCTTCCAGCGGCGCGGCGACGACCTGCACTGCACGGTGACCATCCCGATGACGGCGGCCGCGCTGGGCACGAAGTGCCCGCTGGAGACGCTGGACGGGCTGGAGGAGGTCGACATCCGGCCCGGTACGCAGTCGGGCCAGTCGATCCCGCTGCACGGGCGCGGTGTCACTCACCTGCGGGGCGGCGGGCGCGGTGACCTCATCGTGCACGTCGAGGTCCAGACGCCGTCGAAGCTGGACCCGGAGCAGGAGCGGCTGCTGCGGGAGCTGGCCAAGCTGCGGGGCGAGGAGCGGCCCACGGGGCAGTTCCAGCCGGGGCAGCAGGGCCTGTTCTCCCGCCTCAAGGACGCGTTCAACGGTCGCTAGGCCGAGGCCGCACGGGGCGGGTGCCGGGGCCGCGCGGGCCCGGGATTCGGTACGGGCGCGGGGGCGTGACACCATGCGTGCATGTCCTCCGCACTGACCGATCTCTGCCGGTACCCGATCGTGCAGGCCCCCATGGCGGGTGGCGCCTCCTGTCCGCAGCTCGTCGCGGCCGTGTCCGACGCCGGCGGCCTGGGTTTCCTGGCCGCCGGGTACAAGACCGCCAACAGCATGTACCAGGAGATCAAGCAGTTGCGCGGCCTGACCTCGCGGCCCTTCGGCGTGAACCTGTTCATGCCGCAGCCCGGGCAGGCCGACCCCGCCGCCGTGGACGTGTACCGGCACCAGCTCGCCGGTGAGGCCAACTGGTACGACACGCCCCTCGGCGACCCCGACGCCGGGCGGGACGACGGGTACGAGGCCAAGCTGGCCGTCCTGCTGGACGACCCGGTGCCGGTGGTGTCGTTCACCTTCGGGTGCCCGAGCCGCCAGACGGTGGCCGCGTTCAGGCGGGCCGGGACGATCACCGTCGTGACGGTCACGTCGGTCGAGGAGGCCCAGGCCGCGCAGTACGCGGGCGCCGACGCCCTGTGCGTCCAGGGCATCGAGGCCGGCGGGCACCAGGGCACGCACCGCGACGACCCGGAGGCCGGCGGGACCGGCACGGGGCTGCTGTCGCTGATCCCGCTGGTGCGGGAGGCCGTGCCGCTGCCGATCGTCGCCGCGGGCGGCCTGATGCGCGGCAGCCAGATCGCCGCCGTCCTCGCGGCGGGCGCCGAGGCCGCGCAGCTCGGCACGGCGTTCCTGGTGTGCCCCGAGTCGGGCGCTCACGCCCTGCACAAGCAGGCCATGACCAACCCGCTGTTCGTCCGCACCGAGCTGACGCGGGCGTTCTCGGGGCGCCCCGCGCGGGGCCTGGTCAACCGGTTCATGCACGAGCACGGCCCGTACGCCCCGGCCGCGTACCCCGAGGTGCACCACCTGACGAGCGGGCTGCGCAAGGCCGCCGCCAAGGCGGGCGACCCGCAGGGCATGGCGCTGTGGGCCGGGCAGGGCCACCGGATGGCGCGCGACCTGCCCGCCGGGCGGCTGGTGGAGGTCCTGGGCGCCGAGCTGGACGCGGCGGTGGCCGCCCTCGCGCTGCGGGGCGTGGCGTCATGACCGCCCCCGTCTTCCTGGTCGACCACGTGCCGGGCACGGCCGGGACCGTCACGCTCGACGGGCCCGAGGGGCGGCACGCCGTCTCGGTACGGCGGCTGCGCGTCGGCGAGGAGATCGTCCTGACGGACGGCGCCGGCACCGGCGCGTACGGCACGGTCGCGGCCGTCGAGGGCAAGGACCGCCTCGACGTGGCGGTGACGGAGGTACGTACGGAGCCGGCGCCCAGCCCCCGTATCACCGTCGTCCAGGCCCTGCCCAAGGGCGACCGGGGCGAGCTGGCGGTGGAGACCATGACGGAGACGGGTGTCGACGCGATCGTGCCGTGGGCGGCGTCCCGCTGCATCACGCAGTGGAAGGGCGACCGCGGCCTGAAGGCGCTCGGCAAGTGGCGGGCCACCGCGCGGGAGGCGGGCAAGCAGTCGCGCCGCCTCCGCTTCCCGGACGTCGCGGACGCGGCGTCGACCAAGCGCGTCGCCGAGCTGCTCGCCGCCGCCGACTTCGCGGCCGTCCTCCACGAGGAGGGCGCCGAACCGCTGGCGACCGCCGAACTGCCCGCCACCGGTGACATCGTGCTCGTCGTGGGCCCCGAGGGCGGCGTCGCCCCCGACGAACTGGCGGCCTTCGCCGAGGCCGGCGCGAAGCCCTACCGCCTCGGCCGCAGCGTCCTGCGCACCTCGACCGCCGGAACGGCCGCCACAGCCCTGCTCCTTGGCCGCACCGGCCGCTGGTCGTAACCGCCCCGCCCCGGCTGCGCGCCCGCCCTCGTCCGGCGCCCGGCACCCGGCCGTGCGCCCGTGCCAGACCTCGCGCGCCGGTTTTGGCACCCCCGCCCCCGTCAGGCGCCCCCGCCCGGCGGTGGGCAGGTGCCCGGCCCGTGGGGTGGCCGCCCCGGTCCGGGGCCACCGCGCCCGGTCAGGCGTCGGCGGCCAGGGCGTCGAACAGCGGCCAGCCGTCCGCCTCGTGGACGCCGTGTGCGGTCGGTAGCAGGCCGCGTGCCGTGGCCTCGTCGAGGAGGCGGC
This sequence comes from Streptomyces sp. NPDC031064, assembly GCF_055570965.1. Taxonomy (NCBI): domain Bacteria; kingdom Bacillati; phylum Actinomycetota; class Actinomycetes; order Kitasatosporales; family Streptomycetaceae; genus Streptomyces; species Streptomyces sp. NPDC031064. The sequence goes on from NZ_JBVIGF010000003.1 coordinate 87,285, forward strand.
GGACGACGCCCGGCTCGTGCAGGTTGAGGCCGTGGCCGTGGGTGTCGCCCACCGCACCCGAGGGCCAGTAGCCGCCCGGGGTCACGCGTCCCGGCCCCTCGCGGAAGACCAGCCGCAGTTGGGCGTGGCGCGCGTCGGCGCGGCGCAGCGTCAGCAGTTCGCGGCACGGGGGGTGTTGGTGCCCCACCGACCACAGCCAGGTCGTGCCGTCCACGACCAGCCGGCGCGGGACGCGATCTCGTCTCATCGCGCCCACAGTAGGGGGCCACCGGGCCGATTGTCGTACCCAATTCGTAGGGTGGCGGCATGTCCGACGAGTCTCCTCTCCTCCGCAGCCTGCGCGCCGCCGTCGCCGCCGCGCCCGACGACGTACCCCTGCGGCTGCACCTCGCCGAACTCCTGCTCCAGGCGGGGCGCAACGACGAAGCCGTGACCGAGGCGGCCGTCGCCCTCCAGCACGCGCCCGGCGACGCCGACGCCCGCGCCCTGATGACGCGTGCCATGGGGCTCCCCGAAGCACCCCGGCCGGCACCGCAAGCCCCGCCGTCCCCGGCGGACTTCGACTGGGCCGCCGCCGAGCAGGAGGTCGGCGACATCGTGCCGCCCCGGTTCGTCGAGGGCACCGAGGCGCCCCTCACCGTCGACGGCCACGGCGACGACCCCGGCGGCGCCGACGCCTGGGAGGTGGACGCGCCCGGCGCCGTCCGGCTCGCGGACGTCGGCGGCATGCAGGAGGTCAAGGACCGGCTGGAGGCCGCGTTCCTGGCGCCCATGCGCAACCCGGAGCTGCGCAAGCTGTACGGCAAGAGCCTGCGCGGCGGCCTGCTGCTGTACGGGCCGCCCGGCTGCGGCAAGACGTTCATCGCCCGCGCGGTCGCCGGTGAACTCGGCGCGAGCTTCCTGTCGATCTCGCTCAGCGACATCCTCGACATGTACATCGGCGCCTCCGAGAAGAACGTCCACGACATCTTCGAGACCGCCCGTGCCCAAGCCCCCTGCGTCGTCTTCCTCGACGAACTCGACGCGCTGGGCGCCAAGCGCAGCCGCAGCCACCACAGCGGACTGCGCAACGTCGTCAACCAGCTCCTGACCGAACTGGACGGCATCGCCGCCGACAGCAACGAGGGCGTGTTCGTCCTCGCCGCCACCAACGTCCCCTGGGACGTGGACATCGCGCTGCGCCGCCCCGGCCGCCTCGACCGCACCCTGCTCGTCCTGCCGCCCGACGCCGCCGCGCGGGACGCGATCCTCCGCTACCACCTGCGCGACCGCCCCATCGAGTCGGTCGACCTCGGCAAGCTCGTCAAGGCCACCGAGGACTTCTCCGGCGCCGACCTCGCCCACGTCTGCGAGAGCGCCGCCGAGGCCGCGCTGCTCGACTCTGCCCGCACCGGCACCGTACGGATGATCAACATGAAGGACCTGATGGGCGCGGCCAGGCAGATCCGGCCGTCCACCGAGCCCTGGTTCTCGGCCGCCCGCAATGTCGCGACCTTCGCCAACGACGGCGGCATGTACGACGACCTCCTCGCGTACCTGAAGAGGAAGCGCAAGCTGTGACCACCCCGGCCGACCCGCCCACCCCGCCCGCCTCGCGACCGATGACGCTGGAGCGGGCCGAGGCGCTGTACGACCTGGAGCGGTACGAGCAGGCCGCCGCCCTCACCGCGCAGCACCTCGCCCAGCACCCGGACGACGCCCACGCGCTCGCCCTGCTCGCCCGCTGCCGCCGTCACCTCGGCGACCGCACGGAGGCGCTGCGCCTGGCCGACGAGGCGCTGCGCGCCGACCCCGAGCTGCCGTCGGCGTGGTTCCTCCGCGCCGACCTGCTCGCCCACGGGCCGGCCGGCGGGCCCCAGTGGGCGGCCGCCGAGGACTCCGCCCGGCGCGGCCTCGCCCTCGTACCGCACCACTGGAGCGGCTACCACGTGCTCGGCACGATCCTCGCCCGCTCCGACCACCCGGCGCGGCGCCGCGAGGCGTACGCGCTCGCCCTCCGCTCGGTCGAGCTGGGCCCCGAGGAGGACGCCACCCACTTCCTGCTCGGCCTGACCGCGTACCAGCTCAAGGACTACCGCACCGCCGAGAAGGCCTACGAGAACGCCCTGCGGCTCAACCCGGAGAGCAGCGAGGCGCACAACAACCTGTCGCTGCTGCACCTGCGCCGCCGCTGGTACCGGCGCGGGGCGTGGACCAGGGCCGCCGAAGGGTTCGTCGACTCCGCCGCGCTCGACCTGGACGACCGCGAGGCCCGTTTCAACCTGGAGACCATGGCCTGGGGCACGGCGGCCGGCGCCCGCTGGGTCGCCCTGGGCGGTTTCATGGCCGCGACCATCGGATCGGCCCAGCTCCGCACCGGCCGCACCGGAACGGGCGCCATGGTGGCCGAGTTCGTCGGCGTCGCCGTGTACGTGGCGCTGTGGGCCGGCTGGGCCCTGTGGCTGCGGCGGCGCGTGCCGCCCCGGCTGCGGCGCCCGATGCTGCTGATATCCCGCCGGTGCCCACCGGTGCTGTGGATGGCCGGCGCGGTCGGACTGCTCGGCCTGCACTCGCTGGTCACCCTGGCGCTGCCCACGCTGACCGCGGGCGTGGTCGCCGGGCTCGGCGCGCCGCTGTTCTGGGCCGTGGTCATCACGTACTGGGTCAGCAGGTCGGCGCTCAGGAGACGCGCGCCCGGCCGCCGATAGAGTGCCCTTGTAACGCCCCATCACATACGCGAAGTGGAAGGGACCAGGAATGGCCGGAGAGCCGCAGAGCGACTGCCTGTTCTGCAAGATCGTGGCGGGGGAGGTCCCGGCCACGATCGTCCGCGAGTCGGAGACGACCGTCGCCTTCCGCGACATCAACCCGCAGGCGCCGACGCACGTCCTGGTCATCCCCAAGGCGCACTACCCGGACGCCGCCGCGCTGGCCGCCGGGGCGCCCGAGCTCGCGGCGGACGTGCTGCGCGAGGCCGGGCACGTCGCGGAGGACGAGAAGGTCGACGGCACCGGCTACCGCATCGTCTTCAACACCGGCACCGGCGCCGGGCAGACCGTCTGGCACGCGCACGCCCATGTGCTCGGCGGCCGCGGCCTGAACTGGCCCCCCGGATAGTCACCCGTCATGTCCGTACGCGAACTCGTCGTGCTGGGCACCGCCAGCCAGGTGCCCACCCGACACCGCAACCACAACGGCTACCTGCTGCGCTGGGACGGCGAGGGCATCCTCTTCGACCCGGGCGAGGGCACCCAGCGCCAGATGCTGCGCGCCGGGGTCGCCGCGCACGACATCGACCGCATCTGCGTCACCCACTTCCACGGCGACCACTCCCTGGGCCTCGCCGGGGTGATCCAGCGCATCAACCTCGACCAGGTGCCGCACCCGGTCACCGCGCACTACCCGGCGAGCGGGCAGCGCTTCTTCGACCGGCTGCGGTACGCGACGGCCTACCGCGAGACGGTCAAGCTCGTCGAGGCGCCGGTCGCCGCCGACGGGGTGCTCGCCGAGAGCCGCGCGTACACGCTCGACGCGGTGCGGCTGTCGCACCCCGTCGAGTCGTTCGGCTACCGGCTGACCGAGCCCGACGGGCGCCGCATGCTGCCCGAGAGGCTCGCCGCGCACGGCATCGAGGGCCCGGACGTGGGCCGCATCCAGCGCGAGGGCGCGCTGGGCGGGGTGCGCCTGGAGGACGTCAGCGAGGTACGGCGCGGGCAGCGCTTCGCGTTCGTCATGGACACCCGGCTGTGCGACGGCGTCCACGCGCTCGCCGAGGGCTGCGACATGCTGGTCATCGAGTCGACGTTCCTCGACGAGGACGTCCTGCTCGCCGAGGACCACGGCCACCTGACGGCCGGACAGGCGGCCGTGGTCGCCCAGCAGGCGGGCGTACGCCACCTGGTCCTCACCCACTTCTCGCAGCGCTACGGCGACCCCGACCTGTTCGAACAGCAGGCGCGGGCGGCCGGTTTCGACGGTGAGCTGACCGTCGCCCACGACCTGATCCGCGTCCCCCTCCCCAAACGCCACCCGTAAGGCCACGCGCCAGTAAGGCCCAGGCATCCCATGCACCTCCCCGAAGCGATCCCCAAGGCAGAACTGCACCTCCACATCGAGGGCACCCTCGAACCCGAGCTCGCCTTCGCGCTCGCCGCACGCAACGGGGTCGAGCTGCCGTACGCCGACACCGAGGCGCTGCGCAAGGCGTACCTCTTCAGCGACCTCCAGTCCTTCCTGGACCTGTACTACGGGCTGATGGCCGTGCTGCACACGGCCGACGACTTCACCGACCTCGCCGACGCCTACCTGGAGCGGGCCGCGCGCCAGGGCGTACGGCACGCCGAGATCTTCTTCGACCCGCAGGCGCACACCGAGCGCGGCGTGCCGATCGGCACGGTGATCGAGGGCCTGGCCCGGGCGCTGGAGCGCGGCGAGGAACGGCACGGCATCTCCACGCAGCTCATCATGTGCTTCCTGCGCGACCGGCCGGCCGAGTCGGCGATGGAGACCCTCCAGGCCGCGAAGCCGTACCTGCGCCACATCGTGGGCGTCGGCCTGGACTCGGCCGAGGTGGGCCACCCGCCGTCGAAGTTCGCCGACGTGTACGAGGCAGCCGGAGCGCTCGGGCTGCGGAAGGTCGCGCACGCGGGCGAGGAAGGCCCGCCCGCGTACATCCGCGAGGCCCTGGACGTCCTGGGCGTCGAGCGGATCGACCACGGGCTGCGGGCGGTGGAGGACCAGGACCTGGTCCAGCGCCTGGCGCGGGAACGGGTGCCGCTGACGCTGTGCCCGCTGTCGAACGTCCGGCTGCGCGCCATCGACGTCCTGGAGGACCACCCGCTGCCCGCCATGATGGCGGCGGGCCTGCTGGTGACCGTCAACTCCGACGACCCGGCCTACTTCGGCGGATACGTCGGCGACACCTTCCACGCGGTCCACGAGGCGCTGGGGCTGGGCGAGGAGCAATTGCGCGAGCTGGCCCGCAACTCGTTCCTGGCCGCGTTCCTGGACCACGACGAGGAGCGCCGCTCCCGCTACCTCGCCGAGGTCGAGGCGTACGAGTTCGACTGACGCGGCCCCCGGCTAGCGCGGACCCGACGGGCCCGCCGGGCGGTAGGCGCGGCGGCGGACGAGCAGCGGGGCCTGGGAGCGGACCGGGAACTCGGTGACCGGCTGCTCGGGCGCGCCGATCTGCGGTGCGGCCAGGCCCGTCGCCGCGCCCGTGGTGCCCGCGACGACCGCGGCGGGGGCACCGCCCCGGCGGCGGACGGCGCCCGGCACGAGCGGGCGGCCCGAGGTGTGCAGGGCCACGGCGGTCAGCGGGACGGCGAGCAGCAGCAGGAGGGCGCCCAGCACCAGGCCCATGCCCGGGTAGCCGGCCAGGTCCGACAGGACGCTGCCGGTGACCGGCCCGCAGGCCACGCCCAGCGAGGACGCCGAGCCCGCCAGCACCGCCCAGCGGCCGCGCGGGTCGAGGGAGGCGGCCAGGCCGATCAGGTACGACAGGACGACCGGGTAGCAGGCGTTCCACAGGATCTCGCCGGCCGCGAAGGACGCCAGGCCCTCGGCGGCGGACGTCAGCACGATGCAGCCGGCGATCAGCACCGTACCGAGGCCGATCGGCACCGCCCGCCCGAGCCGGGCGCCCAGCGCGCCGGCCGCCGTGACGCCCAGCAGCCCCGCGCCGAGCGCCGCCGCGAACACCGCCCCGACGGTCACCTCGGTCAGGCCCGCCTGGGTGAGCCCGATCCGGCCGCTGACGCCCCACAGGGCGTTCTGCGCCATGGACCAGCACACCATCGCGCCCGCCAGCACCAGGCCCGCGCGCGGCCTGGGCAGCGGCGCCGCCGCCTCCCGGACCTCGCCCGTGTCGTGGCCCGTCTCCAGCCGCCCCGTCGCCGGCCACACGGCCGCCGCGACCAGCGCCAGCGACGCGAACGGCAGGGAGTGCCCGCCGCCCAGGTGCGGCAGCGTCAGGTACAGGGCGCCCGCCGTGGCCGACACCGACAGCAGGCCCAGCGTCGAGGCACGGTGCGGATCGCGCCGCCCCGCGATCCCGGCCGCGGCGACCGCCGTCGCCGTACCGGAGCCGAAGCCGCCGGCCACCGCGCCCGCCACGACCGGCGGGACGGCCGTGGCGAGGGCCGCGCAGCCGTAGCCGGCCACGGCCAGCAGCAGGCCCGCCCGGGCCAGTCGGCGCGGCCCGTACCGGTCCACGCGGGAGGCGAGCGTGAAGCCCGCGGCGGCGGAGCCCAGGAGGAGGCCGGAGCCGACGAGACCGGCCTGGGCCGGGGTCAGTCCGAGACCGGCGGAGAGACGGCCGACGACGGTCGGCAGGAGGTACGCGGCGAGGTAACCGGCCGTGAACACGGCGACGAGCGGCCACAGGGCGCGCTGGCGCGAGGGCATGGGCGTTCCCGAACAGGGCGAAGGGGGGAAGGGGTGGAGCGCCCGGTGTCGTACGGGAACGTGCACGGGAACGCGGGCCAATTTGTATCAAGCGGGCCGGGCACGCGAGAAGGCGAGAAGGCCCCCTCGGCATGTGATCTGAGTCACGAAGTGTTTGTCTGGTGAGAGGTCGGGTAAGCGCACCTGTTTCCCGCACGCCGACGCCCTTCGCGAACGGCGGGAATCGGGCACACTGTCCTGATCCGTACCGCGACCGGGGAGCCCGCCGTGACCACATCCAGAGGAGAGCAGCAGCAGCGGCAACACACGGCCGGAATCGACCCCTTGGACGCGCTGCGCACGCCCGCCGACCCCGAGTACGACGTGTTCCTCACCGGCACCGTCTTCCTCGACATCATCTTCACCGGCCTGGACAGCGCCCCCGTGCGCGGCACCGAGACCTGGGCGCGGGGCATGGGCTCCAGCCCCGGCGGCGTCGCCAACATGGCCACCGCCCTCGCCCGGCTCGGGCTGCGCACCTCCCTGGCGGCCGCCTTCGGCGACGACCACTACGGCGAGTACTGCTGGGACGCCCTGGAGCAGGGCGAGGGCATCGACCTGTCCCGGTCGCGCACCGTGCCCGGCTGGCACTCGCCGGTGACCGTCTCCATGGCGTACGAGGGCGAACGCACCATGGTGTCCCACGGCCACGAGGCGCCGCCCCTGGACGGCTCCCTCCCGGCGTGCCCGCCACGCGCGCGTGCCGCCGTCGCGTCCCTCGCGCCCGGCCGCCCCGAGGAGTGGGTCACCGACGCGGCCCGCCAGGCCACCCGCGTCTTCGCCGACGTCGGCTGGGACGAGACCGGCCGCTGGGACCTGGCCGCCCTGCCGGACCTGGACCACTGCGAGGCGTTCCTGCCCAACGCCGAGGAGGCGATGCGCTACACCCGCACCTCCTGCCCCCGCGCCGCCGCCCGAGCGCTCGCCGACAAGGTGCCGCTCGCCGTGGTCACGCTCGGTTCGGAGGGCGCCTACGCCGTGGACGGCGGGACCGGCGAGACCGCCGAGGTCCCGGCCATCGAGGTCGCCGCCCTCGACCCGACCGGCGCCGGGGACGTCTTCGTCGCCGGGTTCGTCACCGGCACCCTCGCCGGCTGGCCGCTCGCGGACCGGCTCGCCTTCGCCGGGCTGACCGCCGCCCTGTCGGTGCAGGAGTTCGGCGGCTCGCTGTCCGCGCCGGGGTGGGTGGAGGTCGCCGCCTGGTGGAACTACGTCCAGGGCTGCTCCGACCAGGACCCGGCGGCCCTGCGCCGGTACGCGTTCCTGGAGTCGCTGCTGCCCGCCCCGATCAGGCCCTGGCCGCTGCGGCGGGCCGTGCCCACCATCGGCTTCGGGCGGTCCGCCTGACAGAGGCGACGGCGGGAAAAGCCTTCGGGGTTGTCAGCGCCACGACGTAGGCTGGATGTCCAGAGGTTGTCGAGCAGCGAGAACCCTGCAACGGAGGTATGTGCAGGCCTGAGAGCCGGCCCATGACGCAGACACCCACAGACCAGGTACGAGCCCATTTCACGGTCCCCGCGAAGCACCCCATGGTGACTGTGCTCGGCTCGGGCGACGCCCTGCTGCGCGTGATCGAAGAGGCGTTCCCGGCGGCGGACATCCATGTGCGCGGCAATGAGATCAGCGCGGTCGGCGACGCCACGGAAGTCGCCCTGATCCAGCGCCTGTTCGACGAGATGATGCTGGTGCTCCGCACCGGGCAGCCGATGACGGAGGACGCAGTGGAGCGGTCCATCGCGATGCTCAAGGAGGAGACGGGCGGCAAGGCCGTCGAGACCCCCTCGGAGGTCCTCACCCAGAACATCCTCTCCAGCCGCGGCCGCACCATCCGCCCCAAGACGCTCAACCAGAAGCGGTACGTCGACGCGATCGACAAGCACACGGTCGTGTTCGGCATCGGCCCCGCCGGTACCGGCAAGACGTACCTGGCGATGGCCAAGGCGGTCCAGGCCCTCCAGTCCAAGCAGGTCACCCGGATCATCCTGACCCGGCCGGCCGTCGAGGCGGGCGAGCGGCTCGGCTTCCTGCCCGGCACGCTCTACGAGAAGATCGACCCGTACCTGCGGCCGCTGTACGACGCGCTGCACGACATGCTCGACCCCGACTCGATCCCGCGCCTGATGGCGGCGGGCACCATCGAGGTCGCTCCGCTGGCGTACATGCGCGGCCGGACGCTGAACGACGCCTTCATCATCCTTGACGAGGCGCAGAACACGAACCCCGAGCAGATGAAGATGTTCCTGACCCGGCTCGGGTTCGACTCCAAGATCGTCATCACCGGTGACATCACCCAGATCGACCTTCCGGGCGGCACCAAGAGCGGTCTGCGCCAGGTCCGGGAGATCCTGGACGGGGTCGAGGACGTCCACTTCTCGATGCTCACGTCGAACGATGTCGTACGGCACAAGCTCGTCGGCCGTATCGTCGACGCGTACGAGAAGTACGACAACCAAAACGGGAAGTAGCACACGAGCACCATGTCGATCGACGTCAACAACGAGTCCGGCACCGAGGTCGACGAACAGGCGATCCTCGACGTCGCTCGGTACGCGCTCACGCGCATGCGTATCCACCCCCTCTCCGAGCTGTCGGTGATCGTGGTGGACGCCGAGGCGATGGAACAACTGCACATCCAGTGGATGGACCTGCCGGGACCGACGGACGTCATGTCCTTCCCGATGGACGAGCTGCGCCCGCCCGCCAAGGACGACGAGGAGCCCCCGCAGGGGCTCCTCGGCGACATCGTGCTCTGCCCGGAGGTCGCCGCCAAGCAGGGCCAGGAGGCCCCCACGCAGCACTCCATGGACGAGGAGCTCCAGCTCCTCACCGTCCACGGGGTGCTGCACCTGCTCGGGTACGACCATGAGGAGCCGGACGAGAAGGCCGAGATGTTCGGGCTTCAGGCGGCGATCATCGACGGCTGGCGCGCGGAGAAGGGCCTGACGGGTCCCTCCCCGGCGCCGACCGTCTCATGACCGCCCAGCTCATCCTCGGCGCGGTCGCGCTGGTCGTGGTCGCGTGGCTCGCGGCGTGCGCCGAAGCGGGCCTGGCCCGGGTCTCCGGCTTCCGCGCCGCCGAGGCGGTACGGGTCGGCCGGCGCGGCGCCGCCAAGCTGGTCCAGGTCGCCTCCGACCCCACCCGGTACCTGAACCTGGCCCTGCTGATCCGGGTCGCGTGCGAGATGGCCGCCGGGGTCATGGTCACGTACGTCTGCCTCAACGAGTTCGACGAGACGTGGTCGGCCCTGCTGGTCGCGATAGGCGTGATGGTGCTGGTGTCGTACGTCGCCGTCGGCGTCTCGCCCCGCACCATCGGCCGCCAGCACCCGCTGAACACGGCGACCGCCGCCGCGTACGTCCTGCTGCCGCTGGCCCGCGTGATGGGCCCGGTGCCGCAGCTCCTGATCCTCATCGGCAACGCGCTCACCCCCGGCAAGGGCTTCCGCAAGGGCCCCTTCGCCTCCGAGGCCGAGCTGCGCGCCATGGTCGACCTCGCCGAGCAGGAGTCCCTGATCGAGGACGACGAGCGGCGCATGGTCCACTCCGTTTTCGAGCTCGGCGACACCCTCGTACGCGAGGTGATGGTCCCGCGCACGGACCTGGTCTCCATCGAGCGGTACAAGACCATCCGCCAGGCCCTGACCCTGGCGCTGCGCTCCGGCTTCTCCCGCATCCCGGTGACCGGCGACAACGAGGACGACGTCGTCGGCATCGTCTACCTGAAGGACCTGGTCCGGCGCACCCACATCAACCGGGACGCCGAGAACGACCTGGTCTCCACGGTCATGCGGCCCGCGACGTTCGTCCCCGACACCAAGAACGCGGGCGACCTGCTGCGGGAGATGCAGCAGGAGCGCAACCACTGCGCCGTGGTCATCGACGAGTACGGCGGCACGGCCGGGATCGTCACCATCGAGGACATCCTGGAGGAGATCGTCGGTGAGATCACCGACGAGTACGACCGGGAGCTGCCGCCCGTGGAGGAACTGGGCGAGGGCCGCTTCCGGGTGACCGCGCGGCTCGACATCGGCGACCTGGGCGAGCTGTTCGGCCTCGACGAGTACGACGACGAGGACGTCGAGACGGTCGGCGGACTGCTCGCCAAGGCCCTCGGCCGCGTCCCCATCGCGGGTGCCTCCGCCGTGGTCGACCTCCCCGACGGGCGGTCGCTGCGGCTGACGGCCGAGTCCCCGGCCGGCCGCCGCAACAAGATCGTCACGGTGGTCGCGGAGCCGGTCGCATGACCCCGGAGCAGCTCCGGACGTTCTGCCTCGCCTTCAACGACGCGGTGGAGGACTTCCCCTTCGGCCCGGAGACGTCGGTCTTCAAGGTCGCGGGCAAGATGTTCGCCCTTTCCGCCCTGGACGCCCGGCCGCTCAGCGTCAACCTCAAGTGCGACCCCGAGATCGCGCTCCAACTGCGCGCCGAGCACCCGGCGATCGTGCCCGGCTGGCACATGAACAAGCGCCACTGGAACACGGTCACCGTCTCCGGGCTCCCGGACCGCCTGGTCCGCGAACTGATCGAGGACTCCTACGACCTGGTCGTCGCGGGCCTCCCGAAGGCGACCCGGCTGCGCCTGGACCGCCCCTAGCCCGGCCAGCCCGGTGCCGGTGCCCATGCCGGTGCCGGTTCCGAGGCCGGTGCCGGGGGCTTCACGTGGAGGCGGCCGGGCGGCGCGTGCGGAGGCCGAGGGCCACCAGGAGGGCGGTGACCAGGACGATCGCGGCGTCCGCCGCCAGGACCGTGCGGACCCCGCGGCTCCGAAGAGGGCGAGGGCGAGGGCGAGGGCGCGGGCGCCGTGGAACGGTCCCGCGCAGGTGTGTCGATGATCATGTCCCTCACCCTCCGGTCGCCGAAGCGGCCCCGGGGAGCGGCAACTTATCCTGTTGGCCGCACCACCAGGCAGGGGGAGGACGACCGGTGACCGTGACCGAAGGCGCGAGCTCCAAGGCCCACCGGCTCGCCGAACTCCGGGCGTTCCTGATGAGCCGTCGGGCCCGCGTCACACCCGCCGAGGCGGGGCTCCCCGCCGGCGGCGCCCGGCGCCGTACCCCCGGCCTCCGCCGCGAGGAGGTCGCCGTCCTCGCGGGCGTCGGGGTCTCCTGGTACCAGTGGCTGGAGCAGGGCCGGGACATCACCGTCTCGCCGCAGGTGCTCGACTCGGTGGCCCGCGTGCTGCGCCTCAGCCCCGCCGAGCGCCGCCACCTCTACGTGCTGGCCGGGCTCAACCCGCCCCCGCCCGAGGTCGATCCGGACCAGCGGGACATGTGCGCCGGGCTGCGACGGCTCATCGACGCGTGGATGCCGTACCCCGCGCACATCATGGACCGGTACTGCAACACGGTCATGTACAACGACTCGGCGTCGACCGTTCTCGGTATGCGCCCCGGTATGCCGCAGAACGGCGTCATCGCGTTCTTCACCGACCCCCTCTACCGGTCGCGGGCCAAGAGCTGGGCGCGCAACGCCCCGCAGCTCGTCGCCCAGTTCCGGGCGGCCTGCTCGGAGTGCCCGGACGACGAGGGCTTCCGCGCGGTGGTGGAGGAGGCCAAGGCCGCCAGCGCGGAGTTCACCGAGCTGTGGGAGCGCCGCGACATCGCCCCGGCGGGCCAGGTGCACAAGGAGCTGGAGCACCCGGTGGTCGGCACGCTGCACGTGGAGTCGACCCAACTGCGCGTCCCTGCCCGCCCGGACCTGACGATCGTGCTGCACACCCCGCTTCCGGAGGCGGACACGGCGGCGAAACTGGAGTGGCTGGCGGGCCCGGAGGGACGGCGCGGGGCGACGTACCCGCTGGCGGGCTGAGCAGTTAAAGGGCGGAGCTCGGGCGTCCCTTGTGTGTATTCTCAGCGCGGCCGTTTTACGGCGGGGAGGGGGGAACCACAGCTCCCCAGGAACAGCACATCCCTAGGGAGAACACTTCTTCATGCGTACTCGTATACGTCGCGGCGCTGCCGTCGCGCTCACCGTTTCCGCGCTCGCCCTCACCGCCGCGTGCGGTGGCTCCGCAGACAAGGGCGGCGACAAGGCGGACAAGCCGAAGGGCGACAAGGCCGCCGAGAAGCCGGCGGCGGCCGCGCCGCTGACCGCCGAGCAGATGAAGGCGGGTGTCCTCACGGTCGCGGACATGCCCAAGGGCTGGACCGCCACCAAGAACCCGGTCGACGCCGCCTCCTACAAGGCGGACAAGCCCGAGTGCCAGCCGATCGCGACGCTGCTCCAGAACAACATCGACGGCGCCACGATGGGTGCGAACCAGGACTTCACCGGTGGCAACGGCGCGAACCAGTTCTCCCACCAGATCCTGACCTTCCCCGGCACGGGGGCCACGGACTTCGTCGCGTCCATCGGCACCGCCGCCGAGAAGTGCACCGGCTTCAAGACGACCATGGAGGGCGTGCCCGCCAACCTCAAGGTGGAGAAGCTCCAGGCGCCGAAGACCGGCGAGGAGGCCCACGGCGTCCGCGTGAGCATGGACCTCGGCGGTGCGATGGAGTTCGCGCTCCACATGGCCGTCTCCCGCCAGGGCAGCGGTGTGTCCCGTGTCGTGCTCGTGCCCGGCACCCCGGCCGCCGCCAAGGACTACGACGACCTCGCCAAGCGCGCCGGCGACAAGTTCGTCAAGGCCGCCCAGAGCTGACGCTGATCGCGGACTTATCCTCGGGGCATGACACAGAGCACCGACATCGGCCCCGAGGACCGCAAGATCATCACGCTGGCGCGCAGCGCCCGTGCCCGTAACGGCGTGCCCGAGGGCGCGGCGGTGCGGGACGAGACGGGGCGTACGTACGTCGCCGGGACCGTCGCCCTTCCGTCGCTGAACCTCAGCGCGCTCCAGACGGCGGTCGCGATGGCCGTGGCCAGCGGCGCCAAGTCGCTGGAGGCCGCGGCCGTCGTCACCGAGGCCGGTGCCGCCTCGGACGCGGACCGCGCCGCCGTCCGCGACCTGGGCGGCCCGGCCACCCCGGTGCTGGTGGCGGGTCCCGACGGCGAGCTGCGCGCCACGGTCACCGCCGGCTGATGGCCGCTGCGGGGAAGAAGGCCGGGGACCTGACCTACCCCCGGCTCGTCCTGGCGGTCGGCGCCTTGGGGGTGGTCGTCAACGTCGTCGACTGGTTCGTCGAGGGCGCGCCGCAGCCGTACCACGCGTTCCCGCTGCTGCTCGTGCTGTGGGCGGCGGGCGACCTGCTGAAGGCGCCCCGCCCGGCCGCCGCGCGGGCGGTGCGGGCCGCCGCCGGCGTGCTGCTGGTCGCGGCGGGACTGGCCGCCGGCGTCCCGGCCGCGACCGCGCTCGTACGAGGCGAACCGGTCGACTGGCCGGCCCTCGTCCTGGGCGTCCTGGTCGTCCTCTACGCGGCCGTGGCGGTGACCGCCGTGGCCGTGCGGCGGGGGCAGCGGTACGTGAGCAGTGCGCGCATCGGGGAGAATGGCCCCCATGAGCGCTCGTAACCCTGACACCGAAACCACCCACAGGGCCGGTTTCGCCTGCTTCGTCGGCCGCCCCAACGCGGGCAAGTCCACCCTCACGAACGCTCTGGTCGGCCAGAAGGTGGCGATCACCTCCAACCGGCCGCAGACCACCCGGCACACCGTGCGCGGCATCGTGCACCGCCCGGACGCGCAGCTCATCCTGGTCGACACCCCGGGCCTCCACAAGCCGCGCACCCTGCTGGGCGAGCGGCTCAACGACGTCGTGCGCACCACGTGGGCCGAGGTCGACGTGATCGGCTTCTGCCTGCCCGCGAACGAGAAGCTGGGGCCCGGCGACCGGTTCATCGCCAAGGAGCTGGCGGAGATCAAGAAGACCCCGAAGGTCGCGATCGTCACCAAGACGGACCTGGTGGACTCCAAGACCCTCGCCGAGCAGCTCATCGCGATCGACCAGCTCGGCAAGGAGCTGGGCATGGAGTGGCAGGAGATCGTCCCCGTCTCGGCGGTGGGCGGCAAGCAGGTGCAGCTCGTGGCCGACCTGCTGATCCCCCTCCTCCCCGAGGGCCCGGCGCTCTACCCGGAGGGCGACCTCACGGACGAGCCGGAGCAGGTCATGGTGGCCGAGCTGATCCGCGAGGCCGCGCTGGAAGGCGTACGGGACGAGCTGCCGCACTCGATCGCGGTGGTCGTCGAGGAGATGCTTCCGCGCGAGAACCGCCCGGCGGACAAGCCGCTGCTGGACATCCACGCCAACGTCTACATCGAGCGCCCCAGCCAGAAGGGCATCATCATCGGCCCCAAGGGCCAGCGCCTGAAGGAAGTCGGCATGAAGTCCCGCAAGCACATCGAGGCGCTGCTGGGTACGCCCGTCTTCCTCGACCTGCATGTGAAGGTCGCCAAGGACTGGCAGCGCGACCCGAAGCAGCTCCGCAAGCTCGGGTTCTGAACCTGCCGGGCCGGCGCCCCGCCCGCGGCGCGCGCCCAGGCGCGGTAGCCCAGGGGTGACGGGTCACCGACAGCCGGAGGCGGCGGCGAGCTCCGTCGCCACCGGGCTCACGCGCCTTCCCTGAGCACCCGCGCCACCAGCTCCCGCTGCGCCTCGGTCAGCCCCGGGTCGGCGCAGTACACCGTCCGGCCGTCCACCGTGATCTCGTAACCGAACCCGTCCGGCACGCCCACCGGCCGCTCGCCCCGCCCGCCGGCCAGCGCCGCCTCGGCCAGGGCGTGCCAGTCGCGGGCATCCCGCAGCCCCGAGGTGTCCACCTCGGCCCGCCGCTCGATACCCGCGAACCCGCCCGTGCGGATGACCCGAATACGCATGGGCCCTGTCTACTCCGTCGGCAGCCCCACCGTCGACCAGGCCTTCACCACCGCGTCGTCCTCCGCGCCGCCCGCCCCGAACCGCTCCCGCGTCGCCGTCACCGTCAGCCGGGAGAAGTCCTCGAACTGCGCGTCCACCGCCAGCCGGCCGCCCGTCAGCACGTCGTACCAGACCTTCCCCGCCTTCTCCCAGGCATGACCGCCCAGCTCCTTGGCGAAGAGGTAGAAGGCGTGGTTCGGGATGCCCGAGTTGATGTGCACGCCGCCGTTGTCGGCGCCCGTGTGCACGTAGTCCTCCATCTTCGCGGGCTGCGGGTCCTTGCCCAGGACGTCGTCGTCGTACGCCGTTCCCGGGGCCTTCATCGAGCGCAGCGCCACGCCCTGCACCTCCGGTGCCAGCAGACCGGCGCCGATCAGCCAGTCGGCCTGCTCGGCGGTCTGCCCCAGCGCCTTCTGCTTGACCAGTGCGCCGAAGACGTCCGACATCGACTCGTTCAGCGCCCCGGGCTGGCCGAAGTACGCCAGGTTCGCGGTGTACTGGGTGACGCCGTGGGCCAGTTCGTGGCCGATGACGTCCACCGCGATGGTGAAGTCGAGGAAGATCTTGCCGTCCCCGTCGCCGAACACCATCTGGTCGCCGTTCCAGAAGGCGTTGTTGTAGTCCCGGTCGTAGTGGACGGTCGCGTCCAGCGGCAGCCCCGACCCGTCGATCGAATCGCGCCCGTACGCGTCGCGGAACAGCTCGAAGGTCGCGCCGAGACCGGCGTACGCGCGGTTGACGGTCGCGTCACCGGTCGGCTTCTCGCCCTCGCCGCGCACCTTCTTGCCGGGCAGCGCGGTCTTGTGTCCGGCGTCGTAGACGGTCCGCTTCGGCTTGTCGGCGGGCGCGTCCGCCGCGACGGGGACGGGGGTGGCGCCGACGACCGTGGTCAGCCGGCGGGCGGTGCGGTTGGCGGCGTCCGCGACGAGGGTGCGGCGGGCGGCGGCGGCGATGACCGGGTCGGCGGCGCGGGAGAGCCGGTCGAGCAGGTGCGGCGGGACGATCGTGCAGAACACGGAGGGGGAGGCAGTCATGTCCCGCAATGTGGCAGCCTGTCACCGTGGTGTCACGAGCTGCGACGAGGATTCCCGAAAAGGAGTGATACGTCACTGTTTGACGGTTACCGCGCCGAATCCCGCATACTGAAACGGCACCTCCACTCACGGTGTTGCTCGGCTAGGCTTCTTCGCATCATGCGTTTCGGGCTGCTTCTCCTTAGCTGCCGCGGCGAGGGCCTGTAGTCGTAGGCCGACCCCCTCCCCGCGGAGTCTGGTGCTGCTTCGACCCAGTCGGCCGTCCCTTGAAGGACAACCGAGGAGCCCTACGCAATGTCCCAGCCCGTTGGCCGCCCTACGCCCATCACCAACGCGACGCACACCCAGAAGCCGTCCGGGATGCCGATCCACAAGTACGGCCAGTACGAGGCCGTCGACATCCCCGACCGCACCTGGCCGGACAAGCGCATCACCAAGGCGCCGCGCTGGCTGTCCACCGACCTGCGGGACGGCAACCAGGCGCTGATCGACCCCATGAGCCCCGCCCGTAAGCGCGAGATGTTCGACCTGCTCGTACGCATGGGCTACAAGGAGATCGAGGTCGGGTTCCCGTCCTCCGGTGAGACCGACTTCAACTTCGTGCGCTCCATCATCGAAGAGGGCGCCATCCCCGAGGACGTGACGATCTCCGTCCTGACCCAGGCCCGCGAGGACCTGATCGAGCGGACCGTGGAGTCCCTGCGCGGCGCCCACCGGGCCACCGTGCACATGTACAACGCCACCGCGCCCGTCTTCCGCCGCGTCGTCTTCCGCGGCTCCAAGGACGACATCAAGCAGATCGCGGTCGACGGCACCCGTCTGGTGATGGAGTACGCCGACAAGATCCTGGGCGACGAGACGGTCTTCGGCTACCAGTACAGCCCGGAGATCTTCACCGACACCGAGCTGGACTTCGCCCTGGAGGTCTGCGAGGGCGTCATGGACGTCTGGCAGCCCGAGGAGGGCCGCGAGATCATCCTGAACCTGCCCGCCACCGTGGAGCGCTCGACGCCCTCCACGCACGCGGACCGGTTCGAGTGGATGTCCCGCAACCTGTCCCGCCGCGAGTACGTCTGCCTGTCCGTCCACCCGCACAACGACCGCGGTACGGCGGTGGCGGCGGCCGAGCTGGCGATCATGGCCGGCGCCGACCGCATCGAGGGCTGCCTGTTCGGGCAGGGCGAGCGCACCGGCAACGTCGACCTGGTGACGCTGGGCATGAACCTGTTCTCCCAGGGCGTGGACCCGCAGATCGACTTCTCGCAGATCGACGAGATCCGCCGCACTTCCGAGTACTGCAACCAGATGGAGGTCCACCCGCGCCACCCCTACGCGGGCGACCTGGTCTACACCGCCTTCTCCGGCTCCCACCAGGACGCCATCAAGAAGGGCTTCGACGCCATGGAGGCCACCGCGGCCGCCGCCGGCAAGACCGTCGACGACATCGAGTGGGCCGTGCCGTACCTGCCGATCGACCCCAAGGACGTCGGCCGGTCCTACGAGGCGGTCATCCGCGTCAACTCGCAGTCCGGCAAGGGCGGCATCGCGTACGTCCTGAAGAACGACCACAAGCTGGACCTGCCGCGCCGGATGCAGATCGAGTTCTCGAAGATCATCCAGGCCAAGACCGACGCCGAGGGCGGCGAGGTCACGCCGAAGGACATCTGGTCCGTCTTCCAGGACGAGTACCTGCCCAACCCGGACAACCCGTGGGGCCGCATCCAGCTCCGTTCCGGCCAGACCACGACCGACAAGGACGGCACGGACACGCTGACCGTCGAGGCGGTCGTCGACGGCACCGAGACGGTCCTGACCGGCTCCGGCAACGGCCCGATCTCGGCCTTCTTCGCCGCGCTCCAGGCCATCGGCATCGACGTCCGCCTGCTGGACTACCAGGAGCACACGATGAGCGAGGGCGCGTCCGCGCAGGCCGCCTCGTACATCGAATGCGCCATTGACGGCAAGGTGCTGTGGGGCATCGGCATCGACGCCAACACCACCCGCGCCTCGCTGAAGGCGGTCATCTCCGCCGTGAACCGCGCCGCGCGCTGACCCGGCACACCTGGACCCCGCCCTTTCGGAGGCTTTCCGGAGGGCGGGGTTCAGCCATGTCCGTGGCGATCTCACGCCGGGGTGCTGACGTGACATCACCGATGTGGCTAACATCACGCCAACGCGGCAAGGCGGCCGAGGCGTTCTGGAGGTGCGACGTGCTGCCAGCACGAGGCTCACGCGGGCGAAAAGTGCGTATCTGCTCCATTTCCACCTCATGGAACACCGTCGGCGACGGCCAGTTCTTCTGCCCCGGATGCGGCGGGGACCGCAATTACCGGCGCCGCACCGGCCGTCGGCGCCTCACCCTCCTCGGGCTGCCGCTGCTGCCCCGCGGCCTCGCCGGGCCGGTCGTCGAATGCGCGGCCTGCCACACCCACTTCGGCACCGACACCCTGGACCACCCCACCACGGCCCGCTTCTCCGCCATGCTGCGCGACGCCGTGCACACCGTCGCCCTCGCCGTCCTGGCCGCCGGCGGCGTCTCCTCGCGCCCGGTCCTGGAGACCGCCGTCTGCGCCGTCCGTGCCGCCGGGTACGAGGACTGCACCGCCGACAGCCTCACCGCCCTCATCGAGGCCCTGGAGGCCGACACCGGCCGCTTCGTCGCCGACGCCGGCGCCCCGTGCGGCGCCGCCCTCGCCATCGAGCTGCACGAGGCCCTGGAGCCGCTCACCCCGCACCTCGCACCCGCCGGCCGTGAGTCGATCCTCCTCCAGGGCGCCCGCATCGCCCTCGCCGACGGCGCCTACACCACCGCCGAACGAGACGTCCTCACCACTGTCGGCAACGCACTGCACCTCCGCGCGGACGACACGGCCCGGCTGATGGAGGCGGCGAGGACGCCGTTCTGACCTCCTCCGGGGCTCCTTAGGGCGTGTCGCCATGGCCACCACGAGGGCTCGTGGCAGAGGCTGGTCGAATGCTGGTACTGGGACGCTCACAGGTCGAGGCGCTGCTCGACATGGACGCGCTGATCGACGCCCTCAGCCCCGCGATGGTGGACCTCAGCGAGGGCCGGGCCTCCGTGCCCGACCGGGTCGCCGCCGTGGTGCCCGAGCAGGACGGGTTCCTGGCGGCCATGCCGGGGTTCGTGCCGTCCGCCGGGGTGCTCATGACCAAGCTGGTCTCGCTCTTCCCGCACAACGCCGGGACGCCCCTGCCGACCCACCAGGCGCTCATCGCCGTGTTCGACCCCGAGACGGGCGCCCCCCAGGCCCTCCTGGACGGCACCGCCATCACCGCCGCCCGCACCGCCGCCGCCTCGGCCCTGTCGGCACGGCTCCTCGCCCGCCCCGACGCGTCCGTCCTCGCCGTCCTCGGCACCGGCGTCCAGGCCCGCACGCACGCCCACGCCATGTGCCGGGTGCGGCCCGTCCGGCACATCCGGGTGGCCGGCCGCGACCCCGTCCGGGCGGCCGTGCTCGCCGACGAGCTGGCGGCCACGCTGAACGTCCGGGTCGACGCCGCCCCCACGTACGCCGAGGCGCTCGACGGGGCCGACGTCGTCGCCGCCGCCACCCACGCCGTCGACCCGGTCGTACGCCGTGCATGGCTGACCCCCGGCGCCCACATCGCCTCGGTCGGCTTCAACCGGGGCGGGCGCGAGGTCGACGACGCGACCGTGGCCGACGCCCTGGTGTGCGTCGAATCGCGCCGGGCCGCCCTCGCACCGTTCCCCGCCGGCAGCAACGACCTGATCTTCCCCCTCCGCGACGGCGTGATCACCGCCGACCACATCCACGCCGAACTCGGTGAGCTCATCAACGGCAGCAAGCCGGGCCGAAGCTCCGCGGACCAGATCACCCTCTACAAGTCGGTCGGCGTGGCCGTCCAGGACGCGGCGGCCGCCGCCCTCGTCATCAACGCCGCGCGGGAGCGGTCGGTCGGTGACGAAGTCCGCCTGGACTGAAGGCGGTTGTTGGCCGGTTTTCGCCGTTGCGCATGATCGTTCGTCATCGGTACGTTGACGCCGTGACTGCCGGGTCGGCCATGGGCCACACACGAGTAGGGCACCCGGCCTCGGCGTGACGCCGGGGCGGGCCAGAGCCCCGCCTTTTCTGTTTTCTCCTCCGCGTACAGCAGTCCTTCACCCTGGAGCAGAAAGCAGAGAATTGCCGAACGATTTCAATCAGCCCATCATCGAAGAGTTCCGGGCCAACAACGGCCGCGTGGGCGGGTGGTTCGAGGGAGCCCGCCTCCTGTTGCTGACCACCACCGGCGCCCGGTCCGGGAAACCCCACACCACCCCCGTCGGCTACCTCCCCGACGGTGACGGCCGCGTCCTCGTCATCGCGTCCGCCGGCGGAGCGCCCCAGCACCCGGCCTGGTACCACAACCTGCTGGCCAACCCCCGTGTGACGGTCGAGGCGGGCCCCTTCACCTACGAGGCCGACGCCACCGTCCTGGAGGGCGAGGAACGCGACCGCGCCTTCGCCCGCGCGGTCGAGGGCGACCCCGGGTGGGCCGAGTACCAGGCCAAGACCAGCCGCGTCATCCCCGTGGTCGCCCTGGCCGAAGTGCCCGGCCCGCCCAACGTCAAAGCCACGTCCATGGGCGAGTACCTCAAGGTCGTCCACGACGCCTTCCGGCACGAACTGGCCCTCATCCGCAAGGAGATAGCCGAAACCGGCACCGCCGGCGGTCTCGGCACCCAGCTCCGCGTCAACTGCCTGGCCGTGTGCCAGGGGCTGCACAACCACCACACCGGGGAGGACACGATGCTCTTCCCGATGCTCGGCGACCGCCACCCCGAGCTCGCCCCGGTGATGGACCGGCTGAAGCAGGAGCACGACCAGATCGCCGCCCTCCTCGCCGCCCTGAAGAAGGTGGTGTCCGATGCGGAAGCGGAACCGGGACACGTACTCGCCGAAGTCGAACGGCTCACGGACGAGCTGGAGGCCCACCTCGTGTACGAGGAGGAACAGCTCATCCCCCTGCTCGACGCATAAGAAGACGGTGGGCCGCCCCCGGAGAACCCAGGGGCGGCCCACCGGCGTGCGACTACTGCTCGGCGCTCGCGCGCAGCATGCCCTCACGCTCGACGATCTTCACGCGCTCGCGGCCCTCGGCCTCGCCCAGCGCACGCTCGGCGGCGTCCAGCCGGTACCAGCCCTCCCACGTCGTGTACTCCACGCCCTTGTCCCGCAGGTACGCCACGACGGCGTCCTCCTCCGGGGCGGTCGGCGTGAGGAGCCGGCCCTCGCGGTGGTCCTCCAGCAGGTTGGCCACCGTCTCGTTGGCGTCGCCCTTGGTGTGGCCGATCAGGCCGACCGGGCCGCGCCGGATCCAGCCCGTGACGTACGTGGACGCCATGTGCTCGCCGCCCTCGATCACCCGGCCGCCCTCGTCCGGGACGGTGCCGCCGGCGAGGTCCCAGGGCAGCTTGGGCAGCTCGTCGGAGAGGTAGCCCACCGCGCGGTACACGGCCTGGACGTCCCAGGTCGTGAACTCGCCCGTGCCCTTCACGTTGCCCGTGCCGTCCAGCTCCGTGCGCTCGGTGCGCAGCCCGACGACCTTGCCGTCCTCACCGACGACCTCGGCGGGCGACTCGAAGAAGTGCAGGAACAGCTTGTGCGGCCGGTCGCCGACGTCGCGGATGGCCCAGTTCTCCAGGGTCTTGGCGACCATGTCGACCTGCTTGTTGGAGCGCCGCTGCTCGATGGACCCGGCGTCGTAGTCGATGTCCTCGGGGTTGACGATGACCTCGATGTTCGGCGAGTGGTCCAGCTCGCGAAGCTCCATCGGGCTGAACTTCGCCTGGGCCGGACCGCGCCGCCCGAAGACGTGGATCTCCAGCGCCTTGTTCGCCTTCAGGCCCTCGTACACGTTCGGCGGGATCTCGGTCGGCAGCAGCTCGTCCGCCGTCTTGGCGAGGATGCGGGCGACGTCCAGCGCCACGTTGCCCACGCCCAGCACCGCGACCTTCTCGGCCTCCAGGGGCCAGGTGCGCGGCACGTCCGGGTGGCCGTCGTACCAGGACACGAAGTCGGCGGCGCCGTACGAACCGTCCAGGTCGATGCCGGGTATGTCCAGCGCCCGGTCCGCCGTCGCGCCCGTCGAGAAGATCACCGCGTCATAGAACGCCCGCAGGTCGTCCAGCGAGATGTCGGTGCCGTAGTCCACGTTGCCGAACAGCCGAATCTGCGGCTTGTCCAGCACCTGGTGCAGCGCGGTGATGATGCCCTTGATACGCGGGTGGTCGGGGGCCACGCCGTACCGGATCAGGCCGAACGGCGCGGGCATGCGCTCGAAGAGGTCGATCGATACGCCGGGGTCGGCGGCGGCCTCGGACTTCAGCAGCGCGTCGGCGGCGTAGATTCCGGCGGGGCCGGCACCGACGATCGCGACCCGCAGGGGGCGGGGCATGAGGGATTCCCTTCGAGCGAGGAGCAGGCGGTCACTTGAGTGATCATATGCACCCTAAGTAAGGCTGCCCTCACTTGGTACCCGCCCCCGGCCTATGGCCCCATAAGCGGGCCTTATGGCCTCTCTCGCCTCCACGCATGAACCGCGCCACGCTGGAACCATGAACGGCGCCACGGGCTGGGGCGCCAGGCTGATGAACAGTTCGATCACCGGGATGGCCCCCTGGGTCCTGTTCTCCCTGCTGGTCGGCCCCAGCCGCTACGAACTCGCCGCCGCGCTCTCCCTCGCGGTGGCGGTCGTCCTCGTGCTCGTACGGCAGCGGCCGGTCTTCCTGGAAGTCGCCGGGCTGGTCTTCTTCGGCGTCCTCACCGTCATCGGCATGATCGCCCCGGCGGACACGCTGCGCTGGCTGGATACGTACGCGGGGGAGCTCTCCAACCTGACCATCGCCGCCCTCGCGGGCCTCTCCGTCGCGGCACGGGCGCCGCTGACGACCCCGTACGCCCGCAAGAAGGTGCCCCGCGAGTTCTGGCACACCCCGGAGTTCCTCCGCGCCAACGTGCTGATCACCTACGTCTGGGGCCTCGCCTTCCTGGCGGCCGCCCTCGCCGGCCTGATCGGCGACCTGGTGCTGCGCAACCCGGACAACCTCTGGACGGCCTGGCTGATCCAGGCGTCCGCGCTCGTCACCGCGATGCGCTTCACCGAGTGGTACCCGGCCGTGCCGAGGCCACCGGTGCGGAGCCTGCTCATGCCGTTCGTCGGCCTGCTCATCCCCATGGGCGTCCTCGTCCTGGTCTTCAACGCCGCCCCCAGGTGGTTCGCCGTCGCCCTCATTGTCGTGGGCGTCGTCCTGGCCCGTGCGCTCCGCACGGAGGTGGTCGTGGCCAAGGAGGAAGGCCGGGAGCCGTAGGGGCCCCGGCCGCTCACCAGCGCTCGAAGGCGGTGAACGTCAGGCCGCCGCCCGCTCCGGCGGCGATGAGCCGCCCCTCGTGCTCGTAGAAGCGGGAGCCGGGCACCTCTTCGCGGAAATGCCGCTCGTCGAGCTCCTCGCCATTGCCGGCGTCGAACACGAACAGGTCGGTGATGTCGCTGGCCTGGGTGGACCACTCGCCGAGCACGGTGATCCGGTCACCCCGCGCGAGCAGCGCGGCGCCGGGCTCGTCCAGAGCCTCCTTCCACACCGTCTCGCCGGTCTTCAGGTCGAGTGCGACGAGATTGTGGTGCTCGCCCTTTTGCCACCAGCCCGCCAGCGCGTACATCCGCTCGCCGACGATCGCCGTCTGTGTCGGGTCGGCCGCCTCGATCGTGCCGTGGTCGCCGTCGAACTCGATGCGGGGGCGCGGCCGTCCGTCCTGGCCGAAGGAGAGGTACGTGCCCTTGTCGAGGCTCCCGTCCCGCCCGACGGCGAGCACCAGCGGGTCGGTGGATTCGATGGAGACCATGGCGCGCATATCCACGGGAGGCGTGCGTCCATCGGGATCTTCCAGTTCAGCGCGCCCGTCGCGCGGTCGAAGGCGGCCACGTTCAGCTCGGCGCCGTCGGTGCTGCCGATGCCGATGGTGTCGGCCTCTTCGCCGCCGCACTCCAGGACGGCGAAGACCTGCTCGTTGCCGACGGCGACCTTGTACGTGCCGCACTTGTCAGGCATGGCGGCCGTCCAGCGGGGCTTGCCGGTGCGCAGGTCCACGGCGCGCAAGGAGGTGTGGTCGTCCTTGGTCCGTGCCCGCAGTGCGTCCCGGTGGTCATGGGCGACGACGGCGATGTCGCCGCCCGCGTCCATGAACTGCGGGCCCTCGTCGAACCGGCCGGTGGCGACCTTCCGCTGGGTGGTCCACAGCGCGCGGCCGTCCTTCACGTCGAGTGCGACGACGGTGACGCAGCCCTTGCCGCGCGGTGCCGGCTCCATGGAGTCGCCGCCCTCCTCCCCGTACGCGACGAGCAGGACCGACGCGTCCGCGTGCTCCGCGCTCCCGCATATCCGGGTACGGCCGGGTGGCACGTACTCCCAGAGTTTCTTGCCGTCCTGCCCCTCCGCGATGCCGAACCCGGTCACCGCGTCGAACCGGCTGCGGACGGCGACGTCACCGACGACCCAGGTGTCGTTGGCCCGTGTGTCGTCCGTGGGCCTGTCCTTGGCCGCCGTCCAGGTCCGCACCATGGCGTCACCGGGCAAGTAGCCCTGGTACGACAGCATCCAGGCCGCGATGGACCCGACCACCGTCAGAATGACGGCGGTCGTGGTCAGTGCTTTCGCGAGCGTTCTCCCCGACATCACGTGGCCCCCCTCGTGTGTATCCGCGAAAGACGATCAGGGTAAGCCAGGGCTGCCGGCCCGGGGCGGTCACATGACGGGACACCCCTCAGGGGACGAAGCCGACGACCCCGAGACCGGGACGCGCCTCCGCGTGGCGCAGCCGGCCGATGACGTCCATCACGGCGTCCACCACCTCGGGAGGGAAGAACTCACGTGATCACGTTAGCCACCGGCACTGACACCCAGCCCGCCGACGAACGCCCGCCAGGCGGCGGCGGTGACGACGAGGACGGGACCGGTGGGGTTCTTGCTGTCCCGGACGGGAACGACGCCGCCGGGGGCGTTGTCGAGGACTTCGACGCAGCTTCCACCGTTGTCGTCGCTGTAGCTGCTCTTGCGCCATGGGGCGGCGCCGGGGAAGTCGTACGCCACTTCCACGCAGTCACCGCCGTGGCCGTCGCTGTAGGTGCTCTTGCGCCACTGGGCGGTGCTCAGGTCGTACGCGCGCATCGTCTGTGGTCCTCCGCCGCCGATTCGATCAGGGCTCGGGACGCCTCCGGCGACAGCGCGGCGGCCCTGAGCAGATCGTAGGAGGCGCTCGCCCGCTTCACCACCGCTGGATCGTCCAGCAAGTTGCCGGAATACCAGCCCTCTGTATAGGCGGTTGGCGGCGCGTCCTTGAACTCCATGAGCTTCAGCATTCCGGCCATCTCGGGGTAGGCCCCTGCCGAGTATGGGATGACCTGCACCAGCGCCTTCCGCTGCGATGCGGCGGCCAGGATGTACTCAAGCTGGTCTGCCATGGCATCCGGGCCGCCGACCGGGGTGCGCAGCACGTTCTCGTGCAGGATCACCCAGAACGCCGGACGCGTGGGGCCTTGCAGGATGTCCGCGCGGTCCATCCGGGCGCCGACCTTCTCATCAATGAAGCTGTCGAGCGCGAAGGGGTTGCTGGCCAACGTGACGGCCCGCGCGTAGGAGGGGGTCTGGAGCAGGCCTGGCACGAGCGTGGAGGCGAACTCGCACAGTCCCGTCGCCAGCTTCTCCAGCTCCGCAACAGCCCGGAAATACTCGGCATACGGCGACTTGTTGATGAGCTGGCGGCACATCCGCTCGAAAAAACCATCGGTTTGTAGGACCTCGTCGATCCTCGCCGCCACGTCCAACTGGGGCTTCCGAATCGCCTGTTCGAATTGGCCGATGTACCCGCCCGATACGAAGACCTTCCGCCCCAGTTCCTGCTGCGTCATTTTCGCGGCTTCGCGCCGGTTCTTCAGCTCCGTGCCGTAGAACTCCCAGGCGGCCTGCCTGGACGAGCCTGCGTTGGCCATGGCTTAACACCCCAGTCCTGCCGCGCAGTTGTAGCGCGGTCGCAACTGCCAATGCTAGGGGCGCGGGGCCATCCTGGGGGCAGTAAGCGGGAAATGGATTCGGGAAGGACGGCGTTGGTGAAGGAAGAGATTCAGGACGCGAAGAAGGCGGTGGCGGAATTGCGCGCGGCACTCGAAAGGGCGGGAATCACGCTGCCCTCCCTGGGGTTGGACCCCGTCACGTGCGCTGCCGAGCCGCCTCGGCCGCTCGTGGAATTGGGACGTTGCACGGTGGAGACGGCGCGCCGGCTGGCCGCCGCCCTGCCGGAGGAAGGTGGCCGCTGATGAGCCTGCCCGTCGGGTCGTACGCCGTCGATGTGCGGAGCGGACGCGTGGGGCGTGTCATGGGGCACGTGGGGCCGTACCTCCAGCTCAGACCGGTCGGAGGAGGCCGGGAGTGGGACTGCCCACCGGAGGGGGTGCGGCCGGCGACGGACGCGGAGCGGATCAGCGCGGCGACGTCGTACGTGAACGCGCGGAGCCGGGGGGAGGTGCCGTGACGTCACCCGTACCAGGTGACGTTGCATACGTAGACGCACGCGTGCCGGGGGACGGCCAGGAAGCTGATGAAACCGCGTCCGCTGAGGATGTCGAATTCCCGCAGGCCGCCATCGCGATCGATTGGGCGACCGACCTTGGTCGCCTCGTCCCCGAGCGCGGCGAGCTCCGTGGCCAGACGTTCCACCTCCGCCACCACGCCGGGCGGCAGGCCGTCGGTGAGGTACTCGTAGCTCGGGTTGTAGTCCTACGTCCAGTCGGTCAAAGCCCGGCCTCGGCCTCTGCCGTGTCCCGAATGCGGCGGATCTCGGCGATGAGCTCGGCGGCGTCCTGCTTACCCGCCGCCTGGACGATCAACTCCAGTTCCCGCAGTCGCGCGGCCCGCTCCGGGTAACGCTCGATCGCCACGAACACGGCCCACGAGTGCACAAAGGCCTGGAGCGGCGCGAGGCTCTGCGTCTGCTGGGCATTGGTGGTCGCCTCGAACAGGTGCTGGGTGAGCGCGGGGATGCGGCTGGGGGCGATACGGGCCACGGCTGCCCGCAGGCCGTCGGGGGTCAGTTCGGGCATGGGGATCAGCGGGCCGTAGGGGCCGTCGAGCTGGGCACTCACAGGGACCTCCGGTACGGGTGTGTCCGAGGATTCGTACGCTACCCGGTCATACGGACCCGAGGGCCCCTCGCGCTTCTCCGGCGTCAGCTGAGCCGGGGCCTCCCGGCGCGCGAAATACTCTTCCATCAGCAAGAGGTTCTTCGCCGCTCTCGTCAGATAGCTCATAAGCAGAGCGTCACCGTTCGCCCCCGGACCGGACGCTGCAAACCGCGGTGCTTCACCGGCACGAGTGACCGAACCGGCTTCCGGGCCCGGGCCACGCGTCCCGCCCCCGTACGGGACAATGGCCCCATGACCCTGTTCCGCGACGACGGCATCGTGCTGCGCACCCAGAAGCTGGGTGAGGCGGACCGCATCATCACGATCCTGACGCGCGGGCACGGGCGCGTGCGGGCCGTCGCGCGGGGCGTGCGGCGCACCAAGTCGAAGTTCGGGGCGCGGCTGGAGCCGTTCAGCCACGTGGACGTGCAGTTCTTCGCGCGGGGCTCCGAGCTGGTGGGGCGCGGGCTGCCGCTGTGCACCCAGAGTGAGACGATCGCGGCGTACGGCAGCGGGATCGTCACCGACTACGCCCGGTACACCGCCGGGACGGCCATGCTGGAGACCGCCGAGCGGTTCACCGATCATGAGGGCGAGCCGGCCGTCCAGCAGTACCTGCTGCTCATCGGGGGCTTGCGGACCCTCTCGCGCGGGGAGCACGCCCCGAACCTGATCCTGGACGCCTTCCTGCTGCGGTCCCTGGCCGTGAACGGCTACGCGCCCTCGTTCGAGGACTGCGCCCGGTGCGGGATGCACGGGCCGAACCGGTTCTTCTCGGTCGCGGCGGGCGGGGTCATATGCGGCGACTGCCGGGTGCCCGGGAGCGTCGTACCCTCTGCGGAGGCCGTCGGTCTGCTCAGCGCACTGCTGACCGGCGACTGGGAGACGGCGGACGCGTGCGAGCCGCGCCACGTCAGGGAGGGGAGCGGACTGGTGTCCGCGTATCTGCACTGGCACCTGGAGCGGGGGCTGCGCTCCCTTCGGTACGTCGAGAAGTAGCAGCAGATTGAGGAGAGTGTGAGCCGCATGGCACGACGCGGATTCCTGGGCCGGTCCCGCCGCGACTACAAGGACGTCGAGCCGCACCCGTCCGGCGCGCGACCCCCGAAGATCCCGGGCGAGCTGGTGCCGAACCACGTGGCGATCGTCATGGACGGCAACGGCCGCTGGGCCAAGGACCGCGGGCTGCCGCGTACCGAGGGGCACAAGGTCGGCGCCGAGCGCGTGCTGGACGTCCTCCAGGGCGGGATCGAGATGGGCGTCGGGGCCATCTCCCTGTACGCCTTCTCCACCGAGAACTGGAAGCGCTCGCCCGACGAGGTGCGCTTCCTGATGAACTTCAACCGCGACTTCATCCGCAAGACCCGCGACCAGCTCGACGAGCTGGGCATCCGGGTGCGCTGGGTGGGCCGGATGCCCAAGCTGTGGAAGTCGGTGGCCAAGGAGCTCCAGATCGCCCAGGAGCAGACCAAGGACAACGACCGGCTCACCCTGTACTTCTGCATGAACTACGGCGGGCGCGCGGAGCTCGCGGACGCCATGCAGGCGATCGCCCAAGACGTGAAGGCGGGCAAGCTCGACCCGTCGAAGGTCGGCGAGAAGACCATCCAGAAGTACCTGTACTACCCGGACATGCCGGACGTCGACCTGTTCCTGCGGCCCAGCGGCGAGCAGCGCACCTCCAACTACCTGATCTGGCAGAGCGCGTACGCCGAGATGGTCTTCCAGGACGTGCTGTGGCCCGACTTCGACCGCCGCGACCTGTGGCGGGCGTGCCTGGAGTTCGCCCAGCGCGACCGCCGCTTCGGCGGGGCGATCCCCAACGAGGAACTGCTCGCCATGCAGGGCCGCCCGGAGGGCGACCCTCCGGCTGTCTGACCCGGCCGCTACGATCACGGGCCGTCCCACTACGACTGGAGGGCCCGTGACCGAAGCAGTGCCCGAGACGGCACAGGAAGCCGTGGAGCTGGCCTATGAGCCCGCCCTCGCCGACGCGGTGGGGGCGATCCGCGCCCGCGCCAAGCGCACCCCGGCGGGACGGCTGCAGAACGGGGTGCTGCTGGCGACCGCGCTGTTCATGCTGGGCGCGCTCGCCCTGAACTTCACCGGCCCGAAGGGGCCGACCGTCGGCGGGACGGTGCTCTGCCTGACGGTCCTGCTCTTCATCCTCGGCATGTACTTCCTGATGCCCGGGCTCCAGGGGCAGCAGGTGCACCGGCTGTACGCCACGCAGCCGGAGTTCCGGGTCGTCGTGGACGGCACCGGCGTACGGCAGTGCTCGCGGGACCTGGACATGACGTACCGCTGGCCCGCGATGCCCCGGTACACCGAGACCCCCGAGCTGTTCGTGCTGCTCTCGGGCGACCGGCACGGGGTGGGCATCCTCTTCCTCCCCAAGCGGGGCGTATCCGACCCGGAGGGCGTCGACCGGCTGCGGGCGATCCTGGACCGCAACATCACCCGCATATGAGCGCACGCACGTGAAGGGGCCCGCACCGGACACAGCCGGTGCGGGCCCCCGCACATCACCTCACTTGGCGGCGCACTCCGCGCACGTACCGAAGATCTCCACCGTGTGCGCCACGTTCACGAATCCGTGCTCGGCCGCGATCGTCTCGGCCCACTGCTCCACCGCCGGGCCCTCGACCTCGACGGCCTTGCCGCAGACCCGGCACACCAGGTGGTGGTGGTGCTCACCGGACGAGCAGCGGCGGTAGACCGCCTCGCCGTCACTGGTGCGCAGCACGTCGACCTCGCCCGCGTCGGCGAGGGACTGAAGGGTGCGGTAGACCGTCGTCAGGCCCACCGAGTCGCCGCGGTGCTTGAGCATGTCGTGCAGCTCCTGCGCGCTGCGGAACTCGTCCACCTCGTTCAGCGCCGCCGACACGGCAGCTCGCTGCCGGGTCGACCGGCCGCGCACGCCGGGGGTTCCAGCCATCGCCACAGGTGCCTCCTCAACACTCGGCCCGCTCACACATACGTCGGGCCATTCTGCCAGGCCGCCGTGGCGGGCCCGTCAGACCTTCACGTCGTCCGCCCGGCCACCGGTGTCCGTGACGGCCACGTCGCAGCCGTCCACGGTGGCGGGCCCGGTGTCCCGGGCGCGGCGCCGGGCCAGGGGTGTGGCCAGGGCGGTCAGCACCACGAACACCGCGATGGCCAGCAGCACAATCGTCGCGCCCGGCGGCACGTCCTGGTAGTAGGAGGTCGCCGTACCGGCCAGCGTCACGCCCGTACCGATCAGCACCGCGAGAGCGAACGTCATCCGGAAGCTCCGCGACAACTGCTGCGCCGCCGCGACCGGCACCACCATCAGCGCGCTGACCAGCAGCAGGCCGACGACCCGCATGGCGACCGTGACGGTCACGGCGGCGGTGACCGCGATCAGCAGGTTCAGCGCCCGCACGGGCAGCCCGGTGACCCGCGCGAACTCCTCGTCCTGGCTGACCGCGAACAACTGCCGCCGCAGGCCCAGCGTGACGAGGATCACGAAAGCCGCCAGCACGCAGATGGCGGTGACGTCCTCCTCGGACACCGTCGACAGGGAACCGAAGAGGTACGAGTTGAGGTTCGCGTTCGACCCGGTCGGCGACAGGTTGATCAGCATGACGCCGCCGGCCATGCCGCCGTAGAAGAGCAGCGCGAGCGCGATGTCGCCGCGCGTGCGCCCGTACGCCCGGATCAGCTCCATGGTGATCGCGCCCAGGATGGAGACGGCCGCGGCCATCCACACCGGGTTGGTGGACATCAGGAAGCCGAGACCGACGCCGGTCATGGCGACGTGCCCGATGCCGTCGCCCATCAGGGCCTGCCGGCGCTGGACCAGGTAGATGCCGACGGCCGGAGCCGTGATGCCGACCAGGACGGCCGCGAGCAGCGCGCGCTGCATGAAGGCGAGCTGGAGGATTTCCATGTCAGGTCAGCAGTCCCGTGCGGAGCGGCTCGTCGGCCGCGTGCGGATGTACGTGGTCGTGGCCGGGCAGCGCGTGCTGGCCGACGGCCCGGGGCGGCGGCCCGTCGTGGACGACGCAGCCGTCGCGCAGCACCACCGCGCGGTCGATCAGCGGCTCCAGCGGGCCCAGCTCGTGCAGCACCAGCAGCACGGTCGCCCCGTCCGCGACCTTCGCGCGCAGGGTGGCGGCGAGGATCTCCTGGCTGGCCAGGTCGACGCCCGCCATCGGCTCGTCCATGATCAGCAGCTCGGGGTCGGCGGCGAGGGCCCGGGCGATCAGCACCCGCTGGTGCTGGCCGCCGGACAGGGCGCTCACGGAGTCCTTGGCGCGGTCGGCGAGCCCGACCAGCTCGATGGCCCGCTGCACGGCCGCCCTGTCCGCCTTGGAGGGCCACCTCAGCTTCGTACGGGACAGGCGCCCCGAGGAGACGACCTCGCGGACCGTGGCGGGCACCCCGCTGGCGGCGGTGGTGCGCTGCGGTACGTAGCCGACGCGCGCCCAGTCGCGGAACCGCCTCAGCTCCGTACCGAACAGGGAGACGGACCCGCCGGTGAGCGGGACCTGGCCGATCACCGACCGTACGGCGGTGGACTTGCCCGAGCCGTTCGCGCCGAGCAGCGCGACGACCTCACCGTGGTGCACGGTGAGGTCGACCCCGCGCAGCACGGGGCGGGCGCCGAGCGTGGCGGTGGCCGAGCGGACGGATATGACCGGCGCGGATATGGCGGGCTCGGTGCTGCTCACGTCGCTGCCTCCATCACTGGGTGTCACTTGGCGCCGAGTGCCTTCTTCAGCGCGGCGAGGTTGGACTCCATGACCTCGATGTAGTCAGCGCCCTTGGACTTGTCCGTGATTCCCTCCAGCGGGTCCAGGACGTCGGTCTTGAGGCCGGTGTCCTTGGCGAGGGTCTTCGCGGTCTTGTCGCTGGCGAGGGTCTCGAAGAAGACGGTGGTGACCTTGTCCTTCTTCGCGATGTCCTGGAGCTCCTTGATCCGGGCGGGGCTCGGCTCGGACTCGGGGTCCATACCGGAGATGCCCTCCTGCTCCAGCTTGTACCGCTCGGCGAGGTAGCCGAAGGCGGAGTGCGTGGTGATGAAGGTCCGGGTGGTGGTGTTCTTCAGGCCCGTGTCGAACCGGGCGTGGAGGGCGTCGAGCTTCTTCACCAGCTCGGCGGTGTTCTTCTTGTAGTCGGCCGCGTGGTCCGGGTCGGCCTTCTCCAGGGAGGCGCCGACGCCCTTGGCGACCTCCGCGTACTTCACCGGGTCGAGCCAGATGTGCGGGTCGGCCCCGGCCTCTTCCTCGCCGTGCTCCTCGTGGCCCGGCTCCTCGTGGCCCGGCTCCTCGTGGCCGTGGTCGTGGCCGACCTCGGTGCCGTGCTCCTCCAGCGTGGTGAGCGTGCCGGCGTCGACGGTGTTCTTGACGCCCGCCTGCTTGATCGCGTCGTCGACGGCGGGCTGGATGCCCTTGAGGTAGAGGATGTAGTCCGCTTCGCCGAGCTCGCCGATCTGCTTCGGCTTGAGCTCCAGGTCGTGCGGTTCGACGCCCGGCTTGGTGAGGGTGGTGACCGAGACGTTGTCGCCGCCGATCTGCTCGGCCAGGAACTGCATGGGGTAGAACGACGCCACCACGTTCAGCTTGCCGTCGTCCGATGCCGCGGCGGAGCCGGAGGAACCGCCGCAGGCGGAGAGCGTGACCAGGCCGAGGGTCACGGCTCCGGCGAGGGCGGTGGTGGGTATGAGGCGTCGCACGTTCATGGGATTCATTTTCAACAAAAGTGGAAACGATTGTCAACAAAGCCGGTGAGTGGCTCCGGCCACCCACCGATTTGATCCCGGGGGTGCGCGCGCCGGTAACCTGAAGCATTCGCCGTTCGCCATCGTCGTTATGAAGAGAGCACAGTGGCCGCCGACAAGATCGACACGATCGTCAACCTGAGCAAGCGCCGTGGCTTCGTCTACCCGTGCAGCGAGATCTACGGCGGTCAGCGGGCCGCCTGGGACTACGGGCCGCTGGGTGTCGAGCTCAAGGAGAACATCAAGCGCCAGTGGTGGCGCTACATGGTCACCTCGCGCGAGGACGTCGTCGGTATCGACTCTTCGGTGATCCTGGCGCCGGAGGTCTGGGAGGCCTCCGGTCACGTCGCCACCTTCACCGACCCGCTCACCGAGTGCACCTCCTGCCACAAGCGCTTCCGCGCGGACCACCTGGAGGAGGCGTACGAGGAGAAGCACGGCCGCCTCCCCGAGAACGGCCTCAAGGACCTGAGCTGCCCCAACTGCGGCAACAAGGGCACCTTCACCGAGCCCAAGCAGTTCTCCGGCCTGCTCTCCACCCACCTCGGCCCGACCCAGGACTCCGGCTCCGTCGCCTACCTGCGCCCCGAGACCGCCCAGGGCATCTTCACCAACTTCGCGCAGGTGCAGCAGTCCTCGCGCAAGAAGCCGCCGTTCGGCATCGCGCAGATGGGCAAGTCCTTCCGGAACGAGATCACTCCGGGCAACTTCATCTTCCGCACCCGCGAGTTCGAGCAGATGGAGATGGAGTTCTTCGTCAAGCCGGGCGAGGACGAGCAGTGGCAGGAATACTGGATGGAGCAGCGCTGGAACTGGTACCGCGACCTTGGTCTCCGTGAGGAGAACATGCGCTGGTACGAGCACCCCAAGGAGAAGCTCTCCCACTACTCCAAGCGCACCGCCGACATCGAGTACCGCTTCCAGTTCGGCGGCAGTGAGTGGGGCGAGCTGGAGGGTGTCGCCAACCGCACCGACTACGACCTGTCGGCGCACTCCAAGGCCTCCGGCACGGACCTGTCGTACTTCGACCAGGAGGCCGGCGAGCGCTGGACGCCGTACGTCATCGAGCCGGCCGCCGGTGTCGGCCGCACGATGCTGGCGTTCCTGCTCGACGCGTACAACGAGGACGAGGCGCCCAACGCCAAGGGCGTGATGGAGAAGCGCACCGTGATGCGCCTCGACCCGCGCCTGGCCCCGGTCAAGGTCGCCGTCCTGCCGCTGTCCCGCAACCCGCAGCTCTCGCCGAAGGCCAAGGGCCTCGCCGCAGACCTGCGCAAGAACTGGAACATCGAGTTCGACGACGCGGGCGCCATCGGCCGCCGCTACCGCCGCCAGGACGAGATCGGTACGCCGTTCTGCGTCACGGTCGACTTCGACACGCTCGACGACAACGCGGTGACCGTGCGCGAGCGCGACACCATGAAGCAGGAGCGCGTCTCCCTGGACCAGATCCAGGGCTACCTCGGCAGCCGCCTGCTCGGCTGCTGACGTCCGACGCGGACGCGCGAAGCCCCCGGTTCCTGGTGAGGGACCGGGGGCTTTCCCGTGCTCGGGCACTGCTCGGGGGGCGGACTCTCGCCGGCGCGTGGGCTGGGGGCCTGCTCGGGCGCGGGGCTCGGGGGGCCGCTCCGGGCGCGGGCTCGGGCACTGCTCGGGGGCGGGGCCGGAGCCTGTTCAGGCGCGCAGGCCCCGGAGGAGAAGCGCGACCACGGCGTCGAAGGCCGCGTCGATGCCGGGGTCCGTCCAGTCGGCGGCGTGCACCGGGTCGTGGAAGCGGTCCGTGGCGTCGAACACCGCGCGGGCGGTGGTGGTGTAGTCGCCCCCGAGGCTCTCCGGCGCGGCGAACTCGCCCTGCCGGTGCCCGTCCTCGATGATCCGGGCGAGCTGCCCGACCAGGTGGTCCACGTGCTGGGCCACCACGGTGCTGCTCTCGCCGATCAGCACCTCGTACGTGGCGAACAGCTCCGGGTCGCCGCCCGCCTTGCGGCGCTTGGCCGCGAACAGCGTCGACAGCCAGTCCGTGAGCCGCCGGGCGGCGGGGCCCGGCCCTTCCGCGAAGGGGGCCAGCTCGGTCACCGCCCGCTCCAGCCACCGCTCGGTGACCGCCTCGCGCAGCGCCGCCTTGGTGCGGAAGTGGCGGTAGACGCTGCCGTGGCTGACACCGAGGGCCCGTGCCACGTCGACCACCGTCGCCTTGGCCGGGCCGTAGCGGCGCAGCACCTCCTCGGTGGCTTCGAGGATGCGGTCCGGGGTCAGGGCGTCGGTGCTCATGAACAGTGAAGGTACCCCGGCCGGGCGGGGGGTCAGCGTTCGCTGTCCAGGTGCGCCATCTGGGCCGCCGGGTAGCGCTCGCCGGCCGCCGCCCCCGCCGGGACGGCCGCCTCGACTGCGGCGAGGTCCTCGGCGTCGAGGGTGACGTCCAGGGCGCCGAGCGCCTCGGCCAGCCGGTCGCGGCGGCGGGCGCCGATGAGCGGCACGATGTCGTCGCCCTGGGCGAGCACCCAGGCGATGGCGGTCTGGGCGACGCTGACGCCCTTGTCCTCGGCGACCTTGCGGAGCCGGTCCACCAGGTCGAGGTTGCGGTGCAGGTTGTCGCCCTGGAAGCGCGGGCTCATGCTGCGGAAGTCGCCGGGCGCGAGCGCGCGGTCGCGGGAGAAGTGGCCGCTGATCAGGCCACGGGAGAGCACCCCGTACGCCGTGATGCCGATGCCCAGCTCGCGCGCGGTCGGCAGGATCTCGTCCTCGATCCCGCGCGAGACCAGCGAGTACTCGATCTGGAGGTCCGCGATCGGCGCGACGGCGGCGGCCCGGCGCAGGGTCTCGGCGCCGACCTCGGACAGGCCGATGTGGCGTACGTGCCCGGCCTCGACCAGCTCGGCGATGGCGCCGACGGTCTCCTCGACGGGGACGTCGGGGTCGACGCGGGCGATCCGGTAGATGTCGATGTGGTCGGTGCCGAGGCGCTGGAGCGAGTACGCGGCGAAGTTCTTCACGGCCGCCGGGCGCCCGTCGTAGCCCGTGAAACCGCCCTCGACGGTGCGCAGCGCGCCGAACTTGACGCTGGTGAGGGCCCGTTCGCGGGCGGTGGCCGGGGCCGTGCGGAGGGCCTCGTTGATCAGCAGCTCGTTGTGGCCCATGCCGTAGAAGTCGCCGGTGTCCAGCAGCGTGACGCCCGCGTCGAGGGCGGCGTGGATGGTGGCGATCGACTCGGCGCGGTCGGCCTGGCCGTAGAGGGCGGACATGCCCATGCAGCCGAGGCCGAGGGCGGACACCTGGGGCCCGGTGGTGCCGAGGGGGCGGGTGGGCAGCGGGGTGGCGGAGGTCATGGGGGCTCCTTGAGAGGGGTGTGGGGGAGTACCTCCCTCACAGTGACATGACTGCTGACAGATTTCAATATCTGTCAGCAGTCATCGGTTCGGAAAAGTGGATGCCGAGCCCTCCGGAGCGGGGTACGGTCACCGCATGGCATTCCTTCCGATCTACGAGTGAGAGTGCGGCGGGCCCGACCACCCGCCCCCCACGCGCCGCATGCCGAACCACTTCTCACCACGATGGAGATCCCGTGGCCAAAAGCCGTAACAACCTTCTGGGCGTAGGCGGACAGCGCAAGAAGCTGTCCCGCGCGGATCAGCAAGGCTCCGCCCCCGCCCGCGCCGCCGACCGCCGCGCCGCCGCCGACCAGAAGCAGGAGCTGCTGCGCAAGATGCGCGAGCGCGCGCAGGGCGCGTCGCCGAGCGAGCAGAGCGACCAGGGCGGCGAGCAGCAGAGCTGACCCGCGCGCCGGTTCTTTCGGACTGCGCACGGCGATATGTCGCACGGCGCACGCGCAGGCCCGGGCCACCCCTCGACGGGTGGCCCGGGCCTTCGTCTTGCCGGCGGCAGCGGGCGGTGGGTGGGGCGGGGCCCCTCCTCCTCGGTGGCGAACCGGTGCGCCGGGCTCAGCGGGTGGCGCGCGGCGTCTCCGGGTCCGCCAGGCGGCGGGCCGTGCGGTCGGCTGTCGCGCGGGCCCAAGGGCCGCTGGTGGCCGCGCCGACCAGCAGGACGACCAGGCCGCAGCCGGCGATGACCCACCAAGCCGGGCGGCTCGCGGCGACGAAACCGACCGTGTGGGAGGCGGGTGGGACCCCGGAGGCCAGGACGGCTCCGATGACCGCGACGCCCAGCGTCTGGCCGATCTGCCGGCTCGTGGAGGCGACGGCGGCGGCGACGCCCGCCTGGGCGCGTGGCATGCCGGAGACGGCCGTGTTGGTGATGGGCGCGTTCACCATGCCGAAGCCCAGGCCGAACAGGACGTACCCGGTGAACAGCAGCGGTGTGGACGTCTCGGCCTCGAAGGCGGCGAACAACACGCCACTCGTCGTCATCGTCAGGCCCGCGATCAGCAGCGGCAGGCGTGGGCCGCGGCTGCCGACCAGCCGCCCGGACAGGGGCGC
This sequence comes from Streptomyces sp. NPDC031064, assembly GCF_055570965.1. Lineage (NCBI taxonomy): Bacteria > Bacillati > Actinomycetota > Actinomycetes > Kitasatosporales > Streptomycetaceae > Streptomyces > Streptomyces sp. NPDC031064. The sequence continues at coordinate 124,913 of NZ_JBVIGF010000003.1, forward strand.
GCAGACGAAGGTGAGCGCGGCCATCGGCAGCATGTAGAGCCCGGCGTGCAGGGCGGACAGCCCGCGCACGTCCTGGAGGTACAGGGTGTTGACGAACAGGAAGCCGCCCAGGGCCGCGAACGCGCACACCGCGATGACCGTGGCCCCGCTGAACGGGGCGCTGCGGAAGAAGCGCAGGTCGATCAGCGGCTCGGCGCGCCTCGGCTCGTACAGCAGCAGTGCGACGAGGGCGGCCCCGGCCACGGCGGCGAGGACCGGGTCCGTCTCGATGATCGCGTACGTCAGTGACCCGAGGAGCACCATGACGAGGAGCTGGCCGACCGGGTCCACCCGGCGGGGCCTGGGGGCGCGGGACTCGGGGACGTACCGGAAGGTGAGGAACAGCGCGAGGAGCCCGACCGGCAGGTTGAGCCAGAAGATCGAGCGCCAGCCGACCGAGTCGGTGAGCACGCCGCCGACCAGTGGGCCCGCCGCCATGGAGATGCCCACGACCCCGCCCCAGGCGCCGATGGCCCGGGCACGCGCGCGTGGCTCGGTGAAGGTGTTGGTGATGATCGACATGGCGACCGGGTTGAGCATCGAGCCGCCCACGGCCTGGACCATGCGGAAGGCAATGAGCGCCGCGAGGTTCGGGGCGAGGGAGCAGAGCACCGAGCCGAGGGTGAAGAGGACCAGTCCGGCCATGAAGACCTTGCGGCGGCCGATCCGGTCGGCGGTGGAGCCGGCGAGCATCAGCAGCGACGCGAGGACGAGCGTGTAGGCGTCGATGGTCCACTGCATGCCCGCGACGTCCGCGTGCAGTTCCCGGCGCATGGAGGGCAGGGCGACGTTCAGAACGGTGTTGTCCAGGCTGACGATCAGCAGGCTCATGCAGCAGATCGCCAGCACCAGCAGTCGCCGCCGGGGGGTGAGCTCGGGCATATATCCAAAGTACGGCTAACTAACGACCGGCTCAGGATGTAGGTGACAATGGGGTGCATGACCGCGTTCAGTCCCCTTGCCATCGGACCGCACACCGTGCGGCCGCCGGTGGTGCTCGCGCCGATGGCCGGCATCACCAACGCCCCGTTCCGCACCCTGTGCCGTGAGTTCAGCGGCGGGAAGGGGCTGTTCGTGAGCGAGATGATCACGACGCGGGCGCTGGTCGAGCGCAACGAGAAGACCATGCAGCTCATCCACTTCGACGAGACCGAGACGCCCCGCTCGATCCAGCTCTACGGGGTCGACCCGGTGACCGTCGGCAAGGCGGTCCGGATGATCGTCGACGAGGACCTGGCCGACCACATCGACCTGAACTTCGGCTGCCCGGTGCCCAAGGTGACGCGCAAGGGCGGCGGCTCCGCCCTGCCGTACAAGCGGCCGCTGCTGCGGGCGATCCTCAACGAGGCGGTGTCCAACGCCGGCGACCTGCCGGTCACGATGAAGATGCGCAAGGGCATCGACGACGACCACATCACCTTCCTGGACGCCGGGCGCATCGCGGTCGAGGAGGGCGTGACGGCGATCGCGCTGCACGGGCGCACGGCGGCCCAGCACTACGGCGGCACGGCGGACTGGGACGCCATCGCCCGGCTCAAGGAGCACGTCCCGGAGATCCCGGTGCTCGGCAACGGCGACATCTGGTCGGCGGACGACGCGCTGCGGATGATGCGCGAGACCGGCTGCGACGGCGTCGTCGTCGGGCGCGGCTGCCTGGGCCGGCCGTGGCTCTTCGGCGACCTGGTGGCGGCCTTCGAGGGCACGGGGAAGGCGGCGACGCCCACCCTCCGGGAGGTCGCGGACGTGATGGTGCGGCACGCGAAACTGCTGGGGGAGTGGATCGGCGACGAGTCGCGGGGCGTCATCGACTTCCGTAAGCACGTGGCCTGGTACCTGAAGGGCTTCGCGGTCGGTTCGGAGATGCGCAAGAAACTGGCGGTGACGTCCTCCCTGGACGAGCTGCGCGCTCAGTTGAGCGAGCTGGACCTGGACCAGGCGTGGCCGGTGGGCGCCGACGGCCCGCGTGGGCGGACGTCCGGAAACAACCGGGTGGTGCTGCCGGACGGGTGGCTGAAGGACCCGTACGACTGCTCCGCGGTCAGCGCTGACGCGGAGCTGGACACGTCCGGCGGCTGACCGGGGCCCGTGCCCCGGGGCTTCGGCGAGGGGGCGGCTTGGCTGTCCGGATGCGGTGCGGGAGCCGTCCGGATCGTGGAATTCCGGGCTCCGGCGGGGCGTGATTCTCGCCACCCCTGATAGGGGTTGCGCTCAAATGAGCGCCGCGAGGGCGGCTGCACTTCTCAAAGGGTGGCACTCAGTGCCACCCTTTTTGTGTTCAAGAGTTGAACTCACGTGCCTTGCGGAGCGCTCAGATGAGCGATTACCGCCAGCTTTGAGTCAAGCGTCATTCGGAGGCTGAAGGGGCCGGACGCGAAAACCTACCGCTCAGTCACTTTCGATCTGCTGGCGGACGGGTGGTTAAGGCCGTATGACGGGTAGGCGTACGTACCCAGAAGCCTTCGATCTGGGTATGTTCCTCGCCGTCAGGGCAGCCACCGAGTCCTCGAGGAGTCGAGACCCGTGTCGGAAAACAAAGATCAGAAGTTCGTGTACGACTTCACCGAGGGCAACAAGGACCTCAAGGACCTGCTCGGCGGTAAAGGTGCCAACCTCGCCGAGATGACCAACCTGGGTCTCCCCGTTCCCCCCGGCTTCACCATCACCACCGAGGCCTGCAAGGTCTACCTCGAGAGCGGCGACGAGCCCGTCGAGCTGCGCGACGAGGTCACCGCGCACCTGGACGCCCTCGAGAAGAAGATGGGCAAGAAGCTCGGCCAGGCCGACAACCCGCTCCTGGTCTCCGTCCGTTCCGGCGCCAAGTTCTCGATGCCCGGAATGATGGACACCGTCCTCAACATCGGACTCTCCGACAAGTCCGTCGAGGGCCTGGCCAAGCAGGCCGGGGACGAGCGGTTCGCCTGGGACTCGTACCGGCGCCTGATCCAGATGTTCGGCAAGACGGTCCTCGGCGTGGACGGCGAGCTGTTCGAGGAGGCCCTCGACGAGGCCAAGGCCGCCAAGAAGGTCACCGTCGACACCGACCTCGACGCGGGCGACCTGAAGAAGCTCGTCAAGCACTTCAAGAAGATCGTCAAGGCCGAGGCCGGCCGCGACTTCCCGCAGGACCCGCGCGAGCAGATGGACCTGGCCATCAAGGCCGTCTTCGACTCCTGGAACGGCGAGCGCGCCAAGCTGTACCGCCGCCAGGAGCGCATCCCGCACGACCTGGGCACCGCCGTCAACGTCTGCTCCATGGTCTTCGGCAACCTCGGTCCCGACTCCGGCACGGGCGTCGCCTTCACCCGCGACCCCGCCAGCGGCCACCAGGGCGTGTACGGCGACTACCTCCAGAACGCGCAGGGCGAGGACGTCGTCGCCGGCATCCGCAACACCGTGCCGCTGGCCGACCTCGAGTCGATCGACAAGAAGTCGTACGACCAGCTCATGCAGATCATGGAGACGCTGGAGAACCACTACAAGGATCTCTGCGACATCGAGTTCACCATCGAGCGCGGCCAGCTCTGGATGCTCCAGACCCGGGTCGGCAAGCGCACCGCCGGTGCCGCCTTCCGGATCGCGACGCAGCTCGTCGACCAGGGCCTGATCGACGAGGCCGAGGCGCTCCAGCGCGTCAACGGCGCCCAGCTCGCGCAGCTCATGTTCCCGCGCTTCGACGAGAAGGCGGACGTCGAGCAGATCGGGCGCGGCATCGCCGCCTCGCCGGGCGCGGCGGTCGGCAAGGCCGTCTTCGACTCGTACACCGCCGTCAAGTGGTCCCGGTCCGGCGAGAAGGTCATCCTGATCCGCCGTGAGACCAACCCCGACGACCTGGACGGCATGATCGCCGCCGAGGGCATCCTGACCTCGCGCGGCGGCAAGACCTCCCACGCGGCCGTGGTCGCGCGCGGCATGGGCAAGACCTGTGTCTGCGGCGCGGAGGAGCTGGAGGTCGACACCAAGCGCCGCCGGATGACCGTGCCCGGCGGGCACGTCGTCGAGGAGGGCGACGTCGTCTCCATCGACGGCTCCACCGGCAAGGTGTACCTCGGTGAGGTACCCGTCGTACCGTCGCCGGTCGTCGAGTACTTCGAGGGCCGGATGCACGCGGGCGCCGACGACGCCGACGAGCTGGTCCAGGCCGTGCACCGGATCATGGCGTACGCGGACCGGGTGCGCCGGCTGCGTGTGCGGGCCAACGCCGACAACGCCGAGGACGCGCTGCGGGCGCGGCGCTTCGGCGCGCAGGGCATCGGCCTGTGCCGCACCGAGCACATGTTCCTCGGCGACCGCCGCCAGTACGTCGAGCGGCTGATCCTCGCCGACACGGACGCCGAGCGCGACGAGGCCCTCAAGGCGCTGCTGCCGCTCCAGAAGGACGACTTCGTCGAGCTGTTCGAGGCGATGGACGGCCTGCCGGTGACGGTGCGCCTGCTGGACCCGCCGCTGCACGAGTTCCTGCCCGACATCACCGAGCTGTCGGTGCGCGTCGCCCTCGCGGAGGCCCGCAAGGAGCCCCACGAGAACGAGCTGCGGCTCCTCCAGGCCGTGCACCGGCTGCACGAGCAGAACCCGATGCTGGGTCTGCGCGGCGTACGCCTCGGCCTGGTCATCCCCGGCCTGTTCACCATGCAGGTCCGCGCCATCGCCGAGGCCGCCGCCCAGCGCATCGAGGCCAAGGGCGACCCGCGCGCCGAGATCATGATCCCGCTCGTGGGCACCGTCCAGGAGCTGGAGCTGGTCCGCGACGAGGCCGAGCAGGTCATCGCCGAGGTCCAGGCGCAGACCGGCGTCGAGCTGAAGCTCGCGCTCGGCACGATGATCGAGCTGCCGCGCGCCGCCGTGACGGCCGGTCAGATCGCCGAGTGCGCCGAGTTCTTCTCCTTCGGCACGAACGACCTCACCCAGACGGTGTGGGGCTTCTCCCGCGACGACGTGGAGGCGAGCTTCTTCACCGCGTACCTGGAGAAGGGCATCTTCGGGGTGTCGCCGTTCGAGACGATCGACAAGGACGGTGTCGGCGCGCTCGTGCGGAGCGCCGTCGAGGCCGGCCGGGTCACCCGCCCGGACATCAAGCTCGGCGTGTGCGGCGAGCACGGCGGTGACCCGGAGTCGGTGCACTTCTTCCACGAGGTGGGCCTGGACTACGTCTCCTGCTCGCCGTTCCGGATCCCGGTGGCGCGCCTGGAGGCGGGCCGCGCGGCCGCGCAGTCCAGCGGGAGCGACAGCCGCTGAGCCCGGCTCCGGACCGTCCGTTGCCCCGGACGGTCCGGCGATGAGCCCCGGAGCCGCCGTTGGTCCCCGACCCTCACCGATCGGCGGCGGCTCCGGTACGCAAAAGAGACGGGGCGGACACCTTGTGCGGAGGTGCCCGCCCCGTCGCGCTGCCCGGACGCGGGTCCGCACGCGGTTCTCGGGGGCGCCGGGGGCGCTGATTCGCCGGCCCGTTGGCGGGGCCGCGGGCGGCCCCGTGGGGGAGCGGGGTGTGGCCCGGCCGTGGGGCCGCCCGGGGCTGTGGGGCGTGGCCCGGTCCGGGGGAGTGGGCCCGCGGGGGGAAATGTAGGTTCCTGTTGCATTGCGGCCGGTTGAATTCTGGGCTGTTGAAGGCCGGACTTTTACGCTCCGGCTACGTCCGGGCAAATGGCGCCGATTCATCCCGCAAAGAACGGGCGGAGCGCGGCCACCGGATCCCCACCCGCCGACCGCGCCCCATTACCCCTGCCGGGCGGGAGAGCCGCAACCTTTCAGGTCCGCCGCCGGACGTGCGAAGCCCCCCACGGTCTTCACCACGTCACCTCGGTCCTGAAGGTTTCCTGCCCGACGGCGTACAGCTTTTCGGTTCACCCCCGGTCTCCGCGATGCGTTTCAACTGTGGCTGAAATGCCGTGGTGACGTCCTGTGATGGCGTGCATACTCATTGGCGGGGGGTGATTGCGGATGCAACAGGTGGGGGTTCAGTGCTACGTATTCATTTCACCGGGGAGGACCTCGCCGGGGTCCGGATGGCTGCCCGGCCGGATGCGTTGTGGGAAACGATTCTCAGCTTTCACAGGTTGCGGGACCGGCGCGGCGCGATGGTCTACGGAGCATGGCGCTCGGAATCCCGGACGCGGCTGAACGGCGAAACGCGACTGCTCGGCGCTCTCGTCCCGACGCGGGGCTATTTCCCCGATTTCCTGACCCCGCCCCAGGGCCTCGACGGCCTCGACGCGGGCCTCCAGGCCGTACGGGCGACCCCGCCCGCCCGGGTCCACACGGAGCTGGCCCTGCTGGCCTCCTCCCGGCCCGGCGGGGGACCGCTGCCCGGGTGGGCGCGCGACCTCGCCGAGGGGCGGCAGGAGCCGTTCGGCCGGCTCATCGGCGCGCTGCGCGGCTACCACCGGGCGGCCATCGAGCCGTACTGGTCGCACATCGAGGCCCGCGTGGAGGCCGACCGCGCCGTGCGCGGCCGGGCCCTCCTCGACGGCGGGGCCGACGAACTGCTGGCCACCCTGCCGCCCGTACTGCGCTGGAAGGCGCCCGTGCTGGAGGCCGACTATCCCGTCGAGCGCGAACTGCACCTGGACGGGCGGGGCCTGCTCCTCCAGCCCTCGTACTTCTGCCGGGGCACCCCGGTCGTCCTCCGCGACCCGGACCTGCCGCCCGTCCTGGTCTACCCCGTCACGCACACCGACGCCCCGGTGGCGGCCCCGTGCGAGACCGGGACGTCCCCGCTGGGGCGGCTCGTCGGGCACACCCGGTGCGCCGTGCTCAGGGCCATAGGCCACGGCGGTACGACGAGCGAGCTGGCCCGCCGCGCGGGCGTCTCCCTCGCCTCCGCCAGCCAGCACGCGGGCGTGCTGCGGGACGCGGGCCTCGTCTACACGCTCCGCCAGGGCAGCTCCGTGCTGCACACCCTGACGCCACTGGGCGCCGCCCTCCTGCACGGAGGCGGCGCCCAGCCCAGGCAGCAGCAGCCACGGCCCTACGCGCGGAAGGGGCCCGTCACCTCGTAGGTGATGCCGCCCGACGAACTGCCCGTCGTGCCGCGCTGGCTGGAGAAGTACAGCCGCTTGCCGTCAGGCGAGAAGGCCGGGCCGCAGATCTCGGAGCCCGACTGGCCGTTGATCCGCAGGAAGGGTGCCACCACGTCGTCCGGCGTGATGACGCAGATCTCCATGTTGCCGCCGTCCTCCGCGATGTACAGGTCGCCGGAGGACGAGCCGGTGACGTTGTCCACGCCGGTCAGCGGGGCGGTTCCGGAGGTCACCAGGGAGTCGTCGTAGGCCAGCTCGTAGGTGTTGCTGGTGAGGTTCAACTGCCACAGGCGGTTGTCGCCCTTGGTGGTGAACCAGACGGTGTCGCTCGCGTAGTGGCAGCCCTCGCCGCCGTTGAACTTCTTCGCCCCCGACACCTGGTACCGGGTCGCGGTGGGGGAGCCGTCCGGGTCCGGCACGTTCTGCCAGGTGAAGGAGCCCGAGGTGGCCGTCCCCGCCACCAGGACCTGGAGCGTGCCGGAGGACAGGTTGCCCCAGGTGCCGGGGACGAACCGGTAGAGGCAGCCGTCGGACTTGTCCTCGGTCAGGTAGATGACCTTGCGGACCGGGTCGGCGGCCGCGGCCTCGTGGTTGAAGCGGCCCATGGCGGCGCGGCGCACCGCGGCGTTGACGCCCCACGGGTCGGTCTCGTACACGTACCCCGTGTCGACCTCCTCGCAGGACAGCCAGGTGTTCCACGGGGTCGCGCCGCCCGCGCAGTTGCGGTTGGTGTTGGACAGGATCCGGTAGGCGCCGGTGATCGCGCCGGTCGAGGAGAACTTGATCGCGCTCGCACCGCCGGTGGAGGAGATCTCCGAGTTGGAGACGTAGATCCAGCCGGTGCCGTCGGCGAAACAGGCGCCGCCGTCGGGCGCGTTGTGCCAGGTGTAGGAGGTCGAGCCGACCTTCTGGCCGGAACGGGCGATCACCCGGCTGGTGAAGCCGCTGGGCAACTGGATGCCGTTGGCGTCCGCCGCGCCGAGCGCCCCGTACGGGCCCGCGCCCGGCTGCGCCGGGGCCGCGTAGGCCGCGCCGCGCATGAGGGTGAAACCGAAGGCGGCGGCGGAGCCGCCGATGACCGCTCCACGCAGGAAACTGCGACGTTCCACTTGTCACTCCAGGGGATCGTGACCAGCCCTGCCGCACCGGGCCGGGCGGCGGGGTCGAGCGCTTCGGGAACCTAGAAGCCCTGGATTGACGGTGCATCAACAATCAGTGAAGGGGAAGCATCGGGGGCCGGTCGGTGCCGGGCCGCGGCTTGTTCAGCCCTCCAGCAGCTCCTTGAGTTCCGTGAGGCGCTCCTTCCAGAAGACCTTGTACGCCTCGACCGCGTCCGCGTCCGGCAATTTGGTGTGGCCCAGCCCGATCCGGGTCTTCGGTCCACCCTTGGGGGTCAGGTAAACGGCGATCCGGCCACCGCCCTCCCAGTCCGCCGTGACGGACGTGCCGGGCCGGTGCGTGCGGAGGGTGAACCCGCCCTCCGGCAGCCAGCGCCGGCGTACGTCCGGGTCGGTGAAGGCCTCGGTCACCCGATCGGGCGGGGCGTTCACCGTCCTGCTGACGGAGACCTGCCAGTCGCCCCCGCTCGACTGGCCCACCTCGCGCAGGCCGCGCTCCTGCTCGTACCCGACCGTGATCGACTGGGCGTGCCAGCCGGGCACGCCGTGCGTCTCGACGAGGTGGCGGGCGATCTCGGTGTGGGTGCGGGTGGCGGCGCCCCACGCGTCGAGCACGGCGAACCAGGCCGCCCAGTCCTTTCCGGTGGCGGCGGACAGGGCGTCGCCCGACAGCTTCTCGGTGATCCTCCGGCTCGGCGGGCTCATGGCGCCGAGGCTAGGTCGGCGCCGGGTACCCCGCAACGCATGCGTCCCGTGTGCCCGCGGTGGCGGGTGGCGCCGAGTGGGGCGAAATTTTTTTTCAGGGAACTTCCGGGTGAGCGATGAGTTCCGGCTGCCCCCGTGGTCTACCCCCTCGAAAGCGACACACCCACATGAGAGAAGAGATGACGACATGCCCCAGATGATCTTCGTGAACCTGCCGGTGAAGGACCTCCAGACGTCGAAGACCTTCTGGAGCAAGCTGGGCTACTCCTTCAACGAGCAGTTCAGCGACGACAAGACCGCCTGTCTGGTGATCAGCGACACCATCTTCGTGATGCTGCTGACCGAGCCGCGCTTCAAGGACTTCACGAAGAAGGAGATCGCGGACGCGGCGCGGACGACGGAGGCGATCTTCGCGCTGAGCGCCGACAGCCGGGAGCGGGTCGACCAGTTGTGCGACGCCGCGCTGGCGTCCGGCGGCTCGGCCGCCAATGACCCGCAGGACTACGGCACGATGTACGGCCGTTCCTTCCAGGACCCGGACCACCACCTGTGGGAGGTCATGTGGATGGACCCGGCGGTCGTCGAGGGTCAGGCCTGAGCTCCCGGCAAGGCTCTGATCAGGCCGCCACGCCGCCGTCCACGACCAGGTCGGTTCCCACCGTCGATCCCGCGTCCGGTGAGGCCAGGTAGAGCACGGCGGCGGCGACCTCCTCGGCGGAGGTCAGCCGGCCGAGCGGCGTGGTGAACCTGGCCGCGCGCTCCTCGGGGGTCTCGCCCGGCAGCAGCGACATCGGGGCGTCGGAGGCGCCGGGGCTGACCAGGTTGATCCGGATGCCGTCCCGGACGTGGTCCAGGGCGGCGGCCCGGGTCAGCGCGGCGACCGCCGCCTTGCCGGCCGCGTACCCGCCCATGCCGGGCAGGCGGACGTGGGCGCCCAGGGTCGAGCCGACGTTGACGATCGCCCCACCGCCGTTCGCCCGCATGTGGGCGATCTCGGCCTGGAGTGCGTACAGCATCCCGGTGACGTTGGCGTCCAGCATGGCCTGCCAGTCGGCCGGCCCGAGGTCGGCGACCGCACTCCCCGCGCCGCGCAGCACGGCGGCGTTGTTGACGGCCACGTCCAGGCCGCCGAAGCGGGCGACGATCCGGTCCACCAGGGCACGCATGTCGCCGGCCCGGCTCACGTCGGCGGTGAACGCGGCCGCCGTGCCGCCCTCCTTCTCGACCAGGGCGACGGTCTCGTCCAGGGTGGCGGCGGTGCGCCCGGCGACGGCCACGGCGGCGCCCTCGGCGGCGAGGGCGAGCGCGATGGCCCGGCCGAGTCCGGATCCGGCGCCGGTGACGAGAGCGGTGGTGCCGGTGAAGCGTGCGGACATGTCGTCCCCCTTCGTTTATGGGAATCGTCTATGGGAATTCTTGACTGATCAGTCAAATATGAGGGCGGAAAAGAAGGGTGCCCGTGCCTCGGGCACCCCTGTGTCACGGCTTTGCGGTCAGGCCGTGCGGTCAGTCCAGCAGCGTCAGCGCCTGCTCGGCCGCGTCCCGCACCCGCGCGGGGTCGCCGGACGCCTTGCCCACGACCCGCAGCCCCTGCATCAGCACCAGCAGCATCCGCGCCAGCGCCCGCGGGTCGCGGTGCGCGGGCAGTTCGCCCTGGGCCCGCGCCCGCGCCAGCGCGGAGTGCAGCAGGGTCTCGATGTGCTCCCAGCCGATCTCCACCCGGCGGGCCGCGGCCCGGTCGTGCGGGGCCAGTTCGGCCGCCGTGTTGGTGAAGAAGCAGCCGGTCAGCCGCTCCGCGTCGGAGGACGCCTCGGCGGCGAACCGCCGCACCACCGCCCGCACGGCCGGCAGTGCCGGGCCGGGCCGGGACAGCTCGTCCATCAGGCCGGGCTCGCGGGTCTCCGCGTACCGGTCCATGGCCTTCAGGTACAGCTCGTGCTTGTTGCCGAAGGTGGCGTAGATGCTGGCGCGGCCGATGCCGAGGCGGTCGGTGAGGTCCGCCATCGACGTCGCCTCGTAGCCGCGCTCCCAGAACAGCTCAAGGGCTGCCTGGAGCGCGGCGTCCGGGTCGAATTCCTTGGTCCTGGCCACGGAGATGACTCTATGACCATCTGGAACGAACGGTCAAGAAACCGTGGCGAGTTCGCGCGCCCGGACCTCGAAGACCGTCACCGAGACCTCCTCGTCGTCCAGACACCGCCCCGTCTCCAGGTCGAAGCGCTGCTTCAGCAGCGGCGACGCCACGAACGGCCGCCCGCCCGCCGACCCGATCAGGCCGCGCGACAGCACCTGGGCGCCCGTGAACGGGTCCCGGTTGTCGATCGCGTACCACCGGCCCGCCCGGTCCCGGAAGAGCGCCACCTGCCGCCCGTCCGGCAGCAGCGCCGCCATGCCGCGTCCCGGCGTCAGCACCGAGTCGTCGCAGATCGGCAACCACTCGTCACCGTGGGAGAGTTCGAGCATCATCGGGCGGAAGCTCCTTCCAGGGAGTCCGTGGACGTCAGGGGTTCCAGCGTCAGGATCGTCAGGTCCGGCTTGATCTGGCCGCGCTCCGGGACGAACTTCACCGACGGGTCCGGTGCGTCCGGGGCGTTCACGAAGGAGACGAACCGGCGCAGCCGCTCGGGGTCGTTCAGCGTCTCGGCCCACTCGTCCCGGTACGTCGCCACGTGCGCGGCCATCAGCGACTCCAGCTCGTCGCAGAGCCCGAGTTTGTCGTGCACGATCACGTCGCGCAGGTGGTCCAGGCCGCCCTCCAGCCGCTCCAGCCAGGTCGCGGTGCGCTCCAGCCGGTCGGCGGTGCGGATGTAGAACATCAGGAACCGGTCGATCAGCCGGATCAGCTCCGCGTCCGACAGGTCCTGGGCGAGCAGGTCCGCGTGGCGCGGCGTGGCGCCGCCGTTGCCGCCGACGTACAGGTTCCAGCCGTTGGCCGTGGCGATCACGCCGAAGTCCTTGGACTGGGCCTCCGCGCACTCGCGGGCGCAGCCCGACACGGCCGACTTGAGCTTGTGCGGGGCGCGCAGGCCCCGGTAGCGCAGCTCCAGGTCGATCGCCATCTTCACCGAGTCCTGCACGCCGTACCGGCACCAGGTCTGGCCCACGCAGGACTTCACCGTCCGCAGCGACTTGCCGTACGCGTGCCCCGACTCGAAGCCCGCGTCCACCAGCCGCGCCCAGATCCGCGGCAGTTGGTCCACGCGCGCGCCGAACAGGTCGATCCGCTGACCGCCCGTGATCTTGGTGTAGAGGCCGAAGTCCCGGGCCACCTCACCGATCACGATCAGCTTCTCCGGGGTGATCTCCCCGCCGGGGATGCGCGGAACGATCGAGTACGAGCCGTTGCGCTGCATGTTCGCCAGGAAGTGGTCGTTGGTGTCCTGGAGCGCGGCCCGCTCGCCGTCGAGGATGTACTCGTTGGTCAGGCTCGCCAGGATCGACGCCACGGCCGGCTTGCAGATCTCGCAGCCCTCGCCGCCGCGCGCCTCCTCCCGCCCGTGCGAGTCGAGCAGCTCGGCGTACGACGTGAAGCGCATCGTGCGGACGATCTCGTACAGCTCGCTGCGGGTGTACGAGAAGCAGCCGCACATCCCGCTGTCGGCGGGCTTGGGCAGGAGCTGCTGGATCACCTTGACGCAACTGCCGCAGCCGGTGCCCGCCTTGGTGCACTTCTTGACCTCGGGCAACGACGAACAGGCGCAAATAGCGCCCTTGGTGACGTTGTGGCAGGAGCAGATGATCGCGTCGTCGGGGAGGGCGGAGGGGCCGAGGGCGACCGGCGCGCCCGCACCGGCCGGCAGCACCAACTGCTCGGGCGCGACGGGCGGCTTGGTACCGGTCATCGGCCGCAGCATCCCGTACGACTCGGCGTCACCGACGAGGACGCCGCCCAGCAGCACGCCGTCCTCGTCCACGACGAGCTTCTTGTAGACGCCGGCGCGCGAGTCGGAGTAGACGACGTCCAGGCAGTTCTCCGTGGTGCCGTGTGCGTCGCCGAAGGACGCCACGTCCACGCCGAGCAGCTTCAGCTTGGTGGAGGTGTCGGCGCCGGTGAAGCCGTCCGCCTCCTCCTCGGCGATCGTCGCGGCCGCCGTCAGCGCCATCTCGTAGCCGGGCGCCACCAGCCCGTAGACCCGGCCGTCCGCCGCCAGGGCGCACTCGCCGATCGCGTACACGGCCGGGTCCGACGTACGGCACCGCTCGTCCACCGCGATACCGCCGCGCTCGCCCACCGTCAGGCCGCAGTCGCGCGCGAGCTGGTCCCGGGGCCGTACGCCCGCCGAGAAGACCACCATGTCGGTGGTGACCGTGGAACCGTCCGACAGGGCCATGCCCGTCACCGAGCCGTTCTCGGTGAGCACCTCCTGCGTGCCGGTACCGGTGTGGACGATGAGGCCCATGTTCTCGATGGTGCGCAGCAGCGCGGCGCCGCCGCCCTCGTCCACCTGCACCGGCATCAGGCGCGGCGCGAACTCCACGATGTGCGTCTCCAGGCCCAGGCCCTTGAGCGCGCCCGCCGCCTCCAGACCGAGCAGCCCGCCGCCGACCACCGCGCCGGTCTTCGCCGTCTTCGCGTACTGCTCGATGGCGAGCAGGTCCTCGATCGTGCGGTAGACGAAGCAGCCCGTCGCGTCCTTGCCGGGTACGGGAGGGACGAAGGGGTACGAGCCGGTCGCCAGCACGAGGGTGTCGTACGCGATCACGCGGCCGGCGCGCGAGGTGACCGTCCTCGCCTCGCGGTCGATCGTCTCGGCCGGGTCGTCCAGGTGCAGCTCGATGCCGTGCCGGGCCATGAAGCCGTCCTCGACCATGGACAGCTCGTCGGGCGTCCTGCCGTCGAAGTACGAGGTCAGCCGCACGCGGTCGTACGCCGCGCGGGGCTCCTCGCAGAGCACGACGATCCGCGCCCGCTCCGTGACGCCCCGCTCGGCGAGGGCCTCCAGGAAGCGCTGGCCGACCATGCCGTGGCCGACGAGGACGATTGTGGGCATGTGGGCCATTTCAGGAGCCTCCGTCATGGGTGAGCAGGTGGAGCAGGGGCGCTTCCGGCAGGGCCTCGTCGCCCTCCCAGGCCCGGGCGAGCGCCCCGACCGCGCCGAGATCGCCGAGCAGCACGCCGCCGACGAGACGGTCGCCGCGGACGACGACCTTGCGGTACGCGCCGCTCGTCGCGTCCGCCAGCCGCACGGTGTCGTCACCGGGCAGCGGCGTCGCCTCGCCGAACGCCGCCAGTTCGAGGGCGTCCATGCTGAGCCGGGTCAACGCGCGCGTGCCCCGGTAGGCGCCGGTGCCGTGCAGCAGGACGTCCGCGAGGGCGTCGGCCTGCTCCAGGGCGGCGCCGGCCAGCCCGTAGAGGCGGCCGTCGTGCTCGGCGCAGTCGCCGATGGCGTGGATGTACGGGTCGGAGGTGCGGAGCTGGTCGTCCACGACGATCCCGCGCCGCACGTCCAGGCCCGCCTCCAGGGCGAGGCCCACACGCGGCCGGACCCCGCACGCGATGACGACGACGTCCGCGTCCAGGACGAAGCCGTCGGCGAGTTCCACCGCCTCGACCGTGTCGTCCACGCACCGCAGCCCCCGGACGCGGCACTCGGTGTGGACCTCCACGCCAAGGTCCGCCTCCAGGTGGCGGCGCAGCAGGCGCGCCGCCTCGGCGTCGAGCTGGCGCTCCATCAGGTGCTCGCCCTGCTGGGCCAGCACCACCTCCGCGCCCCGGGCCGCCAGCGCGCGGGCCGCCGACACGCCCAGCAGGCCGCCGCCGATCACCACCGCCCGCACCCCGGGCGCCACCAGCGCGTCCAGCGCCAGGCAGTCGTCGAGCGTCCGGAAGGCGTGCACCCCGGCCGGCAGCCGCCCGCCACCGAGGCCGCGCAGCGGTGGCAGCACCGGGTTCGAGCCGGTGGCCAGAACCAGCCGGTCGTATGCGAAGGCCTCGCCGTCCGCGCAGTGCACCACCCGGGCGGCGCGGTCGACACCGGTCACGCGCACGCCGTGGCGCGTCGTGCCGTCGCGGGGCGTCGGCAGGGCGATGACCTCGGGCGCGTACCGCCCGGCGAGGACGTCCGCGAGCAGCACCCGGTTGTACGGGGCGTGCGGCTCCTCGCCGAGCAGGGTGACCGGCAGCCGCTCGGCGAGGCGTGCGCCCGCCGTGCCTCCGCCTACCACCACGATCCGTGAACTCATGCCCGTCAGCGTGCGTCGGCGGTGTTACCCGGCAGCATCCCGTTTGTTTCGCGCACGGAAAGCTGACCTCAGCGGACGGCGCCGTGCCCCGTGAGGGCTCCCGGCGTCCCCCGTGCGGGGGTGGGGGAAACCGAACCCCGGATCTTCGTGCCGGCACCATGGCCCGGCGCGCGGGTGTTCGGGAGCCTTGAGCCATGGAAGCCGTCACTCTCGTGCTCACCGAACCGTTCCGCGCGGCCACCTGGAAGCGGGTGGCTTACCTGCTGCTGGCCCTGCCCGCCGGGCTGCTGTGCGTACCGCACCTCGCCGCCGCGCGGCTGCTCGGAGTGGACCTCGGCCGCCGCCCGGCCCCGTGGCGGCTCGTCCTCCACGCGCTGCTGGCCACGCCGCTGAATCTGGCCGCCGTGGTCGTCACCGTCTACGGCTGGTCGCTGGTGCCCATGAACCTGGGCTGGCCGCTGCGCGCCGGCGACCCGGCCCAGGCGTGGGGCGGGCCGACCTTCGCCGGGGCGTGGGCGTTCCACGCCGTGGTGGGCGGGGTGGGCTTCCTGCTGCTGATGCCGTGGATAGGCCGGGGGCTCACCGGGCTCCAGGGGCGGCTCGCGGCACGGCTGCTCTAGGTTCGGGCCATGGTGCGCCCCTCTGTGCACGCGTCCGTGCACGCGTCCGTGTTCGCGCTCGTCCACGCGATCGTCGGCTTCCCGCTCGCGGTGACCGGCTTCGTCCTCGTCCTCGCCGGACTGCTGCTGGGCGGTGTCCTGTCGGTGACCGCGCTCGGCCCGTGGGTCCTCGCCCTGACCGTGCGCGGTGCCCTCGGGCTGGGCGCGGTGCAGCGGCGCCTCGCGCGGGTGCTGCTGGACGTGCGCGTCGAGGCGCCCGCGTGGCGCCCCGGGCCGGAGTCCGGGGCCTTCGGGTGGCGGCGAGCCGTGCTCGGCGACCGGGCCGGGTGGCGGGCCATCGGGTGCGCCCTGGCCGCGCCGCTGACGGCCGCGCTGCCGCTGGTGGCGGTCCTGGTGGGCTATGTGTACGGGGCGCTGTTCGTGCTGGGCCCCCTCGTCGGCGCGGGCGAGGCGCGGGTGGTGACCGTGCTGGGCGGGCTCGCGCTGCTGGCCGTAGCGCCCTGGCTCGTCCGGCGGTCCCTGGCGCCGCACTCGGCGCTGCTCGTCGCCCTGCTCGCCGAGGACCCGGCGGCCCGGCGCATCCGGGCGCTGGAGGAGACCCGGGCGCAGGCCGTCGAGGACGCGGCGGCCACCCTGCGGCGCATCGAGCGCGACCTGCACGACGGCACCCAGGCGCGGCTGGTGGGCCTCGGCATGCACCTCACGCTGATCCGGGAGCTGATCACCGCGGGCGCCGACGAGGAACGGCTCCTCGGAGTCGTCGACACCGCGCGGGGCAACGCCACACAGGCCGTCGCCGAGCTGCGTGCCGTCGTCAAGGGCATCCATCCGCCCGTGCTGGACCAGGGCCTGGACGCGGCGCTGGCCACGCTCGCCGCCGACGCGCCGCTGCCGGTCGCCGTCACGGTGGACCTGGCGCGGCGGCCGTCACCGGCGCTGGAGTCCCTGGTGTACTTCTGCGCCGCCGAGCTCCTCGCCAACGCGGTCAAGCACAGCGGGGCGAGCGCCGTCACCGTGGACGTGCGGGGCACGGGCGGGGAGCTGTCGCTGGCCGTGTCCGACGACGGCCGGGGCGGCGCGGTGCCGGGGGCGGGCAGCGGGCTGACGGGCCTGCTGGGGCGGGTGCGCACCGTTGACGGGGCGCTGACGTGCGACAGCCCGCCGGGAGGCCCTACGTTGGTGACCATCGCCATCCCGTACTGATCGGAGTCCCATAGTGAGGGTCGTCATCGCCGAGGACTCCGCCATCCTGCGCGAAGGCATGGTGCAGTTGCTGGAGCTGCGAGGCGTGGAGGTGTGCGCGGCCGTCGGTGACGCCGACGCGCTGCTCGCGGCGGTGGCGGAACACCGGCCGGACGTCGCGGTCGTCGACATCCGGCTGCCGCCGACGCAGACGGACGAGGGGTTGCGCGCCGCGGTCGCCCTGCGCGGTACGGCGCCCGCGCCGGGCGTGCTGATCTTCTCGCAGTACGTGGAGACCAGGTACGCCGCCCAGCTCCTGGGGGAGGGCGGCGCGGGCGTGGGCTACCTGCTGAAGGAACGGGTCGTCGACATCGGTGAGTTCGTGGCGGCCCTGGAGCGGGTCGCGGCCGGTGGCACCGCCCTCGACCCCGAGGTCGTCGCCCAGCTCTTCGGGGCGGCCCGCCGCGCCTCGGCCCTGGACGGGCTGACGCCGCGTGAGCGTGAGGTGCTGGCGCTGATGGCGGAGGGGCGCACCAACCAGTCGATCGCCGAGCGGTTCACGGTCACGGAGCGGGCGGTCGAGAAACACGTCGCCAACATCTTCACCAAGCTGGACCTGCCCGCGGGGGAGGGCGGCCACCGCCGGGTCCTGGCGGTGCTGCGCTATCTGGACGCCCACGCGTGAACGGTCGCCGCATAGGCTCGCCTTCATGCCCGACATATCGCTGACCACCCTGGTCCTCCTCTGTGCGGCCGCCCTCGTGGCGGGCTGGATCGATGCCGTGGTGGGCGGCGGCGGGCTGCTGCTCCTGCCCGCGCTGCTGCTGGGCCTCCCGCACGTCCCGGCCGCCCACATCCTCGGCACCAACAAGGCGGTGGCCATCGTGGGGACGACGGGCGCCGCCGTGACGTACGTACGCAAGGCGCCGGTGCGGGTGGGGACGGCGGTGCGGATCGGGCTCGCCGCGCTCGCCGGGTCGATGGGCGGGGCGTTCTTCGCGGCGGGCATCAGCAGTGACGTGCTGCGGCCGGTCATCATGGTGGTGCTGCTGGGCGTGGCGGCGTTCGTGATGCTGCGGCCGTCCTTCGGTACGGCGGAGGGCAAGGGACCGGCGACCCGGGCGCGGGTCGTCACGGCGATCGTCCTCGTCGGTGGCGGGATCGGCTTCTACGACGGGCTGTTCGGCCCCGGCACCGGCACGTTCCTCGTGCTGGCGCTGACCGCCGTGCTCCACCTGGACCTGGTGACCGCGTCCGCCACGGCCAAGATCGTGAACGTGTGCACCAACGCGGGGGCGCTCGCGATGTTCGCGTACCAGGGAACGGTGCTGTGGCAGCTCGCGGCGCTGATGGCGGTGTTCAACCTGGCGGGCGGGATGTTCGGGGCACGGATGGCGCTGCGCAAGGGGGCGGAGTTCGTCCGGGGCGTGCTGCTGGTGGTGGTCTTCTCACTGGTGGCGAAGCTCGCGTTCGACCAGTGGGCCTAGCGGACCCCGATGAGGTGGGCGTACGCGACGACGTTGCCCTGGTAGCCGGTCTTCTCGTCGAACGGTCCGCCGCAGGTGATCACCCGTAGCTCGGCGCGGTCGGCGGGCCCGTAGACCTTCCGGTCGGGGAAGTCCTCGTTCTCGTACACCTCGATGGCGTCGATCGTGAAGACGGCGGTGCGGCCGTCGCGGCGGGTGACCTCGATGCGGTGGCCCTTCTTGAGGGCGCCGAGCGCGTAGAAGACGGCGGGGCCGTCCTCGTTGTCGACGTGTCCGGCGACGATGGCGGTGCCCCTGGCGCCCGGCGGGGTGCCGTCCTTGTACCAGCCGGCGATGTTGGGGTTCCCGGCGGGCGGGACCTCCAGGCTGCCGTCCGGGGCGAGGCCCAGGCGCATCACCGGGGCGTCGACGCCGATCTCGGGGATGCGGACGCGGACCGGGGCGGACGCGGGCAGCGGGTCGGCGGCCGCGTCGGTGTGCTGGTGCGGTCCGGCGGCGAAGGCCTCGGCGGCGGTGGGGGCGGGCGGGGTCAGGTCACTGGAGCCGTTCTGGATCAGCCAGAGGCCGATGCAGGCGGCGATCGCTATGCCCCAGCCCTTGCCCTTCTCCTTGCCCTGCTCCCTGCCCGTCTCCTGCCCCTCACCTTCGCCCTTCCTCGTGGTGTCGTCGTCGGTCATGGCTGCCCTCGCGGGGGTATGGGGCTCCCCGCCCGCGCCGCGGCCTCGGGGACACACGCGGCGGGGGCGGGGAGCGGGGGCGGGGGACGGGGACGGACCCCGTCAGCCGTCCTGCGCGCCGCTCGCCCGGCGGCGCAGGAGCCACACCCCGCCTGCGGCGGACGCGGCCAGCACTGCCGCTCCCGCCGCGATCTGGGTGGTGTCGGGGCCGACGCTGCCGCCCACCCCGGTCTTCACGTGGCCGCTGGGGACGTGGCCGCCCTGGTCGTGCCTGCCCTGGTCGTGCCCGCCGGAGCTGTGCCCGCCCGAGTCGTGCCCGCCCGAGCTGTGGCCGCCGCCGTGCTTGACGACCAGGTCGCCGGTGGCCGTCTTGCCGTTGTCGCAGGCCACGGAGATGGCGTAGGTACCCGGCTTGGTGTGGGCGGGGACCCGGAACTGCCCCACCACGACCTCCTTGTGGGTGCCCGGCGACAGCTCGAACTCGCCCGCGCCGAGGGACTCCGCGTCACCGATGCCGTGGCCCTTCTTGCCGCAGGCGGTGGTGTTGACCGTGACGGTCTCGCCCGGCTCGGCGGGCGACGGGTACACCTCCAGCTTCCCGAAGTCACCGGCGTGGGCGGCGTACGCGGCCGGCGAGGCGAGGGCGCCGAGCGAGACGACCGCCAGCGCGGTACCGGTCAGCAGGCGGGCAGTGGTGTGCATGGGGTCCTCCGGGCCGCCGGGGGGCGGCGTGTGACAGACGGTTGTCCTGTCTCCGAGGTAAGGCCCCACCCGCCCCGCCCGCCTGCTGATACCCCATCAGATTGCGCCGTCCGGGTCGGCGTGCCGCCCTGGACGTCCCGCATCACCGCAGGTCAGCGCGGGTGCCCCCGGCCCGCCCGGCGCGCCGCCCCGAACGGGTGACGCCCCCGCCCCCCGGCCGCGCCCCCCGCTCCCGGCCACGCCCCCGCCCCCGCCCCCGGCGACGCCCCCCGCCCCGGCCCATCGCCCCCGCCTCCGCGAGCGCCACCGCCACCGCCCCCGGCCGCGCCCGGCACGGGGGCTCAGCTCTCGATCAGGCGGCGCGGTCCCGGGCCGTGGGAGGCGAGCTCGTCGCCCGGGTTGGACAGCACGCAGCGGCTCAGCGACAGGCAGCCGCAGCCGATGCACTCCGTCAGGTTGTCGCGCAGCCGCTCCAGGGTCCTGATCCGCTCGTCCAGGTCCTCGCGCCAGCACTCGGAGATGCGCGCCCAGTCCTCGGGCGTCGGCGTGCGGTCCTCCGGCAGCAGCCCCAGCACGTCACGGATCGTGGCCAGCGGGATGCCCAGTCGCTGCGAGGTGCGGATGAAGGCGACACGGCGGAGCGTGTCACGGCTGTAGCGGCGCTGGTTGCCGGACGTGCGGCGGCTCTTGATCAGCCCCTCGCGTTCGTAGAACCGCAGCGCGGAGGGGGCGACACCACTGCGTTGGGCCAGCTCACCGATGGTTGCTTCCTTGGCGTTCCAGGCGAGTTGCGTCATGTGCGCAAGAGTAGCTTGACCTCAAGTTTGGTTGAGGTACCAAGGTCTTCCTCATGGAGATCACCAAGAGTTCGCCGCTCTCGCTCGCCGTCATCGTCGGAAGCAACCGCGAAGGCCGCTTCGGCCCCGTCATCGCCGACTGGTTCCTGGCCAACGCCACCCAGCGCACCGACTTCACCGTCGACGTCATCGACCTCGCCGACCCCGCCAACGACCTGCCCACCACCCTGTCCTACGACCCCGCGCCCGCCGTGCGCGACAAGCTCGCCGGCCTCAGCCCCAGGCTGGCCGCCGCCGACGCCTTCGTCGTCCTCACCCCCGAGTA
The DNA here is from genome assembly GCF_055570965.1 of Streptomyces sp. NPDC031064. Taxonomy (NCBI): domain Bacteria; kingdom Bacillati; phylum Actinomycetota; class Actinomycetes; order Kitasatosporales; family Streptomycetaceae; genus Streptomyces; species Streptomyces sp. NPDC031064. Next base: position 145,761 of record NZ_JBVIGF010000003.1, read on the forward strand.
CAACCACTCCTTCCCCGCCTCCATCAAGAACCTCATCGACTGGCACTACACCGAATGGCAGGCCAAGCCCGTCGGCTTCGTCTCCTACGGCGGCATGTCCGGCGGCCTGCGCGCCGTCGAGCAACTGCGCCAGGTCTTCGCCGAGATGCACGCCGTGACCGTCCGCGACACCGTCTCCTTCCACAACGCCCGCGGCCACTTCGACGACGAGGGCCGCCACAAGGACCCCACCGCCCCCGACGCCGCCGCCAAGACGATGCTCGACCAGCTCGCCTGGTGGGGCCATGCCCTGCGGAACGCCAAGTCCCTCCAGCCGTACGGCGGATGAACCATGCTGCTGCGCCTGCTCCGCGCCCACCTGCGCCCTTACCGGCGGACGATCGCGCTGATCGTCCTGCTCCAGCTCGTCCAGTCCCTCGCCACCCTCTACCTGCCCACCCTCAACGCCGACATCGTCAACAACGGCGTGCTGCGCGGCGACACCGGCCACATCCTGTCCACCGGTGGCCTGATGCTCGCCGTCACCCTGCTCCAGGTCCTCGCCGCCGCCACCGCCGTGTACTTCAGCGCCCGCGTCGCCATGGGCATCGGCCGTGACCTGCGCGCCGCCGTCTTCCGCCGCGTACAGGACTTCTCCGTACGGGAGATGGGCCGCTTCGGCGCCGCCTCCCTGATCACCCGCACCACCAACGACGTGACCCAGGTGCAGACCCTCGCGCTCCTCGCCCTGACCATGCTGGTCGCCGCGCCGCTGATGTGCCTCGGCGGCATCGTCATGGCCGTCGGGCAGGACGTGCCGCTGGCGCTGCTGATCCTCGTGTTCGTCCCGCTCCTCGCCGGGGCCGTCGGCCTCATCATGCGCCGCCTGCCCCCGCTGTTCCGGGGGATGCAGGAGCGCGTCGACGAGGTCAACCGGATCGTGCGGGAGCAGATCACCGGCATCCGCGTCGTCCGCGCCTTCGTCCGCGACCGCCACGAGCAGTACCGGTTCGCCGGCGCCAACGCCGAGCTGCTGACCGTCGCGCTGCGCTCCGGCCGCCTGATGGCGCTGATGTTCCCGACCGTCCTGCTCGTCTGGGAGGGCGCCACCGTCGCGATCATCTGGTTCGGCGGGCTCCGGCTGGACTCAGGCTCGCTCCAGGCCGGTTCGCTGATCGCGTTCCTCAGCTACCTGATGCAGATCCTGATGGCCGTGATGATGACGATGTTCCTGATGATGCAGACGCCGCGTGCCGAGGTCAGCGCCGAACGCATCCGGGAAGTGCTCGACACCGAACCGTCCGTCGCCCCGCCCCCGGCACCGGTACGGGTACTGCGCGGCCCCGGCCACCTCGACATCCGCGCCGCCGACTTCCGCTACCCCGGAGCCGAGGAACCCGTCCTCCGCGCCGTCGACCTCACCGCCCGCCCCGGCCGCACCACCGCCGTCATCGGCTCCACCGGCAGCGGCAAGACCACCCTGCTGAACCTGGTGCCCCGGCTGTTCGACGCGACGGGCGGCGAGGTCCGCGTCGGCGGCACCGACGTTCGCGACCTGGAGCCCGGCCTGCTGGCCCGCACCGTCGGACTCGTACCGCAGAAGCCGTACCTCTTCTCCGGGACCGTCGCGACGAACCTGCGGTACGGGAAGGCCGACGCGACCGACGACGAACTGTGGCACGCGCTGGAGGTCGCCCAGGCCGCCGACTTCGTACGCGGACTGGAGGACGGCCTGGACTCCCCGGTCTCCCAGGGCGGCACCAACCTCTCCGGCGGGCAGCGCCAGCGCCTCGCCATCGCCCGCGTGCTCGCCGCCCGGCCCGACATCTACCTGTTCGACGACTCCTTCTCCGCACTCGACTACGCCACGGACGCCCGGCTGCGGGCCGCCCTCGCCGAGGAGACCGCGGGCGCGACCGTCGTCATCGTCGCCCAGCGCGTCTCCACCATCCGCGACGCCGACCGGATCGTCGTCCTCGACCAGGGCCGGGTCGTCGGCACCGGCACCCACGAGGAACTCATGCGGGACAACCACACCTACCGGGAGATCGTCCTCTCCCAGCTCACCGAGGAGGAAGCCGCATGAGCACGCCGGAGAGCCGACGCGCCCCCGAGCGCCGTGGACCCGCCGTCCACCAAAGAGGCCCCGGCCCGGCCACCCCGTCCCTCGAACGTTCCCTGGACTTCCGCCGCTCCGCCCTCCGCCTCCTCGGCACCCTCGCCCCCGACCGCCACCGGATCCTCGGCGTCCTCGCCGCCGCCACCGCCTCCGTCGCCCTGGCCGTCACCTCGCCCAAGATCCTCGGCCACGCCACCGACCTCGTCGTCACCGGCGCGGCGAGCCCCGCCGGCGTCGACTTCCGGGCCGTCGCCCAGGCACTCGCCCTCGCCCTCGGCGTGGTCGCGGCCGCCGCCGCCCTCACCTGGGTGCAACTGCGGCTCGCGATGACCGTCGTCCAGCGCGCCGGGCACCGGCTGCGCGAGCGGGCCCAGGCGAAACTGGCGAGACTGCCCCTCGCGTACTTCGACAAGCAGCCGCGCGGTGAGATCCTCAGCCGCGCCACCAACGACATCGACAACATCACCCAGACCATGCAGCAGGCCTTCGGCCAGATGGTGCGGGCGCTGCTCACCATCGTGGGCGTCCTGGCGATGATGTTCTGGATATCGCCGCTGCTCGCGCTGATCGCCCTCGCGACCGTCCCCCTCTCGGTCCTCGTTGCCACCCTCATCGGCAAGCGCGCCCAGCCGCAGTTCGTCGAGCAGTGGTCCGTCACCGGCAAGCTCAACGCCCACGTCGAGGAGATGTACAGCGGCCACGCCGAGGTGCTGGTCTTCGGCCGCAAGCAGCAGGCGGTGGACGCCTTCGACGAGCTGGGGGAGCGGCTGTACGCGGCGGGCTTCCGCGCCCAGGTCGTCTCCGGACTCATCCAGCCCGCGATGACCTTCGTCGGCAACCTCGGCTACGTACTCATCGCCGTGGTCGGCGGGCTGCGCGTGGCGTCCGGGACGCTGTCGATCGGCGACGTCCAGGCCTTCGTCCAGTACTCGTACGAGTTCAACGGCCCGGTCAACCAGGTCGCCGCCATGGCCAACCTCCTCCAGTCGGGCGTCGCCTCCGCCGAGCGGGTCTTCGACCTGCTGGACGCGGAGGAGGAGAGCCAGGGCACGGCCGGCCCGGTCCGGGTACGGAAGCGGGAGGGCCGGGTCTCCTTCGAGAACGTCGCCTTCCGCTACGAGCCCGCCAAGCCCCTGATCGAGGACCTGACGCTGACGGTCGAGCCCGGCCAGACGGTCGCCATCGTCGGCCCGACCGGCGCCGGCAAGACCACGCTGGTCAACCTGCTGATGCGGTTCTACGAGACGACCGGCGGCCGCATCGTGCTCGACGGCGTCGACGTGGCCGCGATGTCGAGGGACGAACTGCGCTCCGGGATCGGCATGGTCCTCCAGGACACCTGGCTCTTCGGCGGCACGATCGCCGACAACATCGCGTACGGAGTGCCGGGCGAGGTGCCGCGCGAGCGGATCGTCGAGGCGGCCATGGCCACCCACGCCGACCGGTTCATCCGTACGCTCCCCGACGGCTACGACACGCTGGTCGAGGACGGCGGGGAGGGGCTCAGCGCCGGTGAGAAGCAACTCCTCACCATCGCCCGCGCGTTCCTCACCGAACCGTCGATCCTCGTCCTCGACGAGGCCACCAGCTCCGTCGACACCCGCACCGAGGTGCTGATCCAGCGGGCCATGTCGTCCCTCAGGGAAGGGCGGACCAGCTTCGTGATCGCGCACCGGCTCTCCACCATCCGGGACGCGGACGTCATCCTGGTGATGGAGGCGGGCCGGATCGTCGAGCAGGGCACGCACGACGAGCTGCTGGCGGCCGGAGGTGCGTACGCTCGGTTGTACGCGGCGCAGTTCGCCGCCGTGGCCTAGCAGGTGAAGGAGAGACCGTGACCCTGGCCCTGACCGTCCTGACCACGACCGACAGCGCCGACAAGGCCCAGGAGCTGGCCCGTGGCGCGGTGGAGGCGCGGCTCGCCGCCTGCGCGCAGGTCTCCGGCCCGGTCACCTCCGTCTACCACTGGCAGAACGCCATCGAGACGAGCCAGGAGTGGCAGGTGTTCTTCAAGACGACGGAGGCCTGCTACGACACGCTGGCGGAGTACATCGCCGCGAAGCACGACTACGACACGCCCGAGATCCTCGCCCTGCCGGTGGTGCGGGGCAGCGCGGACTACCTGGCGTGGATGCAGCGGGAGACGTCGGCGCGATGACCGGGACGACCGCGGAGCTGCCCTTCTTCGTGTACGGGACGCTGCGCCCGGGCGAGTACAACCACGACCGGTTCCTCCGCGGCCGTACGGCGGCGGAGGAACCGGCGCGGCTGGCGGGCGCCCTGCTGTACGACGGGCCCGGGTACCCCTACCTGGTCCGGGGCGCGGGCCAGGTGGCGGGTGAGCTGATCAGCGCGGCGCCCGGCCGGTACGAGGCGCTCGTGGCCGTACTGGACCGCCTGGAACACGGGTACGAGCGGCAGGTGTGCGAGGTGGTGCGCACCCGGGACGGGGCGAGCGTCCGGGCGTGGGTGTACGTCGCGGCGTCCACCGTGCGGCTCGGTGAGCCGATAGCGGGCGGGGACTGGCTCAGTCGCCGGCCGCTTCGGGACGCACCGCTTCCAGGCGCACCGCGCACACCTTGAACTCGGGCATCCGGGACGTCGGGTCGAGCGCCGGGTTGGTCAGCGTGTTCGCCCGGCCCTCCCCCGCCCAGTGGAACGGCATGAACACCGTGTCCGGCCGGATGCCCGTGGTGATCCGCGCCGGTGCCACGGCCCGCCCGCGCCGCGACACCACCGCGACCGGCTCGCCCTCGGCGACGCCCAGCCGCTCGGCCAGCCGTGGGTGCAGCTCCACGAACGGCCCGGGCGCGGCGGCGTTCAGCTCCGCGACGCGCCGGGTCTGGGCGCCCGACTGGTACTGGGACACGACGCGCCCGGTCGTCAGCACCACCGGGTAGGCGTCGTCCGTCTCCTCGCCCGCCGCCCGGTGCGTCACGGGCACGAACCGCGCCCGCCCGTCCGGCGTCGCGAACCGGTCCAGGAACAGCCGGGGCGTGCCGGGGTGGTCCGGCTCGGGGCACGGCCAGAAGACGCCGTCCTCCTCCGCGATGCGGCGGTAGCTGATGCCCGCGTAGTCGGCGGGCCCGCCGGCCGAGGCGCGGCGCAGCTCGTCGAAGACCTCCTCCGGGTCGGTGGGGAAGCCCTTCTCCCACCCGAGCAGCCCGGCGAGCGCGTGCATCACCTCAAGGTCGTTGCGTACGTTCTCGGGCGGGTCGACGGCCCGGCGGCGCAGCAGGACGCGGCCTTCGAGGTTGGTGAGGGTGCCGGTCTCCTCCGCCCACTGGGTGACGGGCAGGACGACGTCGGCGAGCGCGGCGGTCTCGGACAGGACGACGTCCGCCACGGCCAGGAACTCCAGGGATTCGATCCGCTCCTGGATGTGCGCCGCGCGCGGCGCCGACACGACCGGGTTGGACCCCATGAGCAGCAGCGCCTTGATGTCGGTGCCCAGCGCGTCGAGCAGCTCGTAGGCGCTGCGCCCCGGCCCGGGGAGCGTGTCGGGGTCGACGCCCCACACGCCGGCGACGTGGGCGCGGGCGGCGGGGTCGTCGAGCTTGCGGTAGCCGGGGAGCTGATCGGCCTTCTGGCCGTGCTCGCGGCCGCCCTGCCCGTTGCCCTGCCCGGTCAGGCAGCCGTACCCGGACAGGGGCCGGCCGGCGCGGCCGGTGGCCAGGCACAGGTTGATCCAGGCGCCGACCGTGTCGGTGCCCTTGGACTGCTGCTCGGGCCCGCGAGCGGTCAGCACCATCGACTCGGGCGCGTCGCAGAACATCGCCACGGCCTCCCGGAGCTGCGGTACAGGTACGCCGGTGATCCGCTCGACGAGCGTGGGCCAGTGGGACATGGCGGCGGCCCGGGCGTCGGCCCAGCCCGTCGTACGGCTCGCGATGAACTCCTCGTCGGTCCGTCCCTCCGCCACGACCAGGTGCAGCAGCCCGAGGGCGAGCGCCAGGTCGGTGCCGGGGCGGGGTGCGAGGTGGAGGTCGGCCTGCTCGGCGGTCCGGGTGCGGCGGGGGTCGACGACGATGAGCCTGCCGCCGTTCTCCTTCAGCTCGGTGAGATAGCGGAGGGCCGGGGGCATGGTCTCGGCCAGGTTCGACCCGACGAGGATCACGCAGCCGGTGCGGGGGATGTCCTCCAGCGGGAAGGGCAGGCCCCTGTCGAGGCCGAAGGCCCGCTGGTGCGCGGCGGCGGCGGACGACATGCAGAACCGGCCGTTGTAGTCGATCTGCGAGGTCCCCAGGACCAGCCGGGCGAACTTGCCGAGCGTGTACGCCTTCTCGTTGGTCAGCCCGCCGCCCCCGAACACGCCGACGGCGTCGGCCCCGTGCCTGTTCCTGGTGCCGCGCAGCCCGTCGGCGACGGCACGCAGGGCCTCCTCCCAGGAGGCGGGTTCGAGCTCGCCTGTGGCGGGGCGTCGGACCAGGGGCCCGTCCAGCCTGACCCGGGAGGAGAGCACTGCGGGTGCGGTACGTCCCTTACCGCACAGGGCACCCCGGTTCACGGGGAAGTCCGTGCGCTCCACCACCTCGACGCCGTTGTCGGCGGGCCTGAGGTTCATCCCGCACTGAAGGGCGCAGTACGGGCAGTGCGTGGGGGTGGTGGCGGTGAGCATGCCCCCGAGCATGCGACGCGCGTGTTACGCCCACCGACACGCCGCATTACATGCCCGGTACGGCCGGCTCCGTCCGTGCCCGCCGGACCGGTGAGGCGTACGGGTGCTCCGGCGCCTTCGCCACGCCCGGTCAGCGCCCCAGCGCCTCGGCCACGCCCGTTTCCTCGCGGCCCAGGAACGTCGGGTCCGGTTCCACCGCCGCGTCCAGGGCCGCCTTTCCCGCCGCGACCAGTTCGCGGACCGCCCCGTAGTACCAGACCGAGTCCCGGGGCTCGTCGACGCCGACGCCGTAGGTGTCGATGCCCGCCTCCCGGCAGAGCGCGACCGCCCGGCGGATGTGGAAGCCCTGGGTCACCAGGACGGCCCGGTCGACGCCGAAGATCTTCTTGGCGCGGACGCACGAGTCCCAGGTGTCGAAGCCCGCGTAGTCGCTGACGATCCGCCCGTCCGGCACGCCCCGCTCCCGCAGGTAGGCGCGCATGGCGTCCGGCTCGTCGTACTCGACGCGGCCGTTGTCCCCGGTGACGAGGAGGACCTTCACCTTGCCGTCCCGGTACAGGGCGGCGGCGGTGTCGAGCCGGTGCGCCAGGTACGGCGTCGGGCGCCCCTTCCACAGGCCGGCCCCGAAGACGACGGCCACGTCCTGCGCGGGCACGTCCGCCGTCGTGCGCAGCCGGCCGTCGGCGACGGCGTGCATCCAGGTGGCGGGCGCCAGCGCCAGGACGCACCCCAGCATGACGCCCTGCGCCAGCCGCCGCTGCCCGCGCCGGCTCACCGGCCACCTCAGCCTCGACCGTATGGACCGAACCCCCGCCGGCCGAACCTCCGCCGGCCGAACCCCCGCCGGCCGAACCTCCGCCGGCCGAACCCCCGCCGACCGGACCCTCTGTCGGAATCCCACGCCCCACCTCCGCCTCTTCCGACGCCGGAACGGCCCGCCCGGTTCACTGGGCCAGGTGTGATCTCGACGGCGGCCGCCCGCCGTACAGGAGCGCGGCGAGCCCCGCCCCCAGCAGGCCGCCGAGCAGTTGGGCGGCGATGAAGCCCGGCATCGAGGCGGGCGCGATGCCGGTGAACGAGTCGGTCAGCGAGCGCCCCACCGTCGCGGCCGGGTTCGCGAAGGAACCGGACGAGGTGAACCAGATCGCGGCCGCGATGTACGCGGCGACCGCCAGCGGGGCGAGCTGGGCGCGCCCGATGCGGTCCAGGCCCTGGACGAGGAGCACCAGACCGGCGGTGGCCACGGTCTCGCCGAGCAGCAGATGGGCGTCGGAGCGGAGCTGCGTGGACCAACTGCCGGGCGCCCGCCCGAACATGGCCCCGGCGAGCAGGGCGCCCGCGACCGCGCCGGCCAACTGGGCGGTGATGTAGAGGACGACCTCCCGGCCGGTCAGGCCGTCGCGGCGGCCGCGTCCGGTCCACCACACGGAGAGGGTGACGACCGGGTTGAGGTGGGCACCGGAGACCGGCGCGAACAGCGCGATGAGCAGGCCGAGGCCGATCGCCGAGGCCAGGGAGTTGGCCAGGAGCTGCACCCCGACGTCGTGACTGAGACCGGTGGCCTGGATGCCCGAACCGATGATGACGGCCACCAGCGCCCCGGTACCGACGAGTTCCGCGCAGGCGCGGCGTGGCAGCTCCCTCTGCGTACCACCCATGAAACCCCCACTTCCTTTCTGCGGAAAACTGATTCCGCGTTTCGAAAAGAAGATAGCGGGTAAAAAAGATCGTTCTCTGCGGTACGCCCTGGCACGATGACCCGCATGACCACACCGGGCACCTGGGTCCGCGCTGCCGCCCGCAACAACGCCGAGTGGTGCGACGCCCTGTGCCGCGCCCACGGCCTGGGTGCCGGCACCTTCGGCGACCGCGCCTGGACGCACCCGCGCCGAACGCCGCCGTACTACCCGGACGCCGTCACCCTCGCCCCGGACGCCGCGCCGCACGAGCTGCTCGACGGCATCGACCGGAGCGTGCCCGGCTGTTCGGTCAAGGACAGCTTCGCCACCCTTGACCTGACCGGGCACGGCTTCGAGCCGCTCTTCGACGCCCGGTGGATCCACCGTCCCGCCGGCGCGCCCGCCCCGCCGCTCGGGGGCGCCGCCCCCTGGGAGCCCGTCCGCACCGCCGCCGGCCTCGCCGCCTGGGAGGCTGCCTGGAGCGGCGGGGCGCCCATGGACCTGTTCCGCCCCGCCCTCCTGGCCGATCCGGCCACCACCGTCCTCGCGGGCCGCGCCCCGGACGGCCGCATCGTCGCCGGGGCGGTCGTCAGCCACAGCCCCGGCTCCGGCGTCGTGGGCCTGTCCAACGTCTACGGCGCCGACCCCTGGCCCGGCTGCCTCGCCGCAGTCACCCGCCTGTGGCCCGGCGCCCCGGCCGTCGGCTACGAGCACGGCGACGACCTGACCGCCGCCCTCCACCACGGCTTCACCGCGTCCGGCACCCTCCGCGTCTGGGTCTCCCACATCTGAGCCCACCCGCGTGAGCCGGTGGAAAACACCCGTCACCCCCGCGCAACGACACGGCAACACCCGCCCGCCACCATCGGTGCATGACGGAGCCGGCCGATCCCCACGAGCCCAAGCCCCACGAGCCCCAGCCCCCCGAGACCGATCCCCACGAGCCCCAGCCCCTCGGCACCACCGCCCAGATGCTCACCCGCATCACCGCGCAGCTCGGCACCCAGCTCACCCATCTCCACCTCAACGGAACGCGCAGGCCCATGAGCACACCCCACCTGCCCACCCTCGTCGCCGTCGCCCACGGCAGCCGTGACCCCCGCGCCCTGACCACCGTGAACGCCCTGCTCGACCAGGTCCGCGAACTGCGGCCCGGGCTCCCGGTACGGCTCGGCCACATCGAACTGAACGCCCCCCTCCTCACCGACACCCTGGCCGGCCTCGACGGCGGCGACGCCGTTCTCGTACCCCTCCTCCTCAGTCGCGGCTACCACGTCAAGCACGACCTGCCCGGCGCCGCCGCCACCGCACCCCACCTGCGCGTGCGCGTCGCCGCCCCGCTCGGCCCCCACCCCCTGCTCGTCGAGGCGCTCCACGACCGGCTCACCGAGGCGGGCTGGCCCACCGCGCACGGCACCGGCCGCCGCTCCGGCATCCACGGCTCCGGCGTCGTGCTCGCCGCCGCCGGGTCCCGCGACCCCGACTCCGCCGCCGACACCCGCCGCACCGCCGCGCTGCTCGGCGAGCGCCTCGGCGGCGTACCCGTCCTCCCCGCGTACGCCTCCGCCGCCTCGCCCACCGTCCCCGAGGCCGTCCGCGCCCTCGCCGCCAGGGGCCGCCACCGGATAGCCGTCGCGTCCTACTTCACCGCCCCCGGCCTGTTCGCCACCCGCAGCGCCGCCGCCGCGCCCTGGATCGCCGCCGCACCCCTCGGCCCGCACCCCGCCCTCGCCCGGCTCGTCCTCCACCGCTACGACCAGGCCCTCACTCGCCCGTGCGTCCCCCCTTCCTCCCAACTGGTCTCCGTCTGACCGGTTCACCGTCAGTCCCTGCGGTTACCTTCAGTGCATGAACGGCATGGACGGCATGGACGGTATCGACGGCACGAACAGCACGAACAGCACAAGCGGTACGAGCGGTACTTACGACGCGACGGCCACCGCGCGCTGGGCCACCGAGCCCGACAAGCGGCCGGGCCGCACCGCGTTCCAGCGGGACCGCGCACGGGTGCTGCACTCCAGCGCGCTGCGCCGCCTGGCCGGCAAGACCCAGGTCGTCACTCCCGGCTCCCGCAGCCATGCCTGGGACCCCAGCCCCCGCACCCGGCTCACCCACTCCCTGGAGTGCGCCCAGGTCGGCCGCGAGCTCGGCGCCGCCCTCGGCTGCGACCCCGACCTCGTCGAGGCCGCCTGCCTCTCGCACGACATGGGCCACCCGCCCTTCGGGCACAACGGCGAACAGGCCCTGAACGACTTCGCCAAGGACTGCGGCGGCTTCGAGGGCAACGCCCAGTCACTGCGCCTGCTCACCCGCATCGAACCCAAGCGGTTCATCCCCGACGAGGCGACCGGCGAGCTCGTCAGCGTCGGACTCAACCTCACCCGTGCCGCCCTCGACGCCGCCACCAAGTACCCCTGGCCACGCGGCGCCCACCCCACCGACCCCGACTCGCCCAAGTTCGGGGTGTACGAGGACGACCTCCCCGTCTTCGCCTGGGTGCGGCAGGGCGCCCCCGGACACCGCCAGTGCTTCGAGGCCCAGGTCATGGACTGGTCCGACGACGTCGCCTACTCGGTGCACGACTTCGAGGACGGCCTGCACGCCGGGCACATCGACCCCAACCTGCTGCTCGCCGAACCCGAGCGCGCCGACATCTGGCGCGTCGCCATCGGGCGGTACGTCCCCGCCGGCACCGACCCGCAGGAGCTCGCCGACGCCCTCGACCGGCTCATGGAGCAGGAGTGGTGGCCGCACGGCTACGACGGCACCGCCATCGCCCAGGCCCGCCTGAAGGACGCCACCAGCCAGCTCATCGGCCGCTTCTGCCTCGCCGCCGAGGCCGCCACCCGCCGGGCCCACGGCACCGGCCGCCTCACCCGCTACGCCGCCGAGCTCGTCGTACCGCGCGAGACCCGCAACGAGTGCGCGGTGCTCAAGGCGGTCGCCGACCGGTACGTCATGCAGCGCGCCGAGCAGGAGGCGCTGCGGGCCGACCAGCGCGTCGTACTCGCCGAACTGGCCGAGGCGCTGACCGCCCGCGCGCCCGAGGGCCTGGACCCCCAGTTCCGCGCCCTGTTCGACGCGGCACCCGACGACCGGGCCCGCAAGCGGGTGATCGTCGACCAGATCGCCTCGCTCACCGACGCCTCCGCCCGCACCCTGCACGCCCGCCTGACCAGCCGCCGCTGAACGAGGCGCCCGTTCCCTTCGTCCTCTTCCGACATCACGCTCCGTACGGGACGCTGCTGGTGGACGGCGGCGTAGCGTGGCAATCCCGGAACCACCAGGAGGCAACAAGTGGTCGACGCAGATCAGACCTTCGTCATCGTCGGCGGGGGACTGGCCGGGGCCAAGGCGGCGGAGACACTCCGCTCCGAAGGTTTCACCGGCCGCGTGATCCTCATCGGTGACGAGGTCGACCCGCCCTACGAACGCCCGCCCCTGTCCAAGGGCTACCTCACCGGCAAGGAACCGCGCGACAAGGCCTTCGTCCACGAGTCCGGCTGGTACGCGGAGAAGGACATCGAGCTGCACCTCGGCCAGCCCGTCACCGCCGTCGACCGCACCGCCCGGACGGTACGCCTCGGCGACGGCACCACCATCGGCTACGACAAGCTCCTGCTGGCCACCGGCGCCGAGCCGCGCCGGCTCGACATCCCCGGCACCGACCTCGCCGGCGTCCACCACCTGCGCCGCCTGCCGGGCGCCGACCGGCTCCAGGGCACCCTCGCCGCGCTCGGCCGCGACAACGGCCACCTGGTGATCGCCGGGGCCGGCTGGATCGGCCTGGAGGTCGCCGCCGCCGCACGCGGATACGGCGCCGAGGTCACCGTCGTCGAACCGGACCCCACCCCCCTGTACCGGGTCATCGGCCCCGAGCTGGGCCAGCTCTTCACCGACCTGCACGCCGAGCGCGGGGTCCGCTTCCGCTTCGGCACCCGCCTCACCGAGATCGTGGGCCAGGACGGCATGGTGCTGGCCGCCCGCACCGAGGACGGCGAGGAACACCCCGCCCACGCCGTGCTGGTCGCGGTCGGCGCCGCCCCCTGCACCGCCCTCGCCGAGAACGCCGGGCTCGCCCTGGTCGACCGCGCCCACGGCGGCGGCATCGCCGTCGACGCCTCGCTGCGCACCTCCGACCCGGACATCCACGCCGCCGGTGACGTGGCCGCCGCCGAGCACCCCCTCCTGCACACCCGGCTGCGCGTCGAACACTGGGCCAACGCCCTCAACGGCGGCCCCGCCGCCGCCCGCGCCATGCTCGGCCAGGACGTCTCCTACGACCGGGTCCCTTACTTCTACTCCGACCAGTACGACCTCGGCATGGAGTACAGCGGCTGGGCACCGCCCGGCTCCTACGACCAGGTCGTGCTCCGCGGCGACGTGGGCAAGCGGGAGTTCATCGCCTTCTGGCTGAAGGAGCGCCGCGTGCTGGCCGGGATGAACGTGAATGTGTGGGACGTCACACCCGGCATCCAGGACCTCGTCCGTTCCCGTACGCCCGTGGACCCCGAGGCCCTCGCCGACCCCGCCACACCGCTCGGTGAAGTCCTGCCCCACCCGTAGAATTCGTGCGTGGCAGGCGGCAGGATCAACGATGACGACGTGAAGGCGGTACGGGACGCGGTCCCGATCGACGCCGTCGTGTCCGAGTACCTCCAGCTCCGCAGCGCCGGCGGCGGCAACCTCAAGGGTCTGTGCCCCTTCCACGACGAGAAGTCCCCCTCCTTCCAGGTCAGCCCCAGCAAGGGCCTCTTCCACTGCTTCGGCTGCCAGGAGGGCGGGGACACCATCGCCTTCGTGATGAAGATCGACCACCTCTCCTTCTCGGAGACGGTCGAGCGCCTCGCCGCCAAGGCGGGCATCACCCTGCGCTACGAGGAGGGCGGGTACAACCCCGGCCACCAGCGCGGGGAGCGGATCCGGCTGATCGAGGCCCACAAGGCGGCCGCCCAGTTCTACGTCGAGCAGTTGGACAGCGCCGAGGCCGAGATCGGGCGCAAGTTCCTCGCCGAGCGCGGCTTCGACCAGGCCGCCGCCCAGCACTTCGGCGTCGGCTACAGCCCGGCCGGCTGGGACCACCTCACCCGTTACCTGCGCGGTAAGGGCTTCACCGACAAGGAGCTGCTCGTCTCCGGGCTCGCCCAGGAGTCGCGCCGCAACCCCATCGACCGCTTCCGCGGCCGCCTGATGTGGCCGATCCGGGACGTCGGCGGCGACGTCGTCGGCTTCGGCGCGCGCAAGCTGCGCGACGACGACAACGGGCCCAAGTACCTCAACACGCCCGAGACGCCCATCTACAAGAAGTCCCAGGTGCTGTACGGCATCGACCTGGCCAAGAAGGACATCGCCAAGTCCAGCCGGGCCGTCGTCGTCGAGGGCTACACCGACGTCATGGCCTGCCACCTCGCCGGGGTCACCACCGCCATCGCCACCTGCGGCACCGCCTTCGGCGGCGACCACATCAAGATCCTCCGCCGGCTGCTGATGGACAACGGCTCGGCCCGCGTCATCTTCACCTTCGACGGCGACGCCGCCGGACAGAAGGCCGCGCTGCGCGCCTTCGAGGACGACCAGAAGTTCGCCGCCGAGACGTACATCGCCATCGCCCCGGACGGCATGGACCCCTGCGAGCTGCGCCTCGCCAAGGGCGACGAGGCGGTCGCCGACCTCGTCGAGCCGCGCACCCCGCTCTTCGAGTTCGCGCTGCGGCAGATCGTGAACCGGTACGACCTGGAGACCCCGGCCGGCCGGGCCGCCGCCCTCGACGAGGCCGCGCCGATCGTCGCCCGCATCAAGAACGTCGCCTCGCAGCACGAGGTCGCCGTGCAGCTCGCGGGCATGCTCGGCATCCTCGACACCCAGTTCGTCGTCAAGCGCGTCGCCCAGCTCGCCCGCTGGGCCCGCGACCGCGGCGGCCGGGGCCCGGCGCCGGCACCCAGCCGCCCCGCGCCCGTGGTGCAGGCCCCGACCGCCCCCTCCGGCCCCGCGCTCAACCTCCGCAGCCCCGCCCACCGCACCGAGCGCGAACTGCTCAAGCTCGCCCTCCAGTACCCGGCCCTCGTCTCGCCCGCCTTCGACGCGTACGGCATCGACGAGTTCACCGCCCCGCCCTACGCCGCCGTGCGGCAGGCCGTCGCGGACGCGGGCGGCGCCGAGCAGGGCGTGGCCGACGCCGCCGACTACCTCGCCCGGGTCCGCGACGCCGCCCCCAACGACACGGTGCGCGCGCTGGTCACCGAGCTGGCCGTCGAGGCCATCCACGCACGCGTGGTCGACGAGACGTACGCGGGCACGCAGTTGGTCTCCGTCCGCCTCCGCGCGGTCGACCGCCGCGTCCGCGACGTCCAGGGCACCCTCGCCCGCCTCGGCTCCCACGGCGACCCCGACCACCTCGCCGCCGTCCAGAACGAGCTCTGGGTCCTCCAGCAGTACGCCCAGTCCCTCCGCAATCAGGGAGCGGCGGCCCTCTAGCCTCCGGCACCGGCACCCCACGCCGTCGACCGGTCGCGCCGCATCTCCCGGGGGGCGGCCCCCGGCCCCCCGGCAGGGCCGTGGTGGCCGTCCCCTTCGTGGGCGCCCGACGTCCACGGCGTCCGCCGTCAGCTCCCCGTCACCGGCCGATCGCAAAAAGTGGTCGCACGCCCCTACTGGCGGTGATGTGTCGTACCCCACACTGGGGGCGGTGGGCACGGCCGCCGCCGTCCCGCTGCCGCACGCCCCCGACCCGGCAGCGATCACCATGGAGGTCGCCCTCGTGCAGCCCCGGACCCTGACCGACATCGACGCGGCCGCGGCCACGGCCACTGCCACCGCCGTGCCCGTACAGGGCATTCGGCCGCGCCACCCGGAAGCCCTGCCCGACGCCGTGACCGATCCGGACGAACCCGAGCACGTGCCGCTCCCCAGCCGCAGCCGCGCCGCCGCCGAGTCGGGCGGCGGAAGCGCCTCCTCCGACCTCTTCCGCCAGTACCTCCGCGAGATCGGCCGCATCCCGCTGCTGACCGCCGCCGAAGAGGTCGAGCTGGCCCGCCGCGTCGAGGCCGGCCTGTTCGCCGAGGAGAAGCTCGCCGGCACCCCCGACCTGGACTCCCAGCTCGCCCTGGACCTCGACCGGCTGGTCGTCATGGGCCGGATGGCCAAGCGCCGCCTGATCGAGGCGAACCTGCGGCTCGTGGTCTCCGTCGCCAAGCGGTACGTCGGCCGCGGCCTGACCATGCTCGACCTCGTCCAGGAGGGCAACCTCGGCCTGATCAGGGCGGTCGAGAAGTTCGACTACGCGCGCGGCTTCAAGTTCTCGACGTACGCGACCTGGTGGATCCGCCAGGCCATGTCCCGCGCCCTCGCCGACCAGGCGCGCACCATCCGCGTCCCGGTCCACGTCGTCGAGCTGATCAACCGGGTCGTACGGGTCCAGCGCCGGATGCTCCAGGAGCGCGGCTGTGAACCCACCCACGACGAGGTCGCCGCCCACCTCGACCTGGCGCCCGAGCGGGTCGGCGAGGTGCTGCGCCTCGCGCAGGAGCCGGTCTCCCTGCACGCCCCGGTGGGGGAGGAGGACGACGTCGCGCTCGGCGACCTCATAGAGGACGGCGACGCCGCGTCCCCCGTCGAGTCCGCGGCGTTCCTCCTGCTGCGCGAGCACCTGGAGGCCGTCCTGTCCACGCTCGGCGAGCGCGAACGCAAGGTCGTCCAGCTCCGCTACGGCCTGGTCGACGGCCGGCCCCGCACCCTGGAGGAGATCGGACGGATCTTCGGCGTGACGCGCGAACGCATCCGCCAGATCGAGTCCAAGACCCTCAACAAGCTGCGGGACCACGCCTTCGCGGACCAACTGCGCGGCTACCTGGACTGAACCGCCCCGTCAGTCGACCTCCGCCACCGCCTGCGCGAACTGCGCCGCGTACAGGCGGGCGTAGGCGCCCTCCGCCGCCAGCAGCTCCTCGTGCGAGCCCTGCTCGACGATCGCGCCGTTCTCCATCACCAGGATCACGTCCGCGTCGCGGATGGTCGACAGCCGGTGCGCGATGACGAAGCTTGTCCGCCCGTGGGCGAGGCGGGCCATCGCCTTCTGGATGAGCACCTCCGTACGGGTGTCGACGGAGCTGGTCGCCTCGTCCAGGACCAGGATCACCGGGTCGGACAGGAACGCCCGCGCGATGGTGACGAGCTGCTTCTCGCCCGCGCTGACGCCCGCCCCCTCCTCGTCGATGACGGTGTCGTACCCGTCAGGCAGGGTGCGGATGAACCGGTCGGCGTGCGCGGCCCGGGCCGCCGCCTCGATCTCCTCCCGCGTCACCGGACGCGAGGCGCCGTAGGCGATGTTGTCGGCGATCGTGCCGCCGAACAGCCAGGTGTCCTGGAGCACCATGCCGATGCCCGAGCGCAGCTCGTCCCGCGTCATCTCCGTGACGTCCACCCCGTCCAGCAGGATGCGGCCGCCCGTCACCTCGTAGAACCGCATCAGCAGATTGACCAGCGTGGTCTTGCCGGCGCCCGTCGGGCCGACGATCGCGACCGTCTGGCCCGGCTCCACCGACAGGGACAGGTCCTCGATGAGCGGCCGGTCCGGCTCGTAGCGGAACGACACCTTCTCCAGCGTGACCCGCCCGGCGGGCTCCCAGACGCCGCCCGGCACCGGAGCGGTGTCCGGCTCCTGCTCCTCCGCGTCCAGCAGCTCGAAGATCCGCTCCGCCGAGGCGACCCCGGACTGCACCAGGTTGGCCATCGACGCCACCTGCGTCAGCGGCATCGAGAACTGCCGCGAGTACTGGATGAACGCCTGGACGTCGCCGATGGACAGCGTGCCGGACGCGACGCGCAGCCCGCCCACCACCGCCACCAGGACGTAGTTCAGGTTCGAGACGAAGAACATCAGCGGCTGCATGATCCCGCTGTTGAACTGCGCCCGGAACCCGGCCTCGTACAGCGCCTCGTTCTGCTCCCGGAAGTCGGCCGCCGCCTCGCCCTGCCGGCCGAAGACCTTCACCAGGGCGTGCCCGGAGTACATCTCCTCGATGTGGGCGTTGAGCCTGCCCGTCGACTTCCACTGCTGCACGAAGTGCGGCTGCGACCGCTTGCCCACCCTCGTCGCCACGAACACCGACAGCGGCACCGTCACCAGCGCGACCAGCGCCAGCAGCGGCGAGATCCAGAACATCATCACCAGCACCCCGACGATGGTCAGCGCCGAGTTGATGAGCTGGCCCATCGTCTGCTGCATGGTCTGCGAGATGTTGTCGATGTCGTTCGTCGCCCGGCTCAGCACCTCGCCGCGCTTGGCCCGGTCGAAGTACGCAAGCGGCAGCCGCTCCAGCTTGGCCTGCACGTCCTCCCGCAGCCGGTACACGGTCCGGTTGATCACCCGGATCGACATCCGCGTCGACACCAGCATCAGCAGCCCGGCGGCCACGTACACGATCAGGACCGCCATGAGTACGCCGCCGACGGCGGTGAAGTCGATGCCCTGCCCAGGGTGGAAGTCCACCCCCGACAGCATGTCCGCGAGCCCGTCGTCCCCGTCGGCCCGCAGCCCCGCCACGGCCTGCTCCTTGGTGAGCCCGTCCGGCATGTCCCGCCCGACCACCCCCGCGAAGACGAGGTCGGTGGCCCGCCCCAGGATCATCGGCCCGACCACCGTCAGCGCCACGCTCAGCACCCCGGCCGCCAGCATCGCCCACAGGGTGGCCTTCTCCGGCCGGAGCTGCCGCAGCAGCCGCCTGCCCGACCCCTTGAAGTCCATCGACCGCTGATCGGGGCCCGCACCGGCCGCCGCCATCATCCGTCCTGCCGCCGGCCCCGCCATCAGGCAGCCTCCGCCTCGGTCAACTGGGAGAGCACGATCTCCCGGTACGTTTCGTTGTCCGCCATCAGCTCGTGGTGGCGGCCCGTCCCCACGACCCGGCCCTCGTCGAGGACCACGATCCGGTCGGCGTCACGGATCGTCGACACGCGCTGGGCGACGATCACCACCGTGGCCTCGGCGGTCTCCGCCGCCAGCGCCGCCCGCAACAGCGCGTCCGTCGTGTAGTCCAGCGCCGAGAAGGAGTCGTCGAACAGGTAGATCTCCGGCCGCTGCACCAGCGTCCGCGCGATCGCCAGGCGCTGCCGCTGCCCGCCCGACACGTTCGTCCCGCCCTGCGCGATGGGCGCGTCCAGGCCGTGCTCCAGCTCCCGGACGAAGTCGGCGGCCTGGGCCACCTCCAGCGCGTGCCACAGCTCCTCGTCGGACGCGTCGGGGTTCCCGTACCGGAGGTTCGTCGCCACGGTCCCCGAGAACAGGTACGGCCTCTGCGGCACCAGACCGACCGTCCGCGCCATCAGCGCCGGGTCCAGCTCGCGTACGTCCACGCCGTCGACCAGCACCTCGCCGCCCGTGACGTCGAACAGCCGGGGCACCAGCCCCAGCAGCGTCGACTTGCCGCTGCCGGTCGACCCGATGATCGCCGTCGTCTCGCCCGGCCGGGCCACCAGGTCGACCCCGCGCAGCACCGGCTCCTCGGCGCCCGGGTAGCGGAAGTCCGCGCCCCGCACCTCCAGGTGCCCGCGCCGCCGCAGCTCCCGCACCGGGGCCACCGGAGGGATCACGCTCGACTCCGTACGCAGCACTTCCTCGATGCGCTCGGCGCACACCTCGGCACGCGGCACCATCATGAACATGAACGTGGCCATCATCACGGCCATCACGATCTGCATCAGGTAGGCCAGGAACGCCGTCAGCGCGCCGATCTCCATCCCGCCGCTGTCGATGCGGTGCGCACCGAACCAGACCACGGCGACGCTGGAGACGTTCACGACCGTCATCACGGTGGGGAACATCAGCGCCATCAGCCTGCCGGTCGACATCGACACGTCGGTCAGGTCGGCGTTGGCGCGCTCGAACCGCTCCCGTTCGTAGGCGTCCTTCACGAAGGCGCGGATCACCCGGTTGCCGGTGATCTGCTCGCGCAGCACCCGGTTCACCGTGTCCAGCCGCTCCTGCATCGTCCGGAACAGCGGCCGCATCCTCTTCACGATCAGCGAGACGGAGACGCCCAGTACCGGCACCACCGCCAGCAGCACCCCGGACAGCGGCACGTCCTGCCCGAGCGCCATGACGATGCCGCCCACGCACATGATCGGCGCCGACACCATCAGCGTGAACGCCATCAGCACCAGCATCTGCACCTGCTGGACGTCGTTGGTCGTCCGCGTGATCAGCGACGGTGCCCCGAAGTGCCCCACCTCCCGCGCCGAGAACGACTGCACCCGGTCGAAGACCGCCGCCCGCACGTCCCGTCCGAGCGCCGCGGCGGTGCGCGCCCCGTAGTAGACCGCGCCGACGTTGCAGACGACCTGCACCACCGAGACGGCGATCATCAGCGCGCCGAAGGTGAGGATGTAACCGGTGTCGCCGCGTACGACACCGTTGTCAATGATGTCCGCGTTGAGCGTGGGCAGGTAGAGGGTGGCGCACGTCTGCAAGAGCTGAAGTGCCACCAACAGGGCTATGGGCCGCTTGTACGGCCGCAGATGGATCCGGAGAAGTTGTCTGAGCACGGGTTCAACTATCGCCGGACGCGCCCCCGGTGACGACTCGGTTTCCCGGGCCTTTGCCGCACTCCGCTACGAGGAGAAGGCTCCGGGGTGCAACTGCTCGCGCGTCGCGCCGTACTGCTGACGCACCGCCTGGCCCACCGCGAGCTCCTCGCCCGGCTCGAAGACCTGCGCCGCGGCGCCCTGCCAGGCCGGCGGCGCCTGCGGCGACAGCACGCCCTGCGAGACCCCCAGCGCCCACGCCGCCTGCCGCGCCGCACCCAGCGCCGCGTAATCGGCCGGCTGGGGGACGACCACCTGTGCGCCGAAGATCGCCGGCGCGGCCGCCTGCACCGCGTGCAGCTCCGCCGCCGCGCCCAGCAGGAACACCCGCCGCACCTCCACGCCCCGGCCGCGCAGCACGTCCATCGCGTCCGCCAGCGAGCACAGCATGCCCTCGAACGCCGCCCGCGCCAGGTGCTCGGGCTTCATCGACTCGCGCCGCAGCCCGCTCAGCGTCCCGGCCGTGTGCGGGAGCTGCGGGGTGCGCTCACCCTCCAGGTACGGCAGCAGGACGAGCCCGGAGGCGCCCGGCGTCGACTTGAGCGCCAGGGCCGACAGCTCCTCCAGGCCCCCTTCCAGGCCCAGCATCTCGGCGGTCCCGCGCAGCGCCCGTACTGCGTTCGACGTGTACACGACGGGCAGGTGCATCCCCGCCGCGTCCGCGAACGCCGTGATCATCCCGCGCGGATCGGCCAGCGCCTCGTGGTGCACCGCCATCACGGAACCGGACGCCCCGAGCGACACGACGGCGTCCCCGATCCCGAGCCCCAGCCCGAGCGCGGCCGCCATGGTCTCGCCCGTACCGGCCGAGATCAGCAGGCCCTCCGGCGTCATCCCGGCGGCCTCGGCGGGCCCCAGCACCTCCGGCAGCGCGGCCTGGTGCCCCAGCGCCAGCTCCACCAGGTCCGGCCGGTACGCACCCGTACCCGCCGACCAGTACCCCGTCCCCGACGCGGCCCCCCGGTCCGTCGTCCGCCGCACCGGCCGCCCCAGCAACTGCCACACCAGCCAGTCGTGCGGCTGGAGCACCATCGCCACGCGCGCCGCCGCCTCCGGCTCGGTACGCGCGAGCCACCGCAGCTTCGACACGGCCATGGCCGACTGGGGTACGGCCCCGACGGCCTCGGCCCAGGCCTGACGCCCCCCGAACGCCTCGACCAGGTCCGCGGCCGCCACCTGGGCGCGCTTGTCGTTGCCCACCAGCGCGGGCCGCACCAGCGAGCCCTGCCGGTCCAGCGGCACCAGCCCGTGCTGCTGCGCGGAGACCCCGATGGCCTGCACGCCCTCCAGCAGCCCGCCCGAGGCGGCCTCCCCGAGGGAGAGCAGCCACGCCTGCGGGTCCACCTCGGTGGCCTTCGGCTCGACGGGATGCGGAGCGTAGCCCTGCCGCAGCACCGCACCCGTTTCCGTGTCACAGACGACGATGCGCGTGAAACCCGACGAACTGTCCAACCCGGCGACTATCCCCATGGGGACAGATTCTGCCGCACGCTAGGTGTTACTGGTTCCCCACTCGTCCTCGCCGCCGCCCTGGCCGCGCTCCCTGAGGGAGCGCACCCGCTCGGCGACCGACTCGGGCATCCGGTCGCCGACCTTGTCGCTGACGGTGTGCAGCGCCTTGCCGGCCACCTCCCGCCCGGTCTGCGCGGCGGACTCGGCGGCGTTGCGCACGGCCGGGTTCTGCGAGAGCTGGCGCGCCGACTTGCGCAACTGCTCGTACTTCTCCCGCCCGGCCCGTGTGCCGAGGACGTAACCGATGGCCAGTCCAACGACGAACGTGAGCTTGTACCGCATGGCTGCCACCCTTCCGTAGGCGTCGGTGCTGGCCGCCTACCCGTAAGGGCCGGAGATCACCCCGGGGAACCGATTGGCGGAGCACCCCCCTGCTTGCGCTAATGTATGTGTCGCAGCGAGCGAGCGCCGCCCGGGAGACCCCAGGTGGGTACGTTCGGTGCAACGCAGCAATCCCCTGTAGCTCAATTGGCAGAGCAGCCGGCTGTTAACCGGCAGGTTACTGGTTCGAGTCCAGTCGGGGGAGCGCGATCCCCTGTAGCTCAATTGGCAGAGCATTCGGCTGTTAACCGGAGGGTTGCTGGTTCGAGTCCAGCCGGGGGAGCGGTGCCGGAAGAGGGTCCTTCGGGGCCCTCTTCCGCATTTTCCGCCCGGATACCGCTCCGGATGGAACCGCGCGGGCCGCAGGGCAGTCCTCATGGTCGTGCGTTGCCGACCATCCGGAGCAGGAGATCGTATGAGCGGCTATGCTGCGGCAGACGGCGCGCACAAATGTGCGCGACGCGCCGTAAGGGGCGGTAGCTCAGCCGGTTAGAGCAGCGGACTCATAATCCGTCGGCCGTGGGTTCGAGTCCCACCCGCCCCACCACGCGGTGGCCCCGCAGAAACGTTCCTACCTGCGGAGACGCGAGAACGGGGGCCGCCACTCCAGGGTGGCGGCCCCCGTTCATCCGTTCAGGCCAAAATCCAGGGGACACGCAGGGGACACGGGGCCGTCCCGGCGGACGGAAGCGCCCTCACGCCGCCTTCCGGCCGCCCGGTTGGCGCCCGGCGAGCATCCTCACCCGGCGCCGCACCGGAGGCGGCGGACCGCAAGAGCTGCTCCAGCGCCGCAATCGTGGCTCAGTCCGTGGCCGTGCGGGGCTTGGTGAAGCGGTGCCACCAGTGACGGCGCCGAGGGTGCACGGCACGTCCCAGCCGGCGGCCCAGCAGCAGGTAGCCGAGGAGGGCTCCCGTGGTGTTGAGGAGGACGTCGTCGATGTCGAAGGCCCGCCCGGTGATCAGGGCGCCCTGGACCAGTTCGACGAGCAGCATCACCAGAGCGGTGCACACCGCCACGCGTACGAGGCCTCGGGCTCGGGGAACCAGGACCGGCAGCAGCAGCCCGAACGGCACACCGAGAACGATGTTGCCGCCGATCTGCTTGATGGCGTCGGGGAAGGTGCGCTGTTCGAGATAGTCGCGGATGGAGTCTCCGGGACGGAGATTGCTGTGGGTCAACGACTCCGACGCGGCCGACGGCTCCAACGTCAGCCGGGCCAGCAGCACTGCGAACGCGACCGTCCCCGCAAAGGCAAGCAGCATTGCCACGGCTCGGCCCCCGGGCGACAGCAACGGTTCGCCCCAGGTCCGCTCCGGTGTCCTCTCCTCAGCCTTTCCATGCAGGACTGTCCGTGCCATGAGAAAACTCCCGCTCCACCGTCCGGTGTTCATCGTGCGAGCTCGCTTACCCTCGCTCACCGCGTGAAATCGTCACGTGTCGCACAGTGAGGGCAGGCGTGGATCGCGGGGAGCTGATCGCGGGCCGTTACAGATGGACAGCGCGCCGCTCTGTTGAAGCAGAGCCGGAACCGCGAAGGGGGAGGGGCTCAGCTCAGCAGTCCGACGACCGTCTGGGCCAACGTGGTCAGCGACGCGGTTCCCGCACTTGCGACGGCGAGAATTTCGAGCCGTTCCCGCAGTACTTGCCGGCGACCGGGGTCGAGCGTCCTGGAGCGCTCGAGCTCTTGCTGCGCGGCGGCCAGTTCGGTGTCGAGGGCGGCGTAGTCCGGCTCTTCGTTCGTGTGACCGGCGTGCTCGGCGGCGGACAGCTCCGCGCGCAGCTCCCTGAGGGCTGGTAGTAGCGGGGGCTCCGGCGCGCCGACGGTGATGCTGGTGCCCGCGCCCGTGCTGAGCACGCCGCCGTAGACGGAGTTGCCGATGATGATCGAGCCTGCCGGCGCGTCCTCGGGCAGCCGGGCGACGTTGGATGAGCCCGTGTCATCGCCGGGGTGAGGACTGTGTGGATCGTTGGCCGTGGGTGGGCACATGACGGTCTCCCGCTGTGTAGTGGACTTTCGTACGCGCACCGGTAGCGGCGACGCCGCCGCTCATCGCGCCGATGTAGATCGCGCCCCGGTCGACGTTCACGGTCTGCTGCTCGAACTCGTTGGTGTCGTACCCCTTGGACCGCAGGGCCTGGAGTACGCCGTTCCTGATGCGGTCCTGCACGGTTTTCACGTACCGGCTGATGTCCATCTCCTGGAAGAGCGTCACCTGTTCGCGGGCGCCCAGTTCCCGGATCGACACGCGGGGCCCGCCGGGCCTGGCCCGGGAAGGGCCGCGCAGCCACGTGCGGGTCACGGCGAGGACCGTCCGCAGGAGTGCGAAGACGGCTGTGGTGGAGGCCGCCGGGCTGGAGATCAGCGCCTGCACGGTGTTGCGCAGCAGTAGCCGGTCGTGGTCGGAGGCCGTGTCGGCAGCCGCTGCGAAATCGTCCCGCACCGGTGCCAGGACGTGCGGGGCCACTTCGAGCACCAGCATTCCGCCCTGCGTGTGCACGCGCACCAGCACGCTGACCACCAACTGCCCCTCCCAAGCGGTGATCCGCACCCGCAGGAAGTGCCGACGGCCCTCGCCGTCGTCGTTCACCGCTTCCCGCAGGCACTCCCTCAGCCGGTCGGTGTCGTACGGCATGTCCTGGCGCTGCTCGTACACCGGCAGACAGACGCATTCGTCGACCTTCAGGTGCTGGAGCCGGTCTCGGGCGGTGGCCGGGCCGGCCAGCCGAAGCGACGCGACCTGTGGCCGGATCAGGTCGAGGACGTCGCGGTTGGTGAGGCCGCCCGGACGTGGCTGCCCCTCGGCTCGGTCCGCCGCTGACCGGCCCCGGGGCTGGAGCTCCAGAGCGAACGACCAGGCGTCGTAGGTGACTCCGAAGCCGATGAGCGGCCGGGCCGGGGCGTAGGCGCAGAGAGGGGAGAACTGTTCGCGTTCGATGGCCGTGCCGATGCGCCGGTAGCGGCGGGTCTTCGGAAGCTCCAGCCGGGGACGCGCGGAGAACCGCTCCCGGCTCAGCTCCTGGCGCATCAACATCACTGTCCGGACCCGGTGTGCCCACACCGGCACTGCCACCAGCAGCGGAAAGGCCACCGCGTGCCAAACCGGCATGTCCGTCAGGGTCCACTGTGGGACGAACTGGCTCGCCGAGACGAGCCCGCCAAGGAGGAACACGGCACCCATCAGGAGGGTCGCCAACGGCACCTTGGGTGCTTCTGCCTCCCGGCCTGGCGCGAGCCCCGCGACGGCCTGCCGCCACACGAGACGCAGGCCCCACAACAGCACCCACAGTGCGGCAAAGACCACCGCTTCCCGTCCGCCCACCGCCGCGAAGACTGCCCACGCCAGGAGCACAGCGAGGCCGGTGCCCGCCTCCCAGCGCCGGGCGCGCAGCGCATGCGCCAGGACCGGCAGAACATCGCAGCCGAGCGACACGGCCACCGGCCGCTCCTCGTGCTCAACCAGCTCCTCGATGATCCGTGCGCGGTACCGGGGATCGACGTACGCCCCGACGCACAGTAATCGCGTCGCCTCCTGCCCCACGGGGTTCGTCGCGGCCTCACCCATGCTCTGCCCCTCGCTCCCACGGTGTGTCACGGGTTATCGGCCGACGACTCGTATTCCACCGTCGTCGCCGTCCCATCGGCCGGCCCCACCGTGCAGACGATCTGCCGGAAGGCGTCGTCCCAGCTCAGGTCATTAGGGGCAAAGGCGGCCATGGCACGGTCCTCACCGGGCGACCAGTCCGCACCGAAGCGGTTGCCGCACAGGTCGCCGGCGCTGTCGGCCGCCTTGTCGGCAGTCATGCCCTCGGGGGCCTCGACGAACCCCACCACCTGATCGGTGTGCGACTCGGTGCACGACGACACCAGCAGCTTCTGGAAGTCCTTCTCCTCGTACATGAAGCAGTCCCCCACCGCCATCTGCTGGAGGTTCAGGGCGATTCCCTGATCGCGGAAGGGGCCCACCTCGCCGTGGAAGGGGACGTGCCGGGAGACGACCAGACAGGCTGCCCGCTTTCCCGCCGCCACGAACCCCTCTGCTGTCGGCACCACCGCGTAGGACCCGGCGTCGGGCAGCCGCCCGACCACATCATCGGCCTGCCGAGCACACAGTCGGGAGGCCTCGGCGCGTGCCCCCTTTTCGTCGGGGAAGTCCATCATCGCGACGACCTGGGCGTTGTTCTCCTCGCCGCAGTCGACCACACCCAGGCTCGGCTGCGATTCCAGGGGATCCCCTGCCCAGATCGCCCGGACGCAGTCGCCCGTGACGAGCGGTGCCGTCAGCCCGACCGGCTGTCCGTACGGGAATGCTGCCGTGGCACTTCCGGGCGCGGAGGGCGGTGGACTCCCGTTCTCCTCCTGGTCCCCCTGATCAGCACCGGCCCGGATCAGCGCCAGCGTGGTGACGGCGGCCACGACCAGCACCGCTCCTACCCCCATCAGCACGGAACGCCGCGATACCTTGGTGGGTAACGGCAACCGCCACCGCTTGTCCCCGGCCGGTACCTCGCCGCCGTCCCCCTTCTTCGAGCCGCCGGCGCCGGCATCGGCCGCATCGGCGGCATCGGCCGCATCGGCCACCCGCTCCAGCGCCGCCCGCACCCTTGCGGTGGACGGCCGGCCCTCCGGGGACCTGGCCAGCATTTCCTGCACGATTTCGGCCAACTCGCCCGCGTGCTGGGGAGCTTCCGGGCGCGGCGGGGGCGCATGTCCCTCGGCCGCCGCGTACAGCGTCGCGCCCAGCGAGAAGACGTCCGCGGCCGGAGTGGCGGCCCGGTTCGGCTGCCGCGCCTGTTCGGGGGCGAGGAACCCGACCGCGTCCCCCGAGGGCGGGGCGCCACCCAACCCGTATCCGGCCAGCAGCACCCGTTCGGGCGTCCCACCGTCCGGCATCAGCAGGACCGCGGACGGCGAAACCCGCCCGTGCGGTACGCCCAGGAAGTGCCCCGCGCTCAATGCGTCGACGAGGGCCAGCCCGATCCTGGCCAGCTCCCCAACCGGGACGCGCCCGCCCGCCCGTACCCGGGACGCCAGATCGACGGCGTCCGGATGGTACGCGCCGACGACCCACGGGTTCCCTTCGTGCTCGACGACATCGTGGAGGTCGACCACGTTCGCGTGGGAGCGCAGAAGCCACGCCTGCTCGGCCCGCTCCCGCGCCCGCCGTAACCGCGCTGCCTCGTCCTCGTCCGCACTGGGCGCCGGTGGCAACTCCGTGAGCATGACCTCGGTCCCGAGGTCCTCGTCCTGTGCGAGCCACTGAACCCCGCCCGACGGCCCTCGTCCAGCCTGCCGGAGCAGTCGGTATCGCCCACCGATCAACTGCCGCTCGCTCATCCCGGCCCCCCTCCCCGTACGAACCAACCGTCCGCGAGGCACCAACTTGCCCGTCTCGGCGCGCTGTTGGCGGCTTGAATCGACGGTACACCGCACGCCGTTCACGAGGCGGGGCAACGCACACCACGGCCGTAGCGGCCGAGGACATCGCGGGGCGTCGATGTCGTCGATCGGAGGCAGCCCCGCCCGGCTGGTGGTGATCCGGGACGGGAGGAGTCGATGGCCGGAGAGGAGGACCCGTCCTACTGGAATTCTATTAACCCCAACGAGTGGCTCGAATTCAGATTGTCGGCGGCCACGCACAAGAATGACGAGCCTCCCGGCCGTTGGAGGTCTCGTGTCCCGTCCCGCCTCGTCCCCGCCGAACATGACCACCCTGGGGTGCGCCCTGTTCGCCACCCGGTGGCTTCAAGCGCCGCTGTACTTCGGGCTGGTGGCCGCGCAGGGCGTGTACGTCTACAAGTTCTTCAACGAGTTGTGGCACCTCATCCACCATGTCATCAGCGGACACGCGGACGAGACGCACGTGATGCTGGCGGTGCTCAAGCTGGTCGATGTGGTGATGATCGCCAATCTGCTGATCATGGTGATCGTCGGCGGGTACGAGACCTTCGTCTCCCGGATCGGGCTCCAGGGGCACCGCGACCAGCCCGAGTGGCTGTCGCACGTCAACTCCAACGTGCTGAAGGTCAAGCTGGCGACCGCCATCGTCGGCATCTCGTCGGTGCACCTGCTCCAGATGTTCGTCGACGTCCACCACACGCCCCGGCACGACCTGCTCTGGGGGACGGTCATCCACATGGCGTTCATCGCCTCCGCCGCGATCCTCGCGTACATGTCCGGGCCCATGGCCGCGCACGAGGCGAAGGTGCACACCCCGAAGGACGTGCCGTCGGCGGTGGTCATCCCCGCGCAGCGGGACAAGCGGGGGGAGGAGCCGGAGGCCGGGGTGGAGGCGCGGATCGAGGCCGCCGGGTTCCCGGCCCGGAAGGTGCTGGAGATGTTCGACGACGGGCACCTGCGGGCCCCCGGGCCGCAGGTGATCGCCCGGCTGGGGAAGGTGGACTTCGTCGAGCGGAAGGCGAACGTGGTACTGCTCGGCGGTCCCGGCACCGGCAAGACGCACCTGGCCATCGCGCTGGGCGTACGGGCCTGTGAGGCCGGCCACCAGGTGCTGTTCGGCACCGCCGCCGAGTGGGGCGCCCGGCTCGCGGACGCCAAGGCCGCCGGGCGGTTGCGCAAGGAGCTGGCCCGGCTGGACGCGTACCCGGTGCTCGTCGTGGACGAGGTCGGCTACGTGCCCTTCGAGCCCGAGGTGGCGCACCTCTTCTTCCAGCTCGTCTCGCACCGCTACGAGCGGGCCTCGCTGATCGTCACCAGCAACCGGCCGCTCGGCCGCTGGGACGAGGTGTTCGGCGACGGTACGACGGCCTCCGCGACGGTGGACCGGCTGGCCCACCACGCGGAGGTCATCACGCTCGACGGCGACAGCTACCGCACGCGCCGGCTGGACCTGACCGTCACTCGATGACGAGCTGGACGGGGATGTTGCCGCGCGTGGCCTTGGAGTAGGGGCAGTACGCGTGCGTCTTCTCCAGCAGGTCGCGGCCGGCCTCGCCCTGGAGGTGGTCCGGCAGCTCGACGCGCATCACGACGGCGAGGCCGAAGCCCCCGTCGGTGTCCTTGCCGATGCTGACCTCGGCGGTCACGGAGGCGTCCTTGACGTCGATCTTCTCCTGGCGGCCTATCGCCCCCATCGCGCTCGCGAAGCACGCCGCGTACCCGGCGGCGAAGAGCTGCTCGGGGTTGGTGCCCTGGCCGTCGCCACCCAGTGCCTGGGGGAAGCCGAGCGGGAGGTCGATCCGGCCGTCGGAGCTGACGGCACGGCCTTCGCGGCCGTTGGCGGTGGCGACGGCGGTGTAGAGCGCGTCCATGAGGGGTGTCCTCTCGGGGTGGGACTCGGTGGAGTGTGCAGCATTATTTGTAGCGCACGATTCAGTTGTGCACAACTGAATCGTGTTCGCGTTACCCTGGGGTCATGGACACGCTCGGCACCGTGCGGGACGAAGACTTCCTCCGCCTCGACCACCAGATCTGCTTCTCGCTGCACGCCGCCACGCGCGCCTTCAACGGCGTCTACCGCACCGTCCTCAAGGACCTCGGCCTGACCTACCCCCAGTACCTGGTGATGCTGGTCCTCTGGGAGCACGGCGAGCTGCCCGTCAAGCAGATCGGCGAGCACCTCCGCCTCGACTCCGGCACCCTGTCGCCGCTGCTCAAGCGGCTGGAGGCGGCCGGGTACGTCGAGCGGCGGCGCAGCGCCGAGGACGAGCGGTCCGTCACCGCCCGGCCCACCCCCGCCGGGACCGAGCTGCGCGAGCGGGCCCTCGGCGTGCCGCGCCGGATCGCCGCCGCCACCGGGATGCCGCTGGCGGAGGTCCGCGAGCTGCGCGCCCGCCTCGACGCGCTGACCGCCGCCCTCGACGTCGCCGGGGCGGGAATCCTGGCCGAGGACTGCGTCACGGAGGAGTGAGGGGGACGGGCCCGGTCACACGATGCCGCGGACGATGCCCAGTTCCACCAGGTCCTGGGGGCGCAGGCGGAGCTGCTCCGCCGTGCGCGGGGCCTGGTCCGGCGGCCGCTTGAGTATCGCCGCCGCCAGCTCCGGGGCGATCACCGAGAAGTAACTGTCCGGCGTGGCCCACGTGTTGCCCGGCGCGGCCAGCGCCAGCGCACCGCCCGAGCCGCCCTCGCCGATCAGCAGCGTCGTCACCGGCACCCGCGCCCCCGCGACGGCCGCGAACGCCTCCGCGATGGCCGCCCCCGCGCCCGCCCGCTCCGCCTCCGCGTCGTTCGCGGCGCCCGGCGTGTCGACGAGGGTCAGCACCGGGACGCCGAGCCGGTCCGCGAACCGGATCACCCGGGCGGCCGTGCGGTACCCGGCCGGCCGGGTCGCCGTGCCGCACTGCGCCACGTACGCCACCGCCCCGCCCCCGGGGCGCAGCCCCACACCGCACAGCAGCCCCGGGTCCCTGCCGCCGCAGCGGTCGCCGGTGAGCGGCAGCCGGTTGGTGAAGTACGCGTCCAGGTACGCCTCCGCCCTGGGCCGCTCCGGATCACGGGCGCGGAGCACCGCCTCCCAGCCGCTGCCCGGGAGGGGCGTGTCCGACAGCGCGGCGGGCGGCGGGACCTCCGGGGCGGGCCCGGTGAGCGCCGCCACCCACGCCGCGACCACCCCGCGCAGCTCCTTTGGCCGTACGACCGCGTCGACGTGCCCCGCCGCGAACTGCCCCTCGGCCGTGTACGCGGCCGGATCGGCGTCCGGCGGCCGCACCCGCGACCCGGCGAACCCGATCTGCGCCCCGGGCAGCGCCAGGATCACGTCCGCGCCCGCGCCCACCGTCGCCCAGCCGCCGCCGGTCGCCGGGTCGCGCAGCACGGCGATGTGCGGCACGCCCGCCTCCCGCAGCAGCACCGACTCGCGGGCCACCCGCTGGAGCTGGGTGAGCGCGACCATGCCCTCCTGCATCCGGCTGCCCCCGGTCGCGACCAGCGAGACCAGCGGGACGCGCTCCTCGCGCGCCAGCCGGTACGCGGCCTCCAGCCGGTCACCGGCCCGCTCGCCCAGGGAGCCGCCGAGGAACCCGAACTCGAAGGCGAGCGTGACGCAGCGCCGGCCACCGGCGCTCGCCGTGCCGTACACGACCGACTCGGCCTCGCCCGTGCGGTCGGCCGCGCGGGCCCGCGAGGTGCCGTACCCCTCCCAGCCCAGCGGCCCATCGGGCGCGCAGGGGCGGCCGGGCGGCGTGTGCTCGGTGAACGCGTCCGTGACGAGTGCGATGGCCTCGCGGGCGGAGCGGCGCTCGGCCGGGCGCGCGGCCGGACCCTCAGGCATGAAGCGCCCGCTTCATGATCTTGCCCATGTCGTTGCGGGGCAGGACGTCGAGGTAGCGGACCGTGCGGGGCCGCTTGTGCGGGGCGAGCTGCGCCGCCACATGGCCGGCCAGCTCCTCCTCGGACGGGGGCCGCGAGGGGTCGGCGGGCACCACCCACGCCACGATCCGCTCGCCCAGGTCGGGATCCGGTTCGCCGGTCACGGCCGCCTCCCGCACGGCCGGGTGGTCGAGGAGGGCGTTCTCGATCTCCCCCGCGCCGATCTTGTACCCGCCGCTCTTGATCAGGTCGGTCGCCTTGCGCCCCACGATCCGTACCGACCCGTCCGCGTCCCGGACCGCCATGTCGCCGGTGCGGAACCAGGCCCCGTCGAAGGCGGCGGCCGTGGCGTCGGGCCGGTTCAGGTAGCCGGTGAACAGGTTCGGGCCGCGCACCTGGATCTCGCCGACCGTCTCCCCGTCGTACGCGGTGATCTCCGCGCCGTCCTCCTCGTCCACCAGCCGCAGCTCGACCCCGCGCAGCGGGACGCCGACCGAGCCGGTGCGCGGCTCCACGTCGTCCGCCCGGACGCTGGTGTTCATGAGCGTCTCCGTCATCCCGTACCGCTCGATCACCCGCCGCCCCGTCAGCGCGGCGATCCGCTCGTGGTCGTGGAGGGGCAGCGCCGCCGAGCCCGAGACCAACAGCCGCGCGCCCGCGAGCGCCTTCGCCAACTGCGGGTCGTCGTCCAGGGCTTCGGCGATGCGGTGGTACATCGTCGGGACGCCGAACAGCATCGTCCCGCCCGCCGCCAGCTCCCGCGCCACGCCGCCGGTGGTGAACCTGCCCAGGTGGCGCACCGACCCGCCGCGCCGCAGCGGGCCCAGGACGCCCAGGATCAGCCCGTGGACGTGGAAGAGGGGCAGGGCGTGCACGAGGACGTCGCCGGACGTCCACGCCCAGGCGTCCTCCAGGGCGTCGAGCGTGGTGGCGATGGCGCGGCGGGGCAGGACGGCGCCCTTGGGCGGGCCGGTGGTGCCGGAGGTGTAGACGACGAGCGCGGCGGCCTCCGGGTCGGCCGGCCCGGGGGGCAGGGGCCCGTCTCCGGCCACGTCCGGGGTGACGTCGACCCGGGCCAGGTCGCCGAACACGCCCGGCAGTTCGTCGCCCGGCGCGGCCAGGACCAGTGCGGGCCGGCTGTCG
The DNA here is from genome assembly GCF_055570965.1 of Streptomyces sp. NPDC031064. NCBI lineage: Bacteria > Bacillati > Actinomycetota > Actinomycetes > Kitasatosporales > Streptomycetaceae > Streptomyces > Streptomyces sp. NPDC031064. The sequence goes on from NZ_JBVIGF010000003.1 coordinate 177,978, forward strand.
GTGACGATGTGCGTCAGCTCCCGCTCACCCGTCTTCGGGTTGAGCGGTACGGCCGGCACGCCGGCGAGCAGCGCGGCGACCACCGCGACGGCGGTCTCCAGCGTGGGCGTGGCCCATACGGCGACGCGTTGCGCCCCGTCGAGCCGGGCGGCCAACGAGCTCGCGGCGGCGCGCAGTTCGCCGTACGTCAGCGAGCGGTCCCCGAACCGCAGCGCGGGCCGTCCGGAGCCGGCGTCCAGGGCCGGAAAGAGCGAACTCACTCGTCGTCCTCCTCGCATCGCTGCACAAGCCTGTTCCCCCGTGGTCACGGGCCCCACCATTCTCCCCGCCGACGCCCGGCGGGAAGCGATGCCACCTGTGCTCTTCGCCGCAGTTCGAGCGCCGCTCATCCCGGGTAAGGCCCGGGCTCGAACGCGTCTCCAGGAAGTCGGAGGCCGACCAGCGGCGGCACGAATCCGCCCAGGCCCCCACTCGCGCCGACGACGCCGGTGGCGCTGCCCATCCGCGCCCGCGGTGCCGCTCGCGGTGCCGAGGCCCGCCGCCATGACGAGTCCCCTGGGCGGGGGAGGTGCCGGTGGCGGGCCGGGCGGCGGTGTCCACGGCACGAGTCAAGGCGGGGCATGGGGAGACGGCGCGTGGAGCTGGGCCGGACGGCGTAGCCGGCCGGTCGGCGGCGGGCCTGGTCCGGCCGTGCGCCGCTCAGCCCGGCTCCACCCCGTCCCGCGGGGACTGCCAGGTGACCGTCGTCCCCCGGGTGCCGTCGTCCCGGGTGCCGTCGTCCGTGACCGTGAGGCGGACGCCGGGGCGGCCGTCCGGGAGGGTGGCCGTGGCGTCGACCTGGACGTCCACCGACGTCAGGCCCTCGCGGCGGTGGGCCGCCGCCAGGGCGCCGCGCAGGGCGGCGAGGAGCCCGTCGGCCACCGGGCCGGTGACCAGGGCGTCCACCGGGCCGGTGAACCGCACCGACGGCTGGAAGCCCAGCGGCACCGCCGCGCCGCCAGTCTCGCGCAGCACCCGGCCCCGGAAGGATCGGGGCGCCTCAGCCGGGGGCTGCTGGAGCGCGAAGATCGCGGTGCGGACCTCCTGGATGGTGGAGTCCAGCTCGTCCACCGCGCGGCCCAGCAGCTCCGCCGTCTCCGGGGCCGCCCGCCGCCGCGTGGACTCCAGCATCATCTCCGTGGCGAACAGCCGCTGCACCACCAGGTCGTGCAGGTCCCGGGCGATCCGGTCGCGGTCCTCGTACACGGCGAGCCGCTCCCGGTCGGCCTGCGCGTCCGCGAGGACCAGCGCGAGCGCGGCCTGGGAGGCGAACTGCGAGGCCAGCAGCCGCTCCACCGCCGTGTACGGGGGGCCGCCGCGCCGGCGCGGCAGGGCGAGGGTGCCGATGAGCTGCCCGCCGCTCTGCAACGGCAGCATCATCGACGGCCCGAACCGGGTGCGGACGTGGGTCGTCATACGGGGGTCGGTGGCCGAGTCCTCGACGAAGACCGGCTCGCCGCCCAGCAGTGGGACCAGGACGGGCGAACCCGGCTCGATCGTCGTGCCGACGAGGTCGCCCGGGTCGTGCGGCGTGGAGGCGGCGACGATCTCCATCCCGCCCTCGGCGGTGGGCTGGAGGACCACCCCCGCCGCCGCGCCGGCGAGCAGCCGGGCCCGCTCGGCGACGGTGGTCAGCGCGTCGGCGGCCGCCTCACCGGTCAGCAGCGCCGTCGTCACGGCCGCCGCGCCCTCGATCCACCGCTCCCGCTGCCGGGCCGTCTCGTACAGCCGGGCGTTGCCGATGGCGATGCCCGCCTGCGAGGCCAGGACCCGCAGCATCGCCAGGTCCTCGGCGGTGAACGGCCCGCCGCGCTTGCCGGTGAGGTGCAGGTGCCCGAACACCTCGGTGTGGACGCGGATCGGTACGGTCAGGTCGTCCGGCCCGTGGGGAGGCGGGTCCGCCCCGCTCGTGCCGGCCCTGTACACGTCGGCCGGCCGGCCGCGGTCGGGGTCGGGGTCGGGGTCGACGACGGTGAGGGTGCCGGTCCGCGCGTCCGTCAGTTCGGCGGCGGACTCGACGATGCGCTGGAGGGTGGTGCGCAGCTCCAGGTCGGTACCGACGTTCAGTACCGCTTCGAGCAGCGCCGGGAGCCCGCCCGCCGTCACTCGACCGCCACTCGCGTCACCCGTCCGTCACTCGCGTCACTCGCGTCACCCGTCCGTCACTCGGCCTCGGCGAGCGGGTCCAGAGTGAGGGGCTCGATGCGGCCCTCCAGCATGGCCCCGAGCCCCAGTACGGCGCAGATGTCGGGCCGTTCCGCGATCCGCACGGGCATCCCCGTCGCGTTGCGCAGCATCTGGTCGAGGCCGGGCAGCAGGGCGCTGCCGCCGACCATCATGATGCCGCGGTCGACGAGGTCGGCGACCAGGTCGGGCGGGCAGTCGCGCAGCACCTTCCCGATGCCGTCCAGCACGGCCGTCAGCGGGGTGTGCAGCGCCTGGCGCACGGCGGCGGTGTCGACGAGCACGGAACGGGCCAGTCCGGTCGCCACGTCCCGCCCGTGGATCTCCGTGGACGCCGGGCCGCCCGGAGTGAGGCCGTTGCCGTGCAGGGCGAGCTGGAGCGGGCGTACGGACTGGCTGGGCAGCATCAGTTCGTGCTGGTGGCGCAGGTACTGGATGACGGCGTGGTCGATGGCGTTGCCGCCGACCGGGATGCGCTCGGCGGTGACGATCGCGCCGAGCGACAGCACGGCGACCTGCGTGGTGGCCGCCCCGCACACCAGGATCATGGTGGCGGTCGGCTGCTCCACCGGCAGGCCGCAGCCGACGGCCGCCGCGATCAGCGTGTCGACCAGCTCGACGCGGCGGGCGCCGAGCCCGACGAGCGTCTCGATCGTGGCGCGCTGGGCGAGCGGGTCGCTGTCGTGCGGGGTGCAGGCGGCGGCGCGCAGCATCGGCTTGCGGCGCAGTTGGCGGCGGAGCTTCTCACCGAGGAGGTGGCGCAGCATCCGCTGGGCCATCTCGATGTCGACGACGCTGCCGCCGGATACGGGGCGGACGACGCGGATGTAATCGGGGGTGCGGCCGGTCATCTTCTCCGCGAACTCGCCGACGGCGATCAGCGCCCCGGTACGGGTGTTGACGGCGGCGACGCTCGGCTCGTCGACGACGAGCCCGACACCCTTGACGAAGACCCGGGTCCTGGCGGCCCCCAGGTCGACGGCGACATGGCAGCGGCGCAACTGCTCGAGACTGACGGTCACGGTGCGGATCCTCCCAGGAGCGGTACGTCCTCGCATCGTGCGATCACGGGGCGTGCGGCGCGCGCCGGGGGAGCTGACGGGGTGACAGACAAGGGCCGAAGGAGCTACCCGCGCGGGGGCCGGACGAGCCGTTGCAGCAGCCCCCAGGTGAACTCCGCCACGCACGGCTCCCCGTCCGGCGGCGTGAACGCCAGCCGCCACCGCGTCGGCGCGCTGCCCTCCAGCGGGCGGGCGGGGGAGAAGGCGCGGGCCACCTCGTCGACGGTGCAGCTCCAGGGACGCAGGTCGGCGAGCGTACGCAGCTCGGGGCCGGCCGCCCCCGGGGCCCGGACCAGCCACTCGTTCCACACCGCACCGCCGCCGGGCGCGACCAGCACCTCGAAGCGGAGGTCCGGCCAGAGCGGCACGGGCCACAGCAGCGCGTCGCACTCCAGGTCGCCGATGGCGCGGCGGGTACGGGACTCGGGCTCGCCGAGCACGGAGCGGTAGCGGGCGAGCGCGCCACGGGACCTGGCGGAGCGGGTCATGGCCTGCCAGCGGCGGTTGGCCTCCCGCATGTCCGCGATCGACACGCCCAGCTCGCGGCGGGCGTCCTCGACCAGGCCGGGCTGGTGGTCGGCCATCCGCCGCAGCAGGACGAGCTGGAAGTCGAGCGGGCCGAATGGGGCGGAGGGAGTGCCGGAGGGCGTCATGCCGACATCCTGCCCGTTCCTCATGAATCGAGCGGCGCGCCGGGGGTTGGCCGTTTCCACACAGGATCCTCACAGACGCGGGTATCTCCGGTGTACGGGCGCCGCATAATCTGCGGGCGCCATGGATTACTGCCACCAGTGTCAGCGGCACCTCAACGGCGCCCTGGCCTGTGCCGGGTGCGGTACGCCCGTCGAGGAGCTTCGGCGCGACGAACCGCACGTACCCGCGGCGGAGCACGTCTACGAGCTGGACCGGGACGAGGAGCATCCGCCTGCGGGGCCTCGTCGTGCCCGCGGCCAGGCGCGCCGCGCCCAGCCCGCCCGGCGGTCCCGCTCGGCGGGGCGCCGGGCCCGCAAGCGGCGTGGGCGCAAGGTGCTGATCGGCGTGTTCTCCCTGATCCTGGCGGCCGGTCTGCTGAGCCTGGCCGAGCTGGCGATCGAGCACCCCGGCGAGGAGGGCGCGGCCACCGCCGTACGGCAGGAGGACCCGGCCGTACCGGAGCCGCTGCCCGCGCAGCCGGAGGGCTCCCAGGCGCCGGACGCCCCGAGCCCGGTGAACGAACCGGTGTCGGGATCCTCCGGGCCGGACGACCCCGAGGACGGCTCCGGCGCCGATGGCGAGGCGTCCGGCGCCCCGTCGCGCGCGCCCGGCGCGTCCGCCCCGGGGCGCTCCGGCGAGCCGGGCACCGGCCCGTCGGCCCCGCAGCCGTCGGGCGACCCCGACGAGCCGGGCGCCCCCGACGCCCCGGCGCCGGACGACCCCGCCCCGGCGGACCCGCCCCCGAACAACCCCGGCGACCCGGGCGACCCGGACGAGCCCGGCAACCCTGACGAGCCGGCCCCGGACGACCCGGCCCCCGACGACCCGCCCCCGTCGGAACCCACCCCCGACCCGACGCCGACCGAGTCGTGCGACTGGTTCCTGTGGTGGTGCGTCTAGCGCCCCGCCGCCCGTAGCTCCCGCCCCGCCGCTGGGCCGCCCCCGCGACTGCCGGGCCGGGCCGACAGGTGCCCTCCGGCCGCTGCCGCTGCCGGTCGGCGGCGAGGGGCCGTGGAGGGTCGTCCCCGCAGCGGATCGGCGGCGACGTACGGCCAGAGGACCGGTCGGGCGCCCCGCCGACCGCGAGGAGTCGAGCCCGGAGGGGCCCCGCCCCCGCCCACGGACCGCAACCACCGCCCCAGGGCGCCCGGCAGCCCGCCCCCTACGCCCCCTCCCCGCCCGCCCCCACCATCCGCCGCAGCAGGTCGCGCAGGGCGGTCCGCTCCTCCTCCGAGAGGGCGGCGAGGGGTTCGCGGGCGAAGTCGAGGGCGTCCCGCAGGCGGCGGGCCGTCGCTCGGCCCTCGTCCGTCGCGGCGGCGATCTTCACCCGGCGGTCCGCCGGGTCGGGGCGGCGCTCCACCAGGCCGCGCGCCTCCAGCCGGTCCACGATGCCCGTCACGTTCGACGGCTCGCACCGCAGCGACTGCGCGATGCGCCGCATCGGCGTGGGCTCCAGGGCGAGCAGGCCCAGGACGCGCGCCTGTGCGCCGGTCAGCGCGTGCTGCCCGGCGGCCTGCTCGTACTCCTCGTGGTAGCGGGTCACCACCGTGCCGATGAGCTCGACCACTTCGAGGGTGAGCGGGTCTGTGCGTCTGCTGGACATGCACACCAGGATACCCACTTACTTGACAACCTGAAATATCCAGGCGCATGGTTGTTTCAGGTAATGAAATAACACCTGAAGCAATCCAGGAGGCACCGCAGCATGTCCGCTCTTCCCGCGTCCGGCCGCGAATGGCACCTCGTCGCCCGCCCGCACGGCTGGCCCAAGCCCGAGGACTTCGCCCTCCGTGAGGCGCCCGTCGCCGAGCCGGCCGAGGGCCGGATCCTCGTGCGCAACCTGCACTTCTCGGTCGACCCGTACATGCGCGGCCGCATGAACGACGTGAAGTCGTACGTGCCGCCGTTCCAGCTCGACCAGCCCATGGACGGCGGCGCCGTCGGTGAGGTCATCGCATCCGGCGCCGAGGGCTTCGCGGTCGGCGACCACGTCCTGCACGGCCTCGGCTGGCGCGAGTACGCCGAGGTGAACGCCAAGCACGCCACCAAGGTCGACGCCTCGCTCGCCCCCCTCTCCGCCTACCTCGGCGTCCTCGGCATGACCGGCCTCACCGCCTACGCCGGCCTCTTCGACGTGGCCTCCTTCAAGGAGGGCGACGTGGTCTTCGTCTCCGGCGCGGCCGGTGCCGTCGGCAGCCAGGTCGGCCAGATGGCGAAGCTCCGGGGCGCCTCCCGGGTCATCGGCTCGGCCGGCTCCGACGAGAAGGTCGAGCTCCTCACCAAGGAGTACGGCTTCGACGCCGCCTTCAACTACAAGAACGGCCCCGTCGCGGCCCAGCTCAAGGAAGCCGCCCCCAACGGCATCGACGTCTACTTCGACAACGTCGGCGGGGAGCACCTGGAGGCCGCGATCTCCTCCTTCAACGTGCACGGCCGCGCCACCATCTGCGGCATGATCGCCCAGTACAACAGCACCGAGCCGACCCCCGCGCCGCGCAACCTCGCGCTGGTCATCGGCAAGCGGCTGCGCCTCCAGGGCATGCTCGTCAACGACCACCGCGAGCTCCAGCCGCAGTTCGTCAAGGAGGTCGCCGGCTGGCTGGCCTCCGGTGAGCTGAAGTACCGGGAGACCGTCGTCGAGGGCATGGAGAACGGCGTCGAGGCGTTCCTCGGCATGCTGCGCGGTGAGAACACCGGAAAGATGATCGTCTCGCTCACCCGATAGGCTCACCTCCAGTCCGCCGCGATCGTGGGCGCGAGTCGCGGCGCATCACAGGAGGAAACCTCTTACATGTCGATCCAGCAGTCCGACGTCCTGTACACCGCCGTCGCCACCGCCGAGAACGGGCGTGACGGCCGCGTCGCCACCAACGACGGCAAGCTCGACGTCGTCGTGAACCCGCCCAAGGAGATGGGCGGGTCCGGCGAGGGCACCAACCCCGAGCAGCTCTTCGCCGCCGGTTACAGCGCCTGCTTCCAGGGTGCGCTCGGTGTCGTCGCCCGCCAGGAGGGCGCCGACATCTCCGGCTCGACGGTCACCGCCGAGGTCGGCATCGGCAAGAACGCCGAGGGCTTCGGGATCATCGTCAAGATCTCCGCGAAGATCCCGAACGTGAGCGCCGCCACCGCCAAGGAGCTCGTCGAGAAGGCCCACCAGGTCTGCCCGTACTCCAAGGCCACCCGCGGCAACATCACGGTCGACCTCGACGTCGCCTGATCACGCGCCCCGACGCGCCTCGGCGCGCTGCCACGTGCGCGTACGCGCCGGAGGGCCGCACCCACCGGGTGCGGCCCTCCGCCCGTCGGGCAGGGCCGGCCGTCCCGATAGGGTGCACCCATGCGTGATCTCGGGGTGGGCTTCGGCTACGTGATGAAGGGTCAGCGCTGGGTCGGCCGGCACGGCCGGTGGTTCGGGTTCGGGCTGCTGCCCGGCCTGGTCACCTTGGTGCTGTACGCGGCCGCGCTGGCCGGTCTGGCGTACGGCGCGGACGACCTGACCGCGTGGGCGACGCCCTTCGCGGACGACTGGTCCTCGCCCTGGCAGGGCGTCTTCCGCGGCTTCCTGACCGCGCTGCTCTTCGCCTTCGGCCTGTTCCTGGCCGTCGTCACCTTCACCGCCGTCACCCTCCTCGTCGGCCAACCCTTCTACGAGTCGCTCTCCGAGGAGGTCGACCGCACCGAGGGCGGCGACGTGCCGGAGTCGGGGCTGCCGCTCTGGCGCGAGCTGTGGATCTCCGCCCGCGACAGCCTGCGCGTCCTCGTGCGCGTCGCGCTGTACGGCGTCGTCCTCTTCGCGCTCGGGTTCATCCCCGTCGTCGGCCAGACCCTCGTCCCCGTGCTCGGCTTCTGCGTCTCCGGCTTCTTCCTGGCGGAGGAGCTCACGGCGGTGGCGCTCCAGCGGCGTGGCGTCGAGCTGAAGGAGCGGCTCGCGATGCTGCGCGGCCGCCGGATGCTCACCCTGGGCTTCGGCGTCCCGCTGACCGTCGCCTTCCTGGTGCCGTTCGTCGCGGTGTTCCTGATGCCGGGCGTCGTGGCGGGCGCGACGCTGCTGGTCCGCGACCTGGAGGCGCCGCAGGACGCGCCCGCCGACCTGGACGGCCACGTGGACGGCAGGCCCGTCGGGACCACCCCGCCCGCCTGAGCCCGCGGCGAACCCCGCCGCACCCCCGCGGCGAACCCGGCCGCACCCCCCGCGGCGAACCCGGCCGCACCCCCCGCGGCGAACCCCGCCGCACCCCCCGCGGCGAACCCCGCCGCACCCCCGCGACAAGGCGCGCGACGAACCCCGCCACAACCCCCGCCACGACCCCGTCGGCAACTGAATCCGGCCGTCTCCTTCCGCACGGCCATCCCGTCGGGGAAAGTTGGGCATAAAGAGCGGGACGACGACGGCGCCGGTCGGCATGCCTCGCGGGAGGGCCAGCTCGGATGAACACAGCGGGGACGGGCACCGAGCCGTTGTACTTGCGCGCGCGCCTGGACCGGCGCCCCGCCGAGCTGCTGGAATCGGGCGGGCCCTTCCTCCGCGCGCTCGTCGACGCGCTCGGCTCGCCCCTCAACGTCGTGCTGCCGGACCAGATCGCCGAGAACGTGGAGCGCTTCCGCGCCGTCTTCCGCCGCCACCGGCTCACCGGCCGCATCTTCTTCGCGCACAAGGCGAACCGGTCCAGCGCGCTCGTCCGCCACCTCGTCACCACGGACGCCGCCCTCGACGCGGCGTCGCTCGGTGAGTTACGGCACGCCCTCGCCTCCGGGTGGACGGGGGACCGGATCATGACGACCGGTCCCAAGGACCCCGAGTTCCTGTGGCTGGCCGCCCGTACCGGGGCGATCGTCAACGCCGACGGGCCGGGCGAGGTGGAACGGGCCGCCCGTCTCGTACGGGCGTACGGCCTGCCCCGCCTCCGGGTCGTGCTGCGCCTGTCCGAGTTCGGGGCGACCGGCACCACCCTGCTGTCCCGCCGCAGCCGCTTCGGCTCCCCGGCGAAGTCCCTCAAGGACCTGCTCGGCACGGTCGACCGCCACCGGGACGCGCTGGAGCCGATCGGCGTCGGCTACCACCTCGACACCACGAGCCCGGACGAGAAGGCGGCGGCCCTCGAAGGGTGCCTGACGGCCATGGAGGAGCTGTACGCGCACGGCTTCACCCCGCGCGCCGTCGACGTGGGAGGCGGCTTCGGCGTCAACTACCTCGCCCACGCCGAGGAGTGGGCGGCGTACACCACCGAGCTCACCCGCGCGGTCATGGGCAGGCGCCCGCCCATGACCTGGGGCGGCCACGGCTACGGGCTGCGCATGGAGAACGGCACCGTCAAGGGCTCCCTGGGCCTCTACCCGGCCCACCGCCCCGTCGCCGGCGCCGACTACCTGGACGACCTGCTCTCGCGCCCCGCCCCGGCCCTGGGCGGCCGGGCGCTCGGCACCCTGCTGCTGGAGAGCCTCCACGAGCTGTACGTCGAGCCCGGCCGGGCCCTCGTGGACCAGTGCGGGCTCACCCTCGGCAAGATCCTGGACGTACGGCCCACGGAGACCGGGGAGCACCTGGTGACGCTGGCGATGAACGCTGGCGACGTCAGCCTGGAGGACCACGGCGTGCTGATGGACCCGGTCCTCCTGCCCCGCGACGGCACCCCGGCGGAGGGCGGGCCCGCGGCCGTGTACCTCATGGGCAACCTCTGCCTGGAGGCCGACCTGATCACCCGCCGCGCCGTCCACCTGCCGCGACTGCCGCGCCCCGGCGACCTCCTGGCCTTCCCCAACACCGCCGGGTACGTCATGGACTTCGGCGCCACCCACGCCCAGCGGCAGCCCCTCGCCCGCAAAGTCGCCGTCTTCCACGAGGAGGGCTCCTGGCACTGGTGCCTCGACGAGCAGTACTGGCCGATCACACGACCGGGGGGAGAGCGCACATGAGGTACGACAGCATCACCGACGCCATCGGCGGCACCCCGCTGGTGCGCATCGACCCGGACGTCCACGGGCTGCGCAACATCGACCTGTACGCCAAGCTCGAAATGCTCAATCCCTTCGGCTCCCTGAAGGACCGCGCCGCCTGGAACATGGCCCGCCGGGGACTGGCCGCCGCCAAGGAGCGCGGCGAGACGGTCGTCGAGCTGTCCAGCGGCAACACCGCCAAGGCCCTGGCCCTCATCGCGGGCCTGCACGGCCTGCCGTTCAAGAGCGTCACCAACAGGATGCGCATCCCCGAGATCAAGGACCTGCTCCTGCTGCTGGGCGCCGAGATCGAGGAGCTGCCCGGTCAGTCCGAGTGCCTCGACCCGACCGACACCGACGACCCGCTGACCCTCTTCCACCAGCGGCTGAACCGGCCCGGCAGCGCCCACTTCCACACCGACCAGTACTTCAACGCCCGCAACACCGAGGCCCACGCCGCCGGCACCGGCCCGGAGATCATCGCGGACCTGGACGGCCGGGCCCCGGACTGGTTCATCGCCTGTGTGGGCACCGCCGGCTCGTCCACCGGCGTGGCCCGCGCCCTGCGCGCCCACGACCCGGCGGTGAACGTCGTCGGCCTCGTCGGGGAGAAGACGGACTTCATCCCCGGCATCCGCAACGCCGACGAGGTGCAGGAGGTCGGGCTGTTCGACCCGGCCACGTACGACACGATCGAGACGGTCAGCGCCGACGAGGCCATCGACGGCATGGTCAGCCTGCTGCGCCGCTGCGGACTGCTCGCCGGACCGACCGGCGGGGCCGCCTACTACGGGGCCGTACGCCACCTCAGGCCGCTGGACGGAGAGCTGACGGACCGGCGGACGGCCGTCTTCATCGTCTGCGACCGGGTGGAGAGCTACCTGGGGTACGTACGGCAGCGGCGGCCCGAGCTGCTGGGGCGGCCGCCGGTGAAGAACTCGGTGGCCACGCTGACCGACACGGAGGCCCGCACGGCCACCGTCATCGACGTCGCCGAGGCCCAGAAGTGGATCGCGGAGCAGCGGCCGCTGGTGATCGACCTGCGCGGCCCGTTCGCGTACGCCGCGCTGCACATCGACGGCTCGGTGAACATCGTCGACGAGCTGTTCGACGAGCTGCTGCGCGGCGGCCTGCCCTTCGGCAAGCGGCAGCCGGTGCTCCTGGCCTGTCCGGTGGGCGAGAAGTCCGCCCGGTACGCCGCCCTGCTCACCCGCATGGGCCACCCCGACGTGCGCAGCCTGGCCGGCGGGATCGTCGCCTGGCGGGACGCGGGCGCGCCGCTGGTGCGTGACTGAGGTGTCCACGTACCGCACGGAGATCGAGGAACTGCGGTCCTGGCAGCGGGAGTTGCGCGCCCAGTTCCCGATCGTCACCGGCCACCCGGATCTGGCGTACCTGGACAGCGCGGCCACCACGCAGAAGCCGCAGCCCGTCCTGGACGCCGTGCGGCGCTACCTCACCACCTCCAACGCCAACGCGGGGCGCGGCTCCTACCCGTGGGCCAACGCCACCACCGCGCTGGTGGAGGGCGCCCGCGACCGGGTCAAGCGGTTCCTGGGCGATCCGGACCCGGACGGGTCGGACGTGCACTTCACCGGCGGGACCACGGAGGGGCTGCGCACGGTCGCGCGGGACTGGCTGCCCGGGCTGCTCAGCGACGGGGACGAGATCGTCGTCCCGTTCCACGACCACCGGGCGAACCTGTCACCGTGGCTGGAGGCCCAGGAACTGCTGGCCCGCCAGGGGGTCGGCATCCGGGTCCGGGAGCTGCCGTACCAGGCGGGCTCCGGCGACTACGACCCCGAGGCGCTCGCCCGGATCACCGGCCCGCGCACCCGGTTCGTGGCGGCCACGCACGTGCACCACGTGTACGGCGCCGACATGAACGTGCACCGTGTCCGCCGGGTCGTCGGGCCGGACGTCCCCATCTGCCTGGACGCCGCGCAGAGCGTCGGGCACCTGCCGGTGTCCGTGGCGGACCTGGACGTGGACTTCGTGGTCTTCTCCGGCCACAAGGCGCTCGCCCTGCCCGGTACGGGCGCGGTGTGGGCCCGGTGCCGGCGCGGCCCCGGCTTCCGGCCCGGCGGCTGGCAGGGCACCCCGAACACGGTCGGGATCGCCTCCCTGGTGGCCGCGCTCGACTGGCTGGACGCGGCCGGGACCGACCGGATCGAACGCTGGACGGTCGCGCTGACGTCCCTGCTGACCGACGGGCTGAGCCGGATGGAGGGCACATACGAGGTCCTCGGCTGCCGCACCAGCCTCGCCGCCGGCTCCCCGGTGCAGCGCCGGCGGAGCCTGGTGACCTTCCGGCACCGGGGCATCGACGCCCACGACCTGGGCTTCATCCTCTACAGCCACGGGTTCATGGTGCGGTCCGACGGCCACTGCCAGGCCGGGACGGGGGACAAGGACGGCTCCGTGCGCGTCAGCCTCCATGTGCACAACACCCCCGAAGAGATGGAAAGGCTGCTCGCCGCGCTCGCCAGTCTGCAATGATTTTCAATAGCAGCAGTGAGTCGTGAGGTGCGGAGGACACGAGCGGCCATGGGTGTGAACGCGGTGACGGCCGCGCGATGGGTGGAGCGCTGGGAGGACCAGCAGCAGCGGTACGCGGTCGACCGCGAGGAGAGCTTCACCGTCATCGCGGACGTGGTCGAGCACGTGACGCGCGGCCAGGCGGCGCCGCTCGTCCTGGACCTCGGGAGCGGGCCGGGCTCCCTGGCGGCGCGGCTGGCCGGCCGCCTCCCGGACGCCGAGGTGCTGGCCGTCGACGGCGACCCGCTCCTGCTGGAGCTGGGCAGCGCGTACTACGGCTCGGCGTCGCTGCGCCACGTCGAGGCGATGATCGGCGAGCCGGGCTGGCTCGACGCGCTCGCCCTGGACCGCCCGGTGGACGCGGCGGTGTCCACGACGGCCCTGCACTACCTGGACCGCCACACCCTCACCCGGGTGTACCGGGAGCTGGCCGAACGGCTGCGCCCCGGAGGCGTGCTGGTCAACGGCGACCACATCAGCCCGGACTCGGCGAAGGTCTCCGAGCTGGCCCAGGACATCGGGCGCCGGCACGCCGAACGGCACAAGACGCTCAGCCACGACGACTGGGAGTCCTGGTGGTCGGGCGCGGCGTCCGACCCGGAGCTGGCACGCTTCCTCGCACAGCGCGGGAGCCACCGGCACCCGCGCTGCGAGGGCAACGACCTGACCATCACCAGCCACGCGGACCTGCTGCGGGAGGCCGGGTTCGAGCACGTCGGCGTGGTGTGGCAGTACGGCCACAGCCACATCCTGGCCGCCGTGCGCTGAGCTACCGGCCCGCGGCCGCCACCGCGATGACGGCCCTGACCTGGGACGTGATGTCCGCCCGGTTGCGGAGGAAGTCCGGGTCGGTCACCGCGTCCGTGTTGCCCGCGCCGAACTGGAGCACCGGCGTGTGCACATGCCCGCCCGGCAGGTCCGGCAGGCCGAGCCGGTCGCGCAGCAGCGTGGCGCGGTAGGCGATCTCGTTGGACAGGTAGTCCCCGCCGCCGCCCGCGCGGGCCGCCGAGCCGGGCGTCGGGCCGTCGGGGCGGACCACCGGGGCCGTGCCGCCCGCCGGGACCTCGGTCACCGACGTGTTGTCGTAGACCGGGAACCGGCCAGTGTCCGCCGCCACGATCTTCGCGTACGGCAGGGACGTCGCCGTCCACTGCGGCTGCGTCGCCGGGTCGGCGACCGGTACGAGGCCCTTCTCGGAGACGTTCTCGTTGTCGCCGAACCCGCCGCGCCAGGCCCCGTTGAAGCGCTCGATGTCGAAGCGGCCGACCCGGCCCTGGCTCACCGTTGTGAAGGCGTCCACGCGCGGCAGGTGCGGCGCCAGGGTGCGCTCCACCTCGCCGTCCGCGAAGTCCGCCCAGCGCACCGGGAACACCGCCGTCTCCACCCGGGCGAGGTGCCCGTCCGCCGTGCGGATCAGCGTCCCGTCCAGCGCCAGGGCCGCCGCGCCCGACGGGTTGCTGATCCGGACGTCCCGGTCGAGGGTGAACGGGTCGAACCCGGTCATCAGCACCCGCTTGACGCCCTTGCCGACCGGGTAGCGGATGGCGTCCTGGCCGCGCGAGGAGGTCTCCAGCCGGTCCAGCAGCCGGGCCCGCGCCTCCGGCGACAGGGTGAAGTCGGGCTCCCAGGCGCGCAGTTCACGGGTCATGGCCAGCCGTGCCCAGTACAGCGGCCGGTCGTCGTCCCGGGCGAGGTCGCCCCGCGCCGGCCCCCGCCCCTGCGCCCGGTCCACCGCCCGCTGCCACAGCCGCGACGCGTGCCGCCGGACGGCCCGCTCGGCCGCCGCGTAGGACCCGGCGCCCTCCAGCGCGGCGGCGAACTCGGGTGCCACCGTGTCGAATCCGCTGCGGCGGAGGAGCTCCTGCGGTACGGCTCTGTCGAGGCGGGCCTCCTCGACGGTGGGCGCCGCCTGGGCGGGGACCGTGGACAACGTCAGCGCGGCGAGTGCCACAACGAGGGTCGTACGCAACCGTATCCGGGACACGAGCGGCAGTCCTTCCGTAGGGTCCCGGAACGCTACCGCGCCCCCAACAGCCGCAGAAAGTCCCGGAAGGCGGCCGGCATGTCCACCGCGTCCGGGTCGAGCAGCCACTGGTACTGGAGCCCGTCCATCACGGCCGTCATCAGCGGCGCCGCCTCATCGGGCGTCAGCCCGCCGGGCAGCCGGTCCCCGTACTCGGCCCGCAGGACGTTCGCCATTTCGGCCCGCACCTGGGCGTAGCGGCGGGTGAAGAACTCCCGCGCCGGGTGACCCTCCGTCACGCTCTCGCCGAGCAGCGCCGAGAAGGTCTGCACGATGCCCGGCCGCATCGCGTTGTACTCGACGAGCGAGTCCAGCAGGTCGAGCCGCCAGCCCTCACGCGCTCCGCTGCCGCCCGTGTCCCACTGGTCGCGCTCCTCCAGCACCGCGACGAGCAGCGCCTCCTTGGTGGGGAAGTAGTGCAGGAGCCCCTGCTGGGTCAGGCCGACCCGCTCGGCGACCGCCCCGAGCGACGCGCCCCGGTAGCCGCGCTCGGCGATCACTTCGAGGGCGGCGCGCACGATCTCGGCGCGTCGTTCCTCACTCCTGGCCCTGGCCGCTGCCATCCTCACCCACTCCGATCGGTGAAAATCACGAAAACATAACGAACCCTACCGGTCTACAGGTAGTGCCGTCACCATGGACACCCCGCACGCCGACACGGAGGTACGACAGTGACAGACCCGACCGACACCCGGTACGAGCAGGTCGTCGACGCGGCACTCCGCAAGCTCGACCTGGACGCCAAGACCCGCCTGCTGGCCGGCCAGGACATGTGGTCGCTGCCCGCCTTCCCCGAGATCGGCCTGACGTCGCTGGTCATGTCCGACGGCCCGATCGGCGTACGCGGCGTCCGCTGGACCGCCGACGACCCGTCCATCGCCCTGCCGTCCCCCACCGCGCTCGCCGCCACCTGGGACCCGGCCCTCGCCCGCCGCGCCGGCCGGCTGCTCGCCCAGGAGGCCCGCCGCAAGGGCGTCCACGTCCTCCTCGCCCCCACCGTCAACCTCCACCGCTCGCCGCTGGGCGGGCGCCACTTCGAGGCGTACAGCGAGGACCCGTACCTCACCGGCGAGATCGGCACCGGATACGTCCTGGGCGTCCAGGACGGCGGCGTCGGCACCACCGTCAAGCACTTCGTCGCCAACGACGCCGAGACCGACCGCTTCACCGTGAACAACACGATCGGCGCTCGGCCGCTGCGCGAGCTCTACCTCGCCCCCTTCGAGGCGATCGTCGACAACGCCCGCCCCTGGGGCATCATGACCGCCTACAACCAGGTCAACGGCCGCACCATGACCGAGCACCACCACCTGGTCAACGAGGTCCTGCGCGGCGAATGGGGCTTCGACGGCATCAACGTCTCCGACTGGATGGCCGCCCGCGACACCCGGGGCGCCATCGAAGGCGGCCTCGACCTCGCCATGCCCGGACCGCGCACCGTCTACGGCGAGGCCCTCGCCGCCGCCGTCCGCTCGGGCCACGTCGACGAGGCGGCCGTCGACGGAGCCGTACGCAACGTGCTGCACCTCGCCGCCCGCGTCGGCGCCCTCGACGGCGCCGGGCCGGCCGTCACCAGCCTCCCCGAGCCCGTCGACGGCGAGGCACTCGCCCGCGAGATCGCCCGCCGCGGCTTCGTCCTCGTACGCAACGAGCAGGACGCCCTGCCCCTCGCGCCCGGCCGGACCGTCGCCCTGCTCGGCGCCGCCGCCCGCGACGCCCGCGTCCTCGGCGGCGGCTCCGCCCAGGTCTTCCCCGACCACACCGTCTCCCCGCTCGACGGCCTCACCGCCGCGCTCCCCTCCGGCGCGCTGACGTACGCCATCGGCGCCGACCCCAGCGACGAACTCGTCCCCGCCGGCCAGGGCTTCGCGCTGCGCGCCGTCTGCCGTGACGCCGACGGCACCGTCCTCGGCGAGGGCTCCCTGCCCAGCGGCCAGGTCCAGTGGATCGGCGACGACCTGCCCGAGGGCGTCACCTACGACCGACTGCACAGCGTCGAGGTCACTGGCACCTTCACGCCCCGCGAGAGCGGCGAGCACGCCTTCGGCACGCGCGGCCTGGGCGCCTTCACCCTGACCGTCGCGGGCGAGACCCTCTACGACGGCGTCCAGGAGATGGGCGACGAGGCCGATCCCTTCGAGGCGTTCTTCGGCGCCCCGACCGAGCGCGGCAAGGTCGACCTCACCGAGGGCGTCCCCGTCGAGGTGTCCCTCCTCCACCCGCTCGACCAGGAGCACGCGGCGCCGCTGCCGGGCGTGATGTTCTCCCTGGTCCACCTCGGGCCGCGCCGCGACCCCGACGAGCTGATCGCCGAGGCCGCCGAGGCCGCCCGCGCCGCCGACACCGCGATCGTCGTGGTCGCCACCACCGAACGCGTCGAGTCCGAGGGCTTCGACCGCACCGATCTGAAGCTGCCCGGCCGCCAGGACGACCTCGTCCGGGCCGTCGCCGCCGCCAACCCGAACACCGTCGTCGTCGTCAACGCGGGCTCCCCCGTCGAGATGCCCTGGCGCGAGGACGTGGCGGCCGTGCTGCTGAGCTGGTTCCCCGGCCAGGAGGGCGGCGCCGCCCTCGCCGACGTCCTGCTCGGCGCCGAGGAGCCCGGCGGCCGCCTGCCCACCACCTGGCCGGCCCGCCTCGCCGACGCGCCGGTCACCGAGGTCACCCCTACGGACGGCGAACTCCCCTACCGCGAGGGGCTCTTCACCGGCTACCGCGCCTGGGACCGGGCCGGCACCGCCCCCGCGTACCCCTTCGGACACGGCCTCGGCTACACCACCTGGGAGTACGAGACCCTGGAGCTGTCCCCGGAGAGCGCCACCGTCCGCGTCCGCAACACCGGCCCCCGCCCCGGCCGCGAGGTCATCCAGCTCTACGTGGCACCCGTGGCCGACCCCGTCGAGCGCCCGGCCCGCTGGCTGGCCGGCTTCGCGAGCGTGGAGGCCGGGCCCGGGGAGACGGTGGAGGCCGAGATCGGGCTGCGGGCAAGGGCCTTCGAGATTTGGGACGAGGAGACCGGCGCGTGGACGGCGATCCCCGGTCGGTACGAGGTCCGAGCCGGACGTTCGCTCACCGACACCCGCCTGCGCGCCACCCTGACCGTCGGTGGAACGGATTAGCGAACCCCGAACGCGTACACGGTCTGTGACGCGTACACCTCGCCCGGCCGCAGGACCGTACTCGGGAACTGCGGCCGGTTCGGGGAGTCGGGGAACGCCTGGGTCTCCAGGGCCACGCCGTCCAGGTGGTCCGGCGCGTACACCTGGAGCCCCGGTTCGGTCGTACGGACCGTCAGCAGCCGCCCGGTGACCGGCGAGTACAGCTCCGCCGCCGGGCCGTCGGTGCCGGCGTCCAGCACGAAGTTGTGGTCCAGGCCCGTGCCGACGGGGCGCGACGTCCGGAAGTCGAGCCGGGTGCCGTCCACCTCCGCGATCTCACCCGTCGGGATCGCGGCCTCGTCCAGCGGCGTGAAGTGCCCGGCCGCGAGCCGCATCTCGTGCGCGCCGCCCAGGTTCCAGTACGTGTGGTTGGTCAGGGCCACCACCGTCGGCGCGTCCGTCACCGCCTCGTACGCGATCCGCAGCGCGCCCGACGCGTCCAGCGTGTACGTGGCGGAGACCTCCAGCCGCCCGGGGAAGCCCTCCTCGCCGTCCGGGCTCACCCGCGACAGCCGCACCCCGCCGTCAACCGCCTCGGCGTCCCACACCCGCTTGTCGAACCCGCGCTCGCCGCCGTGCAGGCTGTTCGGGCCGCCGTTGCGGGCGAGTCGGTGGGTCCGCCCGTCCAGGGTGAACACCCCGCCCGCTATCCGGTTCGCGTACCGCCCCACCAGCGCCCCGAAGTACGGCCCCGGATCGGCCTCGTACCCGGACGGCGAGGCGTACCCCAGCACCACGTTCGCGACCGCGCCGTCCCGGTCGGGCACCTCCACCGACTGCACGATGCCGCCGTACGTCAGGACACGTACGCGTACCCCGGCCCGTTCCAGGACCCACCGGTGGACGGCCGTCCCGTCGGCCAGCCGGCCGCACGGTTCACATGGAGTTCTCATGAGGTGATGATCCTGTAGGCGATCTCCGCCAGCCGTCCCTGGCCGTTCGTACTCGGATGGAACCAGTCCCACGGGGAGAGCTGCGCCCTTGTGAACCGGTAGTCGAACACGGCCCCGTCGTCGTACCGGCACAGCCGGTCCTTCGCACACACGTCCCGGAGCACCTCGTTGTACGCCACCACCCGCTCGTACACCTCCTCGCGCCGCTCCTCGGCCGCCGCGCCCACGTCGTCGGCGTCACCCAGCATCGACGCGCAAACGCCCAGTCGCCACACCTGCTTGCCGAGCGCGCTGCCCTGCCCCGTCGACCAGAGCCGTTTCAGGTCCGGCACGCTCGACACGTACACCTGGCTCTTCGGCGACACCGCGCGCAGCTCGCGCATCGCCTCCTCGAACGAGGCGCGGAAGGCGGACACCGGCGTCATCAGCCCGGCGCTGCTGCGGCAGGCGTCGTTCGCGCCCACCAGCACCGTCACCAGGCCCGGCTTCTTCGCGGCCGCCGCCGCCATCTGGCCCGGCAGCTCCGCCATCCGAGCCCCTGACCGGGCCAGGTTCCAGGTGCGGGCCGGCAGCGCCGACGCGCCCAGGAGCCGCCGCGCGAGGCTGTTCACCCGCGCGTCGCTGCCGGTCGCCCAGGACACCTCCGGGCAGTCGGCCAGCACGCCGCACGCGTCGAACCCGCGTGTGATGGAGTCCCCGACGGCCGCGACCGACGCGGGGCGCGGGTCCCACGCGGGGCTGGGCCTGGGGGTGGGGGAGGGGCTCGCGGAGGGGCGCGACGCCACGCCCGGCCCGCCCCCCGGTGCTGCCTCGCACCCGGACAGCGCCGCGCCCGACACCAGGGCGGCGGCCGCCGTCCACACGGCGAGAGTTCGTATACGGCCTCGTCGGCCGGCAGCCATTCGGTAGCCCTTTCGTCGGCGTCCTGGCGAGTGAAAGCTTGGTGTCAACGTCCCCCGGGCAGACCGTACGTCATCCCAAGCGCCCCGGCGCACGGTAGCTTTTCCCCGTCGAACCGTCAGGCGCCTTCGCCAACCGGCTCCGGTAAATTACATCACGTCACATGCTGTCCCTTTTGCGGAGTTTCACTCCCGATGCTGTTTACTGAGGCCGCTGGGAAAGGCGAACCTCGTCCCACACTGGAGGTCCCGGTGACGACACGTGGAGTCCTGTACGTACACTCCGCACCGCGCGCGCTGTGCCCGCACGTCGAATGGGCGGTGGCGGGAGTGCTCGGTGCGCGGGTCCAGCTCGACTGGATCAGGCAGCCGGCCTCCCCGGGCACGTGGAGAGCGGAGTTCTCCTGGCAGGGCGAACCGGGCACCGCCTCCCAACTGGCCTCCGCGCTGCGCGGCTGGCAGATGCTCCGCTTCGAGGTCACCGCCGAGCCGTGCTCCACGGCCGAGGGCGAGCGCTACAGCGCCACGCCCGAGCTGGGCATCTTCCACGCGGTCACCGGCATCCACGGCGACATCCTGATCCCCGAGGACCGCCTCCGCGCGGCCCTCGCCCGCTCGGCCCAGGGCGAGACCCAGCTCGAAGCCGAGATCGCCCGCCTCCTCGGCAAGCCCTGGGACGACGAACTCGAACCCTTCCGCTACGCCGGCGAAGGCGCCCCGGTCCGCTGGCTCCACCAGGTGGTCTGATCCTTCACGCGCCCCTCGCACTGCTCGGCCCCAGGGGGCCTCACAGGCTTCGGAGTGCCCGAACATGGGACTGGGCCCACCCCTCCGAGGGGCGGGCCCAGCCTCACGTTCACGGTCGCCGACCGCGAGGTCACACCGTGCGGAACGCCAGCACCACGTTGTGGCCGCCGAAGCCGAACGAGTTGTTGATCGCGGCGATCGTGCCCTCGGGCAGCGCGCGGGGCTCGTCGCGGACGATGTCGGCGTCGACCTCCTCGTCCAGCTCGTCGACGTTGATCGTCGGCGGGGCCGTGCGGTGGTGCAGGGCCAGGACCGTGGCGACGGTCTCGATGCCGCCCGCGCCGCCCAGCAGGTGGCCGGTCATGGACTTGGTGGCCGAGATCGCCACGTGGTCCAGCTCGTCGCCGAGCACCTTGCGCAGCGCCTTGACCTCGGCGACGTCACCCTGTGGGGTGGACGTGGCGTGGGCGTTGAGGTGCACGACCTCGGCCGGCTTCAGGTCGGTGGTGTCCAGCAGGTTCTGGAGGGCGGCGGCGATGCCGCGGCCCGTCGGCTCCGGCTGGGCGATGTGGTGGCTGTCGGCCGACAGCCCCTGGCCGAGCGCCTCGCAGTAGACCTTCGCGCCACGCGCGGCGGCGTGCTCGGCGGACTCCAGGATGACGACACCGGCGCCCTCGCCGAGGACGAAGCCGTCACGGCCCTTGTCGTACGGGCGCGAGGCCTTCTCCGGCTCGTCGTTGTTCTTGGACATCGCCATCATGTTGGCGAACGCGGCGACCGGCAGCGGGTGGATCGCCGCCTCGGTGCCGCCCGCGACGACCACGTCGGCGCGGCCGGTGCGGATCATCTCGATGGCGTAGCCGATCGCCTCGGCGCCCGACGCGCACGCCGAGACCGGGGTGTGGACGCCCGCCCGGGCGTTCACCTCCAGGCCGACGTTGGCGGAGGGGCTGTTGGGCATCAGCATCGGCACGGTGTGCGGGGAGACGCGGCGTACGCCCTTCTCCTTCAGCACGTCGTACTGGTCGAGCAGGGTCGTCACGCCGCCGATGCCGGAGGCGATGACGGTGCCGAGCCGGTCGGGGTCGATCGCCGCGTCCTCGCCCGCCGGCGCGGTGAAGCCCGCGTCCGCCCACGCCTCACGGGCCGCGATCACGGCGAACTGCGCCGAGCGGTCCAGGCGGCGGGCCAGCGGGCGCGGCAGGATCTCGGCCGGGTCGACGGCCACGGGGGCCGCGATGCGGACGGGCATGTCGGCGTAGCGGTCGCCGTCGAGGGGCTTGACGCCGGAGCGTCCCGCCAGCAGACCTTCCCAGGTCGCGGCGGAGTCGCCACCCAGCGGTGTGGTTGCGCCGATACCGGTGACGACCACGGTGCGATTGGTCGAGTTCACAGGAATTCTTTCTCCACGTCTATGAGGTATGCGGGGAATGCGGCGCCACCGCCGGGTGGCGATCCGATCAGCCCTGGTGCTTCAGGATGTAGTCGGCAGCGTCGCCGACCGTCTTGAGGTTCTTGACGTCCTCGTCCGGGATCTTGACGTCGAAGCGCTCTTCGGCGGCGACGACGACCTCGACCATGGAGAGCG
Source organism: Streptomyces sp. NPDC031064 (assembly GCF_055570965.1). Taxonomy (NCBI): domain Bacteria; kingdom Bacillati; phylum Actinomycetota; class Actinomycetes; order Kitasatosporales; family Streptomycetaceae; genus Streptomyces; species Streptomyces sp. NPDC031064. The sequence continues at coordinate 199,735 of NZ_JBVIGF010000003.1, forward strand.
AGTCGACGTCCAGGTCGTCGGTGAAGGACTTGTCCAACTGGACGTCCTCGACCGGGATGCCGGCGATCTCGTTCACGATTTCGGCGAGACCGGCGACGATCTCTTCCTGAGTGGCGGCCATGTGGCGCTCCTTCGGTGTGTATCTCAGAGGTGTTTCTCAGAGGGTTTTGAGGCTGGTCGTCCGGGAAGACCCGAACGGTGCCTAGGGGAGGGTAACGACCGTCGCGGCGTACACGAGACCCGCCCCGAAGCCGATGACGAGCGCGGTGTCACCGCTCTTCGCCTGACCGGTCGCCAGGAGCCGCTCCATCGCGAGCGGAATCGAGGCGGCCGAGGTGTTGCCGGTCGTCTCGACGTCACGGGCGACCGTGACGTGCTCCGGCAGCTTCAGAGTCTTCACCATCGAGTCGATGATCCGCATGTTGGCCTGGTGCGGGATGAAGACGTCCAGGTCGGCCGCCGTGATGCCGGCCGCGTCCAGGGCCTGCTGGGCGACCTTCGCCATCTCGAAGACGGCCCAGCGGAACACCGCCTGGCCCTCCTGCGTGATGGCGGGGAACTTCTCGACCGTGCCGTCGCGGTAGTCGGTCCAGGCGACGGTCTGCTTGATGGTCTCGGACTTGTCGCCCTCGGAGCCCCACACGGTCGGGCCGATCGCCGGCTCCTTCGCGGGGCCGACGACGACGGCGCCCGCGCCGTCACCGAAGAGGAAGGCCGTCGCGCGGTCCTCCAGGTCGGTCAGGTCGCTGAGCCGCTCCACGCCGATGACGAGGACGTGCTCTGCCGAACCCTCGACCACCATGCCCTTGGCGAGCGTCAGGCCGTAACCGAAGCCGGCGCAGCCCGCCGAGATGTCGAACGCGGCCGGCTTGTTCGCGCCGATCTTGTCCGCGATCTCGGTGGCGACGGCCGGGGTCTGCTTGAAGTGCGAGACGGTGGACACGATCACACCGCCGATCTGCTCGGGCGTGATCCCGGCGTCCGCGATGGCCTTGCCGGCCGCCTCGACCGACATCGCGGTCACGGTCTCCTCGGGGGAGGCCCAGTGGCGGGTGGCGATGCCGGAGCGCGAGCGGATCCACTCGTCGGACGAGTCGATCGTCTCCAGGATCACCTCGTTGGGCACGACACGGGTGGGCCGGTAGCCGCCCACACCCATGATCCGCGCGTACGGGGCGCCCTGGCTGGGCTTGATCTTCGCCATGCTCTATGGCTCCTTGTCAGGCGGCGGGCGCCGCGTGCTCGGCGATGAGCGCGCGGGCCGCGTCGAGGTCGTCCGGCGTCTTCAGCGCGAGCGTCTTGACACCCTTCAGGGCGCGCTTGGCGATGCCGGTGAGCGTGCCGCCGGGGCACACCTCGACCAGGGCGGTGGCGCCGAGCCGCTGGAACGTTTCCATGCACAGGTCCCAGCGGACGGGGTTGGCGACCTGCCCCACCAGGCGGGCGACGACGTCGGCGCCCGTGGCGACGGTCTCGCCGTCCTTGTTGGAGACGTACGTCACGGTGGGGTCGGCGACCGTCAGGCCGTCGGCGGCCTTCTGGAGCGTGGCGACCGCGGGCGCCATGTGGTGCGTGTGGAACGCGCCGGCGACCTTGAGCGGCACCACGCGGCGCACGCCCTCGGGCTTGTCCTCCGCCAGGGCGGCCAACTGCTCCATGGTGCCGGCGGCGACGATCTGGCCGGCGCCGTTCACGTTCGCCGGGGTCAGGCCCAGTTGCTCCAGGTGCGGGACGGTGACCTCCGGCTCGCCGCCGAGCAGCGCCGACATGCCGGTCTCGGTGACGGCGGCGGCCTCGGCCATCGCCAGGCCGCGCGTCCGTACGAAGCCGAGCGCGGCCGTGTCGTCGAGGACACCGGCGAACGCGGCCGCCGTGATCTCACCGACGCTGTGGCCGGCGACGGCGCCGGGGGTCACATCGCCGAGCGCCGACGCGGACAGCAGGCCGGCCGCGACCAGCAGCGGCTGGGCCACCGCCGTGTCGCGGATCGCGTCCTCGTCGGCCTTGGTGCCGTAGTGGACGAGGTCGAGCCCGATGGCGTCGGACCACGCGGCGACGCGGTCGGAGGCGCCGGGGAGGTCGAGCCAGGGAGTCAGGAAGCCGGGCGTCTGAGCGCCTTGGCCGGGAGCGACGAGTACGAGCACCCTCACACTCTCTCTTGTGGACGGCTCCCACCGCCCGTGGGGACAGGGACGAAGAACCGTCAGGGGAATTGTTGACGTTCGACAAAAAGTCTAGGACTGGGGATCTCCGTCGGCCAGACGCCCCAGGATCAGCGCGATCCGCAGCGTGAACGCGGAACGAACATCGGAGGGTGACCATCCGGTGACGTCGGTCACACGTCGGAGCCGGTAGCGCACGGTGTTGGGATGCACGAAGAGCATCCGGGCCGCGCCCTCCAGACTGCTCGCCTGCTCCAGGTAGACGCTCAGCGTCTCCAGCAGCGCCGAGCCCGCCTCCTCCAGCGGTCTGTAGATCTCCTCCACCAACTGCTCGCGCGCCGACGGGTCACCGGCGATCGCGCGCTCCGGCAGGAGATCGTCCGCCAGTACCGGGCGCGGCGCGTCCTGCCAGGCCGAGCAGGCCTTCAGGCCCGCCGCCGCGGCCTGCGCGGACCGGGTCGCCGCCAGCAGGTCCGGCACGATCGGCCCCGCGACGACCGGCCCGGCCGCGTACGGGCCGATCAGCGCCTTGGCGACGTGCAGCGGGTTGTCGCTGCCGCCCGCGATCACGACCAGCCGGTCGCCCAGCACCCCGGTCAGGACCTGGAGCTTGGCGTGCCGGGCCGCCCGCCGGATCGCCTCCACCGTCAGCTCGCTGTCGCCGTCCGGGGCCGTGCCCAGGATCACGCACACGTGCTCCGGCGAATTCCAGCCGAGTGCGGCGGCCCGCGAGACGGCGCCCTCGTCGGCCTCGCCGGACAGCACCGCGTTCACCACCAGCGACTCCAGCCGGGCGTCCCAGGCACCGCGCGCCTCGGCGGCCTGCGCGTACACCTGGGCCGTCGCGAAGGCGATCTCCCGCGCGTACACCAGCAGCGCCTCGCGCAGCACCGACTCGTCGCCGGGGGCGGCGACCTCCTCGATCGCCGACTCCATGACCTCGATCGTCGTGCGGACCATCTCCACGGTCTGGCGCAGCGTGATCGCCCGGGTCAGCTCGCGCGGAGCCGTCCCGAAGACGTCGGTCGAGATCGCCTGCGGGGTCTCCGGATGCCGGAACCACTCGGTGAACGCGGCGATACCGGCCTGGGCGACCAGACCGATCCACGACCGGTTCTCCGGCGGCATCGCCCGGTACCAGGGCAGCGTCTCGTCCATGCGGGCAATGGCGCTCGCCGCGAGCCGTCCGGAGGACTGCTCCAGGCGCTTCAGGGTCGCGGCATGGGGGTGGGCGTCGTTCGCTGCGGGTTCAGGCACGGGACAAGACTGCCTCATCGCGGCGGCCGGGTGCGGCGCCGGGTCTACGGTGGTCCCGTGAGTTCATGGCATCCAGACGGGGCGGCGGCCGCCCCGCGACCCACGACGGGCGGCCCGGTGTGGTCCGTGCGACGGGCCGCCGAGCGCTACCGCGGCGGTGAGGCGACGGCCGGGATCGAGACCCTGCACGCCTTCTCCTTCGGCCGCTTCTACGACCCCGACAACCTCCGGTTCGGCGCCATCCTGGCCTGCAACGAGGAGCGGCTCGCCCCCGGCTCGGGGTTCGACGAGCACCCGCACAGCCACACCGAGATCGTCACCTGGGTCGTCGAGGGCGAGCTCACGCACCGCGACTCCGCCGGGCACACCTCACGGATCGGCCCGGGTGACGTACAACACCTCAGCGCCGCCGCCGGCGTCCGGCACGAGGAACGCAACGACGGCGACGCCCCGCTGGTCTTCGTCCAGATGTGGCTGGCCCCCAAGGAGCCCGGCGGCGACCCGTCCTACGAGGTCGTCCGGGGCATCGCGGACGCGACACCGTACGCCCTGCCGGCCGCGGGCGCGATGTTCCACGTCCGCCGCCCGGCGGGTGCCGGCGAGCGGATCGCCGTCCCGGACGCCGCCTTCGTGTACGTCCACGTCGTCCGTGGCGCGGTCCGGCTCGCCGACGACGAGCTGGGCCCCGGCGACGCGGCCCGGATCACCGGCGCGGCGGGCCTGGAACTGGTCGCGCTCGGGCCGGCCGAGGTGCTGGTGTGGGAGATGAGCGCCTGATACGGCGGCGCCGGCCGCTCACTGGTCGGAGTAGCTGAAGTCCCCCACCGTCCAGGCGCTCACGTCCTTGATGGCGATCCGGTACATCCCGCCCGTCTCCGGGATGCCCACCGGACCCTGGAGGATTCTGGCGACGTGGAAGTGCAGATGCGTGGGCGCCCCGGCCGGCCGGGACCCGGCGCCCCCGGGCGGCGCGAAGGTGCCGGCGAACGGACCGAGCCGGTCCGAGTCCCTCAGGACCTCGGCCACCCGCTGCCGCCATACGGACTCGGGCGCCAGCCGGCCCGTGATGACGGCTCCGTGGACCACGACGGTGAGGGACATCTGAGTGGTGTGCTCCGACTCCACCGTGGCGGCGATGTCGACGAGCAGTTCGTCAGGATGCGACATGGGTGTTGATTCTAGAATCCGGCTCGCCCTTCCGTGCCCCCGAGGTCATCCGCGGGCCGCCGTGGCGCCCAGCGGCGCCGCCGCCGTCCGGAGCGGGGGGAGGGCCAGGATGCCCAGGGTGTAGCCGTGTTCGTCGACCAGGGGGGACACGTCCAGCGCACGGACCCGCATGGCGGACTCCGCGTCGTCGAGGTGCGCCGCCGAGTCGGTGAACGGCCCCCGGTCGAGGGGGATGTCGCGCAGCCGGGTGCGGTCGGCATACCAGGAGCCGCCCCGGTGGGCGGCCAGTTCGGCCCGGGTGACCAGGCCCGAGCAGCGGCCCGCCTCGTCCTGGAGGAGCAGGTGGTCGACGCGCGCGCTGATGAGTACGGACAGCGCCACGTCGACCATCATGTGGTCGTCGACCTGGGGCCCGGGCGCGTCCATGGCGTCACGGGCGGTCAGGCCCGTGCCGTTCGCTTCCCGGACCAGAGTCTGAAACGGTGTCAAGGACTTCTCCTCTTCGGCGGGGCGGTGGCTAGGCGGCGGTGCCGGAGGAGGCCTGGCGGCCCCAGCGGGAGGGGCGGCGGCGACGGCCGCGGGTGGAGGCGCCGGGGCTCTTGGGCCGCTCGGAGGCCGGAGCCGTGATGGTGACGGGGACGCCCGAGGGCGCCTTGGCGCCGGTGATGCGGCTCAGTTCGGCCTCGCCCGAGCGGACCCGGGTCACCCGGGCCGTGATGCCGGCGTCGACCATCAGCCGCTCCATGCCGCGCCGTTGGCCGGGCAGTACCAGGGTCACGACGGTGCCGGACTCGCCGGCGCGGGCGGTGCGGCCGCCTCGGTGCAGGTAGTCCTTGTGGTCGGTGGGCGGGTCGACGTTGACGACGAGGTCGAGGTCGTCGACGTGGATGCCACGCGCGGCGACGTTGGTGGCCACCAGGACCGTCACGTGACCGCTCTTGAACCGGTCCAGGGTGCGGGTGCGCTGCGGCTGGGTCTTGCCGCCGTGCAGCGCGGAGGCACGCACCCCGACGGCCAGGAGGTCCTTGGTCAGCCGGTCCACCGCGTGCTTGGTGTCCAGGAACATGATCACCCGCCCGTCGCGGGCGGCGATCTCCGTGGTGGTGGCGTGCTTGTCGGCGCCCTGCACGTGGAGCACGTGGTGCTCCATCGTGGTGACCGCCCCGGCGGAGGGGTCGACGGAGTGGACGACCGGGTCGGTCAGGTACCGGCGGACCAGGAGGTCGACGTTGCGGTCCAAGGTGGCCGAGAAGAGCAGGCGCTGCCCGCCGGGCCGCACCTGGTCGAGCAGGTGGGTCACCTGCGGCATGAAGCCCATGTCGGTCATCTGGTCGGCCTCGTCCAGGACGGTGACGGCCACCTGGTCCAGCCGGCAGTCGCCCCGGTCGACGAGGTCCTTGAGGCGGCCGGGTGTCGCGACGACGACCTCGCTTCCGCCGCGCAGCGCGCCCGCCTGGCGGCCGATCGGCATACCGCCGACGACCGTGGTCAGCCGCAGGTGCAGCGAGCGGGCGTAGGGGGTCAGCGCGTCGGTGACCTGCTGGGCCAGTTCCCGGGTGGGTACGAGGACGAGGGCCAGCGGCTGCCGGGGCTCGGCCCGCTTCCCGGCGGTACGGGCCAGCAGGGCGAGGCCGAAGGCGAGCGTCTTGCCCGAGCCCGTGCGCCCCCGGCCCAGGACGTCCCGGCCGGCCAGCGAGTTCGGCAGGGTTGCCGCCTGGATGGGGAACGGCACGGTCATGCCTTCGGAGCGGAGCGCGGCCAGCAGGCGGTGGGGCAGGTCGAGCTCGGTGAACGTCTCGACGGGCGGCAGCGACGGGGTGCTGCTGACGGGCAGGGCGAACTCCCCGCCGAGCGCCGTGGGGCGGCGTCGCCGGTCGCCACCGGGTCGCCCGGTGCCCGGCGGACGGGGCGCGGCGGTGTGGCGAGCCTGCGGGCGGCCGTGGTTTCCGCGGCCGGCGGAGCCACGGGAGCGGGAGGAGCCGTCGTTCGTGCGAGCAGTGCGGTTCATGCGGAACCTTCCTCGATGCGGCACGTGTCGAAAAATTCCTCCCGGCGGCATGGGGTCGCGCGAGCACGAGGATTTCGCAAGAACGGACCGGAGAAAAAGACGGAACCGATGCCGGCCGAAAGGCGTGACCGGTTCGTCGAAAGGCGCCGGAGTACGAGCCGAGCAGAGCGGCGTTCGTCATTCGGGCGCGAGGGCCGTGACGGGATTCCCCGTCCGGCGGACGCGGTGGCCCGGCGGGCGGAGCCGCCGGCCACGGGACCCGTCGTGCGGGACGGGCCGGGCAGCCGAAACGAGCCGGGGCCCGCACCCATGGTGCGGGCCCCGGCTGCGTCGTAACGCGTCAGCGTCAGGCGGGAACGATGTTCTCGGCCTGCGGGCCCTTCTGGCCCTGCGTGACGTCGAAGTTCACCTTCTGGCCTTCCTGAAGCTCGCGGAAGCCCGAGGAGGCGATGTTCGAGTAGTGGGCGAACACGTCAGCGCCGCCGCCGTCCTGCTCGATGAAGCCGAAGCCCTTTTCCGCGTTGAACCACTTCACGGTGCCAGATGCCATATTGAATCTCCCTTTGGGGCAGTGCCCGGAGTGCACACCTTGCGCACCCGGAGTCGCTGGGATGATTTCCCCTCCGGAAAACACCGGAAATGAACTGTTGAAAGCCTCTGGGAACCACAACTGCAACTGATGCAACCGTAGCACGGGGCGAGCGCAAAGGTGCGGTACGTTTTTCCGTCCGGGTCGGCGCGGCCAAAAATCTCATCGCGCATTTCCTGAATTTCTACAGCGGCGACGAGAGATATTCGTTATCCGCCACTCGCATCGGCTCAGGAGCCCCCGGCGCGGCGGCGCATCTCCTCGTTGAGGCGCAGCGCCTCCTCGAGCTGGTCCTCCAGGATGATGATCCGGCAGGCGGCCTCGACCGGAGTGCCCTGGTCGACGAGCTCCCGGGCCCGGGCGGCGAGGCGGAGCTGGTAGCGGGAGTAGCGGCGGTGGCCGCCCTCGGACCGCAGCGGGGTGATGAGCCGGGCCTCCCCGAGAGCCCGGAGGAAAGCGGGCGTCGTGCCCAGCATGGCGGCCGCCCGCCCCATCGTGTAGGCGGGGTAGTCGTCGTCATCGAGGTGGTCGACGGCGGTGGGCTTCTCAGGGGGCATGGCACGAATCTATCGTCGCCGGAGGAGCTTCCGCGGTCGCGGGGCCGCTCCCGCCCGTACCTCAGCGCGTCGCGCGCAGCTCCGCCAGCACCGCGTCCGTGAAGGGCGGCCACGCCTCGATCGCCCACGGCCCGAAGGCCCGGTCGGTCAGGGCGACGCAAGCGGCTCGCGCGTCCGGGTCGACCCACAGGAACGTGCCCGACTGGCCGAAGTGCCCGAAGGTGCGCGGGGAGGACGAAGACCCCGTCCAGTGCGGGGACTTGGCGTCGCGGATCTCGAACCCGAGGCCCCAGTCGTTCGGCTTCTGGTGCCCGTACCCCGGCAGGATGCCGGTCAGCCCGGGGTGGACGACCGACATGGCCTCCAGCACGGTGCGCGGGTCCAGCAGGCGCGGTGCCTGCACCTCGGCGGCGAACCGCGCCAGGTCGTCGACCGTCGAGACGCCGTCCTTCGCGGGCGAGCCGTCCAGCGTCGTGGCCGTCATGCCCAGCGGCTCCAGCACCGCCTGGCGCAGGTACTCGGCGAACGGGATGTCGGTGGCCTTCGCGATGTGGTCGCCCAGCACCTCGAACCCGGCGTTGGAGTAGATCCGCCGGGTGCCCGGCGCGGCCATGACCCGGTGCTCGTCGAACGCCAGCCCCGAGGTGTGGGCCAGCAGGTGCCGCACGGTGGACCCCTCCGGGCCGGCCGGCTCGTCGAGCTCGACCGCGCCCTCCTCGTACGCCACGAGCACGGCGTACGCGGCGAGCGGCTTGGTCACCGAGGCCAGCGGGAACGGCCGGTCCGTGGGGCCGTGCGCCCCGACGACGGTCCCGTCCGCCCGTACGACGGCCGCCGCCGCGGTCCGGACAGGCCAGTTCTCGATCAACGCCACGCTTCGCATGCGTACGAGCGTATCGCCGCGCCCCGCCGGAACCTCTCCGGGCCCGGGCTTGCTTGGAGTGCACTCCAAGGTCCTAGCGTGGAGGCCATGACGGTGATCGAGAGCACTCCCGTACGGACCGAGCGCCCCGACATCTGCGCCTCCGCGCCACCCGCCCACCCGCGCCCCGACGGACAGGACCGCTACACGATCAGCGAGGTGTCGGCCTGGACCGGACTCACCGCGCACACGCTGCGCTGGTACGAGCGGATCGGGCTGATGCCGCACGTCGACCGGTCGCACACCGGTCAGCGCCGGTTCACCAACCGGGACCTGGACTGGCTCGTCCTCGTGGGGAAGCTGCGGCTGACCGGCATGCCGGTGGCGGACATGGTGCGCTACGCCGAGCTGGTGCGGGCGGGCGAGCACACCTTCGAGGAGCGGCAGGAGCTGCTGGAGTCCACGCGGCGGGACGTGCGCGCCCGGATCGCGGAGCTCCAGGACACGCTCGCCGTACTCGACTACAAGATCGACTTCTACGCTGGTGCCCGCCGGGCCCCGGAGAGGACCACATGAGCATCGAGAAGATCGCGACGGTACGCCTCGGCACCGAGGGCCCTCTCGTGGGCGTCCAGGGCTTCGGCGCCATGGGCATCAGCGAGTTCTACGGCGACACCGACGAGGCCGCCGCCCGGGACACCCTGGACGCCGCGCTGGAGGCGGGCGTCACGCTGATCGACACCGCCGACATCTACGGGCGCGGCGCCAACGAGGAGTTCCTCGCGCCGTTCGTCGCCCGGCACCGTGACGAGATCACGCTCGCCACCAAGTTCGGCATCGTCCGCACCGACGACCCCGCCTACCGGGGCATCCGCAACGACCGCGCCTACATCAGGTCCTGCGTCGAGGGCAGCCTGCGCCGCCTGGGCGTCGACGTCATCGACCTCTACTACATGCACCGCCGCGACCCGGCCGTACCGCTCGCCGAGACCGTCGGCGCCATGGCGGAACTGGTCCAGGAGGGCAAGGTCAAGCACCTCGGCCTGAGCGAGGTCACCGGCCCCGAACTGCGCGAGGCGCACGCCGTGCACCCCATCGCGGCCCTCCAGTCCGAGTGGTCGCTGTTCTCCCGGGACGTCGAGCGCAGCGCGGTGGGCGCGGCGGCCGAGCTGGGCGTGGCGTTCGTGCCGTACTCGCCGCTCGGGCGCGGGTTCCTCACCGGGGCGTTCGTCGACGCGGCCAAGGACCTGGCGAGCAACGACTTCCGCAAGAACCAGCCCCGCTTCTCCGGCGAGAACGCCCGGCGCAACGCCGCTCTGCTGGAGCCGGTGCGCAAGGTCGCGGAGGCCCACGGCGTGACGCCCGCGCAGGTGGCCCTCGCCTGGGTGCAGCAGCGGGCGGAGGTGCACGGCCTGGCCGTCGTGCCGATCCCCGGCACCCGCAAGCGGGCCCGCCTGCTGGAGAACGCCGCCGCGACCCGTATCCGCCTGGACGGGGACGAACTGGCCCTGCTGGAGCCGGTCGCCGCCCAGGTGGCCGGCGACCGGTACCCGGACATGACGTTCACGTCGGCCTCCCGGGACGTCGAGGCCGCTCAGCCCAGCGCGTAGACCGCGAAGCCCGCCGCCAGCAGCCCCGCTGCCGAGCGGCGGGCCACGGTCGCCCGCGTCCACGGGGTCTCGAACCCGCGCGCGTACCGCCCGATCAGCAGCAACATCCCCGCGAACAGCGGCATCCACGCCAGCCTCGCCACGATCCAGCCGAGCGTGTCGGGCGCGGTCGTCAGCCCCGCCACCGGGCCGAGGAACGACGCCGGGACGGCGGCGGCCAGCATCGCCGTCTGGTGCCAGCACAGGATGGTCATCGCCGACAGGTTGATCACCACCACCGGCGCCCACAGGGCGGGACGCCGCAGCAGCCGGCCCAGCCGGTCGCGCAGCAGGATCGCCGCGCCGCTCTGCGCGGCGGCGAGCGCGAGGACCAGCAGCGACGGCGGGTGCGAGTTGGTCCGCGCCTCGCCGGGGACGCCGACCATCGAGGCGGGGTAGTGGAAGGCCAGCAGGAGCGTGGCGAACAGGACCGCGCCGCCGGCCAGCAGCGCCCACGCCTGCCTGGCGCGGATGCGCTTCTCGCCCCAGGAGACGCCGAGTTGGTACGCGAAGAGCCAGCCGGGCAGCACGTTCAGCACGCTCAGCCAGGACGGCACGGCATCGGCGTACGGGCCGTAACGGAGGAAGTCGACCACGGCGACCGAGCCGAGGAGCGGGGCGGCCGCCCAGGCGCCGAGCCTGCGGGCGGCGCGTACGCAGTACGGGGTGAGCGCCGTGACGGCCGTGTACACCCCGACGAACCACAGCGGCTGGACGACCAGCGTCGATCCGGTGCGCAAGGTGTCGTTCGGGACGCCCAGGACGTACAGGAGGGGCACCAGGACCGCCCACACGGCGGTCACGCCGAGGACCGGACGGCCGAGCCGGGCGATCCGCCCCATGAGCCACGCGCGCGTGGAGCCCCGGCGCTTGTTGTACGACAGGACGGACGCGTACCCGCCGACCAGGAAGAAGATCCCCAGCATCTGGAGCACCCAGCTCACGGGTGCGAAGAACCCGAAGGTGGTGAGGGGGCTGGCGTTGTGGATCGCCCCGTCGCCGTCGAGGGTGAAGCCGCCCAGGAGCCAGTGGCCGGTGGGGACGGCGAGCAGCGCGAGGGCGCGCAGCCCGTCGATGGCGCGGTCGCGGTGGGCGGGGGTGCGCGCCTCGACGCGCTCGGCGAAACTCATCGGGCCTCTCCTCGGGCGATGGCGGCGAAGGTACGGAGGGACTCGGTGCCCGGCGCGAAGTAGCCGGTGTGGCCGTGGGCGTCGGCGGCGGGCACGGGGCGTGCGCCGAACTCGGGGTCGGCCGGGTCCGTGCCGTGGCCGAGGCCGAGGAACTGGACGTTCGGCACCTTGGAGATCCAGTCGGACGGGTCCTTGGCGGCCCACACCCGGGCGGTCGTGCGCAGGTCGGCGACGCTGCCGGCGCGCATGCCGGGGGAGCCGAGGACGACGAGGTCCCGGACCTTCAGGTGCGGTGCGGCCAGTCCGCAGACGACGGAGCCGTAGCTGTGGCAGAAGACGGCGGGCGCCGGGGCACCGAGGGCGGCCAGTCCGTCGGTCAGCCGGGCCAGCCGCGCCGCGCCGGCCTCGGCGAGGTCCCCGGTGGCGGCGTCGACGCCCACGCCGACGGGCGTGGTGTAACCGGCCCAGGCGATCACGGCGGTGTCGTGGGCGCCGTCCTGTGCGGCGGCCCGCAACTGCCTCGCCATCCCGGCGGGCGTGCCGTACGGGTCGGAGGACCGGTCGTACGTCCCGGCGTCGATGTCCGACCCGGGCACGACGACCGCGACGTGACGGCTGCCCGCCAGGTCCCCGTACACCTCCGCGACCTGGCCCCGGCCACGCGGGTCGAACGCGAGGATCTGCCGCCCGGGCTCCGCCAGGTGCGCGTACCGGGCGTCGCGGCGCAGCGCGGTGGCGTTCGCCTCGTAGCGGAGGGCCACCGGCGCTCCGTCGAGGTTGCCGACGACGGACGGGTGCCGGCGGGCGAGGTCCCGCTGCCGGTCGTCCGGCAGGGTGCGGAAGAAGGCGGCGACCTCCCGGGGCGTCGCGCTCGCGGGATCGGGCAGCGCCCGCCCCAGCGAGCCGTCGGCCCGCCAGGCCGCGCTCCCGGGCGGTGGCCCGGTCACCGCCCGCTGCCCGCTCCCGGCGGCCCACCCGGCGGTCCCGGTGACGACCGCGGTCGCGAGTGCCGCGGCGGTCAGGGTCCTCTTCCAGCGGTTCTTCCAGCGGTTCTCCCAGCGGCGCATGACGCCCCCCTCTGCTTCCTTCGTCCTGTGCGGCGAGAGGAAGGTAGGAGGACGGCCGCTGAGGGGGCGTCACCCCGCGGAGCCAACCGCGGCGTGATACCGGGGTAGGGGGTGGGCGACCCCGGACGCCTACGCGTCGCCCGGGGTCACCAGCCCGGACTCGTACGCGAAGATCACGGCCTGCGCCCGGTCGCGGAGGTCCAGCTTCGACAGGACCCGGCCGATGTGGGTCTTCACCGTCTGCTCGGCCAGCACCAGGTGGTCGGCGATCTCCTGGTTCGACAGGCCCCGGGCGATCAGCTCCAGCACCTCCGTCTCACGGGGCGTCAGGCCGTTGAGGCGCAGCGAGCGGTCCCGGCGCGGGGCCGGGCGGGCGGCGGCGAAGTCGGCGATCAGGCGCCGCGTCACGGAGGGGGCCAGCAGCGCCTCGCCGGCCGCCACCACCCGCACCGCGCCGATCAGGTCGGCGGGCGGGGCGTCCTTCAGCAGGAACCCGGACGCGCCGGCGCGCAGCGCCTCGTACACGTAGTCGTCCACGTCGAAGGTGGTGAGCATCAGCACCTTCGGCCGGTGGACGTCCACGCCCGGTGGTGGCGACAGGATCTCGCGGGCCGCCGCCAGGCCGTCCATCTCCGGCATGCGGACGTCCATGAGAACGACGTCGGGGTGCGTGGAGCGGGCAACGGCGACCCCCGCACGGCCGTCCGGCGCCTCGCCCACCACGTCGATGTCCGGCTGCGCCGACAGCAGCGCGGCGAACCCCGCGCGCACCATGGCCTGGTCGTCGACGATGATCACGCGGATGGTCACGCGGGTTCCTCCGTGTCGGGTTCCTCCGTGCCGAGTTCCTCCGTGTCGAGGGCGAGGGGCAGGCGGGCCGCGACCCGGAAGCCCCCGTCCGGCAGCGGCCCGGTGTCCAGCGTGCCGCCGGTCAACCGTACGCGCTCCCGCATCCCGACCAGCCCGTGCCCGGTACCGGACGTCTCCAGGGGCGAACCGGCCGCCTCGGAGGGCCCGTTGACGACCAGCACGGTCAGTTGGCCGTCCGCCGACGTCACCGACACGCGCGTCGGCGCGCCCGGTGCGTGCCGCACCACGTTGGCGAGCGCCTCCTGCACGATCCGGTACGCGGACAGGTCCACCGCCTGCGGTACGCACCCCAGCTCGGCCGGCATCGACAGCTCGGCCGGCACCCCCGCCCGTACCGTCGCCTCCACCAACTGCTGAACCCGCTCCAGGCCCGGCTGCGGGGCGCGTTCGCCCTCCGTACCGTCGCTGCGCAGCACCGCCAGCAGCCGCCGCATCTCGGTGAGGGACTCGCGCGCGGACGCGGCGATCGTCGAGAACTCCTCGCGCGCCGCCTCCGGCAGCCCCTCGATCCGGTACGGCGCCGAATCCGCCTGCACCGTGATCACCGACATGTGGTGGGCCACCACGTCGTGCAACTCGCGGGCGATCCGCGCCCGTTCCTCCAGCAGCGTGCGCCGGGCGCGCTCGGCCTCGCTGATCGTCTCCTGCTCGACCAGCCGCCGCTGCGCGTCCCCACGCTCCCGGAGGGACGCGGTCAGCAGCAGCACGGACCCGCTGAGGATGAACAGCAGCAGGTGGATGCCGTCGCTGCGGGTCTGCGAGACCAGCTCGAAGGCGAACCCCGCCGCGCCGGTCGCCAGCCACACGCCCACCAGCGTCCGGCGCGGCTCGCGCAGCCCCACGGCCACCATCAGCGCCAGGTAGCCGACCACGATCATCGGCGTCCACGGCCACGACCGGCCGGCCACGCCGTCCGCGCCCAGCAGGACCAGCGCGCCCAGCGCATCGGCGGAAAGGATGACCCACCACGCCTGGAGCGGCCGGGCCACGGCGAGCAGCAGCGGCGCGGTCTGCCCGGTCGCCAGCGCCCCCGCGAGGGCGCCGTTCACCTCGTAGTCGTTGACGAGCACGGTCACGGTGACCGGCAGCAGCGAGGCGACGAACGCGAAGGCGACGGCGTACGGGAGCCTGCGCAGCCACGGCGACGACACCTGGGCGAGCAGCGGCTCACCGGGCCGGGTGGGCGTGGCGAGGGCGAGCCCCAGCGCGCGCAACGAGGCGCGCACGCGGGGCGACGGGAGGGGGGTACGCATGGTCCCGCCAGCCTAGGCAGCGGACGGCCGGCCCGGCGTCATACCAGGGTCCCGGGCCCGGCGTCGTACCGCGGTATGAGGGGACGGGGTCCCGTACCCGGCCCGGTCTCCTTCCGGTCCGCCCGCGCTACAGCTCCGCCAGCAACTGGGCCTTCTTGGCCGCGAACTCCTCGTCCGTCACCAGACCCGCCTGGTACAGCTCGCCCAGGTGCCGTATCCGCTCCGCGATGACCGCCGGGTCCCGGCCGGCCGTCACGGCCGCGGGCACCGGTACGGGCCCGGAGCCCGCCTCCCGTACCGCCGCGAGGACCGCGGCCGCGAACGGCAGCGACTCGTGCACCGGGCCGTACCCGAGCCCGAAGACGACCGCCGCCGGGTCCTGGTCCGCCTGCGCCGGCTGGGCGTCGCCCGCGTGCCCGCGCCGCAGCAGCCGCAGGTAACCGTCGAAGACGTCGGGCGAGCGCCACTCGACGCCGCTCAGCTCCCGCACGGGGAAGGTCTGGTCGCCGGCCTTCCACTTGGCGGACGACGCACCGGTCCAGAACCAGCGGAACGCCACCTGGGCGCCGTCGAAGGACGCCTTCCCGTCGTACGCCTTGAACTGGAGCGGCGCCTCGGGGGCGGCCACCAGGAACCGCCCGGCCGGCTCCCCGGCCTCCGGACCGAGCGCGGCGCGCAGCTCGTCGGCGTAGTACTCGGCGAGCGTCTCCCGCTCGGCGGGCAGCACCAGCCGGTAGGGGTCGCCGGAGTCCTTGAGCTGACCCGCGGCCGCCTCCATCAGCGGATCGGCGCCCGCTCTCGGCACCGCGTGCAGCACCACCGTGCCGCGTCTGCCAGGGGAGAGGGTCACCGACGCCAACGCCTCGTGGGGGATGCGTCGCTCGCGCAGCGCCTGGTAGAGCTTCGGTGCGCGGATCCCCCGTTCGAAGCGGATGAGCACGGCGTCGGGTTCGAACTCCCAGGTGGCATGAATTCCGGCCAGCACATCACCCATGCGCCTCATCGTATGCGGCGTGCGCCCGCGCGTCGCCCCCAGAAGACTTGTGAGCTTCGGCGGCGCTCCACGCGCCTCTACGCGCGTCAGAGCGCACCCGTGCCGGAGATTCCGCTGCGGCAGGCGTCCTGGCCGCCCGCGCAGCGCAGGGTGCGATACGAGCCGACACCTATCTCGGCGAAGTTGCGGAGGCTCTCGGTGCCCGGTTCGAAGTATCCGGCGTGCCCGACGGCGCCCGCCGCCGACAGCACCCGCGCCCCGAACTCGGGAGCCACCGGATCGGCGCCGTGGCCCAGTCCGCCGACGTCCAGGTACGGCACGTCGGCGATCCAGTCGTCGGCGTCGCGCATGGCCCACACCCGGGCGCGGGTGCGCAGCCCGGCGGCGTTCTCGGCCCGCATCCCGGGGCTCCCGGCCACCGCGACGTCCGCCACCCGGGCGGGCAGCTCGCGCGCGGCGACGCCGCACACCACGGAGCCGTAGCTGTGGCAGAACAGGGCGACGCGGGAGTCGCCGGGCAGCGCGGAGGTGAGCGAGACCAGCCGGGCAGCCCCGGTCTCGGCGAGCCGCCCGATGGCCGCGTCCATGCCGACGCCGACGGGCGCGGTGTAGTCGGCCCAGGCGATGACGGCGGTACGGGTGGCGGGCGCGGCGGCGCGTTCGGCGGCGTACAGCGATTCGGCCATTCCCACCGGTGCCGTGTACTTCCGCGCCGTCTTCTGGAACGTCAGCAGGTTGGTGTCGACGCCCGGGACGACCACCGAGACCCGCTGCGCCCGGTCGAGGTCGCCGAACACCTCGGCGACGCGGCCCTTGCCGGACGGGTCGAAGGCGAGGATCTGCCGGCCCTCGCGCATCAGGGAGGCGAACCGGTGCGTGCGGCGGACGGCCTCCTGGTGGCCGTCGGGCGACAGCCGCTGGTCCTCCACCCGCTTGCGCTCGGCGTCGTGCGCGGCGCGCAGCGCGATCCGGTTGGCGCGGTAGCGGAGGGTCACGGGCGCGCCGTCGAGGTTGCCGACGACGAGCGGGTACTCGGCGGCCAGCCGGTCGCGCTGACGCTCGGTCAGGGAGTGGAAGAACGCGGCGAGTACGGTCGGCGGCGAGGCGGGATCGGGAAGGTCCCGCGTGCCTATCCGGCCGTCCCGCCACGCGGCGAGTGCGGCCTCGCGCGGCTCTCCTGGCCCGCGGTGATGCCGGACGGCCGTCCAGCCGGTGGTCATCAGGAGGACGAAGACCACGGCGAGGGCGAGCAGCGCGCGCCACACCTGGAGCGTGGGGGAGGAGTCGAAGGAAGTCACTGCGGGACACCCTAGGAGACACGTGCGGGGCGCCGCGAAGAGGGTGACGTACATCACGCGTGAGAGTGGCCGGTCGGGGGAAGCGTGATCACTCTCCGTGCGCGCCGGGCACACGCCCCGGCGCGCCCGCACGCGTCCGGACTCCCCGGCGCGGAGCCGTGGCCACGCGCGCGCGTGCGGGGGTGGGCGCGGTGCACGCGCGCGCGTGCGGGTGTTGAGGGTGTACGGGGTGCACGGCCGGCGTGCGGGAGGGGGCGTGACCCGTGGCGTTACGCCGGTGTGCCGCCGCGCCAGTCGGCGGCGAGGGCGGGGCCGAGGTGGTCCAGGTAGGCCTCGGTGAGAGCCCGGATCGCCTCCAGGGAGGGGTCCTCGCCCCGGCCCCACAACTGTCCGGTGACCCGCATGACCCCGCTGAACGCGGCGACGGCCACCCGGGGGCGCGGGTCGGCGTCCACGTCGAGGCCCTCCCGCTCGGCGATCAGCCGGGCGATGTTCTCCTCCATCTCGATGGAGCGCCGGAGGTGTACGGCCAGCAGCGCGGGCGTCGACTCGATCACCTGGAAGGTGCGGAGGTACAGCTCGACGGGGACGACCTCCATGATCGCCTCACCGATGGTGTCCCAGGCGGACAGCACGGCGTTGCGCATCGCCTCCAGCGGAGCCTCGTGGGCGGGGCGTTCGCGCAGGGCGGCCACGAAATGCCGCTCGACCATCTGCTGGACGGCGAAGGCGACTTCTTCCTTGCTGGTGAAGTAGCGGAAGAAGGTGCGCTGGGAGACGTCGACGGCGTCGACGATCTCGTCCACCGTCGTCCGCTCGTACCCCTGGGTCGTGAAGAGCTCCAGCGCGGCGCGCAGGAGCGCGTCGCGGGTGCGCCGCTTCTTGCGCTCGCGCAGCCCGGCGGGGGCCGGCGTCCCTGGGCTGGTCGGCTGCTCGACCGTCACTTCATGGTCCTCTTTCCGCCATTTCTGGCTGCTCAGGCTACCTGTGAGCTACGCGACAGTTACCGGCGTATGAAATGCTTTGTCAATTGTCAGTGACTGACATTAGCCTCGCGGTATGACTAGTCAGACCACCATCGAGCAACTGCCGCAGGGCTCGGAACCCTTGCCCGCACCGGCCAAGGGGCTGCGCGGCCACCCCTGGCTGACACTGTTCGCCGTGGCGGTCGGCGTGATGATGGTCGCGCTGGACGGCACGATCGTCGCGATCGCCAACCCGGCCATCCAGGTGGACCTCGGCGCCTCCATGGCCGACGTCCAATGGATCACCAACGGCTATCTGCTCGCCCTTGCCGTCGCGCTGATCACCGCCGGCAAGCTCGGTGACCGCTTCGGCCACCGCCAGACGTTCCTCATCGGTATCGCCGGCTTCGCCGCCGCGTCCGGCGCGATCGGCCTGTCCGACTCGATCACCCTCGTGATCGCCTTCCGGGTGCTCCAGGGCCTGTTCGGCGCGCTGCTCATGCCGGCCGCGCTGGGCCTGCTGCGCGCCACCTTCCCGGCCGAGAAGCTGAACATGGCGATCGGCATCTGGGGCATGGTCATCGGCGCCTCCACCGCGGGCGGGCCGATCCTCGGCGGCGTGCTCGTGGAGCACGTGAGCTGGCAGTCGGTGTTCTTCATCAACGTGCCGGTCGGTGTCGTCGCGCTCGCGATGGGCCTGGTGATCCTCAAGGACCACCGCGCGGAGAACGCGCCGCGCTCGTTCGACGTGCTCGGCATAGTGCTGCTGTCGGCCGCGATGGCGTCCCTGATCTGGGGCATCATCAAGGCCGGCGAAAGCTGGGGCTGGGGCAGCCGCAACACCTGGGGCTTCCTGGGCGGCGCGCTCGTCCTGTTTGCCGTGTTCGCCGTCTGGGAGACGAAGGTCCGGGAACCGCTCATCCCGCTGGGCATGTTCCGCTCCGTACCCCTGTCGGCCGGCACCGTGCTCATGGTGCTGATGGCCTTCGCCTTCATGGGCGGCCTGTTCTTCGTGACGTTCTTCCTCCAGGGCGTCAAGGGACTCAGCCCGGTCGACAGCGGCCTGCACCTGCTGCCGCTGACGGCGATGATGATCGTCTCCTCGCCGCTGGCGGGCGCGCTCATCACCAAGTTCGGGCCTCGTGTCCCGCTGGTGGGCGGCATGGTCTGCACCGCGGCCGCGATGTTCGGCATGATCACCCTGACGGCGGACACCGGCACGCTGGCGATGTCCCTCTGGTTCGCCCTGCTGGGCCTCGGCCTCGCGCCCGTCATGGTCGGCGCCACCGAGGTCATCGTCGGCAACGCCCCGCTGGAGCTCTCGGGTGTGGCCGGCGGCCTCCAGCAGGCCGCGATGCAGGTCGGCGGCGCGCTCGGTACGGCGGTGCTGGGCGCGGTCATGTCCTCCCGCGTGAGCTCCGAGTTCGCGGCCAACTGGAAGGACGCCGGGATCCCGGTCCCGGCCGACCCGCGGCTGGAGCAGGCGGCGGAGTTCGGCAGGGTCCCGGCCGAGCTGGCGAAGGCGCCCGGCATGACCCCGGACCTCCTGTCGAAGATCGGTGGCGTCATCCACGACACCTTCCTGTCCGGCATGGGCCTGGCCTTCACGGTCGCGGGCGTCGTGGCGGTCGTCGCGGCGCTGGTGGCCACGCTCACCAAGCGCGGCCAGAACGCCGAGGCGGGCGCGGGCGGCGCCCACATCTGACCCGCCGCGCCAGCTCCGGCGAACGACTCAGGGCCCCGCGGCATCGGCTGCGGGGCCCGCGTTGTTGCGCTCTGTCACCCGTGCGGGTGATCGACCGGGAAACCCTTCCCCATGTCGTCACTCTGCGTCACGATGGGTGGGCGTGATCGTCACGCCGATGCGCAGACACGGGGGTTTCCATGCGTTCCACGACCGTCCTCAAGGCCGCCTTCGCGACCGTCCTCGCGACCGTCCGCACCACCGCTCGCACCACTGGTTTCGCCGCCGTCAGGACCGCCGGTCGGACCGCCGGTCGGACCGCCGGTCGCACCGCCGGGCGGACCGCCGGGCGGACCGTTGCTCGGACCACGGCCGGCACCGCCGCCCGCACCGCCGGGGTGCTCATGGCCGTGGCGCTCGCCGTCACCGTGCTCGGGGGCGCCGCCGTCCCGGTGGCCGCGGCGCCGCCGCCCCGGCTCGGACCCTGTGACACCGGGCAGTTGTGCCTGTGGGCCAAGGAAGGGTTCAGAGGTACCCGGCACACCCACGAGCTGACCGGCGTCGACATCGAGGCGTGCGTCCCGCTGCCGGCCGGGACCACCGCGGCCGCCCTCGCCAATCGCACCGGACGGCCCGTCACCACCTACCAGTCCGCCGAGTGCGCGGAGACGGGCGAGTTCGAGACGTATCCGGGCGGCGGCACCTGGGTCCCTCAATCGCCTTACCAGGTAAGGGCCTTCAAGGTGTGGGAGAGCTGAACCCGGGCACCCGGGGGCCATGGACGGTTTCGGGTACACCTCACGTTCGCGCAGGAGCCCCCGCTCACGCGGCCGGATGTGGTCGCGGACCGGGCCGGATCGCGCGACACTCGGGATCGTCGGGCTGGTCTGCGCGATCGCCGGATTCTTCGTACTGGGCATCATCCTCGGCCCGGTGGCGATCGTCTGCGGCTGGCTCGGCATGGGCCGGCGCTGGGCGAGCGATCACATCCCGGCGCTGGTCGCGTTCGTTCTCGGGGCGATCGACACCGTGCTGGCCCTCGTCTGGCTGGCCGGTGCCGGCACCCCGGGCAACGGCACGTTCTAGGCGTACCGCCACGCCCAGGCGTATGCACCCCACCGCCCACTGGTCAGCTCTGACCGCTCACCGTCCGCACCGCCGCGTCGCGGGCGCCTCCGTGCCAAGGGACGGCGCCCGGCCGGTGGTCAGCCGGCCCCCTCCGTGGTGGTCTGCGCCGGAACAGCGGGGCCGGCGGGCCCGGCAGGCGTGAGGGGTGCGCCGGGCGCGGCGGGGCCGGTGGCTCCCGTTCCGGTGTTGCCCGACAGCCGGGCGACCTCCGCCCGTAGGTCCTGGACCTCTCGCGTGAGGGCCTCCAGGAGCGCCGTCTGGCGTCGCTCCACCGCGTCGTCCCGCTCGAAGCGGGAGATGAACCAGGCCGCGATGTTGGCGGTGACGACACCCAGCAGCGCGATGCCGGAGAGCATCAGCCCGACCGCCAGGACCCGCCCGAGCCCCGTCGTCGGCGCGTGGTCGCCGTACCCGACGGTCGTCATCGTGGTGAACGACCACCACACCGCGTCACCCAGCGTCTTGATGTTCCCGTCCGGCGCGTCGCGCTCCACGTGCAGCACGGCCAGCGAGCCGAACATGAGCAGGCCCAGCACGGACCCGGCGACATAGGTGGTGAGCGTTATCTGCGGTGCCATCCGGGCCCGCCGCCCCATCAGCAGCAGGGTGGAGACGACCCGCAGCAGTCGCAGCGGCTGGATCAGCGGCAGCAACACCGCCGCCAGGTCCAGTGGGTGGCGGCGTACGAAGGCCCATCGCTCCGGCGCCAGCACCAGTCGTACGACGTAGTCCACGGCGAAGGCGCCCCACACCACCCACTCCACCGTCAGACAGGCACGGTGGACCCACGGGGCGGCGTCGGGCGCCACTATCGGTATCGCGTAGGCCACGCCGAACGCGACGGCGAGCCCCAGCAGCGGCGCCTGGGTGCGCGCCTCCCAGCGTTCGTTCATGCCCGAAATGTTAGGGGGCGGTGGAGACCCGAGTCCCCACCGCCCGATGGGTCGCGTACCCGATGGGCCACGTACCCGATGGGCCGAGTACCCGATGGGCCACGCGCCCGAGGGGCTACGCGCCCGGTGCGCTGGACGCCGCGCCGTGCGTCACGCGTCGCCGCCCGCCGCGCCCGGGTCGGCCGCCGACACGTCCAGAAGCTGGTACCGGTCCACGGCCTGCTTCAGCACCGAGCGGTCCACCTTGCCCTCCTTGGCCAGCTCGGTCAGCACGGCCAGCACGATCGACTGGGCGTCGATGTGGAAGTACCGCCGCGCCGCGCCCCGCGTGTCCGCGAAGCCGAAGCCGTCCGCGCCCAGCGAGGTGTACGTCCCCGGTACCCAGCGCGCGATCTGGTCCGGAACCGACCGCATCCAGTCGGAGACGGCCACGAACGGCCCCTCCGCACCGGACAGCTTCCGCGTGACGTACGGGACCTGCTGGTCCTCCTCCGGGTGGAGCAGGTTGTGCTCGTCCACCGCCACGGCCTCGCGGCGCAGCTCGTTCCAGGACGTCGCCGACCACACGTCGGCGCGCACGTTCCACTCATCGGCGAGGATCCGCTGCGCCTCCAGCGCCCACGGCACGGCCACGCCGGACGCCATGATCTGCGCGGGGACCGCCCCGGCCTGGCCGGTGCTGAAGCGGTACAGGCCCTTGAGGATGCCGTCCACGTCGACGTCCGCCGGCTCGGCCGGGTGCTGGATCGGCTCGTTGTAGACGGTCAGGTAGTAGAAGACGTCCTCGCCGGGCTTGCCGTCGGCGCTCTCGCCGTACATCCGGCGCAGACCGTCCTTGACGATGTGCGCGATCTCGAAGCCGAACGCCGGGTCGTACGCGACGCACGCCGGGTTCGTGGAGGCGAGGAGCTGCGAGTGGCCGTCCGCGTGCTGGAGACCCTCACCCGTCAGCGTCGTACGGCCGGCGGTCGCACCCAGCACGAAGCCGCGCGACAGTTGGTCGGCCATCTGCCAGAACTGGTCACCGGTCCGCTGGAAACCGAACATCGAGTAGAAGACGTACACCGGGATCAGCGGCTCGCCGTGCGTCGCGTACGCCGAACCGGCCGCGATCAGCGACGCGGTGCAGCCCGCCTCCGAGATGCCGTCGTGCAGCATCTGCCCGGTGGGCGACTCCTTGTAGGCGAGCAGCAGCTCCCGGTCCACGGCCTCGTACTGCTGGCCGAGCGGGTTGTAGATCTTGGCGCTCGGGAAGAAGGAGTCCATACCGAAGGTGCGGTACTCGTCCGGCGCGATCAGCACGAACCGCTTGCCGATCTCCTTGTCCCGCATCAGGTCCTTCAGCAGCCGCACGAACGCCATCGTCGTGGCGATCGACTGCTGCCCCGAGCCCTTCTTGACCGCCGCGTACGTCTTGTCGTCCGGCAGCGCGAGGGGCTTCGCCCGCACGACGCGGGTCGGGACGTACCCGCCCAGCGCCTTGCGGCGGTCGTGCATGTACTGGATCTCCTCCGAGTCGCGGCCCGGGTGGTAGTACGGCGGCAGGCCGTCCTCGAGCTGCTTGTCGGAGATCGGCAGGTGCAGCCGGTCGCGGAAGCGCTTCAGGTCGTCGACCGTCAGCTTCTTCATCTGGTGCGTCGCGTTGCGGCCCTCGAAGTTCGGGCCGAGCGTCCAGCCCTTGACCGTCTGGGCCAGGATCACGGTCGGCTGGCCCTTGTGCTCGACCGCTGCCTTGTACGCCGCGAAGATCTTCTTGTGGTCGTGACCGCCACGGCCCAGGTGCAGGATCTGGTCGTCGGTCATGCCCTCGACCATGGCGCGCAGCCGGTGGTCGTCGCCGAAGAAGTGCTGACGGATGTAGGCGCCGGTCTCCGTCGCGTACGTCTGGAACTGCCCGTCGGGCGTGGTGTTCAGCTTGTTGACCAGGATGCCGTCGCGGTCCTGGGCCAGCAGCGGGTCCCAGGAGCGGTCCCACACCAGCTTGATCACGTTCCAGCCGGCGCCGCGGAACTGCGACTCCAGCTCCTGGATGACCTTGCCGTTGCCCCGCACCGGGCCGTCGAGCCGCTGAAGGTTGCAGTTGACGACGAACGTCAGGTTGTCGAGGCCTTCTCGCGCCGCGATCGAGAGCTGGCCGAGCGACTCCGGCTCGTCCATCTCGCCGTCGCCGAGGAACGCCCACACGTGCGACTTGGAGGTGTCCGCGATGCCGCGTGCCTCCATGTAGCGGTTCATGCGCGCCTGGTAGATCGCGCCGATCGGGCCGAGGCCCATCGAGACGGTCGGGAACTCCCAGAAGTCCGGCATCAGGCGCGGGTGCGGGTACGACGACAGGCCGTTGGGGAACTTCGACTTCTCCTGGCGGAAGGCGTCGAGCTGCGCCTCGCTCAGCCGGTCCAGGAGGAACGCGCGCGCGTAGACACCGGGCGATGCGTGGCCCTGGAAGAAGATCTGGTCGCCGCCGTCGCCCTCGTCCTTGCCACGGAAGAAGTGGTTGAAGCCCACGTCGTAGAGGGAAGCGGAGGAGGCGAACGTGGCGATGTGACCGCCGACACCGATACCGGGACGCTGCGCGCGTGACACCATCACGGCCGCGTTCCAGCGCGTGGCGTTGAGGACCTTGCGCTCGATCTCCTCGTTGCCGGGGAAGAACGGCTCGTCCTTGGTGGCGATGGTGTTCACGTAGTCCGTGCTGCGCATCTCGGGCACGGCCACGCGCTTCTCGCGGGCCCGCTCGATCAGGCGGAGCATCAGGTAACGGGCCCGCTCCCGGCCGCGCTCGTCCACGGCGGCGTCGAGGGAGTCGAGCCATTCCTGGGTCTCTTCGGGATCGAAATCCGGGACCTGGCTGGGAAGGCCGCCAATGATGATCGGGTTGCGATCGGATCCGGAAGCCACGCTGTTCCTTCTGGTCGGTGGAGCCTACGGGGAGTGGAGCGTCAGCAGTACGGTCGCGCCGCCACCATCGTGTACCCCGGGGAAGGTAAACGTCATCTTTACCGAGGGGTAACCCCCACGGGTCGTCGTAACGGCGCTGGGAGCCCGCCAAATCGCAACCTTACGCCCAACCCGGCCATGTGTTCCGTTCAGCCGTTCGCCCCCCACGGGCGCACGGAAGGAGTAGAAGCGAATAAAGTGGGTCAAGAGCCGTGGCGTGTATCACGGGCGCGGGCGGGAAGGTGCCTGGAGTTGCGGCGAGACGGCCCCAAAAGTCACCGTTTCGGCGGTCTCGATCGCCGGGTACTTGCGCGATCCGCCCCGCACGTGTGGACTACGCCCAATGCCACGCGTACGCGCGCGGCCGAAGCACTTTCCAAACACGATCAGGAGGCAAGCCGTGAGCGCGACCGCGGACCACGCGGAGGAGCGGACCAACCCGGCGGCGAAGCTGGGGTTCGAGCCCGGACAGGTGGTCCAGGAGATCGGCTACGACGACGACGTCGAGCAGGAGCTCCGTGAGGCAATCGAGGCCGTCACCGGCCAGGAGCTCTTCGACGAGGACTACGACGACGTCGCCGACGTCGTGCTGCTGTGGTTCCGCGATGACGACGGCGACCTCACGGACGCGCTGGTGGATGCCATCGGTCTGGTCGACGAGGGCGGGGAGATCTGGCTCCTGACGCCCAAGACCGGCCGTGACGGTTACATCGAGCCCAGCGACATCAACGAGGCCGCCCAGACCGCGGGCCTCTCGCAGACCCGGAGCATCAACGCGGGCAAGGACTGGACCGGCAGCCGCCTGGTCACGCCGAAGGCGGCCAAGACCGGCAAGCGCTGAGCCGCGGTTCCCCGGCCGGCCCGAGCCGGCCTCCCCAGCCCCCGGGGCCCCCACCGACATCTGTCGGCGGGGGCCCTGTGCGTAGGGTGGGATCCCACGACACCCAGTGGGCACCCAGTGGACACCAGCGAAGGGACGCTTTCTGTCATGGCGATCGAGACGATCGAGACGGCCACGCCTGTCCAGGTCGGCACCAAGGCCCCCGACTTCGAGCTGAAGGACAACCACGGACGCACCGTGTCGCTCGCCGACTTCCGGGGCGAGAAGAACGTCGTGCTCCTCTTCTACCCCTTCGCCTTCACCGGCGTGTGCACCGGCGAGCTGTGCGCGCTCCGCGACGAGCTGCCGAAGTTCGTCAACGACGACACCCAGCTCCTCGCCGTCTCCAACGACTCGATCCACACGCTGCGCGTCTTCGCCGAGCAGGAGGGCCTGGAGTACCCGCTGCTGTCGGACTTCTGGCCGCACGGCGAGGTCTCGCGCGCGTACGGCGTCTTCGACGAGGAGAAGGGCTGCGCGGTGCGCGGCACATTCATCATCGACAAGGAGGGCGTCGTCCGCTGGACGGTCGTCAACGGCCTGCCGGACGCCCGCGACCTCAACGAGTACGTGGCCGCGCTCGACACCCTCTGACATCTTCGGCGCAAGTGCCTGCTCGCGACGGGAACCGGTTACTAGGATCCAGTCGTTGATCCGATGCCAACGCACGACGGGGGCGCTGCCCCTGGAAACCAATGGAGGGACTCGTGGGAGTCAGCCTCAGCAAGGGCGGCAACGTCTCGCTGACCAAGGAGGCCCCGGGCCTGACGGCAGTCACCGTCGGTCTGGGCTGGGACGTCCGCACCACCACCGGGACGGACTTCGACCTCGACGCCAGTGCCATTCTGGTCAACGCCGAGGGCAAGGTCCGCAACGACCAGGACTTCGTGTTCTTCAACAACCTGAAGAGCGCGGACGGCTCGGTCGAGCACACCGGTGACAACCTCACCGGTGAGGGCGAGGGCGACGACGAGCAGGTCAAGGTCGACCTGGCCAACGTCCCGGCCGATGTCGCCAAGATCGTCTTCCCGGTGTCGATCTACGACGCCGAGACCCGCCAGCAGTCCTTCGGCCAGGTCCGCAACGCGTTCATCCGCGTCGTGAACCAGGCCGGCGGTGCCGAGATCGCCCGCTACGACCTGAGCGAGGACGCCTCGACGGAGACCGCCATGGTCTTCGGCGAGCTGTACCGCCACGGCACGGAGTGGAAGTTCCGCGCGGTGGGCCAGGGCTACGCCTCGGGCCTGCGCGGCATCGCGCAGGACTTCGGCGTCAACGTCTGACCCACCGCCCGCCAGCGGTAACGGCGCCGGCAGCGGTACTGGCCCGGGCAGCGGCCCGGATCGCCCGCGCGTGGGGTACGGCTCGGCGCGCGGTGCGGTGCGGTGCGGTGCGGTACGGCTCGGCTCGGCACGGCACGTATTGCGGGGCGGTGCCGTTCGTCCGGGGCGGCTCGGCTCGGCTCCCGTGTTGCGTGGCGGTGCGGCTCGGCGCGCGTCGCGGCGCGGCGCGTGTCGCGGTACGGCTCGGCACGTGGTGCGGCTCGGCACGTGGTGCGTGACGGTGCCGCGCGGCGTGGCCCGGCTCGGGGTTTCGCGGCGCGGTGCGGTGCCCGGCGCGGGGCTTGGCGTCGCGGCGGGCGGGGCGGGGCGCGGGCCAGGCGGTCCGCGCCTGCCGGGCGCGGGCCGGGTTGGGCGTACGTACCGCGCGGGGCGGCCGCACCGGGGTCCGGGGCACCGCCCCGGGCTTGGACGCCGTTCAGTTTCGTCCGGCGCCGCACGTTCTCGTGCGGCGCCGGACGTGCCTTACCGCCCGCCCACGGGCACGTGGGCACACCGACCGGCCCGTGCGCGGGCCGGGGATCCGGGGGTCGTCCCCGGGACAACGCAGCAGCAGATCTCAGGGGAGGATCCACGTCATGGGCGTCACGCTCGCCAAGGGAGGCAACGTCTCCCTCTCCAAGGCCGCACCCAACCTCACCCAGGTGCTCGTCGGACTCGGCTGGGACGCGCGCTCCACCACCGGAGCGCCCTTCGACCTCGACGCCAGCGCACTGCTGTGCCAGAACGGCAGGGTGCTCGGCGATGAATGGTTCGTCTTCTACAACAACCTCACCAGCCCCGACGGCTCCGTCGAGCACACCGGCGACAACCTCACCGGCGAGGGCGACGGCGACGACGAGTCGCTGATCGTCGACCTCCCCAGGGTCCCGGCCCACT
This sequence comes from Streptomyces sp. NPDC031064, assembly GCF_055570965.1. Lineage (NCBI taxonomy): Bacteria > Bacillati > Actinomycetota > Actinomycetes > Kitasatosporales > Streptomycetaceae > Streptomyces > Streptomyces sp. NPDC031064. Next base: position 227,304 of record NZ_JBVIGF010000003.1, read on the forward strand.
GCGACAAGATCATTTTTCCGGTCTCCATCCACGAGGCGGACAACCGGGGCCAGACCTTCGGCCAGGTCAGCAACGCGTTCATCCGCGTCGTGAACCAGGCCGACGGCCAGGAGCTGGCGCGCTACGACCTCAGCGAGGACGCCTCGACCGAGACCGCGATGATCTTCGGCGAGCTCTACCGGTACGGCGGCGAGTGGAAGTTCCGGGCGGTAGGGCAGGGGTACGCATCGGGCCTGAGGGGCATCGCTCTAGACTTCGGGGTCAATGTTTCCTAAAGCACGTCTCCGGGTTCGTTCAAAGCCCGGCGCGCACGGCGCGGGGGAGACCCGTACCCGTACTTAACACGATTGGGTAGCCAGTGGTTCTGAAAACCTTCGGCTGGTCGTTCGCCGTCACGGCGCTCGGCCTCGCTTTCGCCGCCTGGCAGTGGGGCTGGGAGGCGTTCGGGATCGTACTGATCCTGTCGATCCTCGAGATCTCGCTGTCGTTCGACAACGCGGTCGTCAACGCCGGAATCCTCAAGAAGATGAACGCCTTCTGGCAGAAGATCTTCCTGACGATCGGCATTCTGATCGCGGTCTTCGGCATGCGGCTGGTCTTCCCCGTCGTGATCGTCGCCATCAGCGCCAAGGTCGGCCCGATCGAGGCCGTCCAGCTCGCCCTGGACAACCCCGGGCGGTACGAGGACCTCGTCACCGACGCGCACGCGGCCATCGCGTCGTTCGGTGGCATGTTCCTGCTGATGATCTTCCTGGACTTCATGTTCGAGGACCGTGAGCACAAGTGGCTCCGGTGGCTGGAGCGTCCGGCGGCCAAGCTCGGCAAGGTCGACATGCTGTCGGTCTGCATCGCCCTGATCGTCCTGCTCCTCACCGCGGTCACCTTCGCCACCCAGGCGCACACCAGCACCGGGCACGCCGACAAGTCGGCCACCGTGCTGCTGTCCGGTGTGGCGGGTCTGATCACGTACCTCGTCGTCGGCGGCCTGTCCGGGTACTTCGAGGACAAGCTGGAGGAAGAAGAGGAACGCGAGCACGAGGAGGAGGAGAAGGCCAAGAAGGAGGGCAAGCCCGTCTCCGCGGTCGGCCTCGCCGGCAAGGCGGCGTTCTTCCTCTTCCTGTACCTCGAGGTCCTCGACGCCTCCTTCTCCTTCGACGGCGTCATCGGCGCCTTCGCCATCACCAACCACATCTTCTGGATGGCGCTGGGTCTCGGCATCGGCGCGATGTACGTCCGGTCGCTCACCGTCTACCTGGTCCGCCAGGGCACGCTGGACGACTACGTCTACCTGGAGCACGGCGCGCACTACGCGATCGGCGCGCTCGCCGTCATCCTGCTCATCACCATCCAGCACGAGATCAGCGAGCTCATCACCGGCACCATCGGTGTCTTCCTGATCGCCGCGTCCTTCCTGTCCTCCGTGCGCCGCAACAAGGCGCTGGCGGCGGCCGGCGAGGACGACAAGACGCACGTCGCCGTGTGACATTCGCCGGGGTCCGCGATGGTGTGGCGGCCCCGGCATTGAGGAACGCTTCCGTTGCGGGGCGGCCGGGTGCTCCCGGCCGCCCCGCCGCGTATCCGCGCGTATCCATGAGGAACCGGACGACTGGGGGTGGGCGCATGGCCTTCTGGGACAACCTGTGGCGGAACAACGCGGCGCAGTTCGACTCGGGCAGCGCCTCGACGAACGCCATCGACCTGACCAAGCGCCGCCCGTCCGTCTCTCTCACCAAACAGGGCGCGGCGACCGGTAACCTGCGCGTCAACCTCTCCTGGCGGATGCGCACCTCCGACATCGAGGGCCGGTCCAAGCACAGCGGCCGGTTGCTGCGGCACCCCCTGAAGCTCTTCAAGCCCGATGTGGTCCAGGCACACACCCAGGGTGTGGTCAATGTGGACCTGGACATCGGCTGTCTCTACGAGATGAAGGACGGCACCAAGGGCGTGGTCCAGCCGCTCGGCAGCTTCTTCGGGGACCTCAACTCACCGCCGTACGTGAAGCTCAGCGGCGACGACCGGTTCGGCGCGCCCTCCGGCGAGACGATCTTCGTCAACCTCGACCACCGGGACGCGATCAAGCGTCTGCTGTTCTTCGTCTACATCTACGACCAGACACCGGCGTTCGACCGTACGCACGCCACCATGACCCTCTACCCGAGCAACGGCCCGCGCATCGAGATAGAGCTCGACGAACGCGCGCCACAAGCCCGTTCGTGCGCGGTCTTCATGCTGGAGAACGTCAAGGACGAGCTGGTGGTGCGGCGGGAGGTGCGGTTCGTGTACGGCTTCCAGGCGGAACTGGACCGGCTGTACGGGTGGGGCCTGCAATGGGGGCGGGGCTTCAAGGCCGGCAAGGTCTGACCCGCGCTGACCCGCGCTGACCCGCTCCGACCCGCCCGCCCTCAGTTCCGTACGAACTGCGGGCCCATCGGCGGCAGTCGGAAGTTCGGGTCCGGAGCGGGCGCGGCGGCCGCGGCGGGCTGCGGATACCCGTACGCGGGCTGGGCCGAGCCGGGCTGCGGGTAACCGTAGGCGGGCTGGGCCGAGCCGGGCTGCGGCGAAGGCGAACCGGTCTGCGGGTAGCCGTACGCCGGCGCGGGCGCCGGGGGAGCCGCCGGTAGCGGGGGCGCCGGGGGCATGGAGGGAGCCGGGGGCGCGGGCACCGCGGTGGTGGGCGCTTCCGCGGCCGTGGCCGACGCAGTCCCCGCACTGCCCGCACTCCCCGCAGTCCCCGCAGTCATGGGGTCCGGGGCCGACTGACGGTCCGCGGACCCGGCCGCAGCATGCCCACCGGCCTGCCCCGTCCCCTCGGCCCCCTCGGTCTCCGTGGACTCCGCCGTCTCCTCCGCCTCGTCCACCGAGATACCGAACGCCGTGGCCAGGCCGATCAGCCCCGTCGGATACCCCTGACCCACCGCGCGGAACTTCCAGCCCTCCCCGCGCCGGTACAGCTCGCCGCAGATGATGGCCGTCTCCTCGCCCGTCTCGGGCTTCACCTCGAAGACGGCGAGCGGCTCCGTGGCGCCCGAGCCGGCGTCGTACAGCAGGATCCGCAGATCCCGTACGCGATCGAAGGTGTCCCCGTCCGACGACGCCGCCACCACCACCTGGTCCACCGACGCGTCCAGCGCCGCCAGGTCCGCCTCGACCGTGTCGGTCAGCCCCTCCGGCACCCGCTTCTTCGGCAGCCGCCGCACCAGACCCGACGGGTGGCGCGGCTGGTTGTAGAAGACGAAGTCCTCGTCCGAACGCACCCGCCCGTCGCCGCCGAGCAGCAGGGCGGAAGCGTCCACGTCCGGCACCCCGGGACCGGGGGTCCAGCACAGTACGGCCCGTACGGCCGCGGCGTCGAGCGGGACGTTCGAGCCCTTGAGCATGGCGTGCGTCATGTCCGACATCCTGCCTGGCCGCCCACGCCGCGGACAACGCGGGGGCCGCGCGGCAGGGGCGAGAAGCGGACGAGTTACCTGAAGTTCATGCCCGCGGGGAACCCCCGACACCGGTCCCTACGTACTATTACCGGCCACATGTCATCGGGCCATCACGGCAGTACGGGGGATACTCATGCGTCATTTCGGGCACATCCCGGCCACTGCCCGGGCGGGCCTCTTCCACCGGGAGCCGTGCGAGTTCAGCGCCGACTCCCCGGCCCGGGTCCTCGCCGCCGCCCTCGGCGCCACGCTCTACAGCCCCGCCACCCGGCCCCGGCTCGCCGACGACGTCATGAAGCAGGTGGGGCGCGGCGTCGTGTCGATGGTGCTGTGCCTGGAGGATTCCATCGACGACGGCGAGGTCGCCGGGGCGGAGGAGAACCTCGTACGGCAGTTCGCCGACCTCCACGAGCGGGACGGCGAGCCGCCCCTGCTCTTCATCCGCGTCCGGGAAGCGGGACAGATGGCCGACCTGGTCCGGCGCCTCGGCCCGGCCGCACGGCTGCTGTCCGGATTCGTCCTGCCCAAGTTCACCGAGGAGCGCGGCGGGCCGTTCATGGAGGCCCTCACCATGGCCGAGAACATGTGCGGACGGCGGCTGTTCGCCATGCCCGTGCTGGAGTCGCCCGAGCTGCTCCACCTGGAGACCAGGCGCGAGACGCTCGCCGGCATCGGCCGGATCGTCGACAAGTACCGGGACCGCGTCCTGGCCCTGCGGCTGGGCGTCACCGACTTCTGCTCCGCGTACGGGCTGCGCCGCTCGCCCGACATGACGGCGTACGACGTCCAGATCGTCGCCGGTGTCATCGCGGACGTCGTCAACGTACTGGGCCGGTCCGACGGCACCGGCTTCACCATCACCGGCCCGGTGTGGGAGTACTTCCGCCTCCAGGAGCGCATTTTCAAGCCACAGCTACGCCGCAGCCCCTTCATGGAGCAGCGCGCCGACGAGCTGCGCACCGCGCTGATCGAGCACGACCTGGACGGGCTGCTGCGCGAGATCGAACTCGACCGGGCCAACGGCCTGCTCGGCAAGACGTGCATCCACCCCTCGCACGTGCTGCCGGTGCACGCGCTGTCCGTCGTCAGCCACGAGGAGTTCAGCGACGCCCAGGACATCCTGCGGCCGGAACGGGGCGGCGGCGGGGTGCTGCGCAGCGCGTACACGAACAAGATGAATGAAGTGAAGCCCCACCGCGCGTGGGCCGAGCGGACCCTCCAGCGGGCGGAGGTCTTCGGCGTCGCGAAGGAGGACGTCGGCTTCGTGGAGCTGCTGGCCGCGGGGCTGGTCAAGTGAAGCCGATGTCCATGAAGGAGAACGAGAACGTGACGGTCTGGTCGGGTACGTGGGTGTCGGAGCGGCTCGGGATCGAGCTGGCCGGCGACAAGCGGCTGCCTGAGCTGCTGGGCCTGGCGCTGCGGCGCAACCCGAAGCGGGCGCACCTGCTCGTCTCCAACGTGCTCGGCAAGCACGTCCCGCAGAGCCCGGGCGTGGTGTGGCGGTCGGGTTACGAGCTGGGCGTACGGGTACGGGAGCTGCTCGGCCCCGCCGATGCGGGCCGGGCGGTGGTGCTCGGATACGCGGAGACGGCGACCGGCCTCGGCCACTCGGTCGCCGACGGCCTGGGCACGGCCCCGTACCTGCACTCCACGCGCCGCCCGGTGCCCGGCGTCGAGCGGGCGGGCGGCTTCGAGGAGGCCCACTCGCACGCCACCTCGCACCTCCTGCTCCCCGAGGACCCGGCGCTCCTGGCGGGACCTGGGCCGCTGGTGCTGGTCGACGACGAGTTCTCCACCGGCAACACGGTGCTCAACACCGTCCGGGCCCTCCACGCCCGCTACCCGCGCGAGCGGTACGTGATCGTCGCGCTCGTCGACATGCGCTCGGCCGCCGACCGCGACCGGCTCGCGGCCTTCGCCACGGAGATCGGCGCCCAGGTGGACCTGGTCACCCTGGCCGCCGGGACGGTCCGCCTCCCGGACGACGTCCTGGAACGCGGCCAGGCCCTCGTGGCCCGGCACGAGACCCCGGCCCCGCCCGCCGGTCCCTCCCCGCACGGCGCCGCGTCCGTGCGACGGCTCGACCTCGGCTGGCCCGACGGCGTCCCGGACGGCGGCCGCCACGGCTTCACCCCGGCCCACCGAGCCCGCCTCACCGCCGCGCTCCCCACCATGGCCGCCCGCCTCGCCACCGCCCTGGGACTCGCACCCGCGCCAGCGGATGGCCGCACGGGCGGCGACGGCGCCGTGGGGACGGCGGGCGCGCCGGGTGGCCGGGGTGCCCGAGGCGGTGACGGCGCCCCGGACGGCGTGGCCGCGGTGGACGGAGCGGGTGCCCCGGAGAGCCGCGCCCCCGGCAACGCGGGTGCACCGGACGGGGAGCGTGCCCTGCCCCGCGTACTGGTCCTCGGGAACGAGGAGCTGATGTACGCGCCGCTCGCGCTGGGCGTCGCGCTGGAGGAGCGCGGCGGCGCCGAGGTGCGGTTCTCGACCACCACCCGCTCGCCCGTCCTCGCCGTCGACGACCCCGGCTACGCGATCCGGACCCGGCTCGTCTTCCCCGCCCACGACGCGCCCGCCGACGGCCCCGGCGACCGGTACGCCTACAACGTCGCGGGCGCCGGCTTCGACGCGGTCGTCGCCGTCGTCGACTCGGCCGCCGACACCCCCGCCCTGCACGCCCCGGACGGCCTCCTGGCCCAGCTCGCCGCGCACATACCGCGCGTGCTGCTCGCCGTCATACCGTCCTACGTCCCCGAAAGGGCCACCATGCTGCCCGAGCCCCTCCGCGGCCCGGCCTTCTCCTCCTACGCCCCCGACGAGGTCGGCTGGCTCCTCCAGGACCTCTCGGACGTCGAGCTGGAGGCCCCGACCGAGGAGCGCGAGGAGGCCATCCAGAGCGGCGGCGCCCACTACGCCGAGTCGCTGCCCGTCGAGTACCAGCCCAGCGACCGCTACCAGGCCCTGTTCCACGCCGCCCTGGACGCCTCCGCCGCCCGCATCGCCCGCGCCGTCGGCACCGTCACCGAGACGGTCCTCGCCGAGCGGTCCCCGCGCCCCGTGCTCGTGTCGCTGGCCCGCGCCGGCACCCCCGTCGGCGTACTCATGCGCCGCTGGGCGCTCCACCGCCACGGCCTCGACCTCCCGCACTACGCCGTGTCCATCGTGCGCGGCCGGGGCATCGACGCCAACGCGCTGCGCTGGCTCGCCGCCCACCACGACCCCGCCGACGTCGTGTTCGTCGACGGCTGGACCGGCAAGGGCGCCATCACCCGCGAACTGGCCGCCGCGCTCGCCGACTTCCCCGGCTTCGACCCCGAGATCGCCGTCCTCGCCGACCCCGGCTCATGCGTCCGCACCTACGGCACCCGCGAGGACTTCCTCATCCCGTCCGCCTGCCTCAACTCCACCGTCTCCGGCCTGATATCCCGCACGGTGCTGCGCGCCGACCTCGTCGGGCCGAACGACTTCCACGGCGCGAAGTTCTACCGCGAACTCGCCGGTGCCGACGTGTCCAACACCTTCCTGACCACCATCACCTCCCACTTCGACGAGGTCGCGACCGCCGTCGACGCCGACGTCAAGGAACTCCTCGCCGCCGACCGCACCCCCACCTGGGAGGGCTGGGCCGCCGTCGAGCGGATCAGCGAGGAGTACGGCATCCACGACGTCAACCTGGTCAAGCCCGGCGTCGGCGAGACCACCCGCGTCCTGCTGCGCCGCGTCCCGTGGAAGATCCTCGCCCAGCGCGGCGCGGGCGCCGACCTCGACCACGTACGGCTCCTGGCCGAGCAGCGCGGCGTACCCGTCGAGGAGGTCGACCACTTGCACTACACGTGCGTCGGGCTGATCCACCCGAAGTACACCCGCGGTGCCACGGGCGCCGACGGCAAGGCGGTGACCGGCCGATGACCGCGACCGTCACCTCCCTCGTCGCCAGCGACCTGGACCGCACCCTCATCTACTCCTCCGCCGCCCTCGGCCTGACCATGCCGGACGCCGAGGCGCCGCGCCTGCTGTGCGTCGAGACGTACGGCCACAAGCCGCTGTCGTACATGACCGAGACCGCCGCCGGCCTCCTGACCGAACTGCCGCGCCACTGCGTCTTCGTACCCACCACCACCCGCACCCGCGAGCAGTACCACCGCATCCGGCTCCCCGGACCGCCGCCGAAGTACGCGATCTGCGCCAACGGCGGACACCTGCTGGTCGACGGCGTCTCCGACCCCGACTGGCGGCGTGACGTCGCCACCCGCCTCGCCGACGAGTGCGCCCCGCTCGACGAGGTCCGCGCCCACCTGCTCACCGTCGCCGACCCGGCCTGGCTGCTGAAGGAACGGGTCGCCGAGGACCTCTTCGCGTACCTCGTCGTCGAGCGCGCCCTGCTGCCCGACGGCTGGATGAAGGAGCTCGCCGCCTGGGCCGCCCCTCGCGGCTGGGCCGTCTCCCTCCAGGGCCGTAAGGTGTACGCCGTCCCACAGCCGCTCACCAAAAGCGCCGCCGTCCGGGAGGTGGCCCGCCGCGCCGGGGCGGACCGTGTCCTGGCGGCCGGGGACTCCCTGCTCGACGCCGATCTGCTGCTCGCCGCCGACCAGGGCTGGCGGCCCGGCCACGGAGAGCTCGCCGAGACCGGCTGGAACGCCGACCACATCGACGCGCTGGATGAGCGAGGCGTGCTGGCGGGCGAGGAGATCCTGCGCCAGTTCAGCTCCGCCGTACGCCCGTCCCCGGCCTGAGGATCCGGACGCCGACGAACGCCATCACCGCGCCTGCCGCCACCACCAGCACCACCTTCGAGTACAGCGACACGTACCGGGTGACCTGCTCCCAGTTGTCGCCCAGCGCGTAACCGGCGAGGACGAACACGGTGTTCCATATCGCGCTGCCGAGCGTCGTCAGGCCGAGGAACACCGGCAACGGCATGCGCTCGACACCGGCCGGCACGGATATCAGGCTGCGGAAGACGGGGACCATCCGCCCGAAGAACACGGCCTTGGTGCCGTGCCGCCCGAACCACGCCTCCGTACGCTCGATGTCGGCGACCTTGACCAACGGCAGCCTGCTCGCGACGGCGATCGTCCGTTCCCGGCCGAGCAGCGCCCCGACCCCGTACAGCGCGAGCGCCCCCAGGACCGAGCCGGCCGTCGTCCACAGCAGCGCGGCGATCAGGTCGATCCGGCCGCTCGCGGAGGCGAACCCCGCCAGCGGAAGGATCACCTCGCTCGGCAGCGGCGGGAAGAGATTCTCAAGGGCTATCGCGAGCCCGGCCCCGGGCGCACCGAGCGTGTCCATGAGGCTGTTGATCCAGCGTTCCATGACTCAACGCTAGAAAACGCAAGCTGAAAGCACACTGAAGGCCGCCCCCGACTTTGTCCTGCGGTTTTCCCCAGTGCGTGGGACGGGCGCGTCCGTGTCCGCACCCGGCGCCACCGTGACCCCGAGCGCGCTGCCGAACTCCAGCACCAGGCGTACGAGGAGGGTCGGCGGGCGCTGATCAGGCCCTGAGGCGGCGGCGTGGCAGTCAGTGCCTCTCCGGCCGAGACCCCGGACGCGGGTCAGCCGCAGCAGCCGCCACCGCAGCAGCCGCCGCCCCCGCCCTGGGACGGCGCGGGCGCGCCCTTCGCCGTACCGCCCACCGCGACGGCGGACAGCAGCTTGACGGTGTCGTCGTGCCCGTCGGGGCAGGCAGCGGGGGCGGACGACTCGGCCATGGGACGGTTCAGTTCGAAGGTGTCTCCGCAGGTGCGGCAGCGGTACTCGTAGCGAGGCATGGCCCCAGATTAACCGCGCGGTCCGTGCCCGCCGCCCCGCTCTTCCCGAATCATCTCGACCACCCGTGCCACCGAGGCCCGCACCGCTTCCGTCTCCATCAGGAAGTGCCAGTAGTCGGGGTGCCGGCCCTCCAACCCCGCGATCGCCCGCTCGAGACGGGCCACCGAATCGTCCAGCGGCCGGGCGTGACGGGGATCGGGGGTGTGGCGGCCGGCCATGGCGAGCCGCTGGGCGTCACGGATCGCGAAACGGGTGCGCTCGATCTCGGCCTGCGGGTCCTTGGAGACCGCGTTCAACCGGTTGAGCCGGTCACCGGCGGCCGACACCGCCTCGTCCGCGCTGTTCAGCAGCGCCCGCACCGTCGAGAGCAACGCCGTCGCGTCCGCCCAGCTCTGCTCCTCGCGGGCCTTGGCCGCCTCGTGGAGCTTCTCCTCAGCCTGGCGGACATTCCGGGCCGCCTGCTCGGGAACGGGCTGGAGGTCCTGCCAGCAGGCGGCACTGAAGCGCCGGCGCAGCTCACTGAGGACCGGCTCGACGGAAGCGGCACGGTTGGCGAGCGCCTGTGCGCGGGTCCGCAGCGACACCAGCCGCTTGTCGATCTCGGCAGCCCGCTCCGGCAGCCGCTCCGCCTCCGTCCGCACGGCCTCCGCGTCCCGGAGGACCCGGTCCGCCCGCTGCAACGTCTCCGGGACGCCGTGCTGCCCCGCGCCCTGGTTGAGCTTGGTCAGCTCGGGGCCGAGGGCTGCGAGCCGCGCCGCGAGATCGTCGGCCCGCAGACCGGAGCCGCGCACCGCATCCAGGGCGTTGCTCGCCGCAAGAAGCGCCGCTCGCGCCCGCTCGACGGCGGGCGCGAGCCGCGCGAGCTGCGTCTCCGCCGTGGCCAGCAGCGGCCCCAGTCCCTGCTCGAACCTGTCCAGCTCCCCCTTCACACGGACGAGGTCGTCCTTGGCCCGGTTCAGCTCGCCCCGCGCCCGGGAGGCGACGGAGGAGTCCAGGTCGTCCCGGTCCAGGTCGTACGCGTCGACCGCGGTGATGTACGCATGGCTCACCTCGTCGATCCGGCGCCCCAGCGCGGCGAAGTCGTCCACCGCCCGGCGAGCCCCCGGCGACGCGTCCACCGCCGTGATCGTCTCGATCGAGATCCGCAGGTCCCGCTGAGCCGTGTCCAGCTCGTAGAACGCCGCCGCAGCCGCGTCCCTCGCCGCCTGCGCCTCCGCCCGCTGACTCTCCCCGCGCCCCCCGAACCAGCGCCGCGTCCCGCCCCCGGCGAACGCCCCGGGCAGCACGGCGACCACCAGCGGCACCGGCAACAACATCAGCGCGAGCACATCTTTCACGTACCGCCGCGCGTGTGTCGCCGTCACATTCGCTCCCGTGCCGTCTGTCCGCCCCTGACCGGTTCATTCTCCCACCAGGTAAGGACGAACACACGAGCCCGTCAGTTCGCGCTTCGCACAGTGACTTCGCCGTTCTCGCTCCGTGCCTTCACCCCGTGGCCGCTGTCCGCGTCGGTCGGCACGTCCACCCTCACCTCCCCGTTGGCGCTCCCCGCCTCCACCGCGTACCGGGTGTCACCGCCCGGCAGTTCGACCGCGATGTCGCCGTTGGCGTTCACCGCCTCGACCCGGTCCGGCACCGCCCCGAGGGACAGCCGTATCTCCCCGTTCTCCGACCGCGCCACGACGTTCTTCGAGGTCGCGCCCTCCACCTGAACGTCTCCGTTCTCACTCCGCAACTCCAGCGGCCCACCCGCGTCCCGCACGGTCACCGTCCCGTTGCCCGAGGTCACCTTGAGTGCCGTCCGGAACCCCTCGGCGGTCACATCCCCGTTGTCGTCCTCCACCGTCACCGCCACCCCCCGCGGCACCCGCACCTCATGCCGGGCCTGGCAATTACTCACCAGCGCGTCACACTCCACCCGCAACGTCAGCCGGCCGCCCTCCAGCTTCCACACCGGCGCGGGCCCGTCTCCCATCACCACCCACCCGTCGACCTGCCGGGTCACCTCCACGTCCTTCACATCCGCCGGCACCAGCACGAGCTCGGAATCCTCCGCGTCCACGACCAGCGTCTCGCCCCGGAACCCGAACGTCTTGCGCTCCATCGGTGCCGCGTCCACATCGGCACCCCCACACCCCGCGAGGCCAAGCGCTCCCAGCACCACCCCGCCGACGGCCACCGACGTCCGGATCCGGCGTGCACCCACGATGACTCCCCCACTAGGTCTCTATGTCGCCCCTCACGCTACGTGTCCACCCCACCCCGCCACGATCCGGCAACCCACCCTCCCGCAGGTAGGGCTACCCCCCGCCCCGCCCACCCGCCAGCCCCGGGTTTGCAGGATCCACCGGGAGGCCATGTACGCTGTTCACTCAATCCACGGGTGCGTAGCTCAGGGGTAGAGCGCTGCTCTTACAAAGCAGATGTCGGCGGTTCGAAACCGTCCGCGCCCACCAGTACGAAGACCCCCAGCCGAACATGGCTGGGGGTCTTTGACATCCGTACCTGACATCAACGGCCGTAGTCACTGGCGGCCGGGACGCCTCCTGAGCAGCCGGTCCATATGGCTGACCGCCTCACGCTGCGTGTCCTGGACGACGTGCGTGTACACGTTCATGGTCACCGCGATCTGGCTGTGCCCAAGGATCTCCATCACGACGCGGGGAGCGACCCCGGCGGCGGTGAGCAGCGTGGCGCAGCCGTGCCGGGCATCGTGCAGCCGGATCACCCGGAGGCCAGCGGACCGGGCGACGCGGGTGAACGACCGGTACAGGTTCCGGGGCTCGATCGGCCGCCCGGTCCTCGTGGTGAAGACGTAGCCGGTCTCCTCCCAGGCAGTGCCGGCCTTTTCGCGCATGGCTGCCTGGCGGAGACGCTGCCACCGCAGCGGAGCAATGCAGATCGCGGGCAGGGGAAGCGTCTGCTTCCGGCGGCGCCCCTTGGGATCGTCCTCGTACGTCTCTCCGCCGACTCGCTGCCGCTGAGTGCGGACGCGGATCTCGCGCCGGTCCAGGTCGACGTTTTCCCAGCGGAGGCCGACGATCTCGCCGCGCCGGAAGCCGAGGGCGATGGCGATGACGAAGGCCGCGTACAGCGGGTCGGTCCGGGCGGCCGCGAGGAAGTCGAGCGTCTCGTCCAGCGACCAGGGCGACAGATCCCGAGCTTCCACCGAGGGTGGTTCGACGAGCGTCGCGACGTTACGCATGACCAGCTCCTCGCGGCAGGCCGCCGTCAGAGCCGTCCGCAGTACACGGTGCGACTCCTTGGCAGTGGCGGCGGTGGCCTTGCGCTCCATCTGGACGAGGAACCGCCGGACGTCGGCGACGCTCAGGGACTCCAGGCGCTTGGTGCCGAGCATGGGCACCAGGTACAGCCGGACGTGCGTCTCGTACTTGGCGTAAGTCGTCCGTTTCCGGCGGGGCTTGATGACGTTCTCCAGCCAGTACGGCAGCCAGTCGGCGAGCTTGGCCGAGCGGGTCGGCACGGGGATGCCGCTGTCGACCTTGTCGAGGAGTTCACGGCGTTTGGCGTCGCACTCGGCCCAGGTCTTGCCGTACGCGAACTTCCGGGCGCGGGTGCCGTCCGGCTGGAGGACGTAGACGGCGGCCTGATAGCGGCCGTCCTTGCGCTTGGTTATGGTGCCCGCGCCGTTCGGGTTGCGCTTGCGCTGTACGGCCATCAGGCGGCCTCCTCGATCTGGCCGAGGATGAAGTCCCGAACCGCGGCAGCGGGAACGCGGCGGCAGCCGTCGATCTTGATGGAGGTCAGGCGACGCGACCGGATCAGGTCGTAGACCTTGGAGCGTCCCAGCTTGAGCCGCGCCATGACCTCCGGGACGGTCAGCAGCTCGGCGGTAGCGGTCGTCATGCGGCGGCTCCTTCCAGGGCGAGTTGGTCGTGCAGGGCTTCGCGGGCGGTTTCGCGGTTGAGCTGGAGGTCCCGGGCGATGGAGGCCGCGAGGACGGATTCGCCGGGGGTGTGGCCGTGTCCGGCGTACTGCCAGTCGGCGAGGACGAGGACGGTGTCGTCCTGGTCGTGCTCGAGGTCGGGCAGGCCGAGGGCATCGCGTTGCTGGGCGGCGCGGTAGTCGGCGCGGGTCTGGCGGAGGGCGCCGAGGGTGGTGGAGTAGCGGCGGGACTTGGTGGAGAAGTGGCCGCGGAAGCCGAGCATGTGAGCCCAGGCCCACAGACGGCGGTCGGGGTAGATGGGGTCGAGCGCCTTGCAGGCCCGGATGAGGCGCTGGGCGTGCTCCGGAACCTGGTGGCGGTCGAGTTCGGACAGTTCGCCGATGCGGCGGTCTAGGGTGCCGGTCGTCTCGGCGGCTTTGGTGGCGTACTTGGCGACGTAGGAGGCGACGGCTTGTTCGGTGATGTCGGTGCCGGCCTCGAAGGCGCGGATGGGCCGGATGTCGAGCTGGTTGCCCCAGCGCAGGGTGCGGGTGGGTTGGTCGGCGGCGGCCGGGACGGTGACGGTCGTGTAGGGGTGGGCGACGGCAGCGCGGATGGCGTCGGTGAGGAGCTGCACGGTGGCCCAGGAGGGCGGCGGGTCTTCTGGGCCTTCGGGTCCGTCGAGGCGGATGACGGCGTGGAAGTGGACGGCGCCGCGCTTCTGGAACTCGGCGACCTTGCCATAGGAGACGCGGGCGGCTGCCTTCAGCTCGCGCTGGGTCAGTCCGGCGCGGGCGGCGATCTCACGGCGGAGCCGGTTGGTGAAGCGCATCCACAGGGCGCCCGCGTGGTTGTTGAACAGGACGGCGGCGGCGTAGTCGTACGTGTCGGGGTTGAGCGGGGTGCCGAGGGAGTCGTCGTCAGCCTGGTGGCGGGTGCCGCAGCGGCAGCGGCCGGAGTCGGGGCGGTTGTGGACCGGGCCGAAGCTGGGGGCGGTGAGGGTGGCGAAGACGCGGGGATGGTCGCGGACGGTGGCGGGGACGTCCTTGTCCTGGTCGCCCGCGAGTCCGGCACGGATCAGGTGGTAGGTGTCGGCCGCGTACATCCAGGCGCAGGCGGGGCACCGGGAGGCGCGGCGGTTGCCGCAAGCCAGGCGCAGGCGCCCACCGGGCTCGTCCTCGGTCGAGTAGCGGTGCAGGACCTCGCCGGTGACCTTGTCCTTGGCGACCGTCCAGCCGGTCAGGTGGATCGGGTCGGCGCAGCCCCCGGTACGGCGCACTTGGTCCTGCCAGCGGTCGAAGCCCGGTGACCCGGCCACCCGCAGCAGATCGCCGAGGGTGACCGGGTCCAAGCCCGCGACGGTCGCGGTGTTGGTCATGCGCGGCCCCCAGCGAGGGCACCGGCGCGGGCGGGTCGGGTGCCGGCGCCGTGGCAGGCCGGGCAGTGGACGGTGATGATGCGCAGGTGTCCGTGCCGGTCGCGGCCGCCGAGAGTCACGGCGGCGGAAGCGAAGCCGTCGCAGACCGGGCAGATACGCGGTGCGGGGTGGGCGTGGTCGGTCATGATGAGGGTTCCTTCCGGATCAGTGGTTCGGACAGGGGCACGGCTCCCGGGGCGGACGACACTTGGCGGTAGAGGCCGCCCCGGGGGCCGGTCAGCGGCGCTTGGCCTCAGCGGTGATTAGCGAGCGGGCGACGAGCGCGCAGATCGCGACGGACGCGGCGGTGATGGCGACCGCGAGGAGCATCGAGACCAGGACGGCGCCGACGACCAGGACCACGGCGGTGCCGCAGCCGATGACGGTGAGCAGGGCGCCGGGGGTGAGCTGGACCGTGGGCCGGGTCGGCGCCGGAGCGACCGGGGCAGGGGCGGGGCCCGGGGTGTGCTGGATGACGGTGGTCGGCTCGATGACGGCGGGCGGGGTGACTATGCCGGTCGGCAGCGGGTTGGTCGGGACCTTGGGACGGAACATGGCGGTTCTCCCTTCTCGGGCGGTTACTTGACGGCGGTGTCGACGACGGGGGCGAGCAGGCTGTCGGCGAGGAGGTAGCCGCCGAGGAGCAGGACGACGACGAGCCACCAGGGCGGGCGAATGAGCTTGATGCCGAGCCAGCCGATGACGATCAGGGCGAGCCAGAGCGGGACGTCCATGACGGGTCTCCTTAGCGGGCCTTGCAGCGGTGAGTGCGGGCGGCGAGCTGGGCGGCCGATGAGGTGGAGTAGTCGGCGGACCAGCCGCAGCGGTCGGCGGTGCACACGGCGGCGTGCTTGGTGCGGCCGTGGCGGTCGCGGTGGGTGCCGATCTGTACGGGACCGATCCGCATCACGGAGTGGAAGTGGTCGCGGGCGGGCATGGCGTCGTCTCCTCGTCTGGTCAGGCGAGCTGGGCGGCGATCGCGTCGGCCATCGGCGCGGGGACACCGAGGCGGGCGCGCAGGGTATTGGTGTCGATCGGGGTGCCGGTGCGGGCCTGGTGGTCGTCGGCGACCTTGCGGGCGTGCTCGACCAGCGCGGCCGGGACCGGCGTGGCGGGAGCGGGCGTTGGTTCAGCCACGGGCAGTGCGGGGGCAGGCGCCGAGGGCTCGACAGACGCGGGTTCGGGAGCCGGGGCGGAGTCGGCCGGCGCTGTCTCCACAAGTCCGGGCTCAGGCTCAGCCGTTGGATCGGGTGGTGCCTGGGTGGGGGAGTGGGCGAGAAGGGTGCCGCCGAGGAAGGCGAGGGCGGGCCATCCGGCCACCCCGAAGCGGAGCCAGGCCGGGGGGTCGGTCAGGTCCAGGAATCCGGCGGTGGCGACGTTGGCGCCAAGGGATGCGAACAGGGCGATCAGGAACCAGCACCAGGCCAGCCGGGACGGCCCGTCGCTGCGAAGTCGTCGCCAGGCAGCGACCAGGAGCAGGTCGACGCTGATCGGGTAGGCCCAGGCTTTCCAGCCGTCCTGTCCGGCAGCCGCCGCAAGGTCGTGCAGGTGGGCGAAGGACAGGGCACCGGCAATCACGGCCTGGACGAGCACGGCATCGAGTCGGATCGAGCGGGTCATGGTCGTCACCCGCAGCCGGGGTAGTCGGGGCCGTCGTTGGGGTCGTAGCCGGGCGGGAGCGGAGGGACCACGCCGGGCGGGAGGGATGCGGCCAGTGCCGGGCCGACCAGGGCCACGAAGTGGTGGTCGGCACAGGTCTGGTGGGCGTACAGGGTGAGGGAGCCGAGCAGGCTGACTGTGCGGTCGTAGTCCTCGTACGGGTCCATGGGTGTCGCCTCCTGTTTCAGGCATGGAGGGGGTAGGGACCTGGCGCGATGCAGTCGCGCCGACCGGTCAAGCGGGGATGGTCAGGCCGTGGCGGGTGCGGGCTCGACCGCCGGGGCCGGAACCTTGGTCAGGTTCGGCAGCGTGGGACGGAAGGGCGCCAGGACGGGCAGGTCCGGGGTGCGGTCGGCGTGCCGGTTGCAGACGTTCACGGCCTGGCGCAGCGTGGTGTGCGGGGTGCGGATGCGGGCCCAGCCGCCGGAGGAGTCGCCGGTGACGGCGATGCCGGGGGTGTCGGTGGGGATCTGGATGGCGGCGAGCACGGCGTCTGGGGCGATGTCGCCGAAGGCCATGTTGGCTGAGGATTCGTCGTTGACGCGGTGGGCGGTGCGGCCGGTGAGCTGGGCGCGGAGCATGGTGATGCCCTTGCCGAGTTCGGAGCCGAAGCGCTGTCCGCAGATCTCCAGATATATGCCGGCAGCGCGGCCGAGCTGGGCGAGGCGGGCCAGGGCGGTGATGATCCGGTCCCGGCGCTTCTCTTCTTCCTTGGTGGCGAACAGGGCCAGTTCGGCGACCTCGTCGACCAGGATGACGATCGGGACTGGGCGCAGGTCGTCCGGCAGATCGAAGATGTCGGCGGCGATCTCCGCGTCCGGTACGTCGGCGGTGATGCGCTGCTCGGTGCGGATCAGTTGGTAGACGCCCTCCATATGGTCGACGAGGGCATCGAGGAGTTCGGCGGCGGTGTCGGGGTTGTCGGCAAGCGCGGAGAAGCGTTGGGCGAGCGGGAACAGCTCGACGCCCTGTTTGCAGTCGATGCCGACCAGGGCGACATCCTGCCGGGCGAGTTCGGTGACCAGGTTGCGCTGGTAGACGGACTTGCCGGACTTGGTGGCGCCGAGCGTGAGGGCGTGCGGCACGGTGCGGTAGTCGCGGTAGTGCACGGCACCGTCCTCGCGCAGAGCAACCGGCACCCGCATCGGCTCACGCTCGACCTTGGCGGGCATCTGCACCCGCTTCAGCACGTCGTAGCCGGTCATGCGCAGCTCGACCACGCCGGAACGCAGCTCGCGGGAGGTCACGCCGAACATCGCGAACGAGTGCCGCAGCCGGTCACAGGCGGCCGAGACGTCGAAGGCGTCCTGCCCGGGACGGAGCTTGAGCCGCAGCACCAGCCCGGTCCGGGTCGGCCGAAGGCGCAGGATGCGGGGCGGTCGCGACTCGGGGACCGGCCGGTTGGTCATCCGGGCGAGGGCCAGGCGCCAGCGGGAGGGCGGAACGGTCAACCCGCAGGCGTCCATGACGGAGGCGTAGCGGACAAGGACGCGCAGCGCGGAGAGGGTGACCCCGAAGGTCAGCCAGTACCAGGCGGGGCGCCGCCACCGCAGGAGACCCGCAGTGGCGACGACCAGCAGCAGTAAGAGCCAGGTCCACGACATGATCAGGCAGCCTTCGAGGACAAGGCGCCGGCGGTCAGGGAGGTGACCGCGACCGCGCGGAAAGCGATCCCGTGTCGGCGCTGGCCGTTGAACTCGTTCTCCCACGGCCGGGCGATCAGGCCGGTCAGCGCGACCGGGGTGCCCATCACCAGGTCACCGGAGATACCGGTCTCCGGGACAGTGACCGACAGGATCTCGACCTCGTCGTTGGCCGCGAACATCACGTCCACGGTCATCAGCGTGGCGCCGGTCTGGGCATCGGTCGCGACCTCACCGGAACGGCGGTCCTTGATCTTCGGCTGCGGGGGCTTGGCCACCATCACGGAGGCGGCGGAGGTGTCGACGGGGATCTGACGCATGAGTGCGCTCCTTGATCGGACAACTTGACGTACTTAGTACGTCACCTGCTATCGAGACTGCACCTAACGCACTTAGTATGTCAAGTACTTCTCGACTCTTGTCGGTGCGATGTGCTGGACTTAGTGCGACAACCACTGAGAGGGGCCATGGCCGACTTCACCGGGCGTGCGAAGTACCTGGAGATCGCCGACGATTTCAAGCGGCGAATCCGTGACGGGGAGCTACCCCCGGGCGAGAAGTTGCCTTCTGAGACGGAGCTGATGACCGCGCACGAGGTCTCCCGTACCGTCGCCCGCCAAGCGATCGCCCGGCTCCGCGAGGACGGGTACGCCATCTCTCACCAGGGGAAGGGCAGCTTCGTCACCCTTCCTGGAGAGGCGCGGCCGACGAGGCGCAGCCCGGAGTTCGAGCAGATCACCGAGTACCTGGCGGAGGTCCGCCAGGACGTGCGCCGGCTTGCTGAGCGGATGGACCAGATCGAGGAACTGGTTCGGAAGCAGTCGCAGGCCGGTTGACCATCGCATCAGCACGACTCGCAAGGTCTGCGACCTCCTGAGCAAGTTTCCTTACCTCGCTGATCAGTTCCATCACTTCAGCGGGGGTCAGCGCCATCGTGTCCCCTCCGTCGCACGTTCGACCTGACAACCCATCGGGTTGTCAGCAACGCTAGGACCGGACCACCGCGCTACCCCGGAAAATCTCTCCGGGGTCGTAGCTGGAGACGGGGGGACGCTCTTCCCATGCGAGGAATGACGACGAACCTGACGATCGGCGAACGAGTCGCCTGGTACCGCCGCAGGCGGGGGATGTCTCAAGAGGTCCTGGCCGGACTTGTCGGCCGCACGGGGGACTGGCTGAGCAAGGCCGAGAACAATCGGCTGGAGCTGGACAGGCTCTCGGTGATCAAGTCGCTCGCCGATGCCCTGGACGTGAGCCTCGGTGACCTGATTGCCGAGCCCACTCTCTTGGAGTGGACAGCCGACAGCGGTACCCGGACAGTGCCGGCGCTCCGCTCAGCGCTGATGAACTACCGCCAGCTCACCCCACTGTTGGGAGTCACCACGGAGGGCGAGCCGACCCCGCTCGACGAGCTCCGAAGCAACGTGGCGGAAGTCTGGGACGCGTACCAGGACTCACGGTATGGATTTGCCACCAGGCGCCTGCCGCTCCTTCTTGCCGACGCACTCATTGCTGGGCAGGCATACGAAGGGCGGGAGCGCGAGCAGGCGCATGAACTGACGGCCATGACCTACCAAGGCGCCGCCATGGTTCTGACCAAGCTCGGTGAGACGGACCTTGCCTGGATCGCTGCGGACCGGGGCCTGGCGGCGGCACAGCAGTCGGGAAACAGCGTCGTGACCGGCTCACTGTTCCGCTCGGTGGCCCACTGTTTGCTGTCCAACGGTCGGTTCGATGCCGCCGTGCAGCTTGTCGGTGATGCGGGCGAGTACCTCCGCCCCGGCCTGGAGGATGCCACGCCCGAGTTCCTCTCGATCTACGGGACGCTCTTCCTCGCGGGATCGATGGCAGCGGCTCGCGCAGACGACCGGGGCACCACGCGGGACTTCCTGGGAGAGGCCGACCGGGCAGCGCGCCAACTCGGGCACGACGCCAATCACGTATGGACCGCTTTCGGCCCGACGAACGTCGCCATCCACCGAGTAGCCACGGCCGCCGAGCTGGGCGACATGCAGGTAGCAGTGGATCTCGGACCGCAGATCGATACGAGCGGGCTGCCGACTGAGCGCCGGACCCGGCACAACCTCGAAGTGGCCCGAGCGCTCAGCGCCCACAACCGGACGGACGACGCCATGGCCAAGATCCTCGAAGCCGAGACTTGGGCGCCTGAGCAGGTCCGGAGCCACTACCTCGCGCGCGAGCTGGTACTCACCTGGGTCCGGAACCAGCGCGGCCGGCCCAGCCGTACTCTCACGGCCCTGGCCGACCGGCTCCATGTGGTCTGAGCTGGGTACGCTCGGCTCCATGGCAGCGAACGCACATGAAGCAAAGATGGCGCATCCGCGTATGGCTGCGGGTGCGCTGTTCTTCGATGCCACGGGGCGCGTCCTCATGGTTGAGCCGACTTACAAGAGCTACTGGGAGATCCCCGGCGGATACGTCGAGACCGGTGAATCCCCCTTGCACGCTGCTGCCCGAGAGGTCCGAGAGGAGCTCGGGATTACGCCCGTGCTGGGCCGCTTGCTCGCCGTCGACTGGGCACCCAGTGAGGCGGAAGGCGACAAGGTGCTGTACCTCTTCGACGGTGGCAACCTCAGCTCAGAGGACCTGTCAAAGATCACCTTGCAGCAGGACGAGCTGAAGGCGTTCGCGTTCGTTTCCCTGGACGAGGTAGGAGAGCGCACCATCCCCAGACTGGCCCGGCGCATCCTTGCGGCGGCCCAGGCTCGTAACGAGGCTGCGCCGGTATACCTAGAGCATGGGCAGAAGCCCGGCACCGAAGCTGCATGACGCGTCGTCCAGCAGCCTCGACGTGCGCTACACACAGCCTCATGCCGTGAGCCACGCCTCTCGGTGACGGGCGACGTTGTAGACCTGGTCAGCCTGCATGGGAGTGAGTACCGGCGGGAGGGGCGCCAGGGCAGAAACCTCCCGTTCACGGTAGACGCGCACGGTGAGCTGGGTGGCCGCGACTTTCACGTCGGTAGCCCCTACGAAGACGAGAACCGGCTCCACGGGCACGGGAAAGTCGCAGTAGCGCTCCAGCACCCTTCGCACGCGCTCAGCCTCCGCGCGGCTCTTGCGGGGGTACGGTCGGGGCTTGCCGCGGTTGATCCTTGCGACGTCGTCGCCTACCCACACTGCCTTGTTCGGATGGTGCTTGGTGTTGACGCTGAACACCCCGCCAGTGCCGATTAATAAGTGATCGATGTCCCCTCCTCCGGAGAGGGGGATGGCGTGCAGGACTCTCCACCCTTGACGCTCCAGGCGGCCCAACTCGGCGCCTACACGCCGTTCACCGACGAACCCTGTACGCCATGAGTCGCCGTCAGTCGGCCGCCGAAGCACCCAGGCAACGAACCGCTCCAGCGGACCGGGCCCCACCTCGTCGAGCTTGGCGCGCACGGCCTTGCCAGGGGTGTTCGAGGCTAGGTCGTCGCGGGGCGTCAAGGGAGGCAGTGACGCGGTTGCCCGGACCAGCGCTGGGGTGGCCGGCAGAGTTGGCGAGATCTGCCGTAAGTGCTGGGCCAGCACCGTCAGCGCGGCATCTCGATAGTCATTGCGCAAGATCGTGATCTTGCCTGTTCTGCAGTCAGCCCAGGCGACGGCTGTGCCATCCGGCAGGTTCGCGTACAGACGATCATGCCCGTAGCGGTTCCAGCGCACGACCTTGAGCTTTGCCATGACCACCCCTTGACCAGCCTGAATGACGGTTCCGTCATCGCAGCAGCAAGGGCAGTACGACCACAAGACCGCAAGCGCGGTAAGACTTTCTCTACTTCATCAAGGCCCGCGCACGGCGCGGGGCGCGCCGCCTCGACGGCGCGGCCCGGCCACTGTCTTCGCCCGGCCTGGCCGCGCCAGGCGGCGCGCCGCGTGCTACGGGCGAAGGGCGGAAAACCCGCTGTGGCTGGGGCGGTCGGCTCCACGGCTTTAGGCAGCCACCATGGGGCGAGCCTCCAAGATCATGGCCCCAACGTCGTGCTTTAGCGGGCAGGTCCACAGACTGCCCGACGCGCCGGAAGCTTACGGGGCCATGATCTCTCGCCCCATGGCAGCTCCCGCCCAAAGCCGCTCCACCGACCTCATCTCGCGGTCGCCGGCAGCCTGCACCACTCGTCCAAGGTCGCCATATCGGTAAAGACGATGACGCCAGAGAGTCCTGCCCCAGGGCGTAGGTCGATCCTCAGAATCCGTTCCTCCGACTGGTGCGGCCCATCACCCTCGTACGGCTCCACGGCTGTGATCAGGCGGCGCGGGATGACGTGGATAGCACCCACGTCGAGCTGGAACACGAGAGGACTGCCAGGCTCGAACCACGCCGTGCCGGGGCCTGCCATGTGCTTACGGGTGAGCAAAGGAACGAGTGCTTCACCTCGTGCAGCAACCCGGTCCGGAGCAGGAAGCTTGATTGGGTCGAAGTTCTCCGCTGGGCCGTCCAAAGTGATTGTGCGGTACACGGTGGGTTGGTTCCGCACCCGTGCTCTGCCTCGCTGCGCCGTGCCTATACCCACCGCTATGGCCCCGGCAAGGATGATGAATCCACTGACATCTGCTAGCGACACCGGCGTCTCCCGCCTCGCGATAGACCGTCGGTCGAGTATGGCGCTCCCCCAACTCCGCATGAGGCAGAACGCCAGCACACGTACAGCAACCGCCAAGACCGCATCCGGCTGTCACCGACTTCGGGTGACTGGGCGACCAGCCGAGCAGGCCTCACCGGCCCCCGCCGCTGTCCGGTGCGGGGCCAGAAGCGTGAGCAGAAGCAGCGGCGTTGCGGCTACTCTCATAGGCATGGCGCAGATGAGCACGAGGTGCGGTTGGTGTGGTCGTCACGCGAACATGAAGCCGATTTCCAAGGCCGCGCAACTAGGCACCGTTCGGTCCGGCTACGGCTGGTCGCAGGTAGCCGTGCAGCAGGCTTGTGCGTGTGACTACTGCGGGGGGATCAACGTCGCGGCTGGCGAGGTCAACGAGCGTGATCTGGAGAGCCGGACGCTTACCGACGATGAAATCGCACTGTGGTTCCCCAGGGCTAAACCCATGAAGGACTACGACCACGTGCCCGAGTTGATCGCTGCTGCGGCTAACGAAGCGCACGGCTGTCTTGCTGAAGGGTATCTGCGGGGAGCGGTCATGATTGCTCGATCAGTCGTCGAGTCAACCGCCAAGGCCAAAGGAATCGATACCGGAAATCTCGATAAAAAGATCGAAAGGATGTTTCGAGAAGGGCTGATTCGTGAGCATGTTCGGGATGCCGCCCATGAAGTCCGGTTCAGTGGGAACGAAGCTGCTCATGGCGATCTAGTGGAGGTCCCCCTTCCTGTTGCTGACGTCGAAGAAATCCTTGGCCTCATGGACGAAATCCTTGAGGAGGTATTTCAGTCTCCCGCGCGAGTAGCGGAGCGCAAACAGAAGCGGCAGGAGCGCGAAGGAGCGAAGCAGCGTGGGGCAAGCCAGTCTGACCCGTCCGCCCCATCTTCGTAGGACGGCCCGCCGTCGCTCCCATTTCGCGCTGGAAGCCACGAGACCATGATCTCTCGCCCCTTGGCAGCTCCGCCCACCTTCACGAAACCCATCCGTGCGACCCCGTTGAGATCTAGAGTTGCAGCATGCATCCCCGCGATCAAAAAGGGTCGGACAGGTACACTTGGCTGCCTCATCGGGCAGTGCGTGCGTGCATCCGATTGTCCAAGCGGCATGCCGAGAAGTTTCAAGAGGCACGGCACTTCATGATCGATGTCGCCGCATTCATCTCCATCATTTCTCACCCGCCGCGTGGTATGCGTAGGACCAGTCAAGATGTGCTGGATGCACTAACCCTCGTGGCCGAGATGCGTGTACTCGTGGAGCATTCAGAGGAACGACTACTTCGAGAGGCTCGACGTCGAGGAATCACGTTTCAGCAGATAGCCGAGGCTATGGCCATGCGGAGCAGGCAATCTGCGGAACAGCGGTTCTTACGCCTTGTGGGGGGCAAAGGTGAGGTAGAGCAGGCCCACATGAACCGTCGTCGCCGGGACCGTTTTGGGTATGTCGTAGATGCTCAGGATAGGCATGAAGAGCATCTCATGAACCTAAATCTGGCTTTCCGCTGGGTTCAGCTTGATTCACATCTTCCGGACGAGATTTCGTCGGATCCTGAGGATGGGCCCTAGACTCCTCCCTTCCGGTAGAGGTTTGATGCATCAGCAGGAGGATTCCCGCTATCGCTGTCATCTGTTCGGGACCGACGAGTTGCGAACAGGTCACGAGCAGGCCGAGCTGGGCGATCATTCTTGCGTTGAAGGCACGTGTGAAACGAATGACCTGCCTAAATCGAGCCTTGGACATCGGCAACACTTTCCCCTCGTTTGTCGTCACCGTCTACCGATGCATCAATAGTGACGTCGCCTGGCTATGGGCTTGCCGATCAGCAAAATATTATCTTGGCCTACGGAGGATCGCCGGGCCAAAGAGCCGCAGGTGAACGCCCCGGCAGGTTTCACCAAGCATCCGGGAATCGTCAACGAATAGTTGACACTGCTGGCCAGGCGATGGCCACCCGAGCAGGGCGGATCCCAAGCCCCCGACGGGCCGTACATGAGCTGCAATGCAGCCTCGTGACATCAATAGGTGACATCAACGAGTGCGGACGCGGGCGGTGGCGGGTGGACGTCGGCCGCACAACAACGTGGTGTTGCAAGCCTTGGATGGGGGACCCGAGCGAACTTACAAAGCAGATGTCGGCGGTTCGAAACCGTCCGCGCCCACCGGTAACGAAGACCCCCAGCCGGTCATGGCTGGGGGTCTTTGACATCCGTACCTGGAGTCAACGGCCATGGTCACTCACGGCCCGGGTGCAGCGCATCGGCGGGGGGTCAGGCTTCGGGGGGTGTGGCCGTGTCGGGGAGGGTTTCGTCGGCCCAGCGTTGGCTCCAGGTGTTCAGGGGGCGGAGGGCTTCGACGAGGTCCTCGCCGAGGGGGGTGAGGTGGTAGCCGTCGTCGTGCAGGGTGAGGAGGCGGGCGGCGGTGAGGTCGGCGAGGCGGGTGTTGAGGACGCTGGAGGACATGCGCTCGCAGCGGCGCTGGAGTTCGCGGAAGCCGGCCGGGGCCTGGCTCAGTTCCCAGAGGATGCGCATGGTCCAGCGGCGGCCGAGCAGGTCCAGGGCCGCCATGACCGGACGGCCGGACGTGGAGCCTCGTACGGGGACGCCTGGTCGGGGTGCTGCGGCCATGTCTGCTCCTTGCGCTTCGGTTATAGAAGCATCATAGTGATGCGAAAACCGAAGCAGGAGGTGTGACATGCCGCGCATCGAACCGCTCGCCCTGCCGTATCCGGCGCCCATTGGGCAGGCGCTCCGGCGCTGGATGCCCCCGGGGGTGGCGCGTGAGCCGCTTGCTCTGTTCCGGGCGTTGCACCGCAACCCGGAGTTGGCGTCGCGCATGTTGCCTCTCGGGGCCGGGTTGTTGGGGCACGGGTTGCTGCCCGCCATCGACCGGGAGATTGTCATCGCCCGGGTGACCGCACGCGCTGGCTGCGCCTACGAATGGGGCGTACACGCCGCCGCTTTCGCCCAGCGGGTCGGGCTCGGCCCGGAACAGCTTCGGGCGACCACGGAACCCGCCCCCACGGCCAACGCCTCGTGGTCGCCCCGCCATGCGGCACTGCTCGGGGCTGTTGACGAGCTGCACGACACCGACCGCCTCTCGCAGCCCGCCCGGAACGCCTTGCGTGAGCACTACGAGGACGCCCAGCTCCTCGAGTTGCTCGTGCTGGCCGGCTGGTATCGAACCATCAGCTATGTCGCCAACGGGCTCCTCCTGGACGAGGAGCCCTGGGCGACCCCGTTCCCCGCGCGGTGATTACGGCTTGCGGCCGATGCCGCCGTAGGCGTCGACCGGGGTGGAGGGCTTCGGGGTGGTCGGGTCGGGGCGCCAGTCGGTGACGGGGACGATGCCGGGGGCGACGAGGTCGAGGCCGTCGAAGAAGCCGGTGATGTCCTCGACGCTGCGTACGTAGTAGGGGATGGCGTCGCTCTTGTTGTAGGCCTCGGAGGCGGCGATCATGCCTTCGCTGGTGGACGTGCCGTCGCAGATGGTGAGGTAGCTGCCCGAGGGGAGACCCGCCATGAGGCGGGTGATCAGGGAGCGGGCGGTGTCGTATTCGGCGACGTGGCCCAGGGTGTTGAGGATCATCAGGGCGACGGGCCGGGACAGGTCCAGGGTGGCCGAGGCGGCTTCGAGGATGGTGTCGGGGTCGTACATGTCGGCGTCCACGTACGCGGTGCGGCCCTCGGGGGTGCTGGTGAGGAGCGCGCGGGCGTGGGCCAGGACCAGGGGGTCGTTGTCGACGTAGACGATCCGGGTCTCGGGGGCGACCTGCTGGGCGACCTCGTGGGTGTTGTCGCCGGTCGGGAGGCCGGTGCCGATGTCGAGGAACTGGCGGACGCCCTGCTCGCCGGCAAGGTGCCGGACCGCGCGGCCGAGGAAGTGCCGGCTCGTGCGGGCCACGTCGACCAGGCCGGGGAAGATCGCCTTGATCTGGTCGCCGAGCTCGCGGTCCACCTCGTAGTAGTCCTTGCCGCCCACGAAGTAGTTCCAGAAGCGGGCCGAGTGCGGCTTGCTGGTGTCGATCCGGGAGTGGATCTCCGCGGCAGAGACGGGCGCGGGGTCGCGGTCCGGCACAGGGGCCTCCTGGGGCACAGTGGTCGTCAACGGGCCTCCAAACTAATCGAACGGCGGGGTGGGCGTGCGGGTTTGGGGCTCGCGGGCCGTTGTCAGTGGTCGCTCCTATGGTGGTGTCTGGGAGATCACTCTCAGAGTGCTACGGGGGGCACACCATGAACGTCATCCATCCGTCGATCACCCACGGGCCGACGCGGCGATGGCTCGCCGAGAGCGGGCTGCCGGAGTCGCACGAGCTGGTGCGGTTCACACGGCTGGTGGAGGGGAGGGCGGTGACGGCGTCGCACCTCGTCGACGAGGAGTACGACCCTGCCGAACTCCACCCGTACATCGCGGGATTGGTCGCCGTGGGGCACCTGCCTGTCGACGGGCTCGACGCGCAGGACGTCGTTGTCGACGGCGAGACGGGGCGGGTCTTCAGCCTGCATATGTACTCGCCGCGGTACGCCCGGATCCTTCCGCTCGCCCCGTCTCTGGAGGTGCTCGCCCGCCTTCTGGCGGCGGTTGATGAACTCGCCACGCTGAGCGGGCGGTTCGCCGACTTGGCCGGGCGCAGTGGGGCCGAGGTGGTCGAGACGGCGACGGAGCGGCTGCTTTCTGCATTCGCCGAGGAGGGGGCGGGCTGGGAGGAGCAGATCCCCGTGTTCTGGCGGATCGCCGCGCTGATACGGCCCATGGCCCTGATCGCCCACCCCGGCAGGGGGCTGCGGCTCGATCTGCCGGTGGGAATCATGGAGGAGGAGTTCGGGGCGGAGGAGATCGTGCGGGTGGCTGCGGCGGACATGCCCGCCGGGCTGGAGCACGGGCCGACCCGGCGGTTCCTCACCGAGGTGGGGCTGCCGAAGGACGGCTTGATGTTCTGGCTGGGCGACGAGGACACGCTGCTGGAGACGGTGATCGAGGAGCGTGAACGGCTCCGCCGGGACCCACGGCTGCGCCACTTGCCCGCCGGTGACACGCTGCCCGCCGACACCGGCCGGCTGCTCGTCCTGGGCGGGCTGATGCACGACTTCGACATCGTGATCGACGGCCGTACCGGCGCGGTCCACTACCTCGAATGCGGTGCCGATACGGCGGTGCCGGTGAACGCCGACATCTCGACCCTCGCCTTCACGGTGTGGATGCACAGCCGTGAGCAGCAACTGGACAAGGAGCACGGCCTGACCGGCGACTTCTACCACCAGCTCGCCGACACCATGGTCGCCGTCCTCGCCTCGGTGGACCCGGTCGCCTGCCTCCCCGCGACCGGTCCGGACGACTACCGCTACTGGCCCGAGGTGTTCCACGACGAGGCGGGGGCGGTGCTGTGACCGGCCGGTCGGGGAGGACGGTGCGGATCGTGGTGACGGACCGTCGGAACGCCGCCGTCCTGACCGGTCATCCGGAGACGTACGAGGTCACGGAGGTGGGGGAGGTCGGGGAGGTGATGGGTGCGCTGGCAGACCTGTGGGAGGGGCAGGGGGACGGCTTCGCATGCATGTGCCTGGGTGAGTTCCGGTTCACGCTGTACGACGCCGCCGGTGAGCGCGTCCGTGCAGCCGACCGGCACGGTCCGCTGCCGCTGCTCGACCCGGTGGACCCGCGCTCCATACCGGGGCGACACCGTGCGGCCTGGGCCGCGGCCGCGCCGGAGCCGCTGCGGCGGTACGCCGAGGGGTGGGCGCGTGGTGAGCCGCCCGCTCCCGGGACGGTGGCCGCGACGCCGTTGAGCCTGGTGTTCGCCTGGCTCGGCGGGGCCGGCGGCGAGGGTGGTGCCGCGCGGCTGATCGTCCGGCTGGCGCCCCTGGCCGTGCTGGGCGCGGCGGCGACGGACGCGCTGGCGTGGGCGGTGCGGGAGAGCGACACGGCCGGGCTGGACGGCGCCGTGCAGTTCTTCGCGAGCGACCACTTCACCGGGCGCCACCCGAAGAAGCGCCGCGTCGGCGCCACGGCCCGTGACATGTTGCTGCGGCACGCCCGCGCGCGCCACCCCGAGCACGTGGCGGTGCTGGAGCGGCGGCTGTTGCGGGCAGCGGAGGACCGGGTCAGGCGTTAGGCCGCTTGCCGTGGTTGGCGCCCTTCTTCTTGCGGGCGCGGCGCTTGTTTCCTCGCTTGGACATGGTGCGTACCTCCGCCGCCAGTTTAGGTTCCGCCCATGCGTCGCGCATCGCGTGCCGAACCGCGCGTGCGACGGAGCGCACCTTCGTGGGACCGCCGTGCGCCCTGCCTCACCGCGGCGGGCCGGCGGGACTCTGCCTCCGGGGGACCAGCGGGGAACCGGCCGAGATCAGGAGGCGACATGGCCCGTACACAGTCCAAGTGCGGAGCGCGCACCAAGCACGGCGGCTGCTGCCGACGGCTCGCCATGGTGGGCGCCTCGCGGTGCAACCTGCACCGCGGGGACTGGGCGACCTACACGATCGACAGGGAGCGGGAGAAGGAGCGCGAACGGGAACGGAAGCGACGCACGCGGTGACGGTGGGCTCGGGCGGGCGGCAGGCGCACACTGGAGCCATGTGCCGCAGTATCAAGACCCTTCGCCCGCCCGTGCTCCCCACCGAGGCCACCGAGGAGGACATCCGCGCCGCAGCTTTGCAGTACGTACGCAAGGTGTCCGGGTTCCGGGCGCCGGCCGCGCACAACCGGGAGGTGTTCGAGCGGGCTGTGGACGAGGTCGCCGAGGCGACCCGGCGGCTGCTCGACGGCCTTGAGGTGCGGGGCGCCGCCGCCGCTAGGAAGCCGGCGACTGCATCGGTGACTGGACCGGGGAGGGAATCGGTGACTGCGCCGGTACGGGAGCCGGTGCCGTAGCGCGGGCCGTGGCCGGTACCGGGTCCGGCGTCGTGGCCCGTACCGCAGCCGTGGCCGGTGCGGGCGTCCGTGCCGTGGCCGGGACCGGATCCGGTGCCGTGGCCTGTGCCGCAGCCGGTATGGGAGCCGGTGCCGTAGCCGTAGCCGGTGCGGGAGTCCGTGCCGCAGCCGGTGCCGTAACCGGTGCGGGAGTCCGTGCCGCAGCCGTGGCCGGTGCGGGCGTCCGTGTCGTGGCCGGCAAGGGAGACGGTGCCGTAGCCGTAGCCGTAGCCGGTGCCGTAACCCCCCGTGCCGTAGCCGTAGCCCGGGGTGGGGTGGGTGGGCGGCGTATGACGTAGACCGCGAGGGCGCCTGCCAGGAAAAGGGCGAGTACCGAGACCGCCACGCCGGTCCAGGTCGCGCCCAGCCACTGGCCGCCGAAGTACCCCAGGCTCACGCTGTACGAGGCCCAGGCCACGCCCGCCAGGGCGGACCAGGGCAGGAACTGGCTGGCCTTGCGCCGGGCCGCGCCCGCGCCGAGCGACACCACCGAGCGGCCCGCCGGGGCGAACCGGGCGATGATGACGAGGACGCCGCCGCCGCGTGCCAGCGCCGCGCCGAGACGTTCCTGCGCGGTGGTCAGCCGCCGCGAGCGGGCGATCGCCCGGTGCAGGCGGGACCGCCCGCGCCACGCGAGGCGGTACGCGACGAGGTCACCCAGCAGGGAGGCCGTGGCCGCGCACAGCGTCAGCGCGAGGAGGGAGCCGCTCCCGGTCGCGGCGACCGTCGCGGCCGTGATCACGAGGATGCCGCTCGGCAGTACCGGCAGGAACACGTCCAGGAGGACGGAGACGGCGACAGCCGTGTAGATCCATGGGCCGGCGGCCACGCTTTCGAGCACCTTCACTCCCCGGTCCCGTGAAGCCGGTCCCGTGGAGCGGGCGGCCGGACAGGCGCAAAGCGTACGCCGGAAGGCGACCCGGGCGATCACCCGGGCGGGGGACCGGGTGTGACTGTGTGAGGTCGTCGTCCCCGCGCCGTCCCCGCGACCGGGGGCGGCGCGGAGACGGGCGGGGAGGGTGCGACCCGGGGGCTCCCCGGCGGTGGGGAGCCCCCCCGTGCGCCGCTACGCGGTGACCGGCTCGCGCTTCTCGTTCGGCTGCGAGGAGGTGAAGAGGCTGTCCAGGGAGAGGGCGCCCGGGCCCGTGAAGACCAGCAGGAGCAGCGACCAGCAGTACATGGCCGCCAGTTCGCCGCCGTTCTTCAGCGGGAACAGGCCCATCGGCTGGTGGACCTTGAAGTACGCGTAGGCCATCGCGCCCGAGGCGATGAACGCGACGACGCGGGTGCCCAGGCCCACCAGGACCAGGGCGCCGCCGACGAGCTCGATGACGGCCGCGTACCAGCCGGGCCAGGTGCCGGCCGGGACGGTGCCCCCGGTGCCGCCCGCTCCGCCCAGGACGCCGAAGAGCGAGGCGGCACCGTGGCAGAGGAAGAGGAGTCCGACGACTATCCGGAACAGGCCGAGCACGTAGGGACGGGCCTGATCGAGGCGCGCGGTGATGTTGGACATGGGGGGTCCTTCGGTTGGGGACGGAACCGACGAGCCCACAGGTTAGGCAGTCCTAATCGATACTTGCAAGTTCAACATTCGGCCGTTCCGCTTCCGCGCCGGAGCATGCCCTGAGGGCGGCTCGAGCCACCGCGTCCGTGTCCGAGAGGGTCACCGAGTCGACACCGGGCCGGGCGCCCGCCGCCGTCACCCAGTGCACCCCCTCGGTGGGGACGCCCAGGGCGAAAACGGCTTGGTGGGCGCGGCCTTGGCGGTCCATCAGGCGGTACGGGGACGGCGTGACGTCCAGCCCTCCGGTGTCGTAGCCGTCGACGACATGGGTACGGCACTGGCCGGAGCGGAGCATCCCGGCGAGGAGCGGGTCTCCGGTGCGCCTCAAGTCGGGTTCCGGCAGCCGGGCCTCGATCAGGGTGGTCGCCGTCACGGCGGAGCCCGGCACATCGGGGGATTCCGCGATGAATACGCCGTTCTCGGGGCGAACCTGCATACGCGGGCCGATCGCCTCCAGCACCCCCGCCTCGATCAGGGCCGCCATCTCCTCGATGCGGCGGCGCGGCGGGCCGATCGACAGGAAGGCGTTCAGCGGCGTGTACCAGCGGTCCAGGTGGTCGCGGCGCGAGGCGCCCGAAAGCCCCGCGTGGTCGACGATCAGCCGCAGCTCGTTGCGGATGTCCCGCAGCACGTCCAGCGCGGCCTTCGCCGGGCCGGCCACGTTGCCGAGCGCCGCCTCGGCCGCGTCCCGGCGCAGGTGCGTCAGCAGCCAGGCGCGGAAGTCCCCCGGCGACCGGAACGTTTCGCCCGCGTACGGGCGCGCGACCCGCTCCCACGACCACCGGTCGCGCGGCGGCACCGCGTACGCGTCGAGGGTGGCCTCCGGGGCGGCCAGGAACCGGGTGCGGAAGCCTCTTGGCCCCTCGGCACCCCTCCGTCCCCCGGCTCCCCTCGACTGCCGCAGCAGCGCCTCGTAGTACGTCGTCTCGACCTCCCTGGCGACCAGGGGCCATATCTCGTCCAGGAAGTCCGGCGGGTCGCCCGCCTCCGCCCGCTTGCGGAACGTCTCGATGACGTCCGGTGTCAGCAGCAGGGGCTCGTGCCGCGCGGACGCGCCCTTCTCGTTGTCGCCGCGCGCCTGGTACGGGACGCCGCGCCGCGAACCGGCGTACAGCCGGGGCTCACGGCCCGAGGGGGCGTACCGGAGCGCGCCGCCCTCCCGTACGAAGGCCCCGCCCCGGCCCTCGGTGAGCAACGCCATGTGGTCGAAGAAGTTCAGGCCCAGGCCCCGGAGCAGCACCGGCTCGTCGGGCGCGATCGGCGTGAGGTCGAGGTCCGCCGGGTTGGCGGGCGGGAAGTGCCGCAGCCCGTGGCGCACCGCGTACCCGCCCAGGCGCTCCGACGACGGATCGGCCGCCGGAAGGTGGCCCTGGGCCAGGACGACCGCGTCGAGGCCGGCGAGGACCGTGCCGTCGTCGAGCGTGAGCGTATGGACGGGGCCGACGCCGTCCAGGCGTACGGCCCGCGCCCGGTGCACGCGGACAGTCACCTCCGGCGGCGCCTCGGCCACCGCGCGGGCGAACGCCCACTCCAGGTAGGCGCCGTAGCACGCGCGCGTGGGGTAGTCGTCGGGGCCGAGCCGGTACGCGCGGGAGGCGGCCCACTCGTACAGGCTCGGCCCCCGGCGTATCGGGCCCTCGCAGCGCACGCTCTCGTCGGTGAAGACCGTCACCTGGCACGCCACCGTGTTCATCAGCAGCTCGGCCGGCTGGTCGGTGCGC
Organism: Streptomyces sp. NPDC031064; assembly: GCF_055570965.1. Lineage (NCBI taxonomy): Bacteria > Bacillati > Actinomycetota > Actinomycetes > Kitasatosporales > Streptomycetaceae > Streptomyces > Streptomyces sp. NPDC031064. The sequence goes on from NZ_JBVIGF010000003.1 coordinate 259,893, forward strand.
CAGACGCGGCCCGCTCCCGGCGGGGCCGGGTCGACGACGTGGACGGTCAGCGGGGTGCCCGCGGCCAGTTCCGGGACGGAGGCGCAGATTCGTTCGAGTACGGACGTGCCACGGGGACCTGCACCGACCAGGGCTATGGCGTGAGGGACTTCGGGCGACAAGACTCGGACTCCCGGGGCAGGGGGCGGTGCTGGCGTTGCTGGTGGTGCCGGCGATGCCGAAGGGCGGCAGGCGAAAGCTCATCATGCCGTTGCCGCGCCCCTCACCGAACCCCTGGCCGGAGGATCACCATCCGCTATGGGCGGGATTGGGGGAGCCCTGAACCGGACGTTCACCGGACGTTCACAGCCTGGGCGTCGGACTCCCTTCACGCGAGCCGGGTCCGGAGGCCGAGGCGGGGCCCAGTGACCTCAACGCCCGTCCGTCAACGTCCGTCCGTCAACGTCCGTCCGTCAACGTCCGTCCGTCAACGTCGGTCCGTCAACGTCGGTCCGTCAGCGTCGGTCCGTCAGCGTCCGCTCGTGCACGGTCGTCAGCTCGGCGTCGCTCCGGCCGCGCCCCCGCGCCGCCGCGTGCTCCAGCCGCAGCCGGGCCGACCGGCCGTTCAGCGTCAGCGTCATGAGCTGGTTGCCGAACCACGGCCCGCCCGTGCGGCGCCAGTCGACGACCGGCCGCCGGGTCCGCCCGTGCCGCCGCAGCACGCCCCCGAGCCACCGCCCGGCCGGGCCCCAGCCGATCCGGAACGCCCAGCGCAGTACGCGCGGGATGCGGTTGTGCACCGGTGAGCAGGTGAGCTGCACCACCCGCGCCCGCGGGGTCACCTCGTGCCAGGCCGGCTCGGCGACGTACGCGTGGTGCACGTCGCCCGACAGCACGCACACCGTCGCCGGGGCGTCCGCCCCGCTGCCCGCCTCGGCCACCAGCCGCGCCAGCCGGTCGAACGACTCCGGGAACGCCGACCAGTGCTCCAGGTCCGCCTTGCGGCGCACGGCCTCCGAGAGCCGCGCCCAGCGCGTGCCGCGCACGCCCCGGCACAGCGCGGCGTTCCACACCTCGGCGTCGTGCATGAGCGGCGGCAGCAGCCACGGCAGGGAGGAGCCGATGAGGAGGTGGTCGCAGTCCGCCCGGCCGGCCAGCACCTCCTCGCGCAGCCACCGCTCCTCGGCCTCGTCGTGCATGGCCCGGCCGGCCTCGTCCAGCACCCGGCCCGCCCGGGTGTCCATCATCACCAGCCGGGTCCGCCCGAAGTCCCGCCGGTAGCTCCAGCGCACCCGGGCCGGGTCCGCGTCCGCCTCCGCCGCGAACCGCCGCAGCACCTCCGTCCCGTCCGGCACCGCGCGCACCGCCGCGTACAGGGGGTCGGCGTCCAGCTCGTCGGGTGAGAGGTTGCCCAGGTGCTGGTGGACCCAGTACGACATCAGCCCGCTGAGGATCCGCTCCTGCCACCACTCCGTACGGCGCATGTCCGCGACCCAGGCGGCGCTGGTGTTCCAGTCGTCGACGACGTCGTGGTCGTCGAAGATCATGCAACTGGGGACGGTGGAGAGCAGCCACCGCACGCTCGGGTCCAGCCAGGACTCGTAGTAGAGGTGGGTGTACTCCTCGTAGTCCGCCACCTGGGCGCCGGGCGGCTCGCGCAGGTCGCGGCGCGCGGAGAGCCAGCGGCGGGTCGCCTCGGAGGTCTCGTCGGCGTACACCTGGTCGCCGAGCAGGAGCAGGACGTCCGGGCGTACGGCCGTGGGGTCGGCGGCCAGCCGGGCGGCGAGCTTGTCCAGCGCGTCCGGGCCCACCGGGTCCTTGCCGTCACCGGGCGGCGCGGACCAGCGGCAGGAGCCGAAGGTGATCCGGAGTCCGGAAGCGCCGGGGCCGGGCATGGTGATGGTGCTCGCCGGGTACCGGGCCTCGGCGGGCGGCCACACCGGGCGGCCGCCGAGCAGCACCTCGTACGGGGTCGTCGACCCGGGCGTCAGGCCGGTGACGGGGACGAGGGCGTAGTGGTGCCCGGCCACCTGGAAGGTGCGCGTCTCCCCGCCCCCGCCGCCGTCGGCGCACCGGACCTCGGCCGTGCAGGGCCGGTCCGCCTCGACCCAGACGGTCGCCCGGTCGCCGCGCTCCCAGTCGACGTACCGCAGGACCGGTCCCAAGCGCAGTCCGGCTGCCATCTCCGGCCTCCTCCGTCGCCCGCCCGTACTCCAACGGTACGGAACGACGGAGGCGGCGGGGAGCGCCCGGCGGTAACGACCGACGGCAGCGCCCGTCGGCCGCCCCCGCCGGTAACGCCCGGCGGTCACCCGCCGCAAACGACCGTCGGCAGCGCCCGGCGGGCGTCCCCCGTCGGTAACACCCGTCGGCCACCCGGCGGTAATGACCGACGGCAGCGACCCGCGGCAGCGCCCGCAGCTAACGACCGACGGCAGCGCCCGACAACGGCAGCGCCCGGCGGGCGTCCCCTGTAGGTAACACCCGTCGGCCACCCGGCGGCGGGCGTCCCCCGTCAGCAGCACCCGACGAGGGCGCCCCCGTCGGCGGCCCCCGGCGGCGGCCCCCGGCGGCGTTCCCCGCCGCTAACGGCCGGCGGTCACCCGGCGGTCGCCCCGAGGGGTGGGCGGCTCAGCAGCCGTTGAGCACCGACTGGAGCGCGCTTTTCTCGGCCGAGTCCACGCTCAGGTTCCAGTGGTGCTTCACGTGCACCCACATCCGGGCGTAGGTGCAGCGGTACGCGGTGCGCGGCGGCAGCCACTCGGCGGGGTCGAGGTCGCTCTTGGCCTGGTTGACGTCGTCGGTGACCGCGATGAGCTGCGGACGGGTCAGGTCGTTGGCGAAGGCCTGGCGCTGTGACGTGGTCCAGGCGTTCGCACCGGAGCGCCAGGCCTCGGCGAGGGCCACGACGTGGTCGATGTCGAGGTCCGAGGCCGCGCGCCAGGTGGCGCCGTCGTACTCGGAGTACCAACTCCCGCTGATCGCGGCGCAACTGGAGTCCTGGACGACGTTCACGCCGTCGCGCTTGAGGACGACCTCGCGGGTGTTGCAGCTTCCCGACTGGGTGATCCAGTGCGGGAACAGGTCGCGGCTGTAACCGGTGGAGGAACCTTCCGCCTTCACCGTGAGCTGGCTCAGGTAGGTGCGGGCGGTGGCGGCGCTGATCGGGGTGGGCGGGGCGGCCTGGGCAGCCGGGGCGGTGGCCAGGACGCCGGTGGCGGTGAGGGCGGCGGACGCGGCGAGCACGGCTATTCGACGCGCGTAGACACCGGACATGGGTGACTCCCTTGAGATGTGGGGGTGTTGGCCGGATCGCCCGTTCGGGCGGCTCGGTCATCGTGGTGGCGCCAGGTTTCCCCGGGGGATGCGCCGGGTTACAGAGTGGCGACATGTGCACGTCACATCAAGGGGTGTGCCCGGTTTCTGACGTTCCGGCACCTGGCTTGTCCGGCTTTGCGGTTGGTGCTCTTCGAGGGTGGGCCTCTCTAGGGTTGTCCCGTGCTGCTGCCCGTCAACGCCACGTTCGCGGCCGTTCTCGCCGTTCTGCTCGCCGTCGCCGCCACCGTCACGGCGCTCGCCCACCTGCGGGCGCCGCGCGAGATCGTCACCGCGGGGGTGCGGGCCGCGGTGCAGCTCGCCGCCGTGTCGCTGGTCATCGGGTGGGTCGTCCACGCCGTACCGCTGCTGCTCGGCTTCCTGCTGCTGATGTACGCCGTCGCCGTCCGCACCGCCGGGCGCCGCATCACCCCCAACGGCACCTGGTGGTGGGCGGCCGTGCCCATCGCCGCCGGGGTCGTTCCGGTCGTTGGCGCGCTGGTGCTGACCGGGCTCGTTCCGGTCAAGGGCATCGCCCTGATCCCCGTGACCGGCATCCTCATCGGCGGGGCGCTCACCGCGACGGTGCTGGGCGGCCGGCGCGCCCTGGACGAGCTGGGGACGCGGCACGGCGAGGTGGAGGCGGGGCTGGCGCTCGGGCTGCTGGACCGGGACGCGCGGCTGGAGGTGGCGCGGGAGGCGGCGTCGGACGCGCTGCTGCCGGGGCTTGACCAGACCAGGACGGTGGGCCTGGTCACCCTGCCGGGCGCGTTCGTCGGGATGCTGCTGGGCGGGGCGTCACCGCTGCTGGCGGGCGCGGTGCAGTTGTTCGTCCTGGTCGGCCTGATGGCCGTGCAGGGCGTGGCGGTGGCGGCGGTCCTGGAGCTGGTGGCGCGCGGGAAACTGCACCGGGCGGAAGACGGGTGACCGCTGCGGTCGGCTGCCGGTTCGGTCGGCTGCCGGTGCGGTGGGCTGCCGCTGCGGTCGGCTACCGGTGCGGTCGACTGTACGGCTGTGGGACAGGGGCACGGGCGCGGGATAGGGGCACGGCTGCGGAGCAGGGGCACGGGGACGGGACAGGGGCACGGCTGCGGGACAGGGGCACGGGGCGGGGGCATCGGCCGGGAGCACCCGCGCCCGCTCCCGCGTCCAAGCCCCCCGACCCGTCCCTGCCGGTATCGCGTACCCTGGACGGAGCAGAAGGGGAGTAGCTCTTCGCCGGACCGTCGACATACTGCTGGGCCTCGTGCCCGGCCGGCGCCCGGAGGCGGCCGCGCGGTAGTCCGCGTGCCCGCCAGCGAGACCTTCGGCGACAGCAGTGCCATGCCCGCATCCATGGCGCCGCCTTGCCGAAGCGACCCCTGAGACGTCTCTTCTCGGTACGGCGGTGCCCGACCGATTGAGGAACCCCATCCCGTGCTCAGCCTCACGATCATGGCGATCACCTTCGGCGTCGTCTTCCTCGCCGAGCTCCCCGACAAGACCGCCCTCGCCGGCCTCATGCTGGGCACCCGCTACCGGGCGTCGTACGTCTTCGCCGGTGTCGCGGCCGCGTTCGCCGTGCACGTCGTCCTGGCCGTCGCCGCCGGCAGCGTGCTGACCCTGCTCCCGCACCGGCTGGTGCAGGCGCTGGTCGGCGTGCTGTTCCTGTGCGGGGCGGCGGTGCTGCTGCTGAAGAAGGGCGACGGGGACGAGGAGCACATCAAGGCCCCGGCCGACCAGTCCTTCTGGAAGGTCTCCGGGGCGGGCTTCATGCTGATCCTGGTCGCGGAGTTCGGCGACCTGACGCAGATCATGACCGCGAACCTCGCCGCCCGCTACGACAACGCGCTCTCCGTCGGCCTCGGGGCCGTGCTCGCCCTGTGGGCGGTCGCCGGGATCGGCATCCTGGGCGGGCGGACGCTCATGAAGTACGTACCGCTGCGGCTGATCACCAGGGTCGCCGCCTGCCTGATGCTGGCGCTGGCGGGCTTCAGCCTGTACGAGGCGCTCGCGCCCTGACGGTCACCCTGGTGGTCACCCCACGTGGAGGCGGATCGTGCCGTCGGCGCCGTCCGCCTCCACGCGCACGTGCGTGAGGTCCGGTACGTGCACGTCCGGTGCGAACGCGCCCGCGCGCGGTCCGACGCCCACCACCCGCATCCCGGCGGCGCGCCCGGCCAGGATGCCCGCCTCGGAGTCCTCGAACACCACGCAGTCGGCCGGGGCGAAGCCCAGCTCGGCCGCGCCCTTCAGGAACCCCTCCGGGTCCGGCTTGCTGGCGCCGACGCACTCGGCGGTCACCCGGACCTCCGGCATCGGCAGCGCGGCCGCGCCCATGCGGGCCCGGGCGAGCGGTTCGTCGGCCGAGGTGACCAGGGCGTGCGGGAGAGCCGCGATGGCGGCCATGAAGGCGGGCGCGCCGCCCACCGGCACGACCCCGTCCAGGTCGGCGGTCTCCTCGGCGAGCATCGCGCGGTTGTCGGCGTGGTTCTCCTCCATCGGGCGGTCCGGGAGGAGGACGGCCATGGTGGCGTACCCCTGGCGGCCGTGGACGACCTTGAGGGCCTCCTCCGGGTCGAGCCCGTGCCGTATCGCCCAGCGGCGCCAGCAGCGTTCCACCACGGCGTCCGAGTTGACGAGGGTGCCGTCCATGTCGAGGAGGAGGGCCCGGGCGGTCAGGACGGCAGCGGCGGGAGGGGCGGGAGTGGCGGAAGCGGTGGCCGGCGTCGGCGTCTCGACGGAAGAAGGGGAGGAAACGGCAGCGGCGGGAGGGGTGGAAGCGGTGGCCGGCATCGGCGTCTCCACGGGAGAAGGGGGAGAAATGAGTACGAAGTGGCCCGCCCGCCGGTCAGGGTATACGGGCGGGACCACTTTGTTCCTCCACGATACAAAACCGATCCGTCCGACGCCAGCCCGCCCCCGGGACGCCCCTCAGCGCCCCGTCGTCTCCGACTCCAGCCACCGGCGGGTCTCCGGCCCGTACACGCCCCACCCGTCGCTCTCCAGGTTCCGGGCGTACTGGTAGCGGGCCACCCCCTCCTCCACGTCCTGGTTGTAGCGGCCGTTCATCGGCCCGTCGTACAGCCCCGCCTCCCGCAGCCGGTACTGGAGCTCCGTGACCTCCGGCCCCCGGTCACCGCGCCGCAGCGTCACCGGCTCGTCCTCCGACGGCTCCTCGGTGGGCACCCGGCTGCTGCCGGGCGACGACGGGGGCCCGGCGCCCGGCCGGGGCGGGGCGCCGTCCGAAGGGGCCGTCGACTCCGTACCCGGCACGGCGACGGCCAGGGACGCGGAGGCGGCCGCGGACGCGGTGGCGGACGGGGACGCCGACCCGGACGCGGACGTGGACGTGGAGGGGGACACCGAGGCGGACGGGGACGAGGACGCCCGCCCCGACGGCGACGTCGGCCCGGACGCCTCCGAGGACGGCCCCTCCGGCGCCCCGCTCGGCCACGCGGGCGTGCTCGGGCCCAGGTCGGGCAGCGTCCGGTCGGCCTCGCCGCCCCGGCCGAACAGCCCGCCCGCGAACCCCGCCACGCCCACCACGACGACCACCGCCGCCGCGGCACCGAACACCGCGTAGGGGCGGCGTGCGCGGCTCCGGGACCGCGCCTCGGCCCGCGCCCGCGCCCTGCCCCCGGCGCGTGCGCCGTGCGGCGGGCCCATCCCCTCCAGCGGCACGAGCTCCGGCTCCAGCGGCACGTACAGCGGCATCGTGGACGGCGGCACGGGCGGCGGCGGCACGGTGGGCGGCGGCACGGGCAGCGCACCGCCCGGCTCCGCCGCCCGAAGGTTCACGTACGGACGTATCCCCAGCGTGTCCTCCACGGACGCGCAGCGGCACTCGTCGTCACCGCACTCAGGACAGACCTGTCCCGTCAATGTGGGCCCCTCCCCTTGAACTGCGAGCGATTATGCAGCCCGCCGGGCGCACCGGAGGACCACCCTCCGCACCCCCGCCCCCGCTCGGCGGGCCGTATCGGGACGAAGCGCCCAGGATGGGAGAGGGAAACAAGGGGTACGCGTCCGGCCCGCCGCCCACCCGCGCGATGACGGCCCGTGAGACCGACCGCCCGTGAGACCGACCGCCCGCGAGACGACGAGGAGAAGCGATGGCGCAGGAAGTGAGCACCCCGGCCACCAGCCCCGCCCCGGGCCACGGCCATCCCCGGCGTACCGTCCTGGTCGCCATCGGCGCCCTGCTGCTCGGCATGCTGCTGGCGGCGCTCGACCAGACCATCGTCTCCACCGCCCTGCCGACCATCGTCAGCGAACTCGGCGGCATGGAGCACCTGTCCTGGGTCGTCACCGCCTACATGCTCGCCTCCACCGCCGGCACCCCCCTCTGGGGCAAGCTCGGCGACCAGTACGGCCGCAAGAGGCTCTTCCAGACCGCCATCGTCATCTTCCTCATCGGCTCGGCCCTGTGCGGCATCGCGCAGAACATGCCGCAGCTCATCGCCTTCCGAGCGGTCCAGGGCCTGGGCGGCGGCGGCCTCATGGTGCTGTCCATGGCGATCGTCGGCGACCTCGTCCCGCCGCGCGAGCGCGGCAGGTACCAGGGCCTGTTCGGGGCCGTCTTCGGCGCCACCAGCATCCTCGGCCCGCTTCTGGGCGGCCTGTTCACCGAGCACCTCTCCTGGCGCTGGGTGTTCTACATCAACCTGCCCATCGGTGTCGTCGCGCTCTTCGTCATCGCCGCCGTGCTCCACATCCCGGTGCGCGCCACCCGTCACACCATCGACTACCTCGGCACCTTCCTCATCGCCTCCGTCGCCACCTGCCTGGTCCTCGTGGCCTCCCTCGGCGGCACCACCTGGGAATGGGGCTCGCCGCAGATCATCGGCCTCGCCGTGCTCGGCGCCGTGCTCCTCGTGTGGTTTGTGTCCGTCGAACGGCGCGCCGCCGAACCCGTACTGCCGCTGAAGCTGTTCCGCATCCGCACCTTCACGCTGGTCTCCGTCATCAGCTTCGTCGTCGGCTTCGCGATGTTCGGCGCGATGACCTACCTGCCCACGTTCCTCCAGGTCGTCCGGGGCGTGACGCCGACCATGTCCGGGGTGCACATGCTCCCGATGGTGCTCGGCATGCTGCTCACCTCCACCGGCTCCGGCCAGATCGTCAGCCGGACCGGCCGCTGGAAGGTGTTCCCCGTCCTCGGCACCGCCATCACCGCGCTCGGGCTCGTCCTGCTGCACCGGATGAAGGAGGCCAGCTCCGACGCGGAACTGAGCCTGTACTTCTTCGTCTTCGGCGCCGGTCTGGGCCTCGTCATGCAGGTCCTGGTGCTGGTGGTGCAGAACGCCGTCCCGTACGAGGACCTCGGCGTCGCCACCTCCGGCGCCACCTTCTTCCGCTCCATCGGCGCGTCCTTCGGCGTCGCCGTCTTCGGCACCGTCTTCACCAACCGGCTCACCGGCAAACTCACCGACGCCCTCGCCGGCCGAGAGGTGCCCCCCGGCGCCGGACCCGACCAACTGGCCGCCGACCCGCGTGCCATCGCCGGACTGCCGCCCGACCTGCGCCCCGGTGTGCTGCACGCCTACGCGACGTCCATCACCGACGTCTTCCTGTACGCGGCGCCCGTCGTCGCCGTTGCCTTCGTCATCGCCCTGCTGCTGCGGGAGGACCGGCTGCGCGGCGCCGTCACCGCCCCCGACCCCAGCCAGACCGTCGCCTCCAACCCCGTCGAACGCTCCTCGTACGAGGAGTGCGCCCGCGCCCTGTCGGTGCTCGGCTCGCGCGAGGGCCGCAAGGAGATCTACGAGAAGATCACCGCGCGCGCCGGGCTCGACCTGCTGCCCGCCGCGAGCTGGCTGCTGCTGCGCGTGCGCCGCCACGGCACGGTGGAGCCCGGGCGGCTCGCCGACACCACGCCCGTACCGATCCGGGCCATCACCGAGGCCGCCCGGCAGTTGGAGGAGCGGCACCTGGTGCGCCGGGAGGGCCTCCAGCTCCTGCTGACCGACCAGGGCGTGGACGTGGCCGCCCGGCTGGCGCACGCCCGTGAGGAGTCCCTCGCGGAGCTGCTCGGCGACTGGTGGGGACCGGAGCGGCCGACCGACCTGGTCCAGTTGGTCGAGGAGCTGACGGCCGAGCTGTGCGGCTCCACCAGGGAGCGGCCCCGGACTACCGAACCCCGCCGCAACCACGCCCTTTAACGAACGGCAGCCCGGAGCTCCTTGCCGTACCAGATCTCCATGTAAGGGCCCTCGCAGTACGCCGGGATCTCGCGGTAGCCGCAGCGGGTGTACAAGGCGCGCGCCTCGACCAGGTCCAGGCGGGTGTTGAGCACCATGCGCCGGGCGCCCAGCCCGAGCGCGGCCTCCTCCAGGGCGTCCATCAGGAGCGCCGCGCCGCCGGTGCCGCGGAAGGCGTGGCGGATGAACACGCGGGTGAGCTCCGCCCGCTCCTCGTCCAGCAGGAGCACCCCGCCGCAGGCGGCGGGCTCGCCGTCCGCCCGGCCGACCAGGAACTGGCCGGTCGGCGGGGTCAGCCGCTCCACGCCGTCGTTGGTGAGCCCTTCGTCGACCTCCGCCGCCGTCGCGGGCCGGTGCCAGTAGCGGCTCGCGACGTCGTCGTAGTAGTCGCGGCGCAGCGCGGTGGCGTCGGGACTGTCGTAACGCTCGGGGCGGATGGTCCAGTTGGTGCTCGTCACGGTGGTCGTCATGGTGCGTCCCTATCCGAGGCGCCCACCGTTTGGCCAACGTATTTGCGGCAACACGGGCCGTCGAACAGACACGAAGAAACCCCGACCCCTGGATCGAGGGAAGACAGTCATGTCCACTGTCCTGATCGTCGTCGCTCTGGTCGTCGTCTTCGCCGCCGTGGTCGCCGCGGTCCTGTACGCGGGTCCCGGCCGGGCCGCCGGCCGGCGCGGCCGCGGGCTGAAGCGACGGTTCGGCCCCGAGTACGAGCGGACGGTCGCCCGGCACGACGGCGACACCAAGGCCGCCGAACGTGAACTCGCCGAGCGCGTCGAGCGCCATGGCGACCTCCGGGCCCGGCCGCTGTCACGCGAGGCGCGCGAACAGTACGTGGCCCTGTGGGCGGGCCTCCAGGAGCAGTTCGTCGACGCGCCGCGCCAGGCCGTCGCGGAGGCGGACCGGCTGCTGGCCCGGCTGGCCGAGGACCGCGGCTTCCCGGCGGCCTCCGCGTACGAGGAGCAGGTCGCCGCGCTGTCCGTGCACCACGCCCACCACGTCGACGGCTACCGCCACGTGCACCGCACCGCCCGCGCGGACACCGCCACCGGCACCGGCACAGAGGAGCTGCGTGCCGCGATGGTCGAGGCGCGGCGGCTCTTCGAGGAGCTCGTCGCCGAGCACCCCGAGGACCACGCCCGTCACGCTCCCCGCAACCGCCCGTCCGGCCGGGCCCACCGGTTCCACGCCCCGTGGCCGAAGGGGAGTGGCGCCTGATGTCCCCCAACGACGACCCGACGACGTCCGTCCCGTCGACATCCGTCCCGACGACACCCGTCCCGTCGACGTCCGTCCCGTCCACCTCCGTCCCGACCACAGGCGTGTCCGAGCCGTTGGTGCCGCGGACCGCGCGGGAGGAGCTCGGTGAGCGGCTGCGGCAGGCACTCGCCGAGTTCGTCGACAGCCCGCAGCGTTCCGTGAAGGAGGCCGCGGCCGTCCTGGACGCGGCCGCCGAGCGGCTCACGGCCGCGCTGGACGACCACCGCCATGTGCTCCGCGCCGACTGGGACGCGGAAGGCGGCGACCGTACGCCGCCGGACACCGAGCGGCTGCGGGTGACGCTCCAGGCGTACCGCAAGATGGCGGAGCGCCTGCTGCGCGTCTGACGCGCGTATGACGGCCGGTCAGGCCGCCACGCGGGCCAGCAGCATGCCGTCGTAGCCCTTGCCGCCGACCGTCTGGAGCGCCGTGGCGTCCAGCCGCGGGTCGCGCGCGACCAGGTCGAACGTCTCGCGCGTCGCGATCACCGACGGGTCCGTCGTGGACTCGTCGGCGATCGCGCCGCCGCGTACGACGTTGTCGACGACGACCAGACTGCCCGGCCGGGTCAGCCGCAGTGCCCACTCCACGTACCGGGGGTTGTTGGGCTTGTCGGCGTCGATGAAGACGAGGTCGAACGGGCCCACGCCCTCCTCCGCCAGTCGCGGCAGGGTCTCCAGGGCCGCGCCCGTGCGCACCTCGGCCACCTTGTCCAGCCCCGCCCTGGCGAGGTTGGCCCGGGCGACCCCGGCGTACTCCGGGTTGTACTCCAGCGAGATCAGCCTGCCGTCCTCCGGCAGCGCGCGGGCCAGCCAGATGGTGCTGTAGCCGCCGAGCGTGCCGATCTCCAGGATGGTGCGGGCGCCCTGCACACGGGCCAGCAGGTGCAGGAACTTGCCCTGGGGCGGTGTCACGGCGATCGCCGGCAGGCCCGCCGCGCCGCTGTCGGCGAGCGCGGCGGCCAGTGCCTCGTCGGCGGGGGCCAGCATGTCGGTGAGGTAGTCGTCCACGGCGGTCCATCGCTCTTGGCTCATACCGCCGAACGTACGTCACCCCTCCACGTCCGGGGAGGCATCAACGCGCCACGAGGGCCGCGATGTGCGCGGGCACCGGCAGACCGGCGGGCAGCAGCGGGTCCGGCTCGGGCGCGCCGAAGACCGGCCGGTACGGGACGACGCCGGCCCACAGTCCCAGCGCGGCGTCCGGCCCGTCCCCGTCGTCCGGCGGGCCGGCCGAGACCTTCACCGACGCCTCGTCGAGCGGCAGCGCGAGCAGTGAGGTGGCGGCCAGTTCCTTCCGGCTGGGGGTGCGCGCGTACTCCCACTGCCCCGGTGCGCACTGCTCGGTCAGGACGCGCAGCCCGTGCAGCAGCTCCTCGCGGTCGGTGACCCGGCGCGGGGTGCCGTGGACCATGGCGCAGCGGTAGTTGACGCCGTGCTCGAAGACGGACCGGGCGAGCACGAGTCCGTCGACGTGGGTGACGGTGACGCACACGGGCGCACCGGGCGACTGGACCAGGCTGCGGCTGGCGACGGAACCGTGCAGGTAGAGCACCCGGGCCTCGAAGTCCACGCCGTAGACGGTCGGTACGGCCAGGGGCGCTCCGTCGACGACCACCGCGAGGTGGCAGACGAACCCGGCACGCAGGACGTCGTCGAGATCGGAGCGCAGGGTGCTGCCCTTCTCCCGCAGCCGCCGGTGCCGGGTACGCTCCGTGACACGGAGATACTGATTCGGTTGTTCCTCGCCCATGAATCCACCGATCCGGTTGTGACGTGCTGGTCGCACTCACCTTTTCAGTGGCAGTGGGGAGGGTTCAAGGGGTGCGGGTCCCGACGCTGACCTGGAGCTCCTTGATGCCGTTCAGCCAGGCGGCGCGCAACCGTCGCGGGTCGCCGGCGAGGCGGAGGCCGGGCAGGCCGTCGGCGATGGCGTTGAAGATCAGGTCGATCTCCAGCACGGCGAGGGACTTGCCGAGGCAGAAGTGCGGGCCTCCGCCGCCGAAGCCGAGGTGGGGGTTGGGGTCGCGGGTGATGTCGAAGTGTTCCGGCCGGTGGAAGACCTCGGGATCGTAGTTGGCGGAGGAGTAGAAGAGGCCGACCCGGTCGCCCGCCTTGATCTTCTGGCCGCCCAGCTCCACGTCACGGGTGGCGGTGCGCTGGAAGGAGACGACGGGGGTGGCCCAGCGGACGATCTCCTCGGCCGCCGTCCGGGGGCGCTCCCGCTTGTAGAGCTCCCACTGCTCGGGATGGGTGAGGAAGGCGTGCATGCCGTGGCTGATGGCGTTGCGGGTGGTCTCGTTGCCCGCCACCGCGAGCAGGATCACGAAGAAGCCGAACTCGTCGCCCGCGAGGTTGCCCTCGTCCTCCGCCGCGACGAGCTGGGACACGATGTCCTTGGCCGGGCACTCCTTGCGGGCGGCGGCGAGGTTCATCGCGTACGAGACGATCTCCATGGCCGCCTCGGTGCCCACGTCCTCCGTGATGGCGTACTCGGGGTCGTCGTACGCCGCCATCTTGTTGGACCAGTCGAAGATCTTGGTGCGGTCCCGCTGCGGTACGCCGATGAGCTCGGCGATGGCCTGGAGCGGCAGTTCGACGGCGATGTTGGTGACGAAGTCGAAGGAGCCGTCGTCCCCCGCGTTCGCGATCGCCGTCTCCACGATGGAGCGGGCGCGGTCGCGCAGGGCCTTTTCCAGGGACCGGATCGCGCGGGGCGTGAAGCCGCGCTGGACGATCTGGCGGACCCGGGTGTGCTCGGGCGGGTCCATATTGATCATGATCAGCTTCTGGACGTCGATCTGGTCGCGGCTGATCGTCTCGTTGAACCGGATGATCGCGGTGTTGGTGTTCGACGAGAACAACTCCGGGTGCGTGGAGACGTACTTGACGTCGGCGTGCCGGGACACCGCCCAGTACCCCTCGTCGTCGAAGCCGGAGATGCCGCGTCGCTGGGCGCACCACCAGACCGGGGCGGTCTTCCGGAGGGCGGCGAACTCCGGGAGCGGCACCCGGGCCTGGAGCAGGTCGGGGTCGGTGAGGTCGAACCCCTGGGGCAGCGAGGGGAGATGGGGGCAGGTCATCGGCGACCTCCGTATCTGATGGCCCATCAGAAGCTGCCCGCAAGGTAGTAACGGGTTCTACAAGTGGCAAGGGGCGCGGGAGGTTCCGTTACCCCACCCGGCGCGTGCACGACCCTTGCGTACCGGGGGTAAGCCTCAGCAGACTGGCCGGACAACTAGAACGCGTACCAGTTCACGCATCCAGTTCGCGTACCAGTTCGTCCGTGGCGGCGCCGGGACGCCTCGCGGGCGTGCGAGGAGAGGACGAGCTCATGGCCGCGGAACCCGTCATCGTCGAAGCCGTACGCACCCCCATCGGAAAGCGCGGAGGCGCACTCGCCAACCTCCACCCCGCCTACCTGCTGGGCGAGACGTACCGCGAACTCCTCGCCCGCACCGGCATCCACGCCGACTGCGTCGAACAGATCGTCAGCGGTACGGTCACCCACGCCGGCGAACAGTCCATGAACCCCGCCCGCACCGCCTGGCTCGCCATGGGCCTGCCCTACGAGACCGCCGCCACCACCGTCGACTGCCAGTGCGGCTCCTCGCAGCAGGCCTCCCACATGATCGCCAACATGATCGCCTGCGGGGTCATCGACGTCGGCATCAGTTGCGGCGTCGAGGCCATGTCCCGCGTACCGCTCGGCAGCGGCTCCAAGCACGGGCCGGGCAAACCCTTCCCCGACGAGTGGAACGTCGACCTGCCCAACCAGTTCGAGGCCGCCGAACGCATCGCCCGCCACCGGGGCCTGACGCGCGAGCGCGTCGACTCGCTCGGGCTGCTCTCGCAGGCCCGGGCCGCCACCGCGTGGGCCGAGGAGCGCTTCAAGCGCGAGACGTTCGCCGTCCAGGTGCCGACCACGGAGGACGAGCAGCGCGAGGGGCAGGGCATGTGGCGGCTCGTCGACCGCGACGAAGGGCTGCGCGACACCAGCATGGAGGCCCTCGCCCGGCTCAAGCCCATCATGCCGACCGCCGTCCACACCGCCGGCAACTCCTCGCAGATATCCGACGGCGCCGCCGCCCTCATGTGGGCGTCCAAGCGCATGGCCCGCGCCCTGAAGCTCAAGCCCCGCGCCCGGATCGTCGCCCAGGCGCTCGTCGGCGCCGACCCGCACTTCCACCTCGACGGGCCCATCGACGCGACCCGCGCGGTCCTCGGCAAGGCCGGGATGTCGCTGAAGGACATCGACCTCGTCGAGATCAACGAGGCCTTCGCCTCCGTGGTGCTGAGCTGGGCGCGGGTCTTCGACCAGGACCTGGAGAAGGTCAACGTGAACGGCGGGGCCATCGCGCTCGGTCACCCCGTGGGGGCGACGGGCGCCCGGCTCATCACCACCGCGCTGCACGAACTGGAACGCGCCGACAAGGAGTTCGCGCTCGTCGCGATGTGCGCGGGCGGAGGACTGGCGACCGGCACGATCATCCAGCGGCTCTGACGCACGGGAAGACCCCGGTGAACGCCGTTCACCGGGGCCTGCTCCATGCGGTCGGCTCAGTACCAGCCGTTGGCCTGCCAGAAGTTCCACGCACCGCACGGGCTGCCGTAGCGGTCGTTCATGTAGTCCAGGCCCCACTCGATCTGAGTGGCCGGGTTGGTCTTCCAGTCCGAGCCGGCCGACGACATCTTCGAGGCCGGCAGGGCCTGCACCAGGCCGTAGGCGCCGGACGAGGCGTTCGTGGCGGTCGGGTTCCAGCCGGACTCGTGCTCAACGATCTTGCTGAAGCACTGGTACTGACCCGCCGGGACCATCTTCTTCGCGATGTCCTGCGCGGAGGCGGCCGAAGCCGGGCCGGTGGTGCCCAGCACGGCACCGGTGGCGCCCAGCAGCACGGCGGCGCCGGCGGCGACGGACTTGGGACGGGCGGAGAAACGGCTGACGAGCGAGCGGAACACGTAAGCGACCTAACGTCGGGGACATGGGGCGTCGCGCGGCATGCCGGAACCACACCAGGGGTGGGGGAGAGAGGCTGCCAGGGGCGCTTCGATGCGGACCGCGCCCGGCGACATCACCAGAGAAACAGGGCGGTTCCGCCGCTGCAAGGACCCCTGTTACTAGGCGGAGCCGGACTCGGGGGCGGGGGTCCTCACGGGTGCCCCGGCCGATCAGTGCACGTCGCCACGGGCAGACGTGGGACCGACGGATCCCCGTTCCGGGCCACTATCTCCCCTCGTATGTGACCTACGTCCTGTGGGGCGCCTCACCCCCACAGGGCCCTTTCAGGCCTTTTCGGTGCCTTCGAATGTGACCTGCGCCTCGAACGCGGCCCGCCGAGTCGCACGGCGGAGCGCCTTCAGAACCGTCGATCCGATGGTCAGCGTCAGCACCACGGTGAGCACCGCCCGTCCCAGGTCCCAGCCGAGCGACGTCGCCGCGCAGTACGCCAGGAACCGGACCAGGTTCTCGTGCACCGGGTCACCCGGCTGGAACGAGATCCCGCTGCCCATGCCCTGGAGGGTCACCCAGCCCTGGAGGTTCATGACCGTCCCGTACGCGAACGCCGCCACCGCCCCGTACAGCGCCAGCATCAGCACCTCGCCCCGGCCCCGCAGCCGGGCCGCACCCGGCAGCAGCCCGGCGCCCATCGTGAACCAGCCCATCGACAGCATCTGGAACGGCATCCACGGACCCACCCCGCCGGTCAGCAGCGCCGACGCGAACATCGTCACCGCTCCCAGTACGAAACCGAACCCGGGCCCCAGGACCCGGCCGCTCAGCACCATCAGGAAGAACATCGGCTCCAGGCCCGCCGTACCCGCGCCCAGCGGGCGCAGCGCCGCGCCCACCGCCGCCAGCACGCCCAGCATCGCCACCGCCTTGGCGTCCATGCCGCAGTCGGCGATCGTCGCCACCACCACGGCCACCAGCAGCGGCAGGAGCACCGCCAGCAGCCAGGGCGCGTCCTGGGAACGGCCCGCCAGTGCGGACGTGCCGTCCGCGAGCAGCGGCCACCCGAAGGCGACCACCCCGATGGCGCTGATCAGTACGAGGGCGGCGACCGAGCGCGGCCCGAGCCGCACCGGACGGGCGTTCCCGGGCCGCAC
Organism: Streptomyces sp. NPDC031064; assembly: GCF_055570965.1. Lineage (NCBI taxonomy): Bacteria > Bacillati > Actinomycetota > Actinomycetes > Kitasatosporales > Streptomycetaceae > Streptomyces > Streptomyces sp. NPDC031064. The sequence continues at coordinate 276,742 of NZ_JBVIGF010000003.1, forward strand.
CGGGGCGCTCACCGGGCTCCGGCCGCTCACAGGGCCGCCTCCACCTGCGAGACGGTCAGCCACGGCTGCGGCGCGAGGACCTTCGCCACCTGCGGGGCGAACGCGGGGGAGGAGACGACGACCTCATGGGTCGGCCCGTCCGCGACGACCTCCCCCTCCGCCAGGACGATCACGCGGTGCGCCAGCTCGGCGGCCAGCTCCACGTCATGGGTCGCCATGACGATCGCGTGCCCGTCGGCGGCCAGTCCCTTGAGCACCCCGGCCAGCCGGGCCTTCGCCGCGTAGTCCAGCCCCCGGGTCGGCTCGTCGAGCAGCAGCAGCGGGGGCCGGGCGGTCAGCACCACGGCGAGGGCCAGGGCGAGCCGCTGCCCCTCGGACAGGTCCCGGGGATGGGTGCCGTCGGCCACGCCCGGCAGCAGCTCCGACACCAGGGCCCGGCAGGCACCCGGCTCGGCGCCCGCGTCCGCGTCGGCGGCCGCGCACTCGGCGGCCACGGTGTCGGCGTACAGCAGGTCGCGCGGCTCCTGCGGGACGAGCCCCACGTGCCGGATCAGCTCGCGCGGCGGCGTACGGTGCGGAACCCGGCCGCCCACGAGGACACTGCCGCCCGCCGGCTCGGCCATCCCCACCAGCGCCCCGAGCAGCGTCGACTTGCCGGCGCCGTTGCGCCCCATGAGCGCCACGGTCTCCCCGGCGCGCACGTCCAGCCCGACGCCCCGCAACGCCTCGACCCGGCCGCGCCGCACCGCGAGGCCACGGGCCTGGGCGACGGGTCCGGCGTCCCCGGCCGGGGCGGCCGCCCCGCCGCGCAGCAGACGGCCCAGCGCTCCCCGCACGCGCGACGGCGCCGCCGGGGCGCCGCCACGGGCAGGGGGTGTTTCGCAGCGGCCGGGCGCCGGGGCGCGGCCCTCCAGCCGGTCGCGCAGGTCGCCCGCCCGGCGACGGGCGTCGCGGACCGACAGGGGGAGCGGGTCCCAGCCCGCCAGGCGGCCGAGGGCGACGACCGGGGGGTGGACCGGCGAGACGGCCATCACGTCGGCGGGCGGGCCGAGGACCACGGGGGCGCCGGGGGCGGACAGCAGGGCGACCCGGTCGGCGTACTGGACCACCCGTTCCAGACGGTGCTCGGCCATCAGGACCGTGGTGCCCAGGTCGTGGACCAGGCGCTGGAGGACCGCGAGGACCTCCTCCGCCGCCGCCGGGTCCAGCGCCGACGTCGGCTCGTCCAGCACCAGGACCTTCGGGTGCGGGGTCAGCACGGAACCGATCGCGACCCGCTGCTGCTGGCCGCCCGACAGCGTGGCGATCGGGCGGTCCCGCAGCGGCGCCAGGCCCAGCAGGTCCAGGGTCTCCTCCACCCGGCGCCGCATCACCGACGGCGCCAGGCCCAGCGACTCCATGCCGTACGCCAGCTCGTCCTCCACCGTGTCGGTGACGAAGTGCGCGAGCGGGTCCTGGCCCACGGTGCCCACGACGTCCGCCAGCTCACGCGGCTTGTGGGTGCGGGTGTCACGGCCGTCGACCGTCACCCGGCCGCGCAGGGTGCCGCCCGTGAAGTGCGGGACCAGGCCCGACACCGCGTTCAGCAGCGTCGACTTGCCCACCCCGGAAGGGCCCACCAGCAGCACCAGCTCGCCCTCCGGGACGGTCAGGTCGACACCGTCCAGCGCGGGCGCGGCGGCGTCGGCGTACGTCACCGTCACGTTCTCGAACCGGATCACACGGACTCCTTCGGAAACGAGGTCGGCGACGAGGCCGGGACCGGTGCCGGCGGTCCCGGCACCGGTGCCACGAACGCGGGCAGCAGGCCCACCAGGACGGACAGCGCCGGCCACACCGGCAGCTCCGGCGCGGCGAGCGGGACGACACCGGGGTGCAGCGCCGCCGAGTCGGAGGCGACCACCAGGGCCGCGGCCACCGCCCCCGACCCGGCCACCAGCCAGGCCCGCGCGCCCCACCGGTCGGGCCGGTAGCGGGTGCGCAGCGAACGGCGGCCGCCCAGCCGCAGCCCCGCCAGCACCATCACCACCCCCGCCCCGGCGGACGGCACGGCGTACGCCTCCCCCGAGGCCGCCAGCAGGCCGTACGCGCCGACGCACACCGCGAGCAGCCCGCCCAGCGTCAGGACCGTCGTGGCGTGCCGCACCCCGCGCGGCACCGGCGCCGTCCGCCCGTAGCCGCGCGCGTCCATCGACGCGGCGACCGCCACCGACCGCTCCAGCGCGCCCTCCAGTACCGGCAGCCCCACCTGGAGCACCGCCTTCGCCCCGCCGGCCGGCCGTCCGCGCAACCGCCGCGCCGTCCGCAGCCGCATCACGTCGGCCACCATGTTCGGCGCGAACGTCATCGCGACGACCACGGCGACCCCCACCTCGTACAGCGCGCCCGGCAGCGACTTCAGCAGCCGCGCCGGGTTCGCGAGCGCGTTCGCGGCGCCCACACAGATCAGCAGCGTGGCCAGCCTGGCCCCGTCGTACAGCGCGAACAGGAGCTGCTCGGCCGTCACCCGGCCGCCGATCCGCACCCCCCGCGCCCAGTCGGGCAGCGGCACCTCGGGCAGCGTGACCAGCACGTGCGTACCGGGGATGGGCGAGCCCAGGACGACGGAGAAGCCCAGCCGCACGACGAGGACCGCCAGCCCCAGCTTCACGAACGCCCCGTACGAGCGGGCCCACGGCGCGTCGGTACGGCGGGCCGCCACCACGTACCCGGCCACGCCCACCAGCAGGCCCAGCAGCAGCGGGTTCGTCGTGCGGGACGCGGCGACGGCCAGGCCCAGGGCCCACAGCCACCACGCGCCCGCGTGCAGGGCGTTGGAGCGGTTCGCCTCGGGCGCGCGCAGGCTCATCGGCGCCGGCGGCGGACCTGCCACCCGGTGGCGGCGCCCAGGACGGCGACCGCGGCCACACCGGCGACGAGCCCGACGGAGGGGCCGGGTTCGAGGTCCATGACGGGGCGGGGCTCCGGCGACGGGGACGCCGACCCGGACGGGCTCGGCCCGCCGGGGGTGGAGGACACCTGCTCCCCGCACCCCGTCCTCGGATACCCCGCGATCGCGCACAGCAGCGCCTGGTTGCTGTACCGCAGCGGCTTCGCGACCGCCGCCAGCGCCTCCGCGCTCGTCGCGCCGTCAGGCACCCGCGCGCACGCCACACGGGGCGCGGGCGGCTGCCCGGAGCCCTCGGGCGCGTCTGCCGCCGTACCGAAGTCGATGACGACCCCGACCCGCTTGGTGCCCTCCTTGGCGGGCGTCGTCCCGCAGACCGCGGCGAAGTCGGGCGCACGGCGCGGCCGCTGGGCGTCCGCCGAGTCGGCGCTCACGGCGAACCGGTAGCCGTTGACGTCGCCGTCGGCGGGCCGGGCGGTGGCCGGGCCCTGCGTGGCGTACGTCCAGTCGCCGCCCCTGCCCTCCCAGAACGACCAGTAGCGGTAACCGGCCGCCTCGGCGGGCGCGGCGAAGCCGAGCAGCAGCGCACAGGCCGCGAGCAGCGGGCCGAGGAACCCGGCGCGGGTCACCGCTTCCCCTTACGGCCACGGCCGCTGAGCAGGAACCCGATGCCCATGCCGGCGATCAGGAAGATGGCGACGGCCAGCCAGACGTTGAAGCCCGGCTCCTCCTCCTCGGCCTTCTTCTCCTTCTCCTTCTTCTCCGCGGGAACCGACTCCGGCGCCGGACCGGTCGCGTTCAGCTTCCGCAGGAGGTCCACGCCGCCGAAGTCACGGACGTCGGCGCCCACGGTGTGGGCGGCGAGGATCAACTGCGCCCAGGCGGCGGGGCCGCTCTCCTCGGCCCAGGCGGCGGAGTTCTTCTCCAGCCAGGCCACGGCGGGCGCCGCCCCGTCGATGTGGCCCGCCGCGCCGAGGGCTATGACGGCGTCGGCGGTGTTGCCGAAGTCGGGCTGGGGCGCGGTGGTGGCGGCGCCCGGCATGGGCGGCAGATCGAGGTGGCCGCTCTTGGCCAGGGCGCCGGCCAGGTAGGCGGCGCCGTTGCGGGCGGCGCGCTCGGCCGACGGCGCGGCGGGGGTCTCGCAGGTCGGCTTCTGCTCCGGCTTGGCGCCCCGGGTCTGGAGGTCCTTGCCGAGCCCGGCCAGCACGGCGGCGGCGGTGGCGTCACCGTTCGCGACGAGCGCGCCGGTCTTCGGGTCGGGCTGGTAGGCGAACGCGCCCCCGCCCGTCTTGGCGTCGCACGGGATCGCGAGGCCGAGCAGGGCGTCGTACGGCGTCTTCCCGCCGCTCGACCGGATTTCACCGGGCCGGTGGCCGGTCGCGGCGAGCGCGCTGACGACGATCGAGGTGGAGTTGGCGTCGCTGGGCGCGCCGGGGTTGTAGCCCCAGCCGCCGTCCTTGTTCTGGACGCCCTTCAGCCAGGCCGCGCCCGCGCCCATGGCCTTGCTGACCGGGTCGGTCCCCGGCTCGGCTGGCTCGGGCTTGTCGACACCGGACAGCGCCTGCACGGCGACGGCGGTGGCGTTGGTGTCCAGCGGCGTCGCCGGGGTGCAGGTCGTGGCGGGGTCGGGGCGGTAGGAGGCGAAGCCGCCGCTGTCGCACTGCTGCTTCAGCAGCCAGTCCACGGCCGTCCGGTTCGGCTCCACGCCGGCCACCTGCTGGGCCATGAAGGCGAGCGACTGCCGCCACACCCCGTCGTACGTCGGGTCCTTCGTGCCATACAGGCCGGCCGGGATCGTGGGGGAGGGGGCCGGCGACGGCGCCGCGTGGGCGGCCGGGGAACCGCCGGACAGCAGCACGGCGGTGGCGGCGAGCGCTGCGACGCCGTGGCGGACGCGAACGGTGGTCATGGCTGGGGTGGCCTCTCCTGCGGGAACCGGACACCGGCACGCGGGGGCACCAGGCTCCGGCTCCGTATTCCTCGACGGTGCCGGTCACCGGGCGGTCCGTCCCGGTGACGCGAGCCGAACACGTACTCGTGCGGGGCAATCCGGCTCACCGCCGTGGGACGGCGGTACACGGTTGCGGGTCAGCGCCGGATTCGCACCGGCTTCCCCCCGTACGGGCATGATGACGACCCGCTCACTCTACCGGCGGGCTACCGGCGGTCATACGGCCAGGTACGCCACGGGGTCGCTGCCCGGCACCGGCTCGGCGCGCCCCAGTTTCACCAGGCGCCGCAGATGGGCCTCCGCCTCGGAGACGGCGATGGTGCGCGAGCCGTACGGGATCCGCGCCCAGGGGCGGTTCCACTCCATGCGCTCGGCGAGCTGCCAGGGGGTGAGCGGGGTGGTCAGGAGCGCGAGCAGGCCGGTGAGCCGCTCCTCGTGGTGGGCGAGCAGCTCCGTCACCCGCTCGGCGGCGCCGGTGAAGGCGTGCTGGTGGGCGGGGAGGACCTCGGCGGCGCCCAGGCGGCCCACCCGCTCCAGCGAGCCGAGGTAGTCGCCGAGGGGATCGGTCACAGTGTTTTCCTCGGGGTCCTCGTACAGCCCGATGTGCGGGCTGATGCCGGGCAGCAGGTGGTCGCCGGAGAAGAGGCGGCCGTGTCCGGCCAGGTTCGCGGGATGGGCCTCCTCCAGGTGCAGGCAGACGTGGCCGGGCGTGTGGCCGGGCGTCCAGACGGCCCGCAGCCGGCGCCCCGGGAGGTCGAGCAGCTCGCCGGGCGCGATCTCCCGATCGGGCAGGACGGGCCGCGGCAGGGGCAGGTCGCCGATGCGGGCCGCCCGCAAGGGCGCCGTGTGCGCCTCGGGGGCGCCCGCGGCCTCCAGCTTCGCCACCAGGTAGGTACGCCAGGCTCCCGGCTCGGCGTCGCGGGTGCGGCGTACGACGGCGATGTCGGCGGCGTGCATGGCGATCCAGGCGCCGGACGCCTCGCGGACGCGGCCGGACAGGCCGTGGTGGTCGGGGTGGTGGTGGGTGACCAGCACGCCGTGGACGTCGTGGACGGAGGTGCCGAGCGCGGTGAGCCCGCCGCACAGCTCGGCCCACGAGCCCGGGTCGTCCCAGCCGGTGTCCACGAGGACGGGGCCCCGGCCGGTGTCGACGACGTGGACCAGGGTGTGGCCGAGGGGGTTGTCCGGGATGGTGACGGCGATGCTCCATACGCCGCCGCCGTGGTCGTACACCTGCGGTGCTGGTGGCATGAGACCTCATCTCCCCACGGCAGTACGGCCATTGCCCAGTATAACGAGAACTGGTATCAGTTCTGAAACACCGTCAGATTGCGCGGGAGGCGCCGCCATGACCGAGCTGGTCGAGCACGGAAAGCTGTTCATCGGCGGGGAGTTGACCGATCCCCTGGGCGATGGCGTCATCGAGGTGATCTCGCCGCACACCGAGCAGGTCATCGGCCGGGTGCCGCACGCCTCCGAGGCGGACGTCGACCGCGCGGTCGCGGCGGCCCGCCGGGCCTTCGACGAGGGGCCCTGGCCGCGGATGTCCCTGGACGAGCGGATCGCCGTCGTCACCCGCATCAAGGACGCGATCGCCGTACGGCACGAGGAGATCGCCCGGACGGTCAGCGCGCAGAACGGCTCCCCGTACTCCTGGAGCGTCCTCGCACAGGCGCTCGGCGCCATGATGGTGTGGGACGCGGCGATCACGGTCGCGCGCGACCACCCCTACGAAGTGCAGCGGGCGGGGGTCCTCGGGCCGATCATGGTGCGGCGCGAGCCGGTCGGGGTGGTCGCGGCGGTGGTGCCGTGGAACGTCCCGCAGTTCACGGCCGCCGCGAAGCTGGGCCCGGCGCTGCTGGCCGGGTGCACGGTGGTGCTCAAGCCGTCGCCGGAGTCGCCGCTCGACGCGTACATCCTGGCCGGCATCGCCGCGGAGGCCGGGCTGCCGGAGGGCGTGCTGTCGATCCTGCCCGCCGACCGGGAGGTCAGCGAGTACCTGGTCGGTCACCCGGGCGTCGACAAGGTGTCCTTCACCGGCTCGGTGGCGGCCGGCAAGCGCGTCATGGAGGTCGCCTCCCGCAACCTCACGCGCGTCACCCTCGAACTGGGCGGCAAGTCCGCCGCCGTCGTGCTGCCGGACGCCGACCTGGAGACGGCCGTCGCCCAGATCGCCCCCGCCGCCTGGATGAACAACGGCCAGGCGTGCGTGGCCCAGACCCGCATCCTCGCGCCGCGCTCCCGCTACGACGAGTTCGCCGAGGCGTTCGCGGCGGCGGCCGGCGCCCTGGTGGTCGGCGACCCGCTCGACCCGGCGACCCAGGTCGGCCCGCTGGTCGCCCGCCGCCAGCGGGAGCGGTCCCTCGACTACATCCGCATCGGCCAGGAGGAGGGCGCCAAGGTCCTCGCGGGCGGCGGCCGCCCGGCCGGCCTGGAGCGCGGCTGGTACGTGGAGCCGACCCTCTTCGGGGACGTCGACAACCGGATGCGGGTCGCCCGAGAGGAGATCTTCGGCCCCGTCATCTGCCTGCTGCCGTACGAGGACGAGGCCGAGGCGCTGGCGATCGCGAACGACTCCGACTACGGCCTCAGCGGCAGCGTGTGGACCGCCGACGTCGACCGGGGCGTCGACTTCGCCCGCCGGGTGCGCACGGGCACCTTCAACGTCAACACCTTCAGCCTGGACATGCTGGGCCCGTTCGGCGGCTACAAGAACTCGGGGCTGGGGCGGGAGTTCGGGCCGGAGGGCTACGACGCGTACCTGGAGTACAAGATGATCCACCTCCCGGCCGGCCACGAGGTGCCGTGATGGGCGACCGCTGGCACGTGGAGGTCGACCGGGGCGTGTGCATCGGCTCCGGCATGTGCGTGAACCACGCCCCGGACGGCTTCGCCCTGGACGCGGCACGGCAGTCGCGCCCGACGGCCGCCGAGACGGACGCCGACGAGCGCGTCCTCGCGGCGGCGGAGGGCTGCCCGGTGGAGGCCATCGCGATCACCCTGGCGGACGGCGGCGAGCCGGTGTTCCCGCCCGACGAGGAGTGAGCGGGCGCGGGTCGCTGCACGGCCCGGCGCGTACTCGCGTGCGAAACTGCTTCCTTGATCACGGGGGCACGGGGCCCGCGTGCACACAGGATTGGGAGATTCGTGCGCAAGGCGATGGGAGCTTGGGGGAGGGCGGCCGCGGCCGCCGGTGTGGTGCTGCTGGTCGCCGGCTGCGGCGGCGGTTCGGACAAGGGCACGGGCGTCGCCGCGCCCTCGTCCGGCTCCTCGGCCCCGGCGGGCGCGGGTGCCGAGGCGGACACGGGCGGCAGCCTGGACGCCGCCGCGGTGACCAAGGAGATCTCGGCGGCGGCGACGGCGGCGGGCTTCACCGAGGAGCCCTCCTCCGACGACATCCCGGCGCCCCTCAAGCCGTGCATGGTCTCCTGGCAGGCCGACGACAAGAAGGTCACCGACTCCAGGAAGTCCTACGACGACACGGTCGCGGCCCTCGCCAAGGGCGGCTGGCAGGAATCCCAGAACGTCGACCAGAAGGGCTCGGTCATCAAGTCCCTGGACAAGGCGGGCTGGACCCTGAAGGCCAGCCACCACGGGCAGGGCGGCTTCCTGATGGTCTCCTTCATCGCCACGGACAACGGGCCGGTGTGCGAGAAGCTCTTCCAGGAGGACCTCCAGAAGAGCAAGACCAAGCAGTAGCGCCCCGCCCGCCCTGCGGCCCGGGCGGGGCCGTGCAGGGTCGCCCCCGCAGAGGTTTGCGGCGAAGGGTGGGCTCCCAAGCCCGTAACCCAAGGCCGCCGGCCTCGAGGAGGCGAGCCCGGAGGGGCCCCGCCCCCCACCCACCGGGGATGGCCGCCCGCCCCACCGGGCCCGCACCCGGGGCACCGGGAACAGGCACCGCCCCAGGGGGCACCGCGCGTCAGACCGGCGTGGCGGTGGTTCCGGACGGGCCGGGGCCCGGGGAGTCGGGGGCCGTGAGGTCGATGAGGCGGCAGACCGTCTCGATGTCGATCTTGACCTGGGCGATCGAGGCCCGGCCCGAGAGCCAGGTGATCAGCGCCGAGTGCCAGGTGTGCTCGATCACCCGCACCGCGGAGAGCTGCTGGGGCGTCGGGCGCTCCAGACCCATCGCGTCCAGGATGATCGCCGTCGTCTGCCGGGAGACGGTGTCCACCTCCGGGCTCACGCTGCGGTCCGCGAACGTCAGCGCCCGCACCATCGCGTCCGCGAGGTGCGGCTCGCGCTGGAGCGCCCTGAAGGCGCGCATCAGCGTCTCGGCCACCCGCTCCGAGGCCGACTCCCCGGCCGGCGGCCGCTTGCGCAGCGTCGTGTGCATGTGGTCGAGCTGGTCCTGCATGGTGGCGACCAGCAGGTGGATCTTGGACGGGAAGTATCGGTACAGCGTGCCCAGCGCGACCCCCGCGGCCTCCGCGACCTCGCGCATCTGGACCGCGTCGAAACCGCCCCGGCCGGCCAACTGCGCGCTGGCGTGGAGGATCCGGCGGCGGCGCGCCTCCTGGCGCTCGGTGAGCGGCGGCGACGCCGGTCTGTCTTCCGCTGTCATGTGTCCCGTTCCGTGCTGGTGGTGCCCGACAGTATGGCGGGCGTCCGCCGTGGCGTGAATCACCTGTTCCGGCCCTCACAGCGGCGCTACCTGCCGGTAGATTCGGAGCTCCTTGAACCATCAAGTCTGAAACTTGTTCTAGATTAGCGCGACCGGTTACGCTCCGGCGAAACGCAGGCAAGAAGGGGGCCGCGAGTGACCGCTGAGGCCATAGACGCAGGCCCCCGCGGCGGTGTCACCGGGGGCGACGACGCCCCCCTGCGCATCGCGCTCCTCACGTACAAGGGGAACCCGTTCTGCGGCGGCCAGGGCGTCTACGTGCGCCACCTGTCACGCGAACTCGCCCGCCTCGGCCACCGCGTCGAGGTGATCGGCTCCCAGCCCTACCCCGTACTCGACGAGGGCGTGCCGCTGACCGAGCTCGCCAGCCTCGACCTGTACCGGCAGCCCGACCCCTTCCGCACGCCGGGGCGCGACGAGTATCGGGACTGGATCGACGCCCTCGAAGTCGCCACCATGTGGACCGGCGGCTTCCCCGAACCGCTCACCTTCTCGCTGCGCGCCCGCCGCCACCTGGCCGCCCGGCGCGGCGACTTCGACGTCGTCCACGACAACCAGACCCTCGGCTACGGCCTCCTCGGTGGCCCCCGCGCCATCGGCGCCCCGCTCGTCACCACCATCCACCACCCCATCACGGTGGACCGGCAGCTCGAACTGGACGCCGCCGCCGACTGGAAGCGCCGCGCCTCCGTCCGCCGCTGGTACGCCTTCACGCGCATGCAGAAGCGCGTCGCCCGCCGCCTGCCCTCCGTGCTGACCGTCTCCGGCTCGTCGAAGGACGAGATCGTCGAGCACCTCGGCGTACGCCAGGACCGCATCCGCGTCGTCCACATCGGCGCCGACACCGACCTGTGGTCGCCCGACCCGGCCGTGCCCGAGGTCCCCGGGCGGATCGTCACCACCTCCAGCGCGGACGTCCCGCTCAAGGGCCTCGTCCACCTCGTCGAGGCGCTCGCCAAGCTGCGTACCGAGAACCCGGACGCGCACCTCGTCGTCGTCGGCAAGCGCGCCGAGGACGGACCGGTCGCCCAGGCGATCGAGCGGTACGGGCTCGACGGCGCCGTCCGGTTCGTCAAGGGCATCACCGACGCCGAGCTGGTGGACCTCTACCGGGGCGCCCAAGTGGCGTGCGTGCCCTCGCTGTACGAGGGGTTCTCGCTGCCCGCCGCCGAGGCGATGGCCACCGGGACGCCCCTGGTCGCCACCACGGGCGGCGCCATCCCCGAGGTCGCCGGCCCGGACGGCGAGACCTGCCTGGCCGTCCCGCCCGGCGACGCGGGTGCCCTCGCGGCGGCGCTCGGCCGGCTGCTCGGCGACGCCGGGCTGCGCACCCGGCTCGGTGCGGCGGGCCGCGCCCGGGTGCTGGACCGGTTCACCTGGGCCCGCGCGGCCCAGGGCACGGCGGAGCTGTACCGCGAGGCGATCGCCGCGCGCGGCGCGGGCACGCGCGGAGCACGCCGATGACCTCCCCCACCGCACACACCACCCCGGACCGTGAAAGCAGGCCGCCCTCGTGCTGACCGTCGACTTCACCCGCTTCCCGCTCGCCCCCGGCGACCGCGTCCTCGACCTGGGCTGCGGTGCCGGGCGGCACGCCTTCGAGTGCTACCGGCGCGGAGCCCAGGTCGTCGCCCTCGACCAGAACGGCGAGGAGATCCGCGAGGTCGCCAAGTGGTTCGCCGCCATGAAGGAGGCCGGTGAGGCGCCCGCCGGGGCCAGCGCCACCGCCATGGAGGGCGACGCCCTCAACCTGCCCTTCCCCGACGAGTCGTTCGACGTCGTGATCATCTCCGAGGTGATGGAGCACATCCCCGACGACAAGGGCGTCCTCGCCGAGATGGTCCGGGTGCTCAAGCCCGGCGGCCGTATCGCCGTCACCGTCCCCCGCTACGGCCCCGAGAAGGTCTGCTGGGCGCTCTCCGACGCGTACCACGAGGTCGAGGGCGGCCACATCCGCATCTACAAGGCCGACGAACTCCTCGCCAAGATCCGCGAGGCCGGGCTCAAGCCGTACGGCACCCACCACGCGCACGCGCTGCACTCGCCGTACTGGTGGCTCAAGTGCGCGTTCGGCGTCGACAACGACAAGGCGCTGCCGGTGCGCGCGTACCACAAGCTGCTGGTCTGGGACATCATGAAGAAGCCCCTGGCCACCCGTCTCGCCGAGCAGGCCCTCAACCCGATCATGGGCAAGAGCTTCGTGGCGTACGCGACCAAGCCGCACCTGCCGGTGGACGCCGCCAAGTGACCTCCCCGGAGCGCACCGAGCACCTCGTCCTGCCCGGCGTCCTCACCGCCGAGCAGGCCGCCGAGACCGTCGCCGGCATCCTCGCCGTGCAGCGCGAGGACGGCGCCATACCGTGGTTCCGGGGCCACCACCTCGACCCGTGGGACCACACCGAGGCGGCCATGGCCCTGGACACGGCCGGCGAGCACGACGCGGCCGCCCGCGCCTACGAGTGGCTCGCCCGCCACCAGAACGAGGACGGCTCCTGGTACGCCGCCTACCACGACGGCGACCACACCCAGGTCACCGACCGGGGCCGGGAGACCAACTTCTGCGCCTACGTGGCGGTCGGCGTCTGGCACCACTACCTCGCCACCGGCGACGACACCTTCCTCGACCGGATGTGGCCCGTCGTCTACGCGGCCGTCGAATTCGTGCTGCGGCTCCAGCAGCCGGGCGGCCAGATCGGCTGGAAGCGCGAGCCCGACGGCACGCCCGTCACCGACGCGCTGCTCACCGGCTCGTCGTCGATCCACCAGGCGCTGCGCTGCGCCCTGGCGATCGCCGAGGAGCGCGAGGAGCCCCAGCCCGACTGGGAGCTGGCGGTCGGCGCGCTGGCCCACGCCATCCGCCACCACCCGGAGCGGTTCCTCGACAAGAACCGGTACTCGATGGACTGGTACTACCCGGTCCTCGGCGGCGCCGTGACCGGCGCGGCGGCCAAGGAGCGCATCGAGGGCGCCTGGGACGACTTCGTGGTCCCCGGCCTCGGCGTGCGCTGCGTGCTGCCGAACCCCTGGGTCACCGGCGGCGAGAGCTGCGAACTGGCCCTGACCCTCTGGGCCATGGGCGAGTCCGACCGGGCGCTGGAGATCCTCCAGTCCATCGGCCACCTGCGCGCCCCGGGCGGCATGTACTGGACGGGGTACGTCTTCGAGGGCAACCGTGCCGTGTGGCCGGAGGAGCTCACCACCTGGACGGCGGGCTCCCTGCTGCTGGCGGTGGCCGCCCTGGGGGGCGACGAGGCGACCACGGCGGTCTTCGGCGGGGACCGGCTGCCGCAGGGCCTGGCGCCGGACTGCTGCCGGTGAGACGCTTGACCCACCGGTGCCCGGATTCGCCAGCCTTCTGACGGGGTACCCGAGTTCACCGATCGGGACGGCTTCCGGGCGATTCGTCCGCAACCATTCGGCTGTCCCGGTCGTCACACACAACACAACAAGGAACCCAGCGTCAGGGGGAAAACGATGAAACGACGCGCCACGGCACTGGTGACGCTCCTGCTCACGGGCGCCGGACTCGGGATGCTGACGGTGCCGGCCGAGGCGGCCGCCCCCGCAGCGCCCACGCAGACGACCGCGGTGTGCCCCACCGGCTGGGGCAGCACCCTGAAGACCGGTACCAGCGCCGCGACCGCCTCCCTGGTGGACATCAGGACGGGCCGCCACGACTGCTTCGACCGCATGGTCTTCCACGTCCCCGGCGTCGGCAGCAGCAAGATCGGCTACCGCGTCGGATACGTGTCCCGGCTCTACCAGGACGGCTCCGGGAACCACATACCGGTGGCCGGCGGAGCCGTACTGGAAGTGCGCGTGGCCGCTCCCAGCTACGACACCGATACGGGCAAGGCCACCTACCAGGGAAAGGTGGGCAAGCCGCTGCCCGGTGTGAACCTCACCGGGTACCGCACCTTCAAGGACGCCCGGTTCGCGGGCAGCTTCGAGGGTGACACCCAGATCGGCCTCGGCGTCCGCGCCCGGCTGCCGTTCCGGGTCCTCCAGCTCCCCGACCGCCTCGTCGTGGACGTGGCCCACACCTGGGGCACCGCCCGCTGACCCACGAAACCGCCGGCCGGCGCCCCGAGCCCCCGGGCTCGGACGCCGGCCGGCAAGGTGTCGCCGACCGATCAGTACCGGCGCAGGCGGCCGGCGAGGGCGTGGCCGAGGAAGAGGTAGACGATCGCGGCCAGGCCGTAGCCGGCCACGACCCGCAGCCACGCCGCGTCGAAAGTGAACAGGTCGTGCGACCAGCCGGCCAGCCAGCGGGCCGCTTCCTGGACGAACTGGACCAGGTCGTTGGCCCGGTTGGCGTCGAACAGGTACATCAGGATCCACAGGCCGATGATCGCGGCCATGACATCGGCGACCACCGCGACCGCGGTCGCCGCCTGCGCGCTTCCGTTCCGATGACGGGGAGACATGCTCGACGGGTTGCCGCTCACCGCCCCGTCAAACGCTAGGCGTTGAGGTCCGCGAGTACCCGCAGGGTCGCCGGGTCCGGTGCCGTCACCAGAAGGTCCGTCACCGGGCCCTCGCGCCACAGCGCCAGGCGCTCGGCGATCCGGGCGCGGGGGCCGATCAGTGAGATCTCGTCGGCGAAGGCGTCCGGGACGGCCAGCACCGCCTCGTCGCGGCGCCCCTGGGCGAACAGCTCCTGGACGCGGCGGGCCTCGGCCTCGTAGCCCATCCTCGCCATTAGGTCGGCGTGGAAGTTACGGGTGGTGTGGCCCATGCCGCCGATGTAGAAGCCGAGCATCGCCTTGACCGGGAGCAGTCCCCCGGCGACGTCGTCGCACACCTGGGCGCGGGCCATGGGCGCCACCATGAAGCCGGCGGGCAGGTCCTTCACGCCGTACACGTCGGGGCGCAGCGGCGACCAGTACAGCGGCAGCCAGCCGTCGGCGATCCTCGTCGTCTGGGCGATGTTCCGCGGGCCCTCGGCGCCCAGCAGCACGGGCAGGTCCGGGCGGAGGGGGTGGGTGATCGGCTTGAGGGGCTTGCCGAGGCCGGTGCCGTCCTCGCCGGCGTACGGGTGGGTGTGGAAGCGCCCGTCGAGCGTCACCGGCCGCTCGCGGCGCAGGACCTGGCGGACGACGTCCACGTACTCGCGGGTCGCGGTGAGCGGCGAGGCGGGGAAGGGGCGCCCGTACCAGCCCTCGACGACCTGCGGCCCCGACAGGCCGAGCCCGAGCATCATCCGGCCGCCCGAGAGGTGGTCGAGGGTGAGCGCGTGCATGGCGGTGGCCGTCGGCGTCCGCGCGGCCATCTGCGCGATCGCCGTGCCGAGCCGGATGCGGCTGGTGTGCGCCGCGATCCAGGTGAGCGGGGTGAACGCGTCGGAGCCCCACGCCTCGGCGGTCCAGACGGAGTCGTAGCCGAGGCGCTCGGCCTCGCGGGCCAGGTCGAGGTGGCCGGGGTGCGGGCCGCGCCCCCAGTAGCCGAGTGCCAGTCCGAGCCGCATGCCGCCTCTTCTCTGACGGTACGTCAGTTCCGGGGCCCGACTGTACGGGAACGGCCCCCCGCCCGGAAGGGCGAGGGGCCGCACCGTGACCGTGGCCGGGTCACCCGCGCTGGATGCCCGTCGTGTCCTGGAGCACGCCACGGCGGCCGTCCTGCGTCTGGGCCACCAGGCCCTGGCCGCGCTGCTCGACCGCCAGGTACCAGGTGCCCGGCGCCAGTTCCGCGATCGGCGTCGGCGAGCCGTCCTCCGCGTACAGCGGACGGGCCACCGGGACGGCGAACCAGAACGGCGAGAAGTCCGAGGCCGCGGCGGGCGCGGGCTGCTGCGCCGGACCGGGCTGGCCCTGCGGGGCCGGCTGGCCGGCCTGCGACGGCTGCGACTGGCCCGGCTGGCCGCCCTGCGTGGCGCCCGGGTAGCCGTAACCACCCTCCGGCTGACCGCCGTACGGCGGCTGCTGGGCGCCGGGGTAGCCGTAACCGGCCGGCGGCTGGCCGCCGTACGGCTGCGGCGCCTGCGGCCGCGGCGCGCCCACGAGCGGCGCCTTGAGCGCCGGAACGAGCGGGGAGGCGATCGCGGCCGCGGCGAGCGCGATGGTCGCCAGCAGGCCCAGGATCATGCCCGCGCCGGCGTCGGCGTCCATGTCGATGATGGTCCAGAACGCCGTCCACAGCGAGAAGATGCTGAAGGCCACACCGAACTGGCCGAGGTCGATCCCCGCGACCTTGCGGCCGGGCATCGCGCGCCCGACCACGATCAGCGCGGCCCCGATGACACCGGAGAGGAACATGCTCATCAGGAGGCCGAGGCCGTCCCAGGCGTTGCGGCTGTCGAAGTCCGAGCAGTCGACCCCACTGGGGCAGTCGAAACTGGTGAGGTCGAGGAACGAGGCGATGAACAGCACCACCGCTGCTCCGATCACCACGCCATCGCCTCGAGTGAGGGAGCGGATGTTCACGTGTAAGAGTCCTTCGTCGGTTCGTCTCGTCGGGGTGGCGCGAAGCACGGGGGTGGCCGGCCCCATGGTACGGATGCGGTACCGGCCCGGGGCGACCCCGGGCCCCCGGCAGGCTACCGTCCGCCGGGCCTAGCCCCGCAGGTAGGTGCTCACGCCGGCCGCGATTCCCTGGGCCGCTTTCTGTCGCCATGCCGCGTCTGTCAGCAATGCGGCGTCCTTCGGGTCACGCATATTGCCGCATTCGATGAAGACTTTGGGCACGGTTGAGAGATTCAGTCCGCCGAGATCCTTGCGTACGTCCAAACCAGTACCTCCGCCCACGTAGTTGGCCGGAGCGCTTCCGGTCGCCAGCGCGAACTCCCGGGCGACGCGCTGCCCGAGGGCGCGCGACGGCGCCACGATCCGGGTCGTGTCGGCCGCGCCGTCCTTGACCAGGGCGGGAAGAATCACGTGGAAGCCCCGGTTCCCGGTGCCCGAGCCGTCCGCGTGGAGCGAGACCACGGCGTCGGCCTCCGCGGCGTTCCCGATGCGGGCGCGCTCGTCGATGCACGGCCCGAAGGGCCGGTCGGCGTCCTGGGTGAGGGTCACCGTGGCGCCCTGCCGCTGGAGCAGCGTGCGAAGACGGTGTGAAACATCCAGGGTGAATTCGGCCTCCGTGTAACCGGAGTTCGTGGAGGTACCGGTGGTGTCGCATTCCTTGCGGTTCGTTCCGATGTCCACGAGCCGGTTGATCTCCCGGGGGTGATCGAAGTTTCCCGGATTGTGACCCGGGTCGATCACGACCGTCTTGCCGGCGAGCGAGAGCGGGGCGGCGGGGGTCGGCGTGCTCCGCGCCGGGCCGGGAGTCACCGGCCCGGGACCCAGCGCCCGGGGCGCCGGGCCGGCCGCGCCGCCGTTCGTGTCCCACACCAGCCAGCCGGCCGCCGCGGCGACCAGCGACGCCGTGGCGGCGAGCGTGACCATGAGCTTCGTGCGGCGGGGGGTGGCGGGGCTGTCGTCGTCGTGCACGGGCCGATGCTATGCGCTGCCGCCCCACGGCACGGCCCGGCTCACCCCGAGCCACGCCCGCTTTCCCCTCGTCGGGCCCCGGACGACGCGGTCCGTACGGCGGCGCCGTCAGATGCCCGGGCCCGTGCGGCGCAGGACGCGCAGTGAGTCCGTCACCGACACCTCGGTGAAGGCGCCGGACTCCAGGGCCCGCAGGTAGACGCGGTACGGGGCCTGGCCGCCGTCGGCCGGGTCGGGGAAGACGTCGTGGATGACCAGCAGCCCGCCGTCGGCCACGCGCGGTGCCCAGCCCTCGTAGTCGGCGGTGGCGTGCTCGTCGGTGTGGCCGCCGTCGATGAAGACCAGGCCGACCTCGCCCGCCCACACCCGCGCGACCTGCGGCGAGCGGCCGACGACCGCGACGACGTGCTCCTCCAGACCCGCGCCGTGCAGGGTGCGGCGGAAGGTGGGCAGCGTGTCCATCAGCCCCACCTCCGGGTCCACCACTGTCGGGTCGTGGTACTCCCAGCCGGGCTGCTGCTCCTCGCTGCCCCGGTGGTGGTCGACGGTGACGGCCACCGTGCCGGCCGCCCGCGCCGCGTCGGCGAGCAGGATCGTGGAGCGCCCGCAGTACGTGCCGACCTCCAGCAGCGGCAGCCCGAGCCGCCCGGCCTCGGTGGCCGCCGCGTGGAGCGCCAGGCCCTCGCGTACGGGCATGAACCCCTTGGCGGCCTCGAAGGCGGCGAGCGTCTCCGGCGCGGGTGCGGGCGCGGCGGGCACGGCCATGGGTTCCTCCTGGTGGGACGTTGCTACTGGGCGGTCACATCGTAGGCGGCGCGGCGCGCCCGGGACTTCCGACGTACGTCCATATCCGGATGTACGGACCGCACCGCACCTGCGACCATGACAGTCATGTCCGAGCCGCGTACCGAGACCGCCGCCCAACTCCCCATAACCACCGGCCCCACCGGCCCCACTCGCCTCGCCGCCCGTACCTGGGCGGTGCTCCTCGCCGCCTGCGCCGGTCAGTTCCTGGTCGTCCTCGACGTGTCCGTCGTGAACGTGGCGCTCCCGTCGATGCGGGCCGACCTCGGACTGTCGGCGGCCGGGCTCCAGTGGGTGCTCAACGCGTACGCGATCGCCTTCGCCGGGTTCATGCTGCTCGGCGGGCGGGCCGCCGACCTCTTCGGGCGCAAGCGGATGTTCCTGGTCGGGCTCGGGCTGTTCACCGCCGCGTCCGTGGCCGGCGGGCTCGCCGTGGAGGGCTGGCAACTGCTCGCCGCCCGCGCCGTGCAGGGGCTCGGCGCGGCGGTCCTCGCGCCCGCCACGCTCACCATCGTGACCGCCGCCGTGCCGCCGGGGCGCGCGCGGACGCGGGCGATCGGCACCTGGTCGGCGGTGGGCGCGGGCGGCGGCGCGGCGGGCGGCCTGGTCGGCGGCGTCCTGACCGACCTGCTCTCCTGGCGCTGGGTGCTGCTGATCAACGTTCCGGTCGGCGTGCTGGTGCTCGTCGGCGCCGCGCTGTGGATCCGCGAGAGCCGGACGGACGGCGGCCGGCGGCTCGACCTGCCCGGGGCCGTGCTGGTCACCGCCGGCCTGGCGGCGGTCGCGTACGGCATCGTCCAGACCGAGCAGGCCGGCTGGGGCGACGCGGCGACGCTGCTGCCGCTGCTGGGCGGGGCGGCGCTGCTGGTGGCGTTCGTGGCGGTGGAGGCCCGGGCGGACGCCCCGCTCATGCCGCTGAAGGTGTTCCGGTCCAGGGCCGTGTCGGCGGCCAACGTGGCGATGCTGGTGAACGGCTCGGCCTCGTTCGCCATGTGGTTCTTCATGACCGTGTACGCCCAGAACGTGCTCGGCTACACGCCACTGGCGGCCGGTCTCGCGCTCGTGCCCAGCTCGGTCAGCGTCATCGTCGGCTCCAAGCTGGCGCCGAAGCTGATGGTGACCACCGGGGCGCGCAACCTCGCGGTGATCGGCACGCTGATCGCCGCCACCGGATTCGGCTGGCAGTCCCTGATGGGCGCGCACGGTACGTACGCGACGACGATCCTCGGCCCCGGCGTCCTGATGATGCTGGGCATCGGCCTGACCATCACCCCGCTCGCCTCCCTCGCCACCTCGGGCGCCGCCCCCGGTGACGCGGGCCTCGTCTCGGGCCTGGTCAACACCTCCCGCACCATGGGCGGCGCCCTGGGCCTGGCCGTCCTGTCGACGGTCGCCGCGTCCCGGACGGCGGGCGGAACGGGCCCCGAGGCGCTCACGGCCGGGTACGCGCTGGCGTTCCGCACCGGCTCGGGCGTCCTGCTGGCGGGCGCGGTGCTGATGCTGCTGTGGCTGCCGCGCCGGGCCGAGGCCTAGGCCGCCCCGGAGCCCGTCCCGCCCCCCGGTCACGCCGGCCCCCTGCCCCCTCCCGGCGCGGTGCCCCATACTGGCGGCAATGACGAACCGATCCGCGCCCCGGCGCCACCTGCCCACCAGTCCCTTCAACGCCCCCGTCACCGCCCCCGTGAAGCACTTCGCGGTGGGGGACCGGGTCTCCCACGACCGGCACGGCCTCGGGCGGGTCATCGCCGTCGAGGGCCAGATCGCCACGCTCGTCGACTTCGGGTCCCAGCAGACCCGCGTCGTCAGCCCGTTCAAGGGCATGGACAAGCTCTGACCGCCCACCCGTCGACCTGCGACAGCAATACCTGACACATCGTCAGGACTCTTCCCAACCCCAGGGGCTCGCGCTATACAGGAGGACCACCGGCCCTAGAACGCGTTCTAGAACCGGCCCTTTCACGGCCTCGGCGCGGTCGACGGTGCGGACGGCCGTGCCGAGGTCTTCCGTCGGTCCGCCGTCCAAGGAGCCCCATGCCCATCGACGCGAACCAGGCGATCTCGGCCGAGCCCCGCTCCGCCGAGATCACCTGGGACCACAAGGACGTCCAGCTCTACCACCTCGGCCTCGGCGCCGGCACGCCCGCCACCGACCCCGACGAGCTGCGCTACACCCTGGAGTCGCGGCTCCACGTCCTGCCCAGCTTCGCCACCGTCGCGGGCGCCGGCATGGGCATGATGGGCGGCCTCGCGGCACCCGGCATCGACGTCGACCTCGCCGCCGTCCTGCACGGCGGGCAGCGCATCGAGCTGCACCGCCCGATCCCCGTCGAGGGCCGGGCCGTCACCTCCGCCCGCGTCGCCGCCGTGTACGACAAGGGCAAGGCGGCCGTCCTGGTGCTCCGCTCCGAGGCGGCCGACGACGACGGGCCGCTGTGGACGAGCGACGCCGAGATCTTCGTACGCGGCGAGGGCGGCTTCGGCGGCGAGCGGGGACCCTCCCACCGGCTCCCGGCCCCGGACCGCGCCCCCGACCGGACCGTCGAACGGCACGTCCGCGAGGAGCAGGCCCTGCTCTACCGGCTCTCCGGCGACTGGAACCCGCTCCACGCCGACCCCGAGTTCGCCAAGCTCGCCGGCTTCGACCGGCCGATCCTGCACGGCCTGTGCACGTACGGCATGACCCTGAAGGCCGTCGTCGACACCCTGCTCGACGGCGACGTCACCCGGGTCCGCGCGTACCGCACCCGCTTCGCCGGCGTCGCGTACCCCGGCGAGACCCTCCGCATCCGGATGTGGGAGCTCCCCGGCCGCGTCCAGGCCGTGGTGACGGCCGCCGGCCGCGACGACGCCCCGGTCCTCGCCGACACCCTCGTGGAAACCGCGTCCACGTAATCAACCGCGCCCTTGAGAAACCGCGTCCTCGTAGAACCCGTGTGAAGGAGCCGCACCATGCGCGCAGCCGTACTGCACGAGACCGGACAGGACAAACTCGAAGTCCTCGACGACGTCGAGGCGGTGGGCTTCGGCCCCGGCAAGGTGCGCATCCGGGTCAGGGCGACCGGGCTGTGCCACTCGGACGTCTCCGCGATGAGCGGCGTCCTGCCGCAGCCCGCGCCCTTCGTCCCCGGCCACGAGGGCGCCGGCGAGATCCTGGCCGTCGGCGACGGGGTGACGGCCCTCAAGCCGGGCGACCGGGTGCTGCTGTGCTGGCTGCCCGCGTGCGGCGCCTGCCCGTCCTGCAAGCGCGGCCAGACCCAGCTCTGCCTCGCCGGTTTCCTCAACGCGGGCACGCCCAACTTCAAGCGCCCCGGCGGCGACGTCTTCGGCTTCGCCGGCACCGGCACCTTCGCCGAGGAGGTCGTCGTGGACGCCGGCTGCGCGGTGCCCATACCGGACGACGTCCCCTTCGACGTCGCCGCGCTGATCGGCTGCGGGGTGACGACCGGGCTCGGCGCGGCCATCAACACCGCGCGCGTGGAGGCCGGTTCCTCGGTCGCCGTCATCGGCTGCGGAGGCGTCGGCGTCTCCGCGATCCAGGGCGCCAAGCTGCGGGGCGCGGCACAGATCGTGGCCGTCGACCCGGTGGCCTCTCGCCGGGAGGCGGCGCTGCGCTTCGGCGCCACCGAGGCGGTGGCGCCGGACGAACTGCCCGACGCCAAGCAGCGGATCACCGCCGGCGAGGGCTTCGACTACGTCTTCGAGGTCGTCGGCCGCTCGACGACGGCCCGCACCGCCTACGAGGCCACCCGGCGCGGCGGCACGCTCTGCATCGTCGGCGCGGGCGCCATGGACGACTTCCTCCAGCTCAACATGTTCGAGCTGTTCTTCGACGAGAAGCGGATCCTGCCCTCGATGTACGGGGGCGGCGACGTGCTCCGCTCGTACGAGAGGGCCATCGCCCTGTGGCGGGCCGGCCGCATCGACCTCGCGGGCCTGATCACCCACCGGGTGCCGCTGGCCGGCATCAACGACGCGCTGGAGCAGATGCGGACCGGCGAGGCGCTCCGTACCTGCGTCGAGATCTGAGGAGGGTTCATGTCCACGCCTTTGCGGGATCTCTGCGCGATCGTCACCGGCGCCGGGCGGGGCCTCGGCCGCGCGGAGGCCCTCGAACTGGCCCGGCTCGGGGCGGCCGTCGTCGTCAACGACTACGGGGAGGGTTCGGCGGACGCCGCCGACGAGGTGGTCACCGAGATCCGGGCGGCGGGCGGGCGTGCGGTGGCCCACATCGGGGACGTCGCCGACCACGCGACGGCCGGCGCCCTGGTGGACCTCGCCGTGACGACGTACGGGCAACTGGACGTCCTGGTCAACAACGCGGGCATCCTGCGTGACCGGATGGTCTTCTCGATGAGCGAGGCCGAGTGGGACGCGGTGATCCGCGTCCACCTCAAGGGCCACTTCAACACCACGCACTTCGCGTCCGTCCACTGGCGGGAGCGCGCCAAGGCGGCCGGGGCCCCGGTCCACGGCCGGATCGTCAACACCTCCTCCGAGGCGTACCTCGCCGGCTCGGCGGGCCAGCCCAACTACGCGGCCGCCAAGGGCGGCATCGTCGGGCTGACCACCTCCACGGCGCTCGCGCTCGCCAAGTACGGCGTCACGTGCAACGCCATCTGCCCCCGCGCCCGCACCCGGATGACCCGGGACGTCTTCGCCGGCTTCAAGGAACCCACCGGCGGCCAGGAGCTCGACCCGCTGTCCCCCGACCACGTCGCGCCCCTCGTCGGCTACCTCGCCTCACCCGCCGCCGCCGGCGTCAACGGCCAACTGCTCGTCGTCCACGGCGGGATGGTGGCCGTCATGGCAGCACCCAGGGTGGCGGCGAAGTTCGACACGGCCAAGGAAGCGTTCTCGTACGAGGAACTGGACGCCCTGCTCTCGCCCCACTACGCCGCCCGTCCGCCCGGCGAGACGTTCGCCGCCGCCGAGGTCCTGTCCCTGGCGAAGGACTGAAGCCGCGTACGGCGAAGGGGCCGCCCCGGGGGATCTCCCCGGAGCGGCCCCTCGTCAGGCTGTCGTGCCGTCAGGCCGCGCTGTTGTGCGGGTCCTTGCGGTGACGGCCGTGCGGCTGCGTCGACACGTCCTCGGTCGACGCCGCGCCCCCTCGGTGCTTTCCGGAGCCGCCGGCGTCCCCCTGCGGTCGCCCGTGGGTCGTGTCGGTGCTGGCTTCAGACATGTGGGAAGTTCACCCCGTAGTGATCGCTGACGATGTTGCGGCCCGAGAGTCTATCCACGGGCTGTGCGGCCGGTGAGCGGTGCCTGCTGCAACGGCACCGGCTTGCACACACCAGGAGTCACCGCGCGCCCGGACGGTTCCCCGCCGGCGCCTTCCGATTGTGCCGATTGTGTGGCCGGATGCGGTAGGCCCTCCTCCGGCACCGCCATGGCCGTCGCCGCCTCCACCCGCGCCAGGCCGCACGGCACCGCCCGCGTCGCGTACGGCAGCCGCAGCACCCCGTCCGGGGTCCACAGCCCCGCCCCCGCCAGCCAGCCCTCCGGCGCCGCCAGTTGGTGCAGGCGCCGCCCCGCCGGGCGCCACACCCCCACCCAGCTCCCCGCCGCCGCGTCGATCCGCAGCGCCACGGCGCACGTCTCCGGCGTCAGCATCTGCCCCGGCTGTATCGCGAACGGCGTCACCGCCGCGTCGGGCAGCCGCAGGCACTCCGGGAAACGCACCGGCAGCGTGCTGCCCAACACCCCCCAGCCCAGCCGGTGGTGGCCCGGTGACGGCGCGTCGGACCGGATCAGCAGCAGCCCGCTGTCCGGGTCCGCCAGCAGCACCCGGTCGTCGCTGCCGTCCGTGATCTGGAGCAGCGGGGTCACCTCGCCGCCCCGCTCCAGATCGACCGCGACCGCCTTCACCGGCCCGCCGCCGGCCGGCCGCCGGTCCAGCGCCAGCATCCGGCCCGTACGGTCCAGCCACGCCCCGCCCGTGCAGCGCCCCGCGACCTCCGCGACGTGCTCGGGCCCACCGCCCGTACCGCCCGTCACCCGCCAGACGCCCGTCGAGTGCTCCCGGGCCGTCAGCGCGTACACCCCCACCCCGTCCGGCGACGGCGGGAGCAGCCGCAGGGACGCCGACTCCACCGCGCCCAGCAGCAGTTCACCGGTCCGCGGCCCCGTCGGGTACAGCAGCCAGAAGACGTACCGCCCGCCCGTCCGGCGCCCGATCAGCACCCGCCCGTCCACCAGCGGAAGGAGCTGCGCGTGCCGCTCCTCGGGCTGCGCGGCCGGAAGCGGCACCGCGTACGGTTCCGGCCCGTCGAGCGTCCACCGCTCCGGGAAGAGCGCCTCGCCGTCACCCGCCAGCCGCGCCGCGTAGGCGCCGTTCGCCGCGATCGTGAAACCCGCACGCGACACCGCGCCGTCGTCCTCCGCGGTGGTCTCGATGGCACAGGCTGTCATCGACTCGTCACCTCCGGCGACCGAAGCTAGTTTTCGCACTTCCAGCCGAACAACGAGAGCTTCCGCGCTTCACCTATAAGGGTGGCGATGTCCTGGTTCGCCTGAGAAAGGGGGTGCGGTTGTGCTGCCGGGGCTTGCCGTGCTTAGGGTTAGGGCCACCTAAGTAAGCCCCGCGTGATGTTTCGCGGTGATCCCCAGGAGCACACATGTCCGTGTCCGTACGCCGCCGCGGTACCGCGGCCGTCATAGCCCTCGCCGCCGCGCTCTCCCTCGCGGCCTGCGGAGGTGGTGACGGCGGCTCCGCCGACAAGGCGAAGAGCGACGACGGCGGCAAGAAGTCCGTCGCTCAGGGCGGCAAGGACTTCGGCGACGCCGCGGCGAAGACCGCCGCGATGGGCACGGACGCCAAGGCCGGTCAGTTCCCGCGCACCATCACGCACGCCATGGGCAAGACCGAACTGAAGGCCGCGCCCAAGCGGGTCGTCGTGCTCGACGTCGGCGAGCTCGACAACGTCGTCTCGCTCGGCATCAAGCCCGTCGGCTACGCGCCGAGCGAGGGCGACGACGGCATCCCGTCGTACCTCGCCAAGGACGCGGGCAGCCCCAAGAGCGTCGGCACCATCAACAACCTCAACCTCGAGGCGATCCTCAACCTGGAGCCCGACCTCATCATCGGCAGCCAACTGCGCGCCGCCGACAAGTACAAGGAGCTGTCCCAGATCGCTCCGACGGTCTTCTCCATCCGCCCCGGCTTCACCTGGAAGGAGAACTACCTCCTCAACGCCGCGGCCCTGGACAAGACCGCCGAGGCGAAGGCGAAGCTCGCCGCGTACGAGACGAAGGCGAAGAAGCTCGGCACGGACATCGGCCCGAACAAGCCGACCGTCTCCATGGTCCGCTACCTCCCGGACCGCATCCGCCTGTACGCCAAGGCCTCCTTCATCGGCACCATCCTCGAGGACGTCGGCCTGCCGCGCCCGAAGAACCAGCAGATCAACGACCTCGCCACGGAGGTCGGCCCGGAGAAGATCGACGCCGCGGATGCGGACTGGATCTTCACGGGCGTGTACGGCGACCCGAAGAAGACCAAGCGGGACACCACCCAGGCCAACCCGCTCTGGAAGAACCTCAAGGCCGTCAAGTCCGGCCAGGCCAAGGACGTCCCGGACGAGACCTGGTACCTGGGCCTCGGCGTCACCGCCGCGAACGAGGTCCTCGACGACCTCCGCGCGGACCTCGTCAAGTAACCGGCCGGGCGGGGCCGTCCCGCCCACCCACCGGCCCGCACCCGGCATCCGGCCGGGCGGGGCCGTGCCCGCCACCCACCGGCCCGCACCCGGCATCCGGCCGGGCGGGGCCGTGCAGGGTCGCCCCCGCAGAGGTTGGCGGCGAGGGGTGGGCTCCCAAGCCCGCCACCCAAGGCCGCCGGCCTCGAGGAGGTGAGCCCGGAGGGGCCCCGCCCCCACCCACCGGCCGTGGCACCGCCCACCGAGCCGCACCGCACCCGGGGTCACCGGGAACAGGCACCACCTCCGCCGGGGCCCGGGCTGCTCACCGGGCCGGTCAGGGCGGCGGCGTCGGTGCAGGCTGGGAACGCGGGCAGGTAGCCTTTCCTCCGTGCCCCGTCTGTCTGAAGTCATCGCCGAGCTCGACGCCCTCTGGCCGCCCGAGCGGGCCGAACAGTGGGACGCCGTCGGCACCGTCTGCGGCGACCCCGACGCCGAGGTCACGCGCGTACTGTTCGCCGTCGACCCCGTACAGGAGATCGCCGACGAGGCCATCGCGCTCGGCGCCGACCTGATCGTCACCCACCACCCGCTCTACCTGCGCGGCACGACGACGGTCGCGGCCGGGCACTTCAAGGGCCGCGTCGTCCACACGCTGATCAAGAACGACATCGCGCTGCACGTCGCGCACACCAACGCCGACACCGCCGACCCCGGCGTCTCCGACGCCCTCGCCGGCGCGCTCGACCTGCGCGTCACCGGGCCCCTCGTACCCGAGAACGGCCTCGGCCGGATCTGTGAGGTCGACCCGCCCGAGACGCTGCGCGAGTTCGCCGCCCGCGCCGCCAAGCGGCTGCCCGCCACCGCGCAGGGCATCCGCGTCGCGGGCGACCCCGACGCCACCGTCCGTACCGTCGCCGTCAGCGGCGGCTCCGGCGACAGTCTCTTCGACGCCGTACGCGCGGCGGGCGTGGACGCGTTCCTCACCGCCGACCTGCGCCACCACCCGGCCTCCGAGGCCACCCAACACTCACCGCTGGGGCTGGTCGACGCCGCCCACTGGGCCACCGAGTGGCCCTGGTGCGAGCTGGCCGCCGCCCAGCTCGACGAGATTTCCGACCGCCACGGCTGGGACTTGCGCGTCCACGTCTCGAGGACGGTCACCGACCCGTGGTCCCACCACTCTTCTTCTGGAGCCCCCAACTGAACGCCGCGCCCGCCGACCAGATCCGACTCCTCGACGTCCAGTCCCTCGACGTACGCCTGTCGCAGCTCGCCCACAAGCGCAAGTCGCTGCCCGAGCACGCCGAGATCGAGTCGCTGAACAAGGACCTCACCCAGCTCCGCGACCTGCTCGTCGCCGCGCAGACCGAGGAGAGCGACTGCGCCCGCGAGCAGACCAAGGCGGAGCAGGACGTCGACCAGGTGCGCCAGCGCGCCGTCCGCGACCAGCAGCGGCTGGACTCCGGGGCGATCACGTCCCCCAAGGACCTGGAGAACCTCCAGAAGGAGATCGTCTCGCTGGCCAAGCGCCAGGGTGACCTGGAGGACGTCGTCCTGGAGGTCATGGAGCGCCGCGAGTCCGCGCAGGAGCGGGTCGCCGAGCTGACCGAGCGGGTCTCCTCCGTCCAGGCCAAGGTCGACGATGCCGTGGCCCGCCGCGACGCCGCGACGCAGGAGCTGGACAGCGAGGCCGCGTCCGTCGCCAAGGAGCGCGAGCTGGTGGCCGGTTCCGTCCCCGCCGACCTGATGAAGCTGTACGAGAAGATCCGCGAGCAGCAGGGCGGGGTCGGCGCGGCACGCCTCTACCAGCGCCGTTGCGAGGGCTGCCACATCGAGCTGAACATCACCGAGATCAACGACGTACGGGCGGCGGCGCCCGACACGGTCGTGCGGTGCGAGAACTGCCGCCGCATCCTGGTGCGCACGGCGGAGTCGGGCCTGTAATGACTGCGGTGCGGGCCGTGCGGGAACTGATCGTCGAGGCCGACGGCGGCTCCCGGGGGAACCCGGGCCCGGCGGGGTACGGGGCGGTGGTCCTGGACCCGGTGTCCGGTGAGCCGCTGGTGGAGGCGGCCGAGTACATCGGCGTCGCCACGAACAACGTCGCCGAGTACAAGGGCCTGGTGGCCGGGCTGAAGGCCGCCCGCGAGCTGGCGCCGGACGCGACGATCAGGGTCCGGATGGACTCCAAGCTGGTCGTGGAGCAGATGTCGGGGCGCTGGAAGATCAAGCACCCGGACATGAAGCCGCTGGCGGCGGAGGCGGCCCGGATCTTCCCGCCTTCGCAGGTGACGTACGAGTGGATCCCGCGCGAGCTGAACAAGCACGCGGACCGGCTCGCCAACGAGGCGATGGACGCGGGCCGGCGCGGCAAGCAGTGGCAGCCGTCCACCTCGACGGCGGCGCTGGACACGGGCGCCCGCCCGGGCTCCGGCACCCTCGACGCGGGTGCGGCCCGCGTGGTCGGCGACGCGGCGGCGGGCGCCGCGAAGGCACGCGCGGCGCTCGCGGGAGCGACGCCCCCCGAGCCCGCACCCGGCACCGCGTCCGCGCCCGCGCCCGAGCCCCTCAGCGGCGAGTCGGCGGCCGGGCAGGATCCGCTCGCCGTAGCACCGGACACCGCGTCCCCGTCCGCATCCACCTCGGCGCCCGCGCCCGCGCCCGCATCATCCGTATCCGCCGCCGCAGCCGCGAGCCGTACGGCGACCGCCGCAGGCACCCCGCCCGTCGGCTGGGCGGCCACGGCGGACCTGGGGGCACCGGCCACGTTCGTGCTGCTGCGGCACGGCGAGACCGCGCTCACCCCGGAGAAGCGTTTCTCGGGGAGCGGCGGCAGTGACCCCGACCTGTCCCCGGTCGGCCGGCGGCAGGCCGACGCGGTCGCGGCCGTGCTCGCGGCGCGCGGCACGATCCAGGAGATCGTCTCGTCGCCGCTGGCCCGGTGCCGTCAGACCGCCGCGACGATCGCGGCCCGCCTCGGCCTGGACGTCCGGATCGAGGACGGGCTGCGGGAGACGGACTTCGGCGCGTGGGAGGGCCTGACGTTCGCGGAGGTACGGGAGCGGTACCCGGACGACCTGAACGCCTGGCTCGCCTCCCCGAAGGCCGCCCCCACGGGCGGTGAGTCCTTCGCGGCCGTCGCGCGTCGCGTCGCGGCGACCCGCGACCAACTGACCGCCCGTCACGCGGGCCGCACGGTCCTGCTGGTCACGCACGTCACACCCATCAAGACGCTGGTCCGCCTGGCGCTGGGCGCCCCGCCGGAGTCCCTGTTCCGCATGGAGCTGTCGGCGGCCTCGCTGTCGGCGGTGGCGTACTACAAGGACGGCAACGCCTCGGTGCGCCTCCTGAACGACACGTCCCACCTGCGGTGAGCGCCGGCGGCTGGCGCGTCACCCACGATGTGGAGGAGTTCCGGCGCGAGGCGGAGCCGTACCTCGTGACCGACCCGGCCGGCAACACCGTGCCGCTCACCGTCGCGGAGACGGTGCGGCGCCATGGCCCCCGGGCCCTCGGGACCGAGGACGCCCGGTTCGGTTACTGGCGTCGTGCCGCCGGCGGGCCCGTCGAGGCGGTGTTCGTCCAGACCCCGCCGAGGGCTCCACTGCTGGGACCCATGCCGGAGGCGGCTGCCCGGCAGCTCGTCGAGGCCCTGCGCGGGACGCGCGTCGAGGGCGTGAAGGGCGGCGACGGGCCAGCGCGGGCCTTCGCGGCGGCATGGACGGTGCCGGGGGAGCCCTGGTCGGTCACCCGGCGCAGCCGGCTGTTCCGGCTCGGCGAGCTCGTACCGCCCCGGCCCGCGCCGCCGGGCGCCGCACGGCGGGCCACCGCCGCCGACGTACCGCTCGCCGCCACCTGGATGAGCGCCTTCGCCGCCGAGATCGGCGTGGGTCCGACCACCGACCACACGGCGAACGCCGAGCGGCGGGTCGCGTACGGCGGACTGTACGTCTGGGAGACCGGCGGCCGGCCCGTCTCCATGGCCGCCCACTCGCCGCTCGTCGCCGGGCAGTCCCGCGTCGCGCCCGTCTACACGCCACCCGAGCTGCGCGGTCGCGGTTACGCCGGGGCCGTCACCGCCACCGTCAGCCGCGCCGCCCTGGACGCGGGCGCCCGGCAGGTGCTGCTGTTCGCCGACGTGGCCAACCCGACCAGCACGGCGCTCTACCAGCGCCTCGGCTACCGTCCGGTCGCCGACCACGTCGACGTGGCGTTCGCCTGACGTGGACACCGACGACTCCGCGTACGAGGCCGGGACGGCCGCAGAGGCGGCGCGCGGCCGCTCCTGCGCCCTGCTGGCCCTCGCCCTGCCGGTCGTCGCCCTCGCCGTCGCGTTCATCGTGGCCGCCATCGCGAGCATCGCCGCCTTCGCGTGGCTGACCGAGGCCCTCACGCCCTGAGCCGCCGTCACACCCGCAGCGCCGACGCCTCCCGCGCCAGTGATTCCACCCGTGCCCAGTCCCGCGCCGCGAGGGCGTCGTCCGGCAGCATCCAGGTGCCGCCGACGCAGCGCACATTGGGCAGGGCCAGGTAGGACGGCGCCGACGCGGGGGAGATGCCGCCCGTCGGGCAGAAGCGGGCCTGCGGCAGTGGGCCGGCCAGCGACTTCAGGTACGCGGTGCCGCCCGCCGCCTCCGCCGGGAAGAACTTCATCTCGCTCACCCCGCGCTCCAGCAGCGCCACGACCTCCGAGGCCGTCGAGACGCCCGGCAGGAACGGCACGCCCGACGCCTCCATCGCGTCCAGTAGCCCGGCGGTCCAGCCCGGGCTGACGAGGAACCGTGCCCCCGCGCCCACCGCGTCGGCCACGCCCCGCGCCGAGACGACCGTGCCCGCGCCGACCACGGCGTCCGGCACCTCGGCGGCGATCGCCCGGACGGCGTCGAGCGCGGCCGGTGTCCGCAGCGTCACCTCGATCGCCGGCAGCCCGCCCGCGACCAGCGCACGGGCCAGCGGCACGGCGTCGGCGACGTCCTCGATGACGACGACCGGCACGACGGGGGCATGGTCCAGCACGGACGGGGCGGCAGACATGCGCCCCATCCTGCCGGGCGGCACCACAGCCCGCAACGGCCGTTGCAGGATGTGCAATCAGTGGATCTCGTCCACCAGCACGTCCAGCTTTCCCGCCGCCGGGGTCTCCACCACGTACCCCAGGTCCCCCAGCGCCTCCATCAGTTCGGCCGGGGACCCCGGTACCGCGCCCGCCTCCAGCAGGCTCCGCACGATCCGGCCCTTCGTCGCCTTGTTGAAGTGGCTGACCACCTTCCGCGTC
The DNA here is from genome assembly GCF_055570965.1 of Streptomyces sp. NPDC031064. Classification (NCBI taxonomy): domain Bacteria; kingdom Bacillati; phylum Actinomycetota; class Actinomycetes; order Kitasatosporales; family Streptomycetaceae; genus Streptomyces; species Streptomyces sp. NPDC031064. The sequence continues at coordinate 307,350 of NZ_JBVIGF010000003.1, forward strand.
GGCGCGTGCAGCACCCGCACCGTCACCGTCCGCGCAGCGACCTCGCCCTTCGGCTTCCACGCCGTCGCGTACGCCGCCGACCGCAGGTCCAGCACCAGCCCGTCCCCGGCCGCCTCCGGAAGCACGGCCGCCATCGGCGTACGCCAGTACGCCCCGAGCGCCCCCAGCCCCGGCAGTTTCACGCCCATCGAGCAGCGGTACGACGGGATCCGGTCGTCCACCCGTACCGCGCCCCACAGCCCCGAGAAGACCAGCAGCGACTTCCGCGCCCGCTCCCGCGCCGCCGCGTCCAGCGTGGCCAGCCCCAGCGCGTCGTACAGCACGCCCGTGTAGATCTCCCCGGCCGGCCGGGCACCCGCCGTCCGCAGCCCGGCGTTCTTCGCCACCTCGCCGCGCAGCCCCTCGCTCAGCCCGAGAACCTCCCGCGCCTTGTCCTCGTCGGCGGCGCACAGCTCCACCAGCTCCTCCAGCACGGCCGCCCGCGCTGCCGCGAGCCCCGGCAGCGACAGGGACTCCGGCTCCAGCGGCGCGCCGCTCCCCGATGCGGCCTTTCCTTCCGAGGGCGGCAACAGCACGAGCACGGTGGTTCTCCTTCAGTACGTACGAAACGGGGGTGCGGCCCCGCGCCAGCGTACAAAGCTCCACGAGGTCCAAAGCGCCACCTCGTGCAACCCCAGCAGCACCGGACCCCCAAAGCACCGCAGCACCCCAAGCGCCCGCGTCGCACAACGTGCCGCCCCGCCCGCCGCGCCATAGGCTCGACCCATGCCCCGCCGCCAGATGCGAGTGACCGGCGCGGCCGAGGCGCCCCTGCGGGCGGCCCTGCGCGCGCTGCGTACCCAGCTCGACGTCCCCGACGCCTTCCCGGCGGCCGTTCTCGCCGAGGCGGAGGCGGCCGCCAAGTCCCCGAGCCTCCCGGGGCGGGACGCCACCGACATCCCCTTCTTCACCATCGACCCGCCCGGCTCCACCGACCTCGACCAGGCCATGCACCTCGCGCGCCGCGCCGACGGCGGCTACCGCGTCCACTACGCCATCGCCGACGTCGCCGCCTTCGTCACCCCCGGCGGCGCGGTCGACGCCGAGGCCCGCCGCCGCGTCCAGACGCTCTACTTCCCCGACGGCCGCATCCCCCTCCACCCCGCCGTCATCTCCGAGGGCGCCGCCAGCCTCCTCCCGGGCCAGACCGTCCCCGCCCTCCTGTGGCGCATCGACCTCGACGCGGACGGCCGCCGCGTCGCCACCGACGTCCACCGCGCCCTCGTCCGCAGCCGCGCCCGGCTCGACTACGCGGGCGTCCAGCGGCAGCTCGACGCGGGCACCGCCGAGGAGCCGCTCGCCCTCCTCCGCGCGATCGGCACGCTGCGCGAGCGACTGGAGATCGAGCGCGGCGGGATCTCCCTCAACGTCCCCGAGCAGGAGATCGTCGAACGCGACGACGCCTACTTCCTGGAGTACCGCGCGCCACGCCCCGCCGACGCCTGGAACGCCCAGATCTCCCTGCTGACCGGCATGGCCGCCGCCGACCTGATGACCGCCGCCGGCACCGGCGTCCTCCGCACCCTCCCCACCGCCCCCTCCGGAGCCGTCGCCCGGCTCCGGCACTCCGCGAAGGCCCTCGGCATCGACTGGCCGCACCACGTCTCGTACGCCGCCCTCGTCCGCTCCCTCGACCCGCGCGACACCCGCCACGCCGCCTTCCTCCAGGACTGCACCACCCTCCTGCGCGGCGCCGGCTACACCGTGTTCACCGACGGCAAGGCGCCGGTACCCGGCGTCCACGCCGCCGTCGCCGACGAGTACACGCACTGCACCGCCCCGCTGCGCCGCCTCGTCGACCGGTACGCCGGCGAGTTGTGCGTGGCCGCCGTGGCGGGTGAGGAGGCACCGGAGTGGGTGCGCGCCGCCCTGCCCGGCCTCCCGCAGCGGATGGCGGAGGGCTCACGCCGCGCGGGCACCGTCGAGCGCGAGTGCGTCGACATCGTGGAGGCCGCCCTGCTCAGGGACCGGGTGGGCGAGGTGTTCGACGCGTACGTCATCGACGTCCACGACCGCGACCCGGCGGTCGGAACCGTCCACCTGGAGGACCCGGCGGTCGTGGCCCGCGTCGAGGGCGGCACGCACCCGCTGCCACTGGGGGAGCGGCTGCGCGTACGGCTCACCCAGGCGGACCCGGGACGGGCGAAGGCGCTGTTCGCCCCGGCGTGAGCGCCCGCCCGAGCGCGTCCGCCAGGGCCCGCGCGTCATCGGCGTGGCAGCGCACCAGGCGTACGGGATACCGCTCGCCCAGCAACCGCACGGCCGTGACCGGCTCGGCGAGCTCGATGGTGACGGACGTCTGCGAGGCGACCGTCACATTGAGCACCCCCTCCTCCTTCTCGTGCGAGAACAGCAGCTCGTGCCGTACGGCGGCGATCCGCTCCAGCGGTATCGACACATCGACATGTCCGCCCTGCCGCACCCGCAGCACACCCCCGCCCAGCATGTGCGGCCGGGTCACGGACGCGGCGTGCAGCCCCACCACGAACAGCACGGTGTACACGTCCAGCACCAGGACCACGGCGTGGACGACCGGGAGGGATGCCAGCAGGTACGACATGCCGACCGTCTCCACCAGGCACACGAAGGCGAAGCCGTACATGTACGCGGCCTGGTCCCGCGCGTGCCCGAACGCCCGCAGCCCCGGCCCCGTCCCGTGCGGCGGCCGCCGCGCCACCCACCGCACCAGGCTCACCATCAGCCGCAGCTCATGCCCGATCAACCGCACCACCGGCCGCGGCGCCAGCTCGTACACCGCCTCCCGCCGGGACAGCCCGCGCCGCCGGAGCCGCACGAACACCCAGGCTTCCGCGCCCAGCAGCGCCAGGACCGCCACCTCCGCCGCCATGAGCACCGCGTGGGGTATCCGTACCCCCGCCACCAGGCAGACCGCCAGCACCACCTCGGCGGGCAGCACCGCGTACGCGACGCCCCGCAGGACCCGCCTCACCGCGCACGCTCCCCGGCGATCCGCAGCGCCCGCCGGACCGCCTCGGCCTGCGCGGCCGAGAAGTCGGCGAAGAACGCCCCGGGGAACGCCCCGTTCTCCAGGTCGCCCACGTCGTCCGGCACCACCTCGTCCGGCACCAGCGCCGCCAGCGCCCGCGCGGCCTCCTCCACCCGTACGTCGTCGGGCGCCGCGTCCGCGAGCGCGTCGAGCCGCGCGTACACCTCGTACGCCCGCTCCATCGCGCCCGGCTCCTCCGTCATCCGCCGCATCGCCCCCAGCAGCCGGGCCCCCTCCTCCTCCGGCATCACCGTGTCCAGCAGGGCGAGCATCTCCCGGTCCCGCGCGGCCATCGCCGGCTCGGGCCCCGGCAGCTCCGCCGACGCCCTCGCCATGTCCCCGAACAGCTCCGCCAGCCCCGCCGACACCGGCCCCTCGGCGGGCAGCCGACCCGCCCTGGCCTGCTCCAGCAGCACCCCCAGCCGCTCCCGCCGCGACCCGATCTCCTCCTGCTGCCGCGCCAGATCGGCGTCCAGCTCCTGGAGCACCTCGACCAGCTCCCTGCCGGCGTCGTCCGCCAGCACGTCCCGCACCTCGTCCAGGCCGAGCCCCAGCTCGGTCAGCCGCCTGATCCGCGCGAGCAGCACGGCGTCGCGCAGCGTGTAGTCCCGGTAGCCGTTGGCCAGCCGCCGGGGCTCGGGCAGCAGCCCGAGGTGGTGGTAGTGGCGTACCGCCCGCGATGTGATGCCGACGAGGCCGGCGATCTCTCCGATCCGCATGACCTCAGTAGAAACGTTGACGTTGCGACAGGGTCAAGCGCGCGCCGGCCGACCGGTACCATGGTCGACACGGCAGACGAGCCGGGCGGACGGCCGCGTGGAGACCCTTCGGGGCTCCCCGAGGAACGTCCGGGCTCCACAGGGCAGGGTGGTGGCTAACGGCCACCCGGGGTGACCCGCGGGACAGTGCCACAGAAAGCAGACCGCCGGGGACCTCGGTCCTCGGTAAGGGTGAAACGGTGGTGTAAGAGACCACCAGCGCCTGGGGTGACTCAGGCGGCTAGGTAAACCCCACCCGGAGCAAGGTCAAGAGGAAACACCCCGGTGTTTCTGCGCGGACGTTCGAGGGCTGCCCGCCCGAGTCCGCGGGTAGACCGCACGAGGCCGGTGGCAACACCGGTCCTAGATGGATGGCCGTCACCCCGACGACCGCGAGGTCCCGGGGCACAGAACCCGGCGTACAGCCCGACTCGTCTGCCTCACTCCACTTCGGCCCCCTTGAGCTGCTACGACTGAAATTCCCGGTATGGGCGGGGATAATGACGTTCGGGGACAGGTCTCACCGGGGCCGCAGGGAGAGACATTGATCCGCGTTCTTCTCGTGGGGAAGACCCGCCTGGTGCGGGGGGCGCTGGCCGCTCTGCTCGCCCGGGAGGAGGACATCGACGTCGTCGCCGAGGCCGAGGGGAACGGGGAGCTCGTCGCGAGGGCGATGCTGTGCCGGCCCGATGTGGCCGTGATCGACGTGGACTGCGAGGAAGGCGAGGAGATCGCCGCGAAGGGCGAGCTGACGGCCCGGCTGCCGGACTGCCGGATGCTGCTGATGATGGCCTCGCCCACCCCCGACCGCCTCCGCCGCATGCTCGACGTGCACGCCGCAGGGGTCATCAGCATGAACGCCCCCGCCGACCGTCTGGTCCATGGCGTGCGCAAGCTGGTCAGGGGCCAGCGGTTCATCGACCCCGAGTTCGCGCTGGCCGCGCTGGAGGCGGGCGACAATCCGCTGACCCCTCGGGAGAGGGAGGTCCTGCGCCTGACCGCGGACGGGATGCCCACGACGGAGATCGCCGAAAGGCTGTCGCTGTCCGTGGCCACGGTACGCAACCACCTGGCGGCGATCACGAAGAAAGCCGGGGCGCGGAACCGGATCGACGCGATCCGGATAGCGCGGGGGTCGGGCTGGGTGTGACCGGGGACGGGGCCGTTCCGTCCCAGTGGCCGACGAGGTCGCGGTAGAGCGCGGAGCCGGCCATCAGCTCCTCGTGGGTGCCGACGCGGACCCGCGTACCGTCCATGACCAGGACCCGGCCGGCCCGCAGCGCCGAACTGATGCGGTGGGCCACGACGACCAGGGTGCCGGGGACACGGGCGAATGCCTCCTCGGCGACCGCCTCGGCGGCCGGGTCGAGGTGGCAGGTGGCCTCGTCCAGCAGCGTCAGGCGCGGGGCGGGGAGTAGGGCCCGCGCCAGGGCGACGAGCTGGCGCTCGCCGGCCGACAGCTTCTTGGGGTCCAGCGGCACGTCGTAGCCGCCCAGGCGCTCCACGAGCGGTGCCGCGCCGACCGCCCGGACTGCCGCCTCCACCTCCGCCGGCGCGGCGCCGGGCGCCAGGTACGTGAGGTTCTCCCGGAGCGTGCCGGCGAAGACGTACGCCTCCTGGGGGATCAGCACCCGGTGCCGGGCCAGGTCGTCGCCGTCCAGGGCGGCCACCGGTACGCCGCCCAGGCGCACCAGACCGGCCTGCGGTGCGAGGACCCCGGCGGTCAGCGCGGCGAGGGTCGACTTCCCCGCGCCGCTCGGGCCCACCACGGCGAGGTGTTCGCCGGGGGACAGGACGAGGTCGAGGTCCTGGACCACCGGAGCGGCGGACCGGGCGTAGCCGAAGGTGACGCCCCGGAGCTCGACGCGCGAGTCGCGCGGGCGGGGGTGCGGGGACGAGTGCGGCGACGAGCGCGGGGACGGCCCGGGCGGCGTCTCGGCGGCCGGGGGAGTGTCCGCGAGGGTGCCCGCCTCGGGGGCGCCGGCGGCTGCGGACGGCTCGGGCGCCACCTCCGCGATCCGGCCCGTGGCGACCAGCAGCCACAGCCCGCTGCTGCCGAGCTCCTCGATGAAGTTCTGAAGCGCCGGGTTCAGGCTCTGCGACACATAGGTGAGCGCTCCCAGGACCGCGCCCGCCGTCACGCCGTTGCGCACCAGCCAGGGCGCGCCGGCCAGGATGAGGACGAGCGGCACCCGGCCGCCGATCCCCAGGGCGGCCGTGCGCAGCGCGGTGAGCCGAGCCAGGGCCCGGGTGGCCCGGGCGGCGGCGTCCACCTCGGCGCCGGTCCGGGCGCGGACGCGCTCCTCGGCACCGCACGCGACCACGTCCCGCAGCCCGCCGGTCACCGTGCTCGCGGTCTCGGAGATGCCCTCGTTGGCCAGGATGACCGCCCGCTGCCTGGCCGCCAGCGCCCGCAGGGCCGCGAGGAACAGCCCGAGCCCGATGAGCAGCGGCGGCAGGACCAGGACGAGGAAGGCGGGGTCCAGCGTGGCCAGCCCGAGCGTCACGGTCACCACCGTGACGGCGAAGCCCTGGACGAACATGACGACCGCGCCGTACGCCTCCCGGGCGATCTCCACGTGCTCGGTCAGGCGCGCCACGCCGGCGGTGTCGGCGGGCCGCCCCAGCTCGGTGGAGCGGTGCAGCGTGCCGGTGGTCACGAGGGTGACCATCTCGTCCCGGAACGGCTCGACCAGCGCGGCCAGTCCCAGGACGGCGTGCCGGGTCGCCCACGCCCCGATGACGAAGACGACCGCCAGCACGCCCAGCCAGGTGAAGCCGACGGCGGGCCGGCCGGCGAGGAAGCCCTGGTCGACGGCGCGGGCGACGGCCAGCCCGGACAGGAAGGCCGGCACCGCCTGCACCAGGGACCAGCCCGTGAGCCGCAGGTGCTCCCGGCTCCGCCGGCGCAGTGCGGAGCGGAGGATCGCGCCGGGCCGCCCGTTCACCGCTTGCCTCCGGCCACCACGACGTCCTCCGGCAGCTCCCGTGCGGGAGGGGGGTCCGGCTGGAACGCGGCGCGGTAGCCGGGGTCCGTCCACAGGTCCCGGTGCCGCCCCCGCGCGCGGACGCCACCGTCGGCGAGCCAGACGACGAGGTCCGCCCGGGCGGCGGTGGAGGCGCGGTGCGTGACGATGAGCCGGGTGCGGTCGGCCAGGGCGCCGGTGAGCACCTGGCTGATGTGGTGTTCCGTCACGGTGTCGAGGCTGGCGGCGACGTCGTCGAGCACGAGCACCCGCTCGGCCTGCGTGAACGCCCGTGCGAGCCCCACGCGTTGCACCTCCCCGCCCGACATCGGGGCGTCGGCCAGCCGGGTGCCGTAGCCGTCGGGCATGTGACGGATGAACGCGTCCGCCCGTGCCGCCGTGGCATGGGCCACCAGTTCGTCCCTGGACGGGGTGCGCGGCCCGAAGCCGATCGCGTCGGCGAAGGTCTCCCCGAGCAGCGCGGGCCGCTCGAACCCGTACCCCACCGCCCGCCGCAGCTCCTCCCGGTCCACCCGGCGCAGCGGCACGCCGTCCAGCAGCACCTCGCCCTCGTCGGGGTCGACGAGCCGGCCGGCCAGCGCCGCCAGCAGTGACTTTCCGGCCCCGGAGCGCCCCACGACGGCGACCAGGGCGCCTCCGGGCACGGTCAGGTCGAGGCCACGGAGGACGGTGTCGTCCCCCGCGCGCACGGTGACGCCCCGGAACTCCAGCCGCCCGCCGCCGTCCAGGGGCCCGGGGAGGCGCTCGGAGCCGTACTCCACGGGCGGTTCGGCGAGCACCTCGGAGAGCCGCCCGGCCGCCGAACGCGCCTGCACGAGCTGGTTCAGGGTGCCCACCACCGAGCTCATGCCGGTGGCCATGACCACGTACTGACTGGCCGCCAGCACGTCCCCGGGCGTGATGCGGCCGTACGACAGTTCCAGGCCCGCCACGGCGAGCACGGCGACCATCAGCAGGGGGACGACGAGCGCTTCGCGGGCCGACATCCGGGCCATGGACCGCCACATCCCCACGCCGTGCCGGTGCAGCTCCGGCAGGGGGGCGAGCACGCGGCGCGCCTCGCGGTCCACCGTCCGCGCCGCGGCGATCGTCCGGCTCCCGGTCAGGGCGTCGGTGAGCCGTGCCGCGATCGTGCCCTGGGTGGCGAGGTAGCGGTCGGTGAGGTCGGAGATGTCGCGGATGAAGGCACGGATCAAGGGCGCCAGGACGGGCAGTCCGATGAGGAAGGTCAGGCACAGCCAGGGGTCGATGAGCGCCAGGGCGACGACGGCGCCGACCGGTGGCACGAGGTTCATGAAGACCCAGATGAGGCCGGCCGCCACCTGCCCGGTCTCGGAGGCGTTGCCCACGAGGCGGGTGACCAGGTCGCCCCCCTCGAACCGGCGGGTGGCGCGGGTGCCCAGCGCGAGGATGTGCTTCAGCAGCGTGTGGCGCAGCCACGCGGTGGCGCGGGCCTCGGCCACGTCGCTCACGAAGTCGTCCAGTGCTTCGCAGACCACCAGGACGAAGATCAACCCGGCGGTGAGGGCCAGCCACCGTGCCGCGTCCTGGCCGCCGAGCACGGCGTCGAGGGTCCGCCCCATGACGGCGGGCAGCACGACACCGGCACCGCTGATCAGCAGTGCCGTGACCACCATGACGCCCACCCAGGGGCCACCACGCCGGAACGCCGCCAGCAGCAGGCGATTCGCAGCGCGTCGGTTCACGGGGGCCTCCTGCCCGATGGGTGCGGCGGGGACGCTCCGAGACGCCCCCGCCTCTGTGGTCACAGCGTGACCTTGACCCTCAGTTTCTTGCCGAGCTTGATCCTCACCCGGAGGCAGATACCCGACGAGTTCGAGCCGGAGCCGCCGTGGCCGAGTTCTGAGTCCGGCATGTCCAGACCCTGCAGATCGAGGAGCGTCATTCGATGTCACCTCCCTTCTTCGCGAGGACGGATGGTTGGGCTGTGCGTGCCGTTCCGCCGGTCGGCGGAAGGAACGGCAGGTGTACGGGGGAGTCGTGGAACGCGGCGCCCAGGGCCAGCAGCACGCCGGCGCTGCCGGTGGCCAGGTCCATCGACAGCCGCAGGAGCTGCTCGCCGGGGAAGACCAGGTGGCCCTGGTGGGTGAGGGCCTGCCGCGAGAGGTGGCGCACATGGCCGGCGACCTCGGGGTCCCTCTCGGCGGCCGTGCCCGGCGGATGGGCGCGGCTGAGGTGGACGATCATCCCGGCCGTGCCGCGGAAGAGCCCCGACTCGGCGGAGAACTGCGCCGATGCCGCCCTGCGGATCTCGGCGACCGCCGTCACGAACCGGTCCTCCCGGCGGTGGACGAGGTAGTGGTCCAGGACGAGGCCGATGCCCGCGCTGCCCTCGGCCAGGTACGGCACGGTCCGCCAGCCCTCGTCGACGTGCATCCCCCCGTTCTTGCGGACGACGCAGCGGCGCAGGTCCTGGTCCAGCGCGGTGGCGGCCTGCTCCAGGAAGGCCGGGTCGCCGGTGTCCTCGTACAGCCGGACGAACAGCAGGGCGGGCCCGGAGGAGCCGCGCATCAGTCCGGCGTACGGGTGTTTGCCACCGCTGGTCTCCGGTACGCCGTCGGCCGGGCCGAGCCGGCCGGCCACGATCCCGGCGACGCTCACGGCGGCGTCGTGGAACGCGGGGTCGCCGGTGACGGCGGCGAAGTGCCGGAGGTTCAGGCCGATGCCGGCCAGGCCGCCGTGCAGGTCGAGGCCCAGCTCCCGCCACTGGTCGTCGCCCATGCACAGGTCGATGACCTTCAGGGCCTCGTCGCGGTGACCGAGGTGGTCGAGTACGTACGCGACGCCGTGCAGGCCGTCGTAGAAGCCGAGGCGGGTTCCCGGCTCGGGGCCGAGGGCCTGCCGTACGAGCCACTCCTCGTACTCCGGGTGGCGCCCGGCGCCGGTCATGTCCAGCGCGTACAGCACTCCGGCGGCGCCGTACGCGACGCCCAGGCCGCCGCCCGGCGCCCTGAACTGCTCGATGTCGCCCGGGAAGAGCCGGTCGTCGCGGTCCGGGGTGGCGGCGGCCAGGACGGCGGCGGCCATGGATTCCCGGGCGCGCGGCCAACTGCCGCGGTCCGCCTCCAGGCGCGGCACGCCGTCGGCGCCCGGGCCCGTGACACCGCCGATCCCGCTGCCGTCCCCGTCCCCGTCCCCGTCCACATCCCCGTCCCGTGCCTCGGTGATGACCCGCACCGCCTCCTCCAGGAAGGCGGGGGGTACCGGGAACGTCCGGCGGGCCTCTCGCGCCAGTTGCCCGGCCTTGGCCTCGTCCAGGGCGATCAGTGGGGTCAGCGGCATGAACATGTGCAGGCGCAGGCAGGCCAGCGCGTAGCGGTCGAGGCCGAAGCCGGTCACGCCTTCCGGCGCCATGAACCCGGGCGCGGCGAGGGACTGCGGGCGCTGCTCCGCCGCGTCCGCCGCGCTCTCGAAGTCGATCAGCACCACCCGGCCGTCGGGCCGGACCAGGATGTTGGACGGGTGGACGTCACCGAGGACCAGGCCCCGGTCGTGCACCGCGGCGACCGCCCGCTCCACCCGGTCCACCAGGTCGACCGCCCACGAGGTGTAGGCGACGGCCGCCGTGTCGTCGCCGTCCGACGGGGCCAGCGGGTACCGCTCGCGGAAGACGTCGGTGAGCGGCTGCCCGTCGATGAACTCCTCGACCAGGAAGTGGTGGTCGCCCAGGACGAAGTGGTCGCGCAGCGCGGGTACGCCGTCGAGGCCGCGCAGCCGTTCCAGGGCCTCCCGCTCGCGGTGCAGCCTGCCGACCGCGTCCGCGCCGTCCAGCGTGAGCCCCGCGTACGGCCGGGCCTCCTTGAGGACGACCCGTTCTCCGGTGCGGGTGTCCTGTCCGGCGTACAGGCCGCCGCCGTTGGAGAAGTGCAGGGCCTTCTCGATCCGGTACGGCAGGTCGGCGACGGTCGTCCTGGCCCGCTCGGCGAGGTGGGGTTCCAGGAACGCGGGCAGCGTCACCCAGTCGGGCACCTGGAACACCGGCGCCCGCAGGTCCGGCACGAGCCGGCCCGAGGCGTCCTCGATCGCCAGCACGGTGTCGCCCGTCGTCGGCGAGACGCAGTACCGCTGGGCGAAGCCCCCGTACCTGACGTACAGCGGTCCGGACGCCCAGCGCAGGTCGCTGAGGATGTACGGGCCCGGCCGGCCGTGCAGGACGCCGTCCAGGCCGTTGAGCACCCGCTCCAGGGCGGCCTCGTCCACCGGGTAGATCGTCACGAACTTGCCGCTCGCGCCCCGCCACGCGTACTTGATGTTGGCGTTGAACAGCGCGTCCATGCCGTGGAGGAACTTGAAGGCGATCCGCCGGGGGACGCAGTAGTCCCACACCGCGTCGAGGATCTCCTGCGCGTTGTCGAGGCACGCCGAAACGTGGATCTTCCAGCCCTGCGCGGGCAGATCGGCGCCGTCGGGGTGGTAGACCACCCAGTTGTCGAGCTCGGACCGCGTCCACGTGTCGGGCACCGGGCACCGGGCCTGCCGGAAGTCGCCGTCCCCGCCGTCCGTGCCCTCCGCGCTGTCCGTGCCCTCCGCGCTGTGGTCCGGGCCGTCCGCGCCGTCGCTCTCGCCGGCAGCGAACGGATCCTCACCGTCCGTCGGCCGGACACGGAAGGGCGTGTCGTAGAAGAGTGGGTCTGTGAGGCAGTACGCCTCGTAACGCATATCCACGGGAGTCTCCACTCATGGGCTCGGGCTCGGTGCCCGCTTCCGCCCGGGATCACTAGCGAGGATTGCAGAGCCGACCGCCGCGAGAACACCACTGTTTCTCACGCGTGCGGTGGGCGAAGTCACTCGTGGGGTGGGAGAAACGCCCAGTCCACGGCCCGTGCGGCCGCGGTTCGCGCGTCACCGGGCGGGTACGGGGCCGGTTCGGTGACAATCCGGACATGGACCACACACCACAGGTCACCGCCGTCACGGTCGAACGGCGCATCGCCGCCCCGCGCGACCGCGTCTGGGAGGCGCTCACCGACCTGCACGGCATGCCCGGCACGCTGAGCGGGGTCACGCGGGTGGAGGTGCTCACCGAGGGCCCCTTCCAGGCGGGCACGCGCTGGCGGGAGACGCGCCGGATGTTCGGCAAGGAGGCCACCGAGGAGCTGTACGTGACGGCCTGTCAGGCGCCGTCCCGCTATGTGGTGGAGGCCGAGTCGCGCGGCACGCACTACGTCTCCGAGTTCACGGTCCGCGAGACCGCGCCGGGGGAGACGCTGGTGCGCACCTCGTTCTCGGCCCGCCCGCCCGGTGGCCTCGGCGGCCTGCTCGCCCGGCTCCTCGGCGGCCTCGGCCGCCGGGCCGTCGCCAAGGCGGTCGAGCGCGACCTGGCGGACGTGGCGCGGGCGGTCGAGCGGCGCCCGGGCGCGGCCTAGCCGACGAGGTCGGCGAGGAGGACGACGAGGGGCGGCACCGCCTGCCCCAGGGAGCCGCGCCACAGCCCGGGGTCGGAGACGAAGAGCATGATCCCGCCACCGATCATGAAGGCGGAGACGTAGACGATCAGGGAGCGGCCGGTGGCCTGGTGCCCGAGCCGCAGCGCGACGAACCCGGCGATCAGCCCGAGCGCCAGGAACAGGTTGTAGAAGCCGACGTTGAACCGCCACAGCCGGACCTCGGGCGCGTCCGCGGTGCTGCCGGTGAGGAAGACGCGCACCCACGGGCGACCGTAGAGGAAGCTCTCCAGCGGCCAGACGAAGACGTGGACCGCCGCGGCGATCAGCGCGAAGACCTGGCTGACGGCATTCATGCGGCGATGGTCCGCCCCGGGCACGGCTCCGGCCGGCCAGGACACGGCCTGGTCACCCGTCCGGGTAGCGGGCGGGCCGCCCGAGGCGGGCGGGGCGGCGGGCCTCTCCGGACGCCCGGAGGGAAGGGCGGACGCGCCACGGGTGGCGCAAGGTCCACGGGGAGCGGGGTACGGGGGTGTACGGGTGAGGCACCACGTACCCGCTCACACACAAGGAGATCCATGACCATCCCCGCCGAGCAGCTCACCGACCCCGCCGTGCGCGCCTTCGTCGCGGCGGTCAACGCCCAGGACCAGCAGGCGTTCTACGACGCGCTCACGCCCGGCGCCACCATGTCCGACGACGGCTCCGACCGGGACCTCCGGGAGTGGGCCGAGCGGGAGATCTTCACCTCCAACGGACGCATGGACGTCGAGTCCGAGGAGGCCGGCGGCCGCGCCCTCGTCGCCCGCTACCGCAACGACACCTGGGGCGAGATGCGGACGGCCTGGCGGTTCCTGGTCGAGGGCGGGAAGGTGAGCCGTTTCGAGACGGGCCAGGCGTAACGCCCCGGTGATGCCCGGCGGGGTCAGCCGCGGCCGATGTAGGGCATCGTCGTGGCCATCACCGTCGCGAACTGGACGTTGGCCTCCAGCGGCAGGGCCGCCATGTGGGCCACCGTGCGGGCCACGTCCGCCGCGTCCATGACCGGCTCGACCGCCAGTTCGCCGTTCGCCTGGAGGATGCCGGTCTCCATGCGCCGGGTCATGTCCGTCGCCGCGTTGCCGATGTCGATCTGGCCGCACGCGATGCGGTAGGGGCGGCCGTCCAGGGACAGCGACTTCGTCAGGCCGGTCATGGCGTGCTTGGTCGCGGTGTACGCGATCGAGTGCGGCCGGGGGACGTGCGCCGAGATCGAGCCGTTGTTGATGATCCGGCCGCCCTGCGGCGACTGCTCCTTCATCTGGCGGTACGCCGCCTGCGCGCACAGGAACGCGCCCGTCAGGTTGACGTCGACGACCGCACGCCACGTCTCGTGGTCCAGGTCCTCGACCGGCGTGCCGCCCCCGGCGAAGGTGCCCGCGTTGTTGAAGAGCAGGTCCACGCGGCCGAACCGGTCCCGGACGGCCGCGAACAGGGCCGTCACCGCGTCGGGCGACGTCACGTCGGTCGGGACGCACAGGGCGTCGTCCGCGCCGGCGAGCGACGCCGTCTCCCGAAGGGGCTCCGCCCGGCGGCCCGCCAGTGCCAGGTCCCAGCCGTCCTCGGCCAGCGCCAGCGCTACGCTCCGGCCGATGCCCGAGCCGGCCCCCGTCACCACCGCGATCCTCCGTACAGCGCTCATGGGCCGCAGCGTACGGGAGAGTCCGGCACGCGGAACTCATGTGGCCGACATGTGGATGTTGTGTACCCGACAAGCAGTGCTACTGAGATGCCCCTGACACACACCATCAGGGGAGGGGCCCATGACACCCGCACACCGTTCCGGCGCCCGGCGGGAAGCCGAGCACGCACCCGAACTCCGCGCAGCCGCCCGCCACGTCGGCCGCCGCGGCTTCCTCACCGTCACCGGGGCCGCCGCCGCGCTCGCCTTCTCGGTGAACCTCCCGGGCAGCGCCCACGCCGCCGAGGCCGACCCCCGGCGGATCACGGAGGACCCGTTCACGCTCGGCGTGGCCTCCGGCGACCCGCTGCCCGGCTCCGTCCTGCTGTGGACGCGCCTCGCGCCCCGCCCCTACGAGCCCGGCAGCGGCATGCCCCGGGCCCGCGTCCAGGTCCGCTGGGAACTGGCCCACGACGAGCGGTTCACCCGGATCGTCAGACGCGGCCACGCCACCGCCCACCCCGAGCTCGACCACAGCGTCCACGCCGAGGTGTCCGGCCTCGACCCGGACCGCGTCTACCACTACCGCTTCCGCGCCGGCACCTGGATCAGCCCCGCCGGCCGCACCCGCACGGCGCCCCGCCCCGGCGCCCGCCCCGGCGAGCTGAGACTGGCCGCCGTCTCCTGCCAGGCCTACCACGACGGCTACTTCACCGCGTACCGCCACCTCGCCGACGAGGACCTCGACGCCGTCTTCCACCTCGGTGACTACCTGTACGAGTACGCCGTCAACGCCACCGGCGGCGCCCGCGCCTACACCGACCGCCGGCTCCCCGCCCACTTCAACCGCGAGACCATCACGCTGGAGGACTACCGGCTGCGCTACGGCCTGTACAAGTCCGACCCCGACCTGAAGGCCGCGCACGCCGCGCACCCCTTCGTCGTCACCTGGGACGACCACGAGACCGAGAACAACTACGCGGGCGGCACCCCGGAGAACGACGTACCGCCCGAGGAGTTCCTGCTGCGCCGGGCCGCCGCGTACCGCGCCTACTGGGAGAACCAGCCGCTGCGCACCCCCCAGCGGCCGGCCGGTCCCGACATGCGGCTGTACCGGCGGCTGAGGTTCGGGCGCCTCGCCCAGTTCGACATCCTCGACACCCGCCAGTACCGCTCCAACCAGGCCTACGGCGACGGCTGGCAGACCCCCGGCCCCGAGTCCGAGGACCCCTCGCGCACCATGACCGGCGCCGAGCAGGAACGCTGGTTGCTCGACGGCTGGCAGCAGTCCGACGCGGTGTGGAACGTCGTCCCCCAGCAGGTCACCTTCGCCCGGCGGCGCAACGTCCCCACCCCCGACTTCAAGCTCTCCATGGACGCCTGGGACGGCTACCCCGCCTCCCGGAGGCGCGTCCTGGACGGCGCGGCGGCGGCCGGGATCGAGAACCTCGTCGTCCTGACCGGCGACGTCCACGTGGGGTACGCCTTCGACCTCAAGGCCGACTTCGACGACCCGGCCTCGCGGACCGTCGGCACCGAGTTCGTCGCCACGTCCATCGCCAGCGGCAAGGACGGCGCCGACCGACCCGCCAACTGGGACAACCTCACCCGGGCCAACCCGCACCTGAAGTTCTACAACGGGCGGCGCGGCTACCTGACCGTCACCCTGACCGGCGAGCGCGCCCGGGCCGACTACCGGACCGTCTCCGCCGTGACGACGCCGGGCGCGCCGGTCACCACGGCCGCCTCGTTCGTCACCGAGGCGGGCGAGCCGGGCCTCAAGCCGGTGTGAAGTTTGAGGTTTCAACGACTGGCGTGGAGCTGAGAGCATAGGGCCGGACCCCACAACAGGAGATGAGATGCCGGAGAGCGGCCCGAGCACGCCAGGACACATACCGACCGAACGCCCGCAGGCCGCCACACCGGCCCCCGGCGCGCCCAGCGGCCCCCCTGGCGCCGGGGCGCCGCCCGCCGCCCCGCCCGCCGCCGCCCGGCGGGCGGGGCTGCTCGTGACGCTGGTCCTCGGCGGGCTCACCGCACTGCCGCCGCTGTCCATGGACATGTACCTCCCGGCCCTGCCGGAGGTCACCCGGGCCCTGCACGCCCCCGCCGCCACCATCCAGCTCACCCTCACCGCCTGCCTCGCCGGCATGGCGGCCGGCCAGCTCGTCGTCGGGCCGATGAGCGACAAGTGGGGGCGCCGCCGCCCGCTGCTCGTCGGCATGCTCGTCTACATCGCCGCCACCGCCGTCTGCGCCCTGGCGCCGACCCCCGAGCTGCTCATCGCCTTCCGGCTGCTCCAGGGCCTCGCCGGAGCGGCCGGCATCGTGATCGCCCGGGCCGTGGTCCGTGATCTGTACGACGGCGTCGAGATGGCCCGGTTCTTCTCCACCCTCATGCTGATCTCCGGGGCCGCCCCGATCGTCGCCCCGCTGATCGGCGGCCAGATCCTCCGGGTCACCGACTGGCGCGGGGTCTTCCACGCCCTCACCCTCGTCGGCGTCCTGCTCACGTTCGTCGTCTGGAAGTGGCTCGGCGAGACCCTCCCGCCCGCCCGGCGGCACGGCGGCGGGGTCGGCGAGGCGCTGCGCACCATGCGCGGACTGCTCGCCGACCGGGTCTTCTCCGGCTACATGCTCGCCGGCGGCCTGGCCTTCGCCGCGCTGTTCGCCTACATCTCGGCCAGCCCGTTCGTCGTCCAGGAGATCTACGGGGCTTCGCCCCAGACCTTCAGCCTGCTGTTCGGGGTCAACTCGGTCGGGCTCGTCGCGGTCGGCCAGATCAACGGCAAACTGCTGGTGGGCCGGGTCAGCTTGGACAAGGTGCTGGGCTTCGGCCTCGCGGTGATCGCCGTGGCCGCCGGTGCGCTGCTGCTGATGACCAGCGGGGTCTTCGGCCCCGTCGGCCTGGTGCCCGTCGCGGCCGGGCTGTTCGTCCTGATGTCGGCCATGGGCCTGGCGCTGCCCAACACCAATGCCCAGGCCCTGATGCGCACCCCGCACGCGGCCGGTTCCGCCTCCGCGCTGCTGGGTACGTCCTCGTTCCTGGTCGGCGCGGTGGCCTCCCCGCTCGTCGGCATCGCGGGCGAGGCGACGGCGGTCCCGATGGCCCTGGTCCAGCTCACGTGCGCACTGGCCGCCGTCGCCTGCTTCCTGGGCCTGTGCCGCCCATGGCGCAAGGACCCCCAGGAGCACCCGGCGCCCTAAGGGCACCCTGGGCCGAGGGACGACGCACGCCCCAGGGGGCGGCAGGACGGCTGCCCACGCCGCGCGGGGCCCGGGGACACAGCCGCCGTGTGATTGTGAGCCGTGCCGCGCGCCTCCGGGCCCCGGCCGCAGCCGCCGCGTGATCGTGAGCCGCGCCGCGCCGCGCGGTCGCAGGCGCACCGGAAGCGCGCGGCCGCACGCGCACCGGCGGCCCCACGGGGGCGGCAGGTCCGCTGGACCCTCAGCCGCGACGCGGGTAGCCGGTCAGGTGGACGCGGTCGCGCGCGTCCGTCCAGCGGAAGACGCCCACGCCCGCCACCTCCGCCGCCGGGAGCCGCACGCTCGGCGCGAGCGCTTCGGGTACCCCGGTCGCCAGGTTCACGGCGACCGGGGTGCCCCCGCCGGCCAGGGCGTCCGCCGCGCTGCGGGCACCGCTCGCGCCGTACGCCACGCCGCCGTCCGTGACGGTGGTCAGCGTGAGCGGCTTGGAACCGTCCGCCTCCTCGAAGCACCGGCCGGTCCGCGCGTCCAGGTCGAAGGCGAGGCTCCCGGCGATCAGGTACCGCCCGCCCGGCGACACCACCGCCTGCGGGTACTCACCCGGTTCGATCGCCGGCCTGCGGCACTCGGCCTTCACCAGCGGCCGGCCCGTGCGCGCCTCATGGACCGCCCAGATGTCGTGCGTGGCCGCCCGCGCCGCGCCCTTCCCGCCCTGCCACCGGGCCAGTACGTGCCCGGACGTCACCGAGGCGGGCACCCCGCTCGCGGGGTCCGCGCCCGCCGGAGCCCGGTCGCGGCTGAACCAGCCGCCCGGCACCCAGAAGCCCCGCGCACCGCTCACCAGCAGGCCCTTGGCCGTCACCCCGCGCACGGCGGTCAGCCGCCGGCACTCGGCGCAGCCCTTGGGGTGGCCCAGGCGCCGCGGCGGGACGACGCTCACCTCGCCGGTGTCGGGGGCGACGACGGCGCTCCTCGCCCGGCCGTCGCTGATCAGCACGCCCGGGCCGGTGCCGGTCACTATCGGTACGTCGGCCCAGGGCACCTCCACGCGCCGGCGGGAGCCGCCGGCCGCGTCGTACACGTCGAGCGACACGAAGCTGCCGGCCGTGGTCAGCGGGTCGTCGCCGGTCCGGCCGTACGACCAGGTCACGAAGTACTGCCGGTCCTCCTTGCCCACGGCCAGCAGCCCGGGAACGGCCTCCGGGTCGCCGAGCGGCCGCCAGGGCCTGCCCGTCCAGCCGTGGCGCCCGGTCCGGGCGTCGAGCGTGCGGAGGCGGTACTGGGTGCCGTTGACGCGCTCCAGGTACGCGATCACCCCGGTGGCGCGGGCGACGACGTACTCGGGGGACGGCCCCGTGACCTCCCAGCCCCGGGAGGTGTCGTACGCGCCGGGGACGGTGAGCCGGGTGACGGGGGCCGTGGCGGCCTTGCGCGAGGCCCCGGCCCCGGACGGCGGGGCGGTGGGCTTCCCGTCCGTACCGCAGGTGGCGAGGAGGACCAGCAGGGCCAGGACGGCCGTACCGGCCACCAGGGCCATGCGCACGATCCTCTGTCTCATGGTCCCCCACCCGGTCCGACGGGCGGCCAGCGTAGCAACTGCCGCACGCCGCCGAGCAGTTCGCGGCACACGGGGCCGGGGCCGTTTCCGGCCGTTCCGGAGGGCCCGGCCCGCCCGCCTACCATGTATCGGTGAACGCCCACCTCTCCACCGCGGAAGCCCTGCGCAGCGCCCTCGCCGGGCTGCTCGACGGGCTCCCGCCGACGCAGGCGGCGCAGGCCGTGGACCGGCTGATCGCCCACTACCGGGGCCACGTCCCGACCGACGCGCCGGTGCTGCGCGACCGCTCCGACGTCGCCGCCTACGCCGCGTACCGGATGCCCGCGACCTTCGAGGCCGTACGGGCCGCGCTGGACGCGCTGCGGGAGGCCGCCCCGGAGTGGGTGCCGGGCACGCACACCGACATCGGCGGCGGGACGGGCGCGGCGAGCTGGGCGGTCGCCGAAGCGTGGGACGCCGCGGCGCGCACCACCGTGCTGGACTGGGCCGAGCCGGCCCTGGTGCTGGGCCGTGAGCTGGCGGCCGCGTCGGGCATCCCGTCCCTGGCCGGCGCCACGTGGCAGCGCGCCCGGATCGGCGCGGCGCTGCGCGTGGAGAGCACCGACCTTGTCACCGTGTCGTACGTCCTCAACGAGCTCACCGAGCCCGACCGCACCGCCCTCGTCACCGAGGCCGCCCGGGCCGCCCGTGCCGTCGTGATCGTCGAACCGGGCACCCCCGACGGCTACGCCCGGATCATCGCCGCCCGCGACCTGCTGATCGCCGCCGGGATGACCATCGCCGCGCCCTGCCCCCACAGCGGTGCGTGCCCCATCGAACCGGGCACCGACTGGTGTCACTTCGCCGCCCGCGTCAGCCGCTCCTCCCTGCACCGCCAGGTCAAGGGCGGCTCCCTGGCGTACGAGGACGAGAAGTTCTCCTACGTCGTGGCCACCCGGTTCCCGGTCGTCCCCGCGCCGGCCCGGGTCACCCGCAAGCCCCAGATCCGCAAGGGGCAGGTCCTGCTGGAGCTGTGCACCGAGGCGGACGGGCTGCGCCGTGACACGGTGACCAAGCGGCACGGCACCCTCTACAAGGCGGCCCGCGACGCCGCCTGGGGGGACGAGTGGCCGCCCCGCTGACGGGGTGACAGCGCGGGACCACGCGGGTGATGTCGTGCCGCTGGCAATTGCCCAGGGGGCCGTCGCGGAGTTGAGGTGGGCTCGTTCGCGCTCCTCACTCCCTGGAGGTTCCATGCTGCGAGGTCCCATGCCGGGCACCCGCTCCCGCGCCCGGCTTCTCACCGGCGGCGTGCTGGCCGCCGCCACCGCGATGCTCGCCACCACCGCCCTGACCTTCACCGCCGAGGCGGCCCCCAAGCCGACCCCGAAGGACACGAAGGACTCGGTGAAGGTGCTCGACTGGCTCGCGGTCAAGCAGTCCGACAGCAAGCCGGAGCGGCTGCGCGTCGGCGCGGACTGGACCGTGCACTCGCACCTCTACACCAACCGGAAGGGCAGGCCCGGCAAGAAGATCGGCGAGGCCTCGGCGCACTGCAGCGTCGTCGACCTCAGGCGCCACGGCCACGTCGCCCTGTGCCACCGGGTGCTGCGCACCGACGACGGCAGCATCAGCCTGAGCGACAGCATCGACCGCGTCGGCCGCCATCCGCACGGCGGGCGCTCGGCGATCACCGGCGGCACCGGGAAGTACGTCGACGCCGAGGGCCAGGCGGAGATCACCTTCTTCGACGGCGGCCTCGCCCGCTTCCGCCTCCTGCTCGACGACTGAGCCCGTACGGCGAAGGGGCCGGACCCGGCGGGTCCGGCCCCCTGCCGTGGGGCCACCGGTCAGGCGCGCAGCTCCTGCGTACAGCACTTCACGCTGCCGCCGCCCTTGAGCAGCTCGCCCAGGTCCATGCCGATCGGCTCGAAGCCGCGTTCGCGCAGCGGCCCGAACAGCCCCACCGCGGCCTGCGGCAGCAGCACGTGTCTGCCGTCGCTCACCGCGTTCAGCCCGAGCGCCGCCGCGTCCTCCTCCTCGGCGATCAGCGCGTCGGGGAAGAGCCGGCGCAGCACCGAACGGCTTCCGGGGGAGAACGCGCCGGGGTAGTACATGATCTCGTCGGCGGCGTCGTCCAGGACACACAGCGCCGTGTCGAGGTGGTAGTACCGGGGGTCCACCAGGTCCAGCCCGATCACCGGCCGCCCGAAGAACTCCTGTGCCTCGTCGTGCGACAGGGGACTGGAACGGAAGCCGCGCCCGGCCAGGATGTAGGAGGCGGTGACGGCGAAGTCGCCCTCGCCCTCGTTGACGTGGTCGGGTTCGTGGACGTCGGTGAAGCCGTGCGCCCGGAACCACTCCCGGTGCACCGCGGCCTCGGCGGCGCGCTCGGCGAAGGCGAACCGGGCGCCGAGCACCCGTCCGTCGATGACGGTGGCGCCATTGGCGGCGAACACCATGTCGGGCAGGTCGATCCGGGGTTCCAGCAGCTCGACGGTGTGGCCGAGGGACACGTACCGGTCCCGCAGGTCTTCCCATTGGGTCAGGGCGAGCGGCAGGTCGACCGGTTTCGCCGGGTCCATCCAGGGGTTGATGGAGTACGTCACCTTGAAGTGCGCGGGTGGGCACATCAGGTAGCGGCGGGGTGTGGCGTCACGAGGCAAAGAAGGCTCCTCACGGACGGCGGCGCACGGTGTGTGCGTGGATGCCATGGTGCGCCGTGAGGAGCCTTCGCGCAGTGGTCCGTACGGGTGAGTTCACCCGAGCGCTCACGAGGCGTCGGGTGTCGTACGTCCTTCCTTCAGCTTCCGCAGCAACTCCCGCTTCTGGGCGGCCGGGTCGATGCCGCGGCCGATGCCGCCGCCTTCGCCGCCGCGCAGCGCCCGGCGGGACAGCTTCTTGCGGGTACCGCCGACACCGAGCATGTTTCCTGCTCCACCACGGGGCATGGGTGGGCTCCCTTCCGTCGTGCGTTCGTCCGTCTCGCTGACGTACTCAAGAGTGGACGAGACGTATCGTCTTGTCAAGAGACGATACGTCTCGCCTCGCCCTCCTGCTAGATTGAGACGCATGGCTGAGACCAAGGCACCCGACTCCACGCGCCGCAGCGAGCGCTCCCGTCGCGCGATCTACGACGCCGCCCTCGCCCTCGTCGGCGAGGTCGGCTACGCCAGGACCACCATCGAGGGCATCGCGGCCCGCGCCGGGGTCGGCAAGCAGACCATCTACCGCTGGTGGCCCTCCAAGGCGGCCGTCCTCCTGGAGGCCTTCGTCGACCTCGGCGTCCAGGCCAACGAGGCGCTCGGCGGCGACGAGAACAGCGGCATCCCGGACACCGGTGACCTCGAAGCCGACCTCAAGTACGTACTGCGCGCCACGGTCGACGAGATGAACGACCCCACCTACGACGCCCCCTCCCGGGCGCTCGCCGCCGAGGGCGTGGTCGACCCCGAGCTGGGCGCCCGGTTCGTCGAGCAACTGCTGGAACCGCAGCTCCAGCTCTACGTCAAGCGGCTGACCGCCGCCCGGGAGGCGGGCCACGTCCGCCCCGAGATCGACCCGCGCATCGCCCTGGAGCTCTTCGTCGGCCCGCTCGCCCACCGCTGGCTGCTGCGCACCGAGCCGCTCACCCACGCCTACGCGGACAAGCTCGTCGAGTACGCCCTGTACGGCCTCGCCCCCCGGTGAGCCCGGCCCCCGGTCGTGGAGCTCCTCACGCTCGGCGGTCCGCGGCGGGGTACGAATCACCTCATAAGCGAGCAATGCGACCGGTTCGGCGGCGTCCCGGCACCGGTCACCCTCCCCCGGTTGGGGACTCCGGTCACCGGAGGCGCCGGATGGTGGGACCATGGCAGGGACCGCAGGGCCTGGCAGAGGTGTGAGGGGATAGATGGGCGACGGTATCGGCCGCTACCGCGGCACGGAGAACAAACTCGCGCAGTGGCTGCGCCGGCGCCCGAGGAAGACCGCCGCCGAGGCCCCGAGCCGCGAAGATCTGCTCCGGGCCACCGCCGCCGCAGGCCTGCCGCTCGCCCCCGCCGCCCACCCCGTCGGCTACCGGTGTTCGTGCGAGCGCATCGGCTGTCCCACGCCGGCCCGCCATCCCCTCTCCTTCGCCTGGCAGACCCAGTCCACCACCGACCGCGCCCAGATCGAGCGGTGGGCCCAGGGCCAGCCGCAGGCCAACTTCATCACCGCGACCGGCATGGTCCACGACGTCCTCGACGTTCCGCTGGAGGCCGGTCGCGCCGCGTTGGAGCGGCTGCTCGGCGAGGGCGTCGACGTCGGCCCGGTCGCCGAGTCCGGCGACGGCCGGATGCTGTTCTTCACCGCCACCCGCGGCACCCCCGAGGACGAGGACGAGTGGTGGCCGTGCGAACTGGACTGCCACCCCGAGACGATGGACGAGCACCCGGGACTGCGCTGGCACTGCCGCGGCTCCTACGTCCTCGTACCGCCCGCCCGCCTTCCCGGTGAGCTGGGCGTCGCCTGGGTACGCGGCCCGGAGCACCCGCTGCCGGACCCGCTGACCCTGCTGGAGGCGCTCACCGACGCGTGCGCGCGCCACGCCGACCAGTACGACGAGCACGACGACCACCACTCGGTGGCCTGGCCGCTCAGCCGGTAGGTCACCGGAGCGCGGGGCCGGGAGTTTCGGCGCCCGGAGCGCTACGAACGCGTCCGAGCGCTACGAACCCGTCGCCGACGTCACGCCCTGGAGCCGGCTCACGACGGTCACCTGGTCCGACTGCGCACCGGCCGGCTTCACCAGCACCGCCTGGCTGGAGACCCACTCCTTGGTGAGGGTGCTCTTGACCTCGCCGGTCATCAGCGCCCGCACGTCCGGGTTCACCTTCGGCCGGTAGCCCTTGGCCGCCACCTGACGGTCGTAGAACCGCGTCGCGAAGAAGACCAGCGCGCCGCCGTCCTCGGTGGTCAGCCCGAGCGGGGCGTAGTCACCGGTGTCCAGCGGCTGGTCCACGTACTGGGTGGCCAGCCCGGGCCGCTTGGCGAGGCTCGCCCGCTCGTCGCGCCACATCGAGGTGTGCGGCCCGGCGGCGAAGTGGGCGGGCTTCCCGGTCTGGAGGTACGTGGAGTACTCCTCGCTCAGGTTCTTCGGCGCCACCGCGAGGGCGGCCGAGTCCGGTTCGGCGGGCTGGGCCCAGCCGTCCTGGTCCGTCCTGAACCGCGGCACCCCGCCGGCGGGCAGGATCTGCAAGTACGCGACCTCCCACAACTGGTCGGGGCCGTTGCGGACGAAGACCAGCACCCAGCGGGTGTCGTCGGCGCCCTGGTCGGCGTCCCGGTTGGAGTCGGTGTCCGCGACGAACCAGCGGGGCCAGCCCGCCTTCTTCGGTATGGCGTACCGGGCGTCGGTGAGCTCCAGCGGCCGGTGGCCGGGGTTGCCGCCCGGGCTGGTGATGCTGCGGGCCTTCAGCCCGGCCTGGTTGATGGCCCCCAGCGCGCCGGTGACCCGGCCCGCGTCGAGGGCGGGGTCGTAGGCCTTGTCCGCCTTGTTGTACGCCTCGGTGAAATCCTTCAGCGCCTGCGCGGCCTCGTCCTTCGTCGCCGTCGGCACGACCTCCAGCTCGCCGTGCACCGTCACGCACCCGCTCGCCGTCAGCGCCAGCACCGCCGTCGCCGCGAGCGCCGCCGCCACCCGCCCTGGGACCCGCCTTCTCATCGGTTGCCTCTGCTCCTCGACCCCCACATGACCGTCCGAACCCTACCGGGGTCCGGAGCGGACGGAGCGCCGGGTTCAGCTTCCCTCCGCCCGGTCCCGTACCGGGACGACGAGCGGCGCACCGCCGCGCGGGTGCGGCAGCACCTCGACCGGCTGCCGGTAGACCGCGCTGAGCAGTTCGCCGCGCAGCACCTCGCCCGGTGGCCCGTCCGCCACGATCCGCCCGCCGTCGAGGACGACCACCCGGTCCGCGTACGCGGCGGCCAGGCCCAGGTCGTGCAGGACGACCACCACCGCGTCCCCGGCGGCCGCCCGCTCCCGGCACAGCCGCAGCACCAGCTCCTGGTGGCGCAGGTCCAGGGCCGCCGTCGGCTCGTCCAGCAGCAACAGCGGCGCCCGCTGGGCCAGCACCCGGGCCAGCGCGACCCGCGCCCGCTCGCCCCCGGACAGCGCCGGGAACGGCCGCCCGGCCAGGGCGTCGACCTCGGTGGCGGCCATCGCCGCGGCGACGGCCTCCTCGTCCTGCTCCTCGCACCCCGTCCCCGCCCACGGCGCCCGGCCCATGCGGACCACCTCCGCGACCGGGAACGGGAACGCCAGCGTGGCCGCCTGGGGCAACACCGCCCGCCGCAGCGCCAGTTCCGCCGCGCCCCACTCGCCGACGGCACGCCCCCCGATCCGCACCTCGCCCGCCGCGCACACCAGGTCCCCGGCCAGCGCGCCCAACAGGGACGACTTCCCCGCCCCGTTGGGCCCCACCAGCGCCAGCACCTCACCGGCCCGTACGGCGGCGTCCACCCCGCCCAGGACGTCCCGGGCCCCGAGCCGTACCCGTACCGCACGTGCCTCGGCCACCACCGTGCCGGGGGAGACGGGCTCCGGCAGTTCGCGCCTCCGTCGTGGGAACCTCACGCCCAACCACCCTGCCTCCGCCGCGTCCTGCGCAGCAGCCAGAAGAAGAACGGGCTGCCGAGCAGCGCGGTCAGCACGCCCAGCGGCAGCTCCGCCGGGGCCGCGACCGTGCGCGCCGCCAGGTCCGCCGCCACCAGCACCACCGCCCCGCCCAGCGCGCTGCCCGGCACCAGGAACCGGTGACCCGGCCCCGCCGCCATCCGCAGCAGGTGCGGCACCACCAGGCCCACGAACGTGATGACGCCCGCCACGGCGACCGCGGCCGCCGTCAGCAGCGCCACCACCAGGATCAGCACCACACGCAGCCGCTCCACGTCCACGCCCAGGTGCCGGGCCGGGCGTTCGCCGAGCGCCAGCAGGTCCAGTCGCCGGGCGTACGGCGGTGCGAGCGCCAGGCCCACCAGCGCGCACGGCAGCACCGCCAGCACCTTGGGCCAAGTCGCCTGCGCCAGCGAGCCGAGCTGCCAGAAGGTGATCTGGGTGAGCTGCGCGTTGTCGGCGAAGAACACGAACAGCCCGATGAGCGCGCCCGCGAACGCGTTCACCGCGATCCCGGTGAGGATCAGGGTCACCACCTCCGTACGGCCGCCCTCGCGCGACATCGCGTACACCAGCAGCACGGTGGCGAGTCCGGCCGCGAACGCGCACGCCGAGACCGTCCACGTACCGAGGAAGCTCCAGCCCAGCGCGATGGACCCGACCGCGCCCACCGCCGCCCCCGCCGAGATGCCGATGACGCCCGGCTCGGCGAGCGGGTTGCCGAACACGCCCTGCGTCAGCGCGCCCGCGCAGCCCAGCGAGGCGCCGACGAGCAGCGCCAGCACCACGCGGGGGAGGCGGATGTTCCACAGGACGCTCTCGGCGGACCGCTCCAGCGCGTGACCGCCGATGCCGACGCGGTTCCGTACGGAGGCGAGGACGTCGCCGAGCGGGATGTCGTACGCCCCGAGCCCCGCCGACAGCAGGGCGAGCAGCAGCAGGGCGGCGAGCATCGCGACGGTGAGGAGCCAGGTCGTGCGGGCGGTGGCGCGGACGGCGGTGGGGGCGGTGGCGCGGGTGGTCACTTCACGCCGTCCCCGCCGTGGAGCTGCTCCACCAGCGACTCCAGCACCTGGTCCGTCCTCGGCCCGTAGTTGAGCAGGACGCCGTCGTCGATGGCGACGATCCGGCGGTCCATGCCGGCCGGGGTCTCGGCGACGCCCGGCACCTTGAGCAGCCCGTCGACGCCGCCCACCGAGTCGAGGCCCTTGCGCATCACCAGCAGCGCGTCGGGCGCTGCTTTGGCCAGCGCCTCGCTGGTGATCGCGGTGAAGTCCTTGGTCAGGCCGGACTCCTTGCCGGCGTCGACCGCTCCGGCCGCCTCCAGCAGAGAGCTCGCCCCCGACTCGCGGCCGCCCAGCAGATAGACGGAGGCCGAGCCACGGAGATAGAGGAACGCCACTCGCGGCTTGTCATGCCCGCGCGCCGGGATCTTCTTCCGTACGGCGCCGACGCGCGCCTGCGTGCGGGACTTCAGCGCGGTGCCGGCGGCGGGGACGCCGAGCGCCGCCGCGACGGCGTCGATGCGCGGGCCGATGTCGGCCAGGGTCTTGGCGGGCTTCACGACGACGAGCGGGACGCCCGCGTCCCGGATCTGGGAGAGGGCTTCGGCGGGGCCCGTGGTGGTGTCGGCGAGGACGACGGTCGGTTTCAGGGACAGGACGCTCTCGGCGGAGACGTCATGACCGCGCGTCACCACGGGGAGTGAGGCGGCCTGTTCGAAGGTGGCGGTGATGTCGCGGGCCACGACGTGCTCACCGAGCCCGAGCGTGAAGACGATCTCGTTGAGCGAGCCGGTGAGCGGCACGATCCGGTCGGCGGAGGTGATGGTGACCCGCCTGCCGTCGGCCGAGGGGACGGTGACGGGCAGTCGGCGCGGTGCGGCGGGCGTGGTGAGCGGTTCGACGCGGTCGGGCGCGGCGGCGGACCCGGCCCTCAGGTCCGTACCGCCGCTGTCGCCGCCGCTTCCGCCGCAGCCGGTGAGGGTGAGGGCGAGCGCCGATACGGCCGATATGAGGGCGCCGGTCAGGCGGGATCTGCGCACCGAAGCACCGTCCTGTCGTCTCTTGTTGTTTCCGTCGCGCGGACGTAGCTTAGGTTAGCCTTACCTCAGTGGCCAGCCCTAGGAGGGGGATCCATGCCGCCGTCGTCCAGACCGGCCCGCATCCACGCGCGCGTGTCGGTCCGCGCACTCGCCGCCACCCTGGTCGCGGTCCTCGCCGCCGTGCTGCTCCCGGCCGGCACGGCACACGCGGCGGACCGCACGGTGCGGGGCGGACGGCTCGACTGGGGCATCAAGTCCTCCTTTCAGAGCTACGTCACCGGGCCCATCGCCCAAGGGAGTTGGAGCCTGACGGGCGGTGCCGCGACGACCGGCGGCAGCCGGTTCCGGTTCCACTCCGCCCAGGGCTCGTACGACCCGGACAGCGGTGCCTTCGAGGCCGCCTTCTCCGGCGGAGTGCACTTCCTCGGCCACCGCGAGCCGGACGGGACGCACCGACTCGACCTCACCGTCGGCCGCCCCCGTGTCCGTGCCGAGAACGGCAAGGGCACCCTGTACGCTGACGTGGGCGGGCAGACCGTCCCGTTCGCCTCCCTCGACCTGTCCGGCATCGACATGCGGGGCGGCGGCTCACCGATCGTCCTCGACTCCGTTGCGGCCACGCTCACCGCCGAGGGCGCGCGGGCCTTCGCCGGGTACTACGCGGCGGGCACGCCACTGGACCCGGTGAGCCTGTCGGTGGACGTCCAGGCACCTCCCCGGCCCACGCCCACCCCGTCGGTGTCCCCGTCCCCGTCCCCATCCCCGTCCGCTCCGCCCCCTGCTCCGTCCGCGACCACGCAGCCCTCCCCGGGCGCCTTCCGGGACGCGGCCGTCGACTGGGGCGTACGCCGCACCTTCCGCGAGTACGTCACCGGTCCCGTCGCCAAGGGCCGCTGGACCCTGAGCGGGGGCGCCCAGGACGGCGGCGCACTGTTCCGCTTCCCGCGCGGCACGGGCACGTACGACCCGCGTGACGGCACCCTGGACGCCGACTTCGCGGGCGGCGTCCGCTTCACCGGCAGCGACCTGGACCTGACCCTCACGGCGGTCACCGTCCACGTGAGGGGCGGCCGCGGCACGCTGAGCGCCGACGTCACCAGCGCCGGCCGGACCGAAAAGGCGGTCCCGCTGGTCACCTTCGCGGCCGGGCGCCTCGCCCCGGCCAACGGCCTCGCGGCCGTCACGGAGGCGCCCGCGACCCTCACCGCACGAGGGGCGGAGGCGTTCGGCGGCATGTACCGGGTCGGCACCGCGATGGACCCCGTCTCGCTCGCCGTCGCCGTCGGCGCGACGGCCCGCGTGCCCGCCCTGCCGGACCTGGGCAGCGACACCCCGCCGCCCACCGCCGCCCCCCGTGCCGGCACGGAGTCCGAAGAGGGCACCCACCTCGCCCTTGCCGCCGTCGTGCTGCTCGTCGCCGTGCTCGCCGCGCTCACCGCGTACGCCGTCGTACGCCGACGCCGTACGCGCGCCCACTGACCCCCCTTTCGGCCACCCCCCGAGGAGACCAACGACCATGCGCTCCACAGCCCTTGCCACCGCCGTCGCCACGGCGGCCGTGCTCGGCCCGATCGCCCTCGCGATGCCCGTGGCGGCGGCCGGTCCCGCCGCGACCGACCCCGCCGCGGCCGCACCCGCGGCGGCCGCACCCGCACGGGAACTCAAGGACGGCACACTGGACTGGGGCTTCAAGGAGTCCTTCCGAAAGTACCTCGCCTCGCCCTTCGCGCACGGCCGCATCACCGTCGAGGACGGCGCCGAACAGGCCCCGGACAACGGGCCCTTCACATTCGTCGACGGCACCGGAACGTACGACCCGGGCACGCACGCCACCAGCAACACCTTCCGGGGCAGCGTCCGCTTCGAGGCACACCAGGGCGTCCTCGACATCAAGCTCTCCGACCTGAGGCTCTCCACCAAGGGCTCGGCCGCGCCGACCGGCGAGATCACCGCTGACGTCGTGGCCAAGAACAAGGACGGTGTCGTCGAGACGAAGCAGGACGTCGCCATCGCGGCGCTCGACATGACGGGCATACGGCCGGGCCAGGGGCAGGGCGGTGCCATGGTCTTCAAGGACATCCCCGCCAAGCTGACCAAGGGCGGCGCGGAGGCGTTCGCCGGTTACTACAAGGAGGGCGACCGACTGGACCCGGCGACCCTGACGGTGCGCCAGGCCGCCACGCCGACCCCCACCCCCACCCCCACCCCCACCCCGACGCCCAAGCCCACCCCCACGCCGACCGCGACGGCGACGGCCGCACCGACCGTGACGGCGACACCGACCACCGCGCCCAGGCCCACCTCGTCACCCGCCGCGCCCGCCTCCCACGTCGTCGGCGGCAGGCTGACCTGGGGCGTCAAGCAGTCCTGGCGTACGTACGTCACCGAGACCTGCGGCGGTACGGTCACGCCCGCCGGGGGCGCCGCCGCGAACGGCACCGCGTACGACTTCCGCTTCGGCCGGGCCGACGTGGACGCGAAGGCCCGTACCGTCGACGCCGCGTTCGAGGGCAGCCTGCGCTTCGCGTGCGCCGCGCACACCATCGACTGGACCATCGGGGACGTGCGGATCCAGGCGTCCGGCGGCCGCGGCACGCTGCTCGCGGACGTCACCACCGCCAAGGGCACCAAGAACGACGTGAAGTTCGCCGACCTCGATCTGGCCGAGGCCGACTACGCGGCGGCGAACGGTGTCGTGTCCCTCCGGGACGTCCCGGCCACCCTCACCGCCGACGGCGCGGCGCAGTTCGCCGGGCCGGGCGGCGAGGCGTTCTACAAGCCGGGTACCGCGATCGACCCCGTGACGGTGGTGCTCTCGCTCGACGAGGCGGCCACCCTGCCGCCCGCGACGGGCGGGGCGACGTCCGGCGGCGGCACCGTGGGCGGAAGCACCGTGGGCGGCGGCACGGTGGGCGGAAGCGCCGTCGGCGGCGCGTCCGGCTCCCTGGCCACGACCGGCGCCGGTCTTCCCGCCGCTTCCGTGCCGGCCGCCGCCGCGGCGACGGTCGTGGCGGGCGCCGCCATGGTGTTCGCGGTACGCCGCCGCCGTACCGCCTGACCGGTTACGGGCCGCGTGCTTCAATGCCGGGGTGAACAGTGCATACGAGGTGCTCGCCGTCTTCTGCGGAGGTGACGGCCGCCACGGCAACCTCCTCGGAGTCGTACGCGACGGACGGCTCCACCCCGACGAGGCGTCCCGGCAGGCGTTCGCCAAGCAGCTCGGCTTCAGCGAGACGGTGTTCGTCGACGACCCCGAGCGCGGGGTCGTCGACATCTACACGCCCGGCGTGCGGCTGCCGTTCGCCGGGCACCCGCTCGTCGGCACCGCCTGGCTGCTGGACCTGGAGGTGGTGAACCCGCCGGCGGGCGAGGTGTGGGCGCGGCAGGACGGCGAGTTCACGTGGATCACCGCCCGGGCGGAATGGGCGCCGGCGCGGACGCTGCGCCAGTACGGGTCGGCCGGCGAGGTCGACGCGCTGGAGGTGCCGCCGCCCGGCGAGTGGGTCTACGCCTGGGCGTGGGAGGACGAGGCGGCCGGCCGGGTGCGGGCGCGCGCCTTCCCGGGGCGGGGCGACGGGATCGAGGAGGACGAGGCGACGGGCGCCGCCGCCCTGCTGCTCACGGCCCGGCTCGGCCGGGCGCTGAACATCACGCAGGGCCGGGGGTCGCAGTTGCTGACGGCCCCCGGCCCCGACGGAACGATCGAACTCGGCGGCCGCGTGAGGGAGATCAGGCGCTGAGCGGGAACTCCGCGCCCAGCTCGCGGAAGACGGCGCCGTTGAAGTCGAAGGCGCGCTTGCACTCGTCGATGATCCGCTGCTTCTCCAGGTCGTCGGCGTTCACCCGGTCCAGCAGCTCCCGGTAACCGCGCTTGAACGCGGCCGGGTTGGGGATGCCCTCGAAGACGTAGAACCGGACGCCGTCGCCCTTGCGGGCGAAGCCCCACGTCCGCTCGGCCTTGTCGCGGATGATCTGGCCGCCGGACAGGTCGCCCAGGTAGCGCGTGTAGTGGTGCGCCACGTACCCGGCGGGCCAGGTGCGGGCGCACTCCTCGACGCGGGCGGCGTACGCGGTGGTGGCGGGGAGCGGGGTGGCCGTCTCCCGCCACCCCGGCCCGCGCAGGTGGGCCAGGTCCCGCTCCAGCTCGGCGGTGCGGAACAGCTCCGGCTGGATGAACGGCCCCGCGACCGGGTCGTCCCGCAGCGCGTCGGCGGCTCCTTCCAGCGCCCGGTACACGAACCAGAGCTGCTCGGTGTAGCGGGCGTAGGCGTCCACGCCGAGCCGCCCGCCGAGCAGGTCGCTCATGAAGGTCGAGTTCTCCGCTTCCGTGTGCTGCTGGTGCGAGGCGGTGCGGATGAGCGTGGAGAACGGGGTGGCGGTGCCGCTTGCGTCCAAGGCGGGCCTCCGGGGGACCGAGGGGACGGGAACGTGGCAGCCGTGACCGCCACTACCGCCGATCTTCCTACTTAGGCTTACCTAAGTCAACTGGTTCCCGACGGTCTGTCGGTAAAACGGTACCCGCCGGGGGCGTCAGGGCAACGTCAGGATCTCGGCACCCGTGTCCGTGACGACGAGCGTGTGCTCGAACTGCGCGGTCCGCTTGCGGTCCTTCGTCACCACCGTCCAGCCGTCGTCCCACATGTCGTACTCGTGCGTGCCGAGCGTCAGCATCGGCTCGATCGTGAACGTCATGCCGGGCTGGATCACCGTGGTGGCGTGCGGGGAGTCGTAGTGCGGGATGATCAGGCCGGAGTGGAACGAGGAGTTGATGCCGTGCCCGGTGAAGTCCCGCACCACCCCGTAGCCGAAGCGCTTGGCGTACGACTCGATGACGCGGCCGATGACGTTGATCTGGCGGCCCGGCTTGACCGCCTTGATGGCGCGGTTGAGCGACTCGCGGGTCCGCTCGACGAGCAGCCGCGACTCCTCGTCGACGTCGCCGCACAGGTAGGTGGCGTTGTTGTCGCCGTGGACGCCGTTGATGTACGCCGTGACGTCGAGGTTCACGATGTCGCCGTCGCGCAGGACGGTCGAGTCGGGGATGCCGTGGCAGATGACCTCGTTGATCGAGGCGCACAGGGACTTCGGGAAGCCCCGGTAGCCGAGCGTCGACGGGTAGGCGCCGTGGTCGCACATGTACTCGTGCGCGACCCGGTCCAGCTCGTCCGTCGTCACGCCGGGCGCGATGTGCTTGGCGGCCTCCTCCATCGCCTGCGCGGCGATGCGGCCCGCGATGCGCATGCGCTCGATGGTGTCGGAGTCCTGCACCTCCGGGCCGGTGTACGGCGTCGGGGCGGGCTTGCCCACGTACTCGGGGCGGCGGATGGATCCGGGAACGGAACGGATGGGGGAGAGCTCCCCTGGTACGAGCAGCGACTGGCCAGACATGCCAGCGAGTCTAACCAGGCCTCGCGGGGCACCATTGCGACAGAGGAAGGAGCCGAGATGGCCCTGTTCAAGAGGCGCACCGTCGGAAAACCGGGCGAGTGGTACTACTGCCTGAAGCACCGGAGGGTCGAGGAAGGCCCGGAATGCCGCGCGGCGGACCGCTTCGGCCCGTACGCCACGCGCGAGGAGGCCTCCCACGCGATGGAAACCGCCCGGGAGCGCAACCTGGAGTGGGAGACCGACCCCAAATGGCACGACGCCCCCCGCGGCGAGAACGACACCCCCTAGGGCCCCGGGCCCCGCTGCGGGCCGTCGCCCCGCCCGGCCCGGCCCGTCTCCGGTCAGGGCCGGCCGCGGCGGCGCGGCGGATCTTCGAAGGCGCTACCAGCGCGGCGGCGGTGGCGAGGTCAGGTGGTCCGCCAGGCGCGCCAGGCGGTCGTGGAAGCGGCGACGCCCGTGCCGGGCGGCCGGCAGGGTGTTCTCGCCCGCAGCCGCGCTCACCAGGTGCTGGACGATGTCGAGGTCCACGTCGTCCGCCTCCGCCACCGACAGCGCCTCGTGCGCCAGCCCGTGCACCTCCCGGTCGCCGCCGTCCAGCGACAGCACCGTCGCGCCCGCCCGCCGCGCGTCGTGCACCCGTTCCAGCAGGGCGCCGTCCGGCCGCTCCGGCGCCACCACCAGCAGCGTCGCGCCCCGCCCGGCCGCCTCCAGCCGCCCGAGGCCCACCGCCAGGTGCGCCGGGTCGGCGGGCCGCACCCGGTGCCGCACCAGCGTGGGCGCCAGCTCCGGCCGGCCCGACCAGGCCGCCTCGTCCACCAGGTGCGCGGCCAGGTGCCACGGCTCGTACCGGGCCGTGCCCACCAGCAGCAGCCCGCCGCCCTGCGGCACCACCGAGGACCGCAGCGCCGCGGCGAACCGGCGGGTCGCCGCGGGCCACTCCGTACCGGCCAGGACCTCACGCAGCAGTGCGACACGTACGGCATCCATGGCGTCGTATCGTGCCCCTGCCACCGCCGCTCGCGCGGGCGTTCGGCGGCGCGTCACCCGGACGGGGGCGCGCCGCGTACTGTCGGGACCATGACTACTGATCCGTACGACCTCCCCGACGTCTCCGGGCTCGTCGTCGGTGTCCTCGGCGGCACCGGCGACCAGGGCCGCGGCCTCGCCTACCGCCTCGCCCGCGCCGGCCAGAAGGTGATCATCGGCTCGCGGGCCGCCGAGCGCGCCGAGGCCGCCGCCGCCGAGCTGGGCCTCGGCGTCGAGGGCGCCGACAACGCCGAGTGCGCGCGGCGCAGCGACATCGTGATCGTCGCCGTGCCGTGGGACGGCCACGCCGCGACGCTCCAGGCGCTGCGCGAGGAACTGCGCGGCAAGCTCGTCGTCGACTGCGTCAACCCCCTCGGCTTCGACAAGAAGGGCGCCTACGCGCTCAAGCCCGAGGAGGGCAGCGCCGCCGAGCAGGCCGCCGCCCTGCTGCCCGACTCGCGCGTGACGGCCGCCTTCCACCACCTGTCCGCCGTCCTGCTCCAGGACGAGACGGTCGAGGAGATCGACACGGACGTGATGGTGCTGGGCGAGAAGCGCGCCGACACCGACATCGTGCAGGCCCTCGCCGCCCGCATCCCCGGCATGCGGGGCGTCTTCGCGGGCCGGCTGCGGGGCGCCCACCAGGTGGAGGCCCTGGTCGCCAACCTGATCTCGGTCAACCGCCGCTACAAGGCCCACGCGGGCCTGCGCGTCACCGACATCTGACCGGCAGCGGGGGCGGGGCGGGGCATGGGGGACACTGGACGGGCACGTTTCACGCCGTACCCGGACAGGAGCCGACCCCCATGCCCCGCCTCGCTCTGTACGCCCTCGCCGTCTGCGTCCTCGCCGTCGCCGCGGCGGTGGTCTCCTTCGTCCAGGGCACCTGGCTCGGCATCGTGTGGGTGCTGCTGGCCGGCGTCTCCTCGAACATGGCGTGGTACTACCACCGCCGCGCGAAGAACGTCACCGGCTGACGGCCTCCTGGCAGAGCGCGTTCTGCTCCTGCCAGAACCGGTACAGGTCCTGCCCGCAGTACGTCTCGGCGTCCTGGACGCCCAGCGCCTGGAGGACCGTGTCGACCAGCCCGAAGAAGGCGTGGTTGATCTCCGGGACGAAGAGCAGCGCGAAGACGGCGAGCAGCCCGAAGGGCGCGAACGGCTCCACCTGGCGGCGGATCCTGTACGACAGCCACGGCTCGATCACGCCGTAACCGTCCAGACCCGGCACCGGCAGGAAGTTCAGGATCGCGGCCGTCACCTGGAGCAGTGCCAGGAACGCCAGCGCGAAGCGGAAGCCGAACGGCACGCCGTCCAGGGCGCCCAGCCAGAACGGCGCGGTGCACACGACGGCGAACAGCACGTTCGTCAGCGGGCCCGCCGCGGAGATCAGGCTGTGCTTCCACCGCCCCTGGATGCGGTGGCGCTCGATGAACACGGCCCCACCGGGCAGGCCGATGCCGCCCATGATGACGAAGACCACCGGCAGCACGATGCTGAGCAGCGCGTGCGTGTACTTCAGCGGGTTGAGCGTCAGGTAGCCCTTCGCGCCGATGGTGAGGTCGCCGCCGTGCAGGGCCGTGCGGGCGTGCGCGTACTCGTGGAGGCAGAGCGAGACGACCCACCCGGACGTCACGAAGAGGAAGACGGCGAGGCCGAGGTTGGCCGAGAAGCCCGTCCACACCGCCCATCCGGTGACCGCCATGATGGCGGCGATCCCGAGGAAGACGGGGCTGATCCTCCGGTCGCTGTGGCGGGAGGTGGCGGTGGCCATGGGCGGCGCTCCTGGAGGTCGGGCGGGTGAGGTACGGACCGGTCGACCGTACCGGACGGGGCGCGCGGGGCGGAGGGAAGGAGAATGGGGCGGTGCGCATCTCCGTTCTCGGTCCCACGCAGGCCCACCACGCCGACGGCTCCGCCGTCCCGCTGGGCGGGGCGCGGCTGCGCGCGCTGCTGACGGTACTGGCGCTGCGCGCCGGGCGGACCGTCCCGGCCGGGCTCCTGATCGACGAGGTGTGGGCCGGTGAGCCGCCCGCCGACGCGCCCGGCGCGCTCCAGGCCCTGGTGGGGCGGGCGCGGCGGGCCCTCGGGCCGGACGCGGTGGTCTCGGCGGCGGGCGGGTACCGGCTCGGCGCCGACCCCGACGACGTGGACCTGCACCGCTTCGAACGGCTCACGGGCGAGGGTGTGCGCGCCCTGGAGGCGGGCCGGCCGGCCGACGCGGTGACCGCCCTGGACGACGCGCTCGCCCTGTGGCGCGGCGGGCCGCTCGCGGACCTGCCCGACCGGGCGGCGGAGGCGGCCCGCTGGGAGGCGCGCCGCCTCCAGGCCCGCCGGGCCAGGCTCCAGGCGCTGCTCGCCCTGGGCCGCCCCCAGGAGACGCTGCCCGAACTGGCCGCCCTGTGCGGCGAGTTCCCGCTCGACGAACCGCTCCAGGCGCTGCGCGTCCGGGCCCTGCGCGCCGCGGGCCGCCCGGCGGAGGCCCTGGCCGCGTACGAGGCGGTACGCCAGGACCTCGCCACCCGCCTGGGCACCGACCCGGGCCCCGAACTGCGCGCCCTCCACGCCGAACTCCTCCGCCCCGACGCGGACGCGCACGGCCACGCGGACGCGCACGGCCACCTGCACGGGCACGCGCATGGCGCCGCGGACGGGCACCCGCACGGCCACGTGCACGGGCACGCGGACGGCCGCCCCGCCGGTGCTCCCGCCCCCGCCGCGTCCGGCGGACGCCGTCCGGCCGGCCCGGACGCCGGTGCCCCGCCCGGGGGCTTCCCCGCGTACCGGGACGGGGACGACTCCGGCCGGGCGGGGGCAGCGGGGGCGCACCGGCCCGGCAACCTGCGGGCGCGGCTGACCAGTTTCGTGGGGCGGGAGGAGGACATCGGGGCCGTCCTCGACGACCTCGCGCGGGCACGGCTCGTGACGCTGCTCGGGCCCGGCGGCGCCGGGAAGACGCGGCTGTCGCAGGAGGCCGCCGAGCGGGGCGCGCGGGCGTGGCCCGACGGGGTGTGGCTGGCCGAACTCGCGCCGGTCGAGGACCCCGACGCCGTGCCCGAGGCGGTGCTCACCGCGCTCGGGGCGCGCGAGACGGTGCTGCGCGGCGCCGGGGCGGAGGAGCTGCGCGCGGCCGAGCGCCACGGCGACGCCGGTGACGCCCTCGTACGGCTCGCCGAGCACTGCTCCCGGCGCCGCATGCTGATCCTGCTCGACAACTGCGAGCACGTCGTGGCCGCCGCCGCCGCGCTCGCCGAGCGGCTCCTGGAGGAGTGCCCGGGGCTCACCGTCCTCGCCACCAGCCGCGAACCCCTCGGCGTACCCGGCGAGACCGTACGCCCCGTCGACCCGCTGCCCGACCCGATGGCGCTGCGGCTGCTCGCCGAGCGCGGGGCGGCCGCCCGGCCCGGGTTCGACGTGGCCGACGACCCAGACGCGTGCGCCGAGATCTGCCGCCGCCTCGACGGGCTGCCCCTGGCCATCGAACTGGCCGCCGCCCGTCTGCGCATGCTCACCCCGCGCCGGATCGCCGACCGGCTCGACGACCGTTTCCGGCTGCTCACCAGCGGCAGCCGCAGCCGCAGCCGCACCGTCCTGCCGCGCCAGCAGACGCTGCGCGCGGTGGTCGACTGGTCCTGGGACCTGCTCGACGAGCCGGAGCGGGCCGTGCTGCGGCGGCTGTCGGTGTTCTCGGGCGGCTGCGACCTGGACGCCGCCGAGGCGGTGTGCGGCGGCCCGGACGCGCCCGACACGCTGGACCTGCTCGGTTCCCTCGTCGACAAGTCGCTCGTCGTCGCCGAACCCGCCCCCGACGGCGGCGACATGCGCTACCGGCTCCTGGAGACCGTCGCCGAGTACGCCGCCGAACGCCTCGACGAGGCCGGTGACCGCGCCGCCGCCGAGCACCGCCACCTCGTCCACTACCGGGAGCTCGCCCGCACCGCCGACGCCGAGCTGCGCGGCCCGGGCCAGCGCGCCGCCCTCGCCCGGCTCCAGACGGAGTACGAGAACCTCCGCACCGCGCTGCGCCGCGCCGTCGCCGCCCGCGACGAGCAGGAGGCGCTCTGCCTGGTGCTGTCCCTCGTCTGGTACTGGCAGATGCGCGACCTGCGCGCCGACGCCCTGCACTGGGCGGAGTCCGCCGCCGCGCTCGGCCCCGACCCGTACGCCCCGCCCATCGCCCCCGCCCCGCCCCTGGTCGAGCGCTGCACCGACGCCCCGCCGCCGATGGACGGCGAACAGCTCCAAGAGGCGCGCCGGGGCGTCCGCCTGATCCAGTTGGTCAACATGGACCACCAGACGTCCACCTGGACCAGCCCGGAGGGCCTGGAGCAGCTCCGCCGCATGCGCAGCGCGTACCGGCCGGGCCTGCCGCAGACCTGCCGCATGCCCGGCATGCTCTGGTGGTACGCCGTGCTGCTCACCGGCGACCCCCGCGAGCTGCGCGGGCTGCTCGACGCCACCGTCGACGCGTGCCGGGAGTTCGGCTACGAGTGGGAGCTGGCCCACATCCTCCAGATGCGCGCCAACGTGCTCGCCAACCGGAGCGACTGGGCCGGTGACGCCGGCCGGGACGCCGACGAGAGCCTGAAGATCTTCGAGCGGCTCGGCGACTCCTGGGGCGCGGCCGAGGCCCTGGCGGCGCGCGGCGAGGCCCGTGAGCGGCGGGGCGAGTTCGAGGGCGCCGCCGAGGACTACGCGGCCGCCGTCGGCCACGCCGAACGGCTCGGCGCGCAGGCCCAGACGGCGCTGCTGCGCGTCCGGTACGCCGGGACGCTCAACGAGGTCGGGCGGGGCGCCGAGGGCGAGGCGATCCTGTGCGAGGTCCTGGCCCGGGGCCGCAGCGCGGGGCACGAGGCCGTACCGGCCGCCCGGCTGTACCTGGCGCTGTGGCTGGGCCGCACCGGCCGCACCGGTGAGGCCCGGGAGCAACTGCGCCTGGTCAGGCAGGAGTTCGCCTACGATTCGCTGTCGCTCTTCGAGGGCTTCACGCTCGGCGTGCTCGCCTGGCTCGACAACCTCGACGGCCGGTACGCCGACGCCGTCGGCCATGCCGTCCGCGCCCTGGCCCACGCCCTGAAACCGCTGTCGATGATGGTCGCGCCGCACATGCCGGCCATTCACCTGGTCACCGCCGCGTGGGCGCTCGCCGGACTGGGCGGGCGCGACCGGGCCCGCACGGCGGCCGTGCTGCTCGGGACGCACGCCGGGCTCCTCCCGGACGGGCACGTGGCCACCCCGATGGAGCGCGAGAGCCTGGCCACGGCCACGTCGGAGGCCCGCGCCGCCCTCGGGGACGACGCCGCCTTCGACGCCGCCCACGCCGAGGGCGGCGGCCTCACCGCCGAGGAGGCCGCCGCCCTGCTGGACGCCATGGGCGCCACGGACGCCACGTGACGACGCTCAGGTCCGCTTGCGGAACCTGGCGACCGCGAGGGGGGCCGTGACGAGCGTGATGCCCGCCGCCCAGGCGAGCGTCATCCACACCGAGTGGGCGACCGGCCCGCCGTTGATGAGGTTGCGCGCGGCGTCGGCCAGGTTCGACAGCGGGTTGTAGTCGGTGAACGCCTTCAGCCAGTCGGGCATCGACGTCGGCGGAGCGAAGATCGACGAGCCGAACTGAAGCGGCATCAGCACGAGCATGGCCACCCCCTGCACCGCCTGCGTCGTGGGCATGCTGAGCCCCAGCAGGATGAAGATCCACATCAGCGAGGCGCCGAACACCATCGACAGCCCCACCGCCGCCAGCAGATCGAGCACCGACGTCTTGATCTCCATGCCCAGCAGGAAGCCCATGCCGAGCAGGATCGTGGTGGCGATCAGCATCCGGCCCACCTCGACGACGATCTTCGCGAGGAGGACGGACGACCGGGCGATCGGCATCGTCCGGAACCGGTCCATCACCCCCTTCTTGAAGTCGTCGTTGACCCCGGTGCCGACGGCCATGGCGATGTTGATGCCCATCATCGCCATCAGGCCGGGGGTGACGTAGTTGACGTAGTCCTGCTGGTTGCCCTTGCCCGCGATCGCGCCGCCGAAGACGTACACGAACAGCAGGATGAAGATGACCGGCATCAGGACGGCGTCGAACATCGACTCCGGGTCCTGCTTGATCTGGAGGGCGTTGCGGCGCACCAGGGCGCCGATGTGGCGGGCGTTGGCCCGCGCGCCGATGCGCCCCTCGGCGGGCGCCGTCTTCGCGGGATTCGCCGTCGTCACCGTACTCATGCGGCGACCTCCTCGGGGATCGTGTCGGACGCCGCGGATGACGTCTTCTCGCCGGTGATGGCCAGGAACACCTCGTCCAGGCTGGGCAGATGGGTGCCGATGTGCGCGATGCCGAAGCCGTGCGTACCCAGCAGCCCGACCACCGCGGTGAGTTGCTGGTCGCTGAGGATCGGCACGTACAGCAGGCCCTCGTCGGGGACGACCGTCGCCCCCGCGACGCCGGCCAGTCCGCTGTCGCCCAGCGCCCGGGCCATCGCGGGCAGCTGGGCGGGGTCCACGGGCCGTACCTGGAGGGTGCGGCCGCCGACCTTGGCCTTCAGCTCGTCGACCCCGCCGTGCGCGATGACGCGCCCCCGGTCGATGACGGTCAGCTCGTGCGCGAGCTGCTCGGCCTCCTCCATGTACTGGGTGGTGAGCAGCACGGTCGCGCCCTCGGCGACCATCCGCTGGACCTCGTCCCACACCTCGTTGCGGGTACGGGGGTCGAGGCCCGTCGTCGGCTCGTCCAGGTAGAGGACGGACGGCCGGCCGATCATGGACGCGGCCAGGTCGAGGCGGCGCCGCATACCGCCGGAGTACTGCGTGGCCGGGCGCCCCGCGGCCTCCGTCAGCGAGAACCGCTCCAGCATCTCGTCGGCGCGCCGGCGGGCGTCCTTGCGGGACAGGTCGAGCAGCCGCCCGATCATGTACAGGTTCTCCCGGCCGGACAGCTTCTCGTCGACCGACGCGTACTGGCCGGTCAGCCCGATGGTGCGGCGGAGCTGCCGTGGCTGGCGTACGACGTCGTACCCGGCGACGGTGGCCGTCCCGGAGTCCGGGACGACCAGGGTGGACAGGCAGCGGA
This sequence comes from Streptomyces sp. NPDC031064, assembly GCF_055570965.1. Taxonomy (NCBI): domain Bacteria; kingdom Bacillati; phylum Actinomycetota; class Actinomycetes; order Kitasatosporales; family Streptomycetaceae; genus Streptomyces; species Streptomyces sp. NPDC031064. The sequence goes on from NZ_JBVIGF010000003.1 coordinate 348,112, forward strand.
CGAGGGTGGTCTTGCCGGCGCCATTGGGGCCGAGGACCCCGAGGACGGTGCCTTCGCGGACGTCGAGGTCCACCCCGTCCAGCGCCTTGGTGGCGCCGTAGTGCTTGACGAGGCCCCGTACCTCGACGGCGTTGGTGTCGGATCGTGTCATGCCCCCATGGGAACAGCGGCCACCGACATCCCACCGACATCCCACCGACAGCGAGGACACGTCACCGACGGATCACCGACACACCGCCGACAGACCGCCGAAGGGTCGTCCACGGGTCAGGAGGTGGACCCCGCGGGCACGGCGTACTGGCCGAAGCCGACCCAGTCGACCAGGACGCACGGCTCGTCGCCGAGGACCCAGGCGTCGTGACCCGGTTCGATGGCCGTGAAGTCACCGGGGCCGACCTCGCCCTCGGTGCCGTCGTTCATGACCACCTTCATCCGGCCGCTGACCACGTAGCAGGCATGCGCGGCCTGGCAGCTCTCGGTGCCCGCGATGGGCTTGACGTGCTTGGACCACTGCCAGCCCGGCTCGAAGACGGCCCGGCCGACCGGACCCTTGTCGGTGTTGATCAGATCGAGCTTGCCCTTGCCGTCCTCGAACGGGCGGGTCTCGTCTGCCGAGTCGAAGTTCTTGCGCACGATTCCGGGCATGTGTACCGCCTCCCGGGCGGGTGCGAGACGTCCCCCGAGTCCTCTTCCAGGCTACGCCCGGCCCCAGATGCCGACAGCCCGCCGATGGGGGAAGTCGGCGGGCCGTCGTCTGTACCGGGAGTGGCTAGTGGAAGGTGTGCTCCTCCTGCGGGAACGTTCCGCCGACCACGTCGTCGGCGAACGCCCGCGCCGCGTCACCGAGCGTGCGGCGGAGGTCGGCGTACTGCTTGGTGAAGCGCGGCACCTTGCCGCCGGTCAGGCCCGCCATGTCGGTCCAGACGAGGACCTGCGCGTCGGTGTCGGGTCCGGCGCCGATGCCGATGGTCGGGATGTGCAGGGACCGGGTGACCTCGGCGGCCAGCTCGGCCGGGACCAGCTCCAGGACCACCGCGAAGGCGCCCGCGTCCTGCGCGGCCTTGGCGTCGCGCAGCAGCCGGTGCGCGGCCTCGTCGCCGCGGCCCTGCACCCGGTAGCCCATGGTGTTGACGGACTGCGGGGTCAGGCCCAGGTGCGACATCACGGGGATGCCGGCCTGGACCAGCATCTCGGTCTGGGGCAGCGACCGCTCGCCGCCCTCCAGCTTGACCGCGCCGACGCCCGCCTCCTTGACCAGCCGGGTGGCGGACCGCAGCGCCTGCACGGGGCCTTCCTGGTACGAGCCGAAGGGCAGGTCGCCCACGACGAGGGCCCGCTTGGTGCCCCGTACGACGGCGGCGGACAGGATGGCGACCTCGTCGAGGGTGACGGGGACGGTGGACTCGTAGCCGAGGTGGCAGTTGCCCATCGAGTCGCCGACGAGCATGACCGGGATTCCCGCCTCGTCGAACACGGAGGCGGTCATCGCGTCGTAGGCGGTCAGCATGGGCCACTTCTCGCCACGCTCCTTGGCGGCGGCGATGTCGTGGACGGTGATGCGGCGAGTGCCCTTGCCGCCGTACAGCGCCTTGCTGCTGTCGGCGGGCTGCTTCCGGGCAGCCTGAAGCGTCATGTGAAACGGCTCCTTCGTCATCTCGAGGCGCCCTTACGGCGTCCCCGGACCACGTCCATGGTGGCACTTCGTGCCGCGTGGGGGGAAGTGGGCCCACGGCCATCTCCGCCGCCGCGTCCCCGGGTCCGTTTGTGCGCGTTCTGTCACAGCCGCCGCCGGGGCCGCAACCCCCGGAACCCGGCGCGCCGCCTCATCGTCCTCGTGGCAGTACGGCCGTCTCCCCATCCCCTAGGGTCGGGTCCGGGGCGGGGCGTACGACAGAGCACGACGAGCAAGGCAGTGAGGACGGCGGCATGGCGCGGGTGGACGTGACGGAGACGGGGAACGGCAGCGCGCAGGGGCCGCGGCGCACCGGGTCCCGGGTCCGGTCGGTGGTCGACCGCTGGCGCCGTGATCCGGGCATCTGGCGGCGTGGCGGCCTGCTGGCCGGGTGCGCGGTGCTGGTGGCCCTCCTGATGGTCTTCCACGCCCAGATCCCCAACAAGATCGGCAACCTGGGCAGCCTGACCGAGACGTTCCTGCCGTGGCTGGGCGTCTTCGTCCCGGTGATCCTGGTCGCCGCCCTGCTGCGCCGCTCGGCCACCGCGCTGATCGCCGCCCTGCTGCCGGGTGTGATCTGGCTCAACCTCTTCGGCGGGCTTGTCACCGACAAGTCCGGCGCCGGCGGCGACCTCATGGTCGTCACGCACAACGTCAACGCCGACAACCCCGACCCCGAGGGCACCGCCCGCCAGATCTCCGGCTCCGGGGCGGACGTGGTGGCCCTGGAGGAGCTCAAGCCGGGCATGGTCCCGGTCTACGAGCAGGCGCTCGCCGACACCTACCCGTACCACTCCGTCCAGGGCACGGTCGGCCTGTGGAGCAAGTACCCGATGAGCGACAGCCGGCCGGTCGACATCCGGATGGGCTGGACGCGGGCGATGCGCGCCACCGTGACCGCGCCCAAGGGCGAGGTCGCCGTCTACGTCGCCCACCTGCCGTCCGTGCGGGTCAAGCTGAACGCGGGGTTCACGGCCAACCAGCGCGACGACAGCGCGGACGCGCTCGGCGAGGCCATCGTCCGCGAGGACCTGGGCAAGGTGATCCTGCTCGGCGACCTGAACGGCACCATGAACGACCGGTCGCTGAACGCCGTCACGTCACAGATGCGCTCCACGCAGGGCGCGGCCGGCGACGGCATGGGCTTCAGTTGGCCGGCCGCGTTTCCGATGGCGCGGATCGACCAGATCATGGTGAAGGGCGTCGAGCCGGTCGCCTCCTGGACGCTGCCGGCCACGGACAGCGACCACCTGCCGATCGCGGCACGTGTGACGCTCTGACCGGCTGGGGTACGCCGAAGGGGCCTCCCGCTCGTCGCGGGAGGCCCCTTCGCTGTTCAGGACCGGCCGGTCAGCCCGTCGTCGTCTCGCGCCAGCGGTTGGTGATCGGCAGGCGCCGGTCCTTGCCGAAGCCCTTGGCCGAGATCTTGGTGCCCGGCGGGTACTGGCGCCGCTTGTACTCCGCCGTGTCCACCAGGCGCAGCGTCCGCGTCACCAGCTCCTCGTCGTAGCCGGCGCCGACGATCGCCTCCTTGCCCTGGTCCCGGTCGACGTACAGCTCCAGGATCCGGTCCAGGACGTCGTAGTCCGGCAGCGAGTCGGTGTCGACCTGGCCGGGGCGCAGCTCGGCGCTGGGCGGCTTGGTGATGGACGCCTCCGGGATCGGCGGGGTCTGCCCGCGCTCCTCGGCCGCCCGGTTGCGCCACCGCGCGAGGCGGAAGACCGACGTCTTGTACACGTCCTTGATCGGCCCGTACGCGCCGACCGAGTCGCCGTACAGCGTCGAGTAGCCGACCGCCAGCTCGGACTTGTTGCCCGGCGCGAGCACGATGTGGCCCTCCTGGTTGGAGATCGCCATCAGCATGGTGCCGCGCAGCCGCGACTGGAGGTTCTCCTCCGCCAGCCCCGTCAGGCCCAGCGAGCCCATGTACGCGTCGAACATCGGCTCGATCGGTACGGTGCGGAAGTTCAGCCCCGTGCGGCGGGCCAGCTCGGCCGCGTCGCCCTTGGAGTGGTCCGAGCTGTACTTGGACGGCATCGACACGCCGTACACGTTCTGCGCGCCCAGCGCGTCGCAGGCGATCGCGGCGACCAGCGCCGAGTCGATGCCGCCGGACAGGCCGATCAGCACGGAACGGAAACCGTTCTTCGCGGCGTACGCGCGGAGGCCCACCACCAGCGCGGTGTACACCTCCTCGTCGTCGTCCAGCCGCTCCGCGTACCCGCCGGTCAGCTCCGGCTCGTAGGCGGGCACCGGCTCCTCCGACAGCACCACGCGCTCGATCGTCAGGCCGTCGTCCACCACGCCCGTGGGCGCGTCGGCGGACGCGGCGGGCAGGTCGAGGTCCAGGACCACGCTGCCCTCGGCGAACTGCGGCGCCCGCGCGACGACCTCGCCGTCCTTGTCCACGACGATCGAGTCGCCGTCGAAGACCAGCTCGTCCTGGCCGCCGATCATCGCCAGGTACGCCAGGGTGCAGCCGGCCTCCTGGGCGCGCTTGCGCACCAGGTCCAGTCGGACGTCGTCCTTGTTCTGCTCGTACGGCGAGGCGTTGATGGACACCAGCAGCCCGGCGCCCGCGCTGCGGGTGGCCGGGACGCGGCCGCCGTCCTGCCACAGGTCCTCGCAGATGGCGAGCGCCACGTCGACCCCGCGGACCCGGATCACCGGCATGGTGTCGCCGGGCACGAAGTACCGGAACTCGTCGAAGACCCCGTAGTTCGGCAGGTGGTGCTTGGCGAACGTGAGCGCCACCTCGCCGCCGTACAGCACGGCGGCGGCGTTCTGCGGCGCCCCGGCGGGCTGGCCGTACCGGGGCTGGGCCTTCTCGGAGCGGTCCAGGTAGCCGACGACGACCGGCAGGTCCCCGAAGCCCTCGGCGGCGAGGCGCGCGGCGAGCGCGCGCAACGCGCTGCGGGACGCCTCGACGAAGGACGACCGGAGGGCCAGGTCCTCGACGGGGTAACCGGTCAGCACCATCTCGGGGAAGGCGACCAGGTGCGCTCCCTGCTCGGCGGAGTGCCGGGTCCAGTGCACGATCGCCTCGGCGTTCGCGGCGAGATCGCCGACGGTCGAGTCGATCTGATTCAGGGCGAGGCGTAGTTGAGGCACGCGGCCAGTGTAATCGTCAGAGCGACACGATGTCCCGGAGGTGTCCCGGAGGTCCGCGTCACACCGGGCATGGCAGGCTGGCGTCCATCCGGGCGCACGCGGTGACGAGGGGGAACGGATGAGTTTCGTACGGGTCGGGGGCGTGCCCCACCACGTGGTCGTCGAGGGCGGCGGCCCGGTCTGCGTGCTGAGTGCCGGGCTGGCGATGAGCTGGTTCGACTGGGACCCGCTCGTCCCGCTGCTGGCCCCGCACCGCACCGTCGTCCGCTTCGACCGACCCGGCCACGGCCTGAGCGGCCCGCCCGCCGTGGCGCCGTCCGCGGCCGGTGAGGCCCACCGGATCGCGGGCGTCCTCGACGCCCTGGGGCTCGACGGGCCGGCCACCGTCGTCGGGCACTCCATCGCCGGGTTCCACGCGGAGGCGTTCGCCCGGCTGCACCCGGACCGCACCGCCGGCGTCGTCCTCGTCGACGCGTCCGTCGAGGAGCACGCGCGCGTGCCCGCCGCCCCCGGCGTGCGTACCGCGCTCGCGCGTGCCGTCGCCACCGTGCTGTCCGCCGCCGGGGCGCCCGCCGCGCTCGGTCCGCTCACCCGCCGTGCCGTGGTCCGCCTCTCCCGCCCCGGCCACGCCCCGGACCCGGCCCCCGCCGCGCTGATACGCCGCTGCTACGCCACCTCACGGGTGCTGAACGGCGCCCTCCTGGAGAACACCCACTACCGGGCCGTCGCCGCCGAGCTCCTCGCCCTGCGCGAGCGCCACCCGCTCCCGCCGGGCGTCCCCGTCACCGTGCTCGCCGCGCCCGCGTCCACCCGCTGGACCGGCCGCCAGCGTGCCCTCGCGGACCTGCTCGGTGCCCGCTTCGAGGCCGTGCCGGGCACGGGCCACCTGATGATGCTGGACCGGCCGCAGGCCCTGGCCGACGCGGTGCTGGGCCAGGGGGCACGGGGGGTACAGGGGGCGCGGGAGGCGCAGGGCGCGCGGGGGGACGAGGGACACCCCGGGAGCCGGCAGCCCCGGGTGACCGGGGCCGGCGGGCCGGGCCACGCCGGGCCGGCCGACGACACGGCGCCGCCCCCGGCGCACGCACCGGGGGCGTGACACGGCACGCGCGTCACGCCCCCGGTGGATGGGCGGTCATCCCTGCTCGTAGACCTTCTCCGCCCAGTTGGCGACCTGGGAGTCCGACAGGTGACGGGCGAGGTCGGCCTCGCTGATCATGCCGACCAGCCGCTTGTTCTCGATCACCGGGAGCCGGCGGATCTGGTGGCCCTTCATCTCGCGGAGGACCTCCTCCACGTCCGCGTTGGCGTCGATCCAGCGCGGGGTGCCCTTCGCCATGTCGCCCGCCTTGACCTGGGCCGGGTCGTGGCCCATGGCCACACAGCCGACGACGATGTCACGGTCGGTGAGGATGCCGCAGAGCCGTTCGTTCTCGTCGGCGATGGGCAGGGCGCCGACATTGAGGTCGCGCATCATCTGCGCGGCACGGTCGAGGGTCTCGTGGGCGGGGAGCCAGTGGGCTCCGGGGTGCATGATGTCCTTGGCGGTGGTCATGGGGTTCTTTCCTCCGGTAACGCCATAGAGCGCCGTACGTCGGTCCCCGAGCGCCTCCATTCTCGCCGCGCCCCCACCGCCCCGCGACCGCTGCACCGCCGTACGGCCGCCCCGGGACACACCCGGAGCGGCCGCACACACGGACAGCGGGAGCCGCCTACGGCTTCGCGCCCCGCTTCTTCAGCAGGTCGGCCATCAGCAGGATCTCCGACTCCTGGGCGTCGACCATCCCCTGGGCCAGGTCCCGCTCCACACCGGGCCGGCACTTGTCGACGCAGCCCCGCGCCATGTGCACCCCGCCCTTGTGGTGCTCGGTCATCAGCCGCAGGTACAGGACCTCCGCCTGCCGGCCGCTCGCCGCCCGCAGTTGGTCCATCCGGGCCGCCGTGGCCATCCCCGGCATGAGCCCGCCGGAGTGCGAGGACCCGCCGCCGGAGTGCGAGGACCCGTGGGACGGCATGCCCATCCAGGCCATCGGCTCAACTCCCGGCGCGACCTTCGGCAGCCCCCACATGTCCAGCCAGCCGAGCATCATGCCCCGCTGGTTGGCCTGCGTGTTGGCGATGTCGTACGCCAGCCGGCGCACCTCCTCGTCCTTCGTGCGGTCCCGCACGATGAACGACATCTCCACCGCCTGCTGGTGGTGCACCGACATGTCCCGCGCGAACCCGGCGTCCGCCGAATCCGCCGCCGGGGCCGCCTGGGCGGAGGGCTCCGGGCCCGCCGAGGCGACCGTCGCCGCCCCGGCGAAGAGCAGCGCCAGCACCACCGCGGTGACCGAAGCCCACTGCGTACGCGTCACTGCTCGCCCAGCCCGTTGGTGCACGCCGCGCCCGGCTCGGGCGTCTGCGGGCCCTGCACGTACTTGGTGAAGAAGGCGTCCACCCGCGGGTCGTCGGCGCCGTCGACCGTCACCTGCTTGCCCCAGGCGCTGAGCATGATCGCGCCGGCCTGGTCCTTGACCGGGCTCATGAAGGAGTACGAGGTCTTCCCGACCTTCTCCTCCAGCTTCTTCACGTCCGCCGCCGGCGCCTTGTCGTTGTACGTCACCCACACCGCGCCGTGCTCCAGCGAGTGCACGGCGTTGCGCTCGGGGATCGGCTTCTTGTAGACGTCCCGGTCGCAGTTCATCCACACCTGGTCGTGGTCACCGCCGACCGGGGGCTTCATCGGGTACGTGACGGCCTTGGTGACGTGGTTGCGGCCCAGCTTCTTGGCGTCCCAGGACTTCTCGTCCGCGATCGGCGCCTTGGCGGCGGCCTCCCGCTGCTCCTGCTCCTTGTTCTCCTTGTTCAGCACGTATCCGCCGAAGCCGACGAGGCCGGCGACCACGAGCGTGCTGATGGAGATGGTGATGATGCGGTTGCGCCGCTCGCGGGCCTTCTCGGCGCGGCGCATCTCCTCTATCCGGGCGCGGCGGTCGGCGGTCGAGGATCGGTTGGCAGCCATGGTGGTGGTTCCTTCTCGTGGGGGTGGGAGGTGGTGGTTGCGTCCGGAACTGCGGCGGGCCGCCTAGGTCCGCAGAACCTGGAGGACATGGAGGTCCGGCGCGCGCGGCCGCGCCTCGTGGGCGGCGGGCCGGCCGGCGGAGGGGGACAGCGCGACCCGCACGAGGCCGTCCGCGTGCGGGGGCGGGTCGAGGGGAGGGGCGGTGAGGACGGCGGGGGTGAGGTACGGGAAGAGCCGGCAGTCACCCCGGTCGTACGGACAGGTGTACTCCGAGACGGTGTGCTCCACGGCCGCGGCGAGCGTCATCCCCCGCCCGTGGTCCCGGTCCCGGCCGTGCTCCGCACCGCCGTGCGGCGCGAGGCAGACGAAGAGCGCGGCGAGGAGCGTCGCCACGGCGCCGATGGTCGCCATGGGACGCACGATGCGTATGAGCCGCTGGCCCCCCATGGGCGCTGATGTTAATGGGCGGCCGCCCGGTCAGCCATGGCCGTCCGGTGTACTGAGCGCGAGCAGGGCCACGTCGTCGGCGACCTCACCCGCGTACGACGACAGATCGCGCCACACCGCCCGCACCAACTCCACCGGCGAGGCGGGCCTCGTCCCCGCCCCCAACCGCGCCGCCAGCGGGTAGAACGCGCCCGTCTCGTCCCGCGCGTCCGTCACCCCGTCCGTGTGCGCGAGCAGTACGTCCGTGGGCCGCATCGGCACCGTCACCGGCTCCGGCGCCCGGAACTCCGCCAGTCCCAGCCCCAGCGGCGCGCCCGGCGACAGCTCCACCTCCCGCGCCCCGCCGCCGTCCACCAGCAGCGGCGCCGGATGGCCGCAGCTCAGCACCCGCACCGCCGCGCCGTCCGGCGGGAACTCGATCAGCACCGCCGTCGCGAACACCTCCGTGTCCCCGCGCCCCGCCGCGTCCACCACCAGCCGCCGGTCCAGCCGCGCCGCCACCCCCGCCAGCTCCGGCTCGTCGAGCACCGCCTCCCGGAACGTGCCCAGCAGCGCCGCCACCGTGCCGACCGCCGCCAGCCCGTGCCCCTGCACATCGGCGACGATCGCCCGCACCCCGTACGGCCCCGGCTGCACGTCGTACAGGTCGCCGCCCACCAGCGTCCCCCGCTCCGCCGCCCGGTACAGCGCACCGCAGCGCACCGGACCCACCCACTCCGGCATCGGCGGCAGCACCGCGAGCTGGGCCGCCTCCGCGACCGTGCGAACCGATACGAGCTGCGCGTCCCGGCGCGCCCGCACCCACGCCAGCACCACGCTGACCACACCGATCAGCCCGAAAGCCAGCAGGTCGCCGTGCGTCACGTCGTCGGCCCGGATGACCGGGAACAGCAGCAGCCCGAACATCGCGGCCGCCACCAGGGCGGTGCCGAGCATCCCGTACAGCAGCGACGTCAGCGGCGGCACGACGGCGAACGCGAAACCGAGCTGCACGCTCTTGGGCGTGGTGAGCTGGACGACCACCAGAAGGACCATCGTCAGCCACGGCAGCAGGCGCAGCCAGGCCGGCGGCGTGCCGGCGCCGGGCAGCTCCCGTGTGCCACGGTCCATGGGACCAGTCTGCGAGGCCTCCGTTACCTACGCCACAGAGCTCCATGCACTATGGGTTCGCAACGTGCACGAAACCGTGTGGTGGCATGCTGGCCTGATCAGCGAGGATGGGTGTGGAAATGGACAAGCAGCAGGAATTCGTACTCCGTACGCTCGAGGAGCGCGACATCCGCTTCGTGCGTCTGTGGTTCACGGACGTGCTCGGCTTCCTGAAGTCCGTCGCCGTGGCCCCCGCCGAGCTCGAGCAGGCCTTCGACGAGGGCATCGGCTTCGACGGCTCGGCGATCGAGGGCTTCGCCCGGGTGTACGAGTCGGACATGATCGCCAAGCCCGATCCGGGCACCTTCCAGATCCTGCCGTGGCGGGCCGAGGCGCCGGGGACGGCCAGGATGTTCTGCGACATCCTGATGCCCGACGGCTCCCCGTCCTTCGCCGACCCCCGGTACGTCCTGAAGCGGATCCTGGCCAAGACCTCCGACCTCGGGTTCACCTTCTACACCCACCCCGAGATCGAGTTCTTCCTGCTCAAGGACAAGCCGCTGGACGGCTCCAAGCCGGTCCCGGCGGACAACTCCGGCTACTTCGACCACACCCCGCAGAACGTCGGCATGGACTTCCGCCGCCAGGCCATCACCATGCTGGAATCGATGGGCATCTCGGTCGAGTTCAGCCACCACGAGGGCGCGCCGGGCCAGCAGGAGATCGACCTCCGCTACGCCGACGCCCTGTCGACCGCCGACAACATCATGACGTTCCGCCTGGTCATGAAGCAGGTCGCGCTGGAGCAGGGCGTACAGGCCACGTTCATGCCGAAGCCGTTCTCGGAATACCCCGGCTCGGGCATGCACACCCACCTCTCCCTCTTCGAGGGCGACCGCAACGCCTTCTACGAGTCCGGTGCCGAGTACCAGCTCTCCAAGGTCGGCCGCTCCTTCATCGCGGGCCTGCTGCGCCATGCGGCGGAGATCTCGGCCGTCACCAACCAGTGGGTCAACTCCTACAAGCGCATCTGGGGCGGCTCGGCCCGCACCGCCGGCTCGGGCGGCGAGGCCCCCTCCTACATCTGCTGGGGCCACAACAACCGCTCCGCCCTGATCCGCGTCCCCATGTACAAGCCCGGCAAGACCGGCTCGGCCCGCGTCGAGGTCCGCTCCATCGACTCGGGCGCCAACCCCTACCTGACGTACGCCGTCCTCCTCGCCGCCGGCCTCAAGGGCATCGAGGAGAGCTACGAACTCCCCGCCGGCGCCGACGACGACGTCTGGGCCCTCTCCGACGCCGAACGCCGCGCCATGGGCATCGAACCGCTCCCGCAGAACCTCGGTGAGGCGATCTCCCTGATGGAACGCAGCGAACTCGTCGCCGAGACGCTGGGCGAGCACGTCTTCGACTTCTTCCTCCGCAACAAGAAGCAGGAGTGGGAGGAGTACAGGTCGGAGGTCACGGCCTTCGAGCTGCGGAAGAACCTGCCGGTGCTGTAAGCGGGTTCACGAGGGCGTTCGCTGGGGCGCCGGGCAGGGCCGACGGTCGCGGACCGTCGGCCCTGCGGCGTCTCACCGCTCCCGGCCCGTCCGGCTGCGGTCGGTATGCCAAAGCACGCGTGTGCCGGTGAATTGCTGGGTAAGGTGGCGGTCGTGGACTTAATTCCCGTCATTCAATTAGCGGTTTCGTCGGCTGTGGCCGCCGTGCCGGTTGTGTTGAAGCTGGCGCGGCGTGCACTGGACAGGCAAAAGCAATTGAACGCCAATATCAACGAGTGGCGTCGCATTGCCGACGAGGACCAGGCCCGGCAGCGCGGAGGGTCCAATGGCAAATAGGAAGGAGGAGCCTCAATACACGCGCACGGACTCGGTCTCCAGTGCCGGTGTGGCCATGCTGATGGTCACCATTGGCATGACCTTGGGGCCCGCCACATGGCCGGGTCGCATTTTCATCTGGGCGGCACCGGCCGCCATTCTCTTCGTGCCCACCATCGTGGCCAATATCGTGGACAGCCTGGACCATCGGAGAGAGAAGAAGCAGTACGACACGTACCGAGCGGAGCTGGTGAAGATCCGCGCATCTCCCGATCTGTCATTCGACCACAAAGAGGCTTTACGGAAGGAGATTGAGGAGCTGGATCTTCACCGCGCCAAGCGCCTCAACGAGAGGGCCAGGCGTCCTCCCATCCGTTCCTCTCAGCCATGACGTTCATGGTGCCTCAGGCGGCCACGGGGACCTGTTCGCCTTCCTCCACGTGGCCGTAGTGGGCCCAGATCTGGTTCGTCTCGTGCTGGTAGTACAGCGGGTAGAGGCTGAGGATGAACATCAGGATCAGACCGATCCACGGATTGCAGGTCGGCTGCAATCCGGCCGCCCGCTGCATGCGCGCGATGCGCTGACCGGTGTTGAACACCGAGATGAACGGCGGCACGATCAGGATCCAGCCCAGCGCGATGGCCACCACCGCCATCCCCGGCCGGACGTCGATGCGTTCGTCGAAGTCACGTGCCTCGCGGTTCACCTTGTAGTACCAAACCAGGTGATAGATCCCGAGGGTGATCAGTGGCCAGACGAGCCACACGAGGAAGATGTTCCGGGTCTTGCCGACGCGGCCGGTCATGAGCACCTCCGCTGTGGTCCCTACTCCTCCAGTGCAGCACCACGGGACCGATGGCGCGCGTCAGGGAGGCGGGGCGCGGGGTCGATGACCCGATCCGGATCACGCAGCCACACCTGCTGACCGCGCGCGGTCACGGTCAGCCCCAAGTCCCTGGCCTCGGGTGATCCGAGGTCGACGTATTCCTGATGCACGCGCTCGACCTCCTGCCACAGGTTGCGGGCTCCGTACTCGTACGCGTCCTCGCCGGTGGCGACGGTGGCGGCGCAGCCGTCGTAGTCCTGCAACCACACTTGGGCGGCGTCACCGTCCCGGTCGGCGTGGACCACGCGTACGCCGGGGAGGCGTGTGCCGGCGTACAGGGCGAAGCCGAGGGAGAGCAGGTCACGCGGGTTGACGGCAGCCTTCACCGATCGACACGTCTCTTCGTCGACCGGAGCGGGCTGGGGTGGCCGGTGGGACCGCATGGGCATGTACGAGGCGCCGCTCTGGAAGCGTCCTGAGGCAGCCCCCTTGCCGTCGGCGGTGAGCTGGACGATGGCGCCGCTCCAGAAGTCGCGGTCCAAGGGGGCGACGAGGACGCCTCCTGGGGTGAGCTGCCGCACCAGCCGGTGGGGGATCGTCCGGAGCGCGCAGGTGGCGATGACGCGGTCGAACGGCGCCTGTTCGGGCCAGCCCGACTCGCCGTCCGTGCACAGCAGGTGCGGTTCGTACCCGGCGGCGCGGAGGACGGCGGCCGCGTGGTGGGCGAGGCCGGGGTCGATCTCGACGCTGTACACGAGGTGGTCACCGAGGCGACGGCAGAGAAGCGCGGCGACGTACCCGGAGGCGGTGCCGATCTCCAGTACACGGTGGCCGTCCTCGACGAGCAGGAGCCGCAGCATCCTGGCGACCATGCTCGGCTGGCTGTTGGAGGAAGTGGCGATGCCGGGACCGTCCGGCTTGCCGTCGTCGAGCTGGATGACGACCGGTTCGTCGGAGTGGATGAGGGCGAGGCGGTCGGCCTCGGTGGTCAGCGGCTCGCACGTGGTGGGCGTCTGGCGCCATGCCTGGCGTGGGATGAAGGGTTCGCGGGCGACGGCGTGCCAGACGGCTCGCCATGTCTTGTCGAGCAGGCCGCGCTCGTAGAGCGTCTCTACGAGCGCGGCGTGCCCGCCGTCCGCTTGGGCGGTCGCCACATCAGCTCCCGTCGGTGGTCTTGCTGGGGCCGGAGCCGTCGGGGGAGGGCGGAGTGGGCGGCGGCGTCCAGGGCTTGTCGGACGGCTCACCGCCGTGCTTGCCTCCGTCGGCCATGGTGCTGCTCATCCGTACCTCCTCGGTAGGGGCTTCATGGTGTGGCGGGGCTCAACAGGGTTGCGCCTTGCGGCGGCTCTGGTACCAGGCCAGGGCGGACAGGACGTCATCCAGGGGTGCGGCCAGGAGCGCCGCGTGCACAGGGCAGGCGAGGACGTCCTTGCCCTCCCGGACGGCGACGACTCGTAGCTGGTCGGTGGACTGGCATCCGGAGCAGCGTTCTGTCATCGAGGCGCCACCGCACGGCAGCGGGGGCACGTGCACACCGGATACGCGGTGCTGGTCGGGATATGGTCAGCGGGCGTTACTTCCCGCTTTTCACGGATCGTGCGTTGGGTGCCGTCCTGGTTCACGCGATACACCTTGATCGTCATCACGGGCCGCTCCCCGATCTACGTCTATCGAGGGGCATCACGTCCAACTGTTGTGCGCCCCGTCAGCAACACCTCGATGATGAGCCGCACAGGAAGTGGGCGACAGGCCATCGCAGGGCCATCGACGGCCACCTGGCGGCCATGGGGGACAAGTCACTTGATGACGCATCAGACTCTCGGCATGGGACGCAATGACGCACTGCGGGCCGCGCGGCTGCGAAAGGGCTGGCGGACTATGGAGCAGGCCGCGATGGCGCTGACGGACCACGGTCAGCGGTTGCTCGGAGACCGACACTTCGCGGTGTCGCCGCGGACCTGGCGGCGCTGGGAAGGGGCTCGGCCTGGATGGCCTCCGGAGGAGACCGCGATCGTGCTTCATGACGCGCTCGGCCAATGGCCTGAAGATCTGGGATTCACCACGCCGCGCGGATGGCTCCGGCCGGAGCACCACGAGGAGACCGACGTGAATCGTCGTACCTTCGTCTCCGTCACAGCAGCCGCACTCGTGCCCGGACCCACTGCCCGACAGCATGTCGACCCTGCCCTCGTCGACTACTTCCAGCAGCAGTTGGAGGGGCACTACCGGGCCGACATGTTCCTCGGCCCACACGACCTGATCGGAACGGTGTCAGCCCAGTACCAGCTCATCGACAAACTCATCAGGTCTGCTCAAGGAAAGACCCGGCAGAGCCTGTTGCGTGTTGGCGCTGCCTACGCCGCTCTCGTCGGCTGGCTGTACCAGGACGCCGGCGATCTCGACGGCGCCGCGTTCTGGCGTGGAATCACCCAGGAGATCGCGATGCGGTCGCGTGACCCGCACTTGATCGGTTACAGCCTCGTCAACCAAGCCCAGGTCCGTACTGACCTGGGGGATGGTGCCGCCGTCATCGACCTCTGCGAGGCCGCGCTCGACGACGCCGACCGGCTGGTCCCGAAGGTGAGGATCATGGCCATGCAGCAGCAGGCCCATGGTGCGAGTCTCACCGGTGACCGCACGGCCGTCGATCGGCTCCTCGACCAAGCTGGTGGCCTGGTTTCCCGTGTCGACGATGACCTGCCGTGGGGCAACGCGTGCAGGAGGACCCCTGGCTACCTGGAGGTGCAGAGGGCGACCTGTTACGGCCGACTGGGCCTCGGCAGCGAGGCGGTCAGCCTGTGGCCACAGGTCCTCGCCAAGGTCCCGGAGACTGCCCGCCGGGATCGGGGCGTCTACATGGCGCGGTACGCCACAGCGGCCGCCGGCGCGAGTGAGCCCGAGCAGGCTCTGGAGATCGCCCGGACGGTGGTCCAGATCGCCACTGAGACCCGCTCCGCGAGGATGGCGCGTGAGTTGGCCACCCTGGAGCGAGCGATGCGTCCATGGCACGATGCCTCGGTCGGCCGGGATCTTGCCGACGTCCTGGAGCCAGTGGCTGAGAGGGGATGACGTGGCCGAGACCGAGGCAACTACCGCAGTACTCGGTGAGGTGGAGATCGCGGCATACCTGGAAAACGTCCCGAACTGGCGAAGGGTCGGCGATTCGATCACAGCGGCCTATCGCATCAGGTACCACGGCGGCGTGGCGTTGATCGTGCATGTCGCCGACGTCGAGCGGCTGATCAGTCACCATGCGGACATCGACCTGCGCTGGGATCACGTGCGATTCACCGTCACTACGCACGACGCCGGACACAAATTGACGTTCGCGGACTTCGACCTCGCGCAGCGCATCGACAAGATCGCCGCCGCACACGAGGCCGAGCCGCTGGCTGAGTGACCATCGCACCACGAAGACGCAGCATCACGGTGCTGATCGGGGTCTGCCAAGGCCTTGCCTCGGGACAGGGAACGCCATGTTGCGGTTTCCGCAACATCGTTGGGCCGCTGCCCCCGTGTCCGCCCAGCATGGGCGGGTCGGCAGCCTTCCCGGACCCGAGGGGCAGATCCGTGACCGTGGCGCTTCATCTTCCTGAGCCGCAGCCCGTGTTGAGTGTGCGGAGGCGGTGGACGGTGCTGGCCGTCTGCTGTCTCAGCATGTTCCTGGTGGGGCTGGACACCACCATCGTCAATGTCGGTCTGCCGGAGATCGGGCGGGCCCTGGGCATCGGGACCCGGGGGCTCGAATGGACGGTGGACGCGTACACCGTCGTCCTGGCCGGGCTGCTGATCTCCTCCGGTGCGCTGGCGGACCGGTTCGGGCGCCGACGGGTGTTCCAGGCCGGGCTGGCCGTCTTCGGGGCGGCCTCGCTGGCCTGTGCCGTCGCGCCTTCGGTGGGCGTGCTCGTCGCGGCTCGGGCCGTTCAGGGCGCCGGTGCCTCGATGCTCAGTCCGGTGGCGCTCGCGATCGTGGTGAACGCCATGCCGGACGCCAGGGAGCGGGCGAGGGCGATCGGCGTGTGGGCGTCGGTCTTCGGGCTCAGCATGGCCGTCGGCCCCGTCGCCGGCGGCGCCCTCGTCGCGGGCCTCGGCTGGCGGTCGCTGTTCTGGATCAACGCGCCGGTCATCGCCGCCGCCCTCGTCCTCACCGCCGTGTTCGTGCCCGAGTCCCGCGCCGAGCGGCCGCGCCGCCTCGACCTGCCCGGCCAGGCCCTCCTGACCGTGGTCATCGGCACGGCGGTCGGCGTACTCATCGAGGGGCCGCGCATCGGCTGGACCTCGCCCCTCGCACTGGGCGCATACGCCCTGCTCGCCGTCGCGGCGGCCGCGTTCGTGCGGGTGGAGTCCCGCCGCCGCGAGCCGCTGATGGACCTGGCGCTCTACCGGCGTCCGGCCTTCGCCGGGGCAGTGCTGGGGGCGGTGGTGGTGTTCGTCGCCCTCAACATGACGCTGCTGCTCACCACCCTGTACTTGCAGGACGGCCGGGGCTGGACGCCCCTGGCCGCCGGGCTGGCGACACTGCCCATGGCGGTCGGCGCGATGCTCTGCGCGCCCTGGTCCGGCCGTCTCGTCGGTCGTGCCGGGCCGCGTACGCCGCTCCTCCTGGCCGGCGGGTTCATCGCCGCCGGCGGGCTCTGCCTGGTCGGGCTGGACCAGGACACGAGCGTGCCCCTGCTCCTGGCGGCGTACGCGCTCATCGGCATCGGGTTCGGCTTCGCCAACGCTCCGATCACCAACACCGCGGTGAACGGGCTGCCGCCCGCCCGGGCCGGCGTGGCGGGAGCGATCACGTCCACGGCCCGCCAGTTCGGCGCCGCGCTCGGAATCGCCGTCGCCGGCGGCCTGATCGCGGGCGCGGCCCCGGCAGGTCTGGCGCACGCCTCGCGGCCGGGCTGGCTCGTGGTCGCCCTCTGCGGCCTGCTGCTGCTCCCGGTGGCCGCCGCATCGCGCCCGAGGCCCCCGCGCGTGCCGGGCGGGTCGGGGGAAAAGCCGGTGCGGCCCGGGGCGGGCTGCGCTAGCGTCCGCGCGCATGACTCTTCATCGTGAACGCCCTCCTTTCGTGGCGGACGAACGGACCCAGCTCGTCGGGTGGCTCGACATGCAGCGCTCGATCGTCCGGTGGAAGTGCGAGGGGCTGTCCGAGGAGGACGCGCACCGGGCGGTCCTGCCGCAGTCGCCGAACATGACCGTCGCCGGCGTCGTCTCACACCTGCGGTGGGTGGAGCAGAGCTGGTTCGAGGTGCTGTTCCTGGGCGGTCCCGCCGAGGGCCCGCAGTTCGACGAGAGCGACGAGGACCTCGACATGAAGGTCGACGGCGTGCCGCTCGCGCGCCTCCTGGAGGAGTACGAGCGGCAGTGCGACAGGTCGAACGAGATCATCGCGGCCCACTCGTTCGACGAGGTCGGCCGCCACCCCGACTTCCGGTCCGCCCAGGCCACCTTGCGGTGGATGCTGATCCACATGGTCGAGGAGACCGCGCGGCACGCCGGGCACCTGGACGCGATACGGGAGCTGCTCGACGGGCGGAAGGGCTACTACTAGCGCTCAGCGCTCCGACAGTTCGGACGGCGCCTCCTGGACCGTCCAGCCGTTGCCGTCCGGGTCCTTGAAGAACACGAACGAGTTCCACGTCTCGCCCTTGCCCTCCGTCCAGCCGCCCGGGCCCACGTGCTGGACGGGGCTCACCTCCACGCCCTGGGACGTCAGCTCCGCCCGCGCCGCCTCGATGTCGGTCACGCAGAGCTGGAGGCCGTGCAGCGAGCCCGGGGCCATGGACTTCTCGCCCGGGGCCAGGGGCATGCCGCTCTGCAAGGCGATCGAGCAGCGCGAGCCGGGCGGCGTGAGCTGGATGATGCGCACCCCCGGGGCCACCTCCGTGTCCAGGTCGACCTTGAAACCGCACTTCGTGCCGTAGAAGTCCTTCGCCCGGTCCAGATCGGTCACCGGGACCACGACGACTTCCAGCGTCCAGTTCATGAGCTCTCCTCCACTGGTGAGTACGTCCATGAAAGCCGGACTCGGCGCGCCGCGCCGCCTCATCGCTCCCAGGGGGACCAGTTCAGCCGGCCGTCCAGGCCCACCGTCGCGAAGCCCGCCCCGGTCGCCGCCGGGGCACCGGCGAACAGTGACCGCCCGGTCTCCCACCCGGCCGCCCCGCCCACCGGCGCCGTCGCGACCGCTCCGGTGCCCGCGCGCACGGCCAGCCGGCCGCCCGACGCGCCCACCGCGCCGTACCCGGCGATGCCACCCGTCACGTCCCGCACCGGCGAGGCGTGGCCGCCGCCCGCGAATCGGGCCGTGCGGACGTCACCGGAGGCGGGCTTGCGGAACCAGAGCCGTACGCCGTCGGGGCCGTCCGGCGTCACGCTGAGCGCCACCGTGGTCGCCGGCAGCCCGGTCGCCACCGGACCGGCCACCGGCCCGCCCGGCGCCGCCTGGGCCCACGCCAGAACCGTCGTCGGCGTCCCCGCGAACACATAACCGCGCCCCGTCGCGTCCGTCGCCGCCACCGGGTCGCCCCGCAGGTCCCGTCCGCCGGCCGGCCGCCACGGCCCCCAGCCGCCGTCCGCCCGCTGGGCGCTCACCCGCATCGTGTGGCCGCCGTCGCGCACGTACACCGTCATCAGGCCCGCCCGGTCCACCAGTACCGCCGGCAGGCTGATGTCGGACGTGGCGGACTCGTCGTCCCGCTCGGGCGTGCCCAGCGACCGCCACGCGCCGAACGCCCCGCCCGGCGCGGACTGCACGGCCGTCACCACCTCGCGGCGGTACTCCCCGTCCAGTTCGGTACGCGTACCGAACACCGCGATCCGGCCGTCCGGGAGCCGCACCGACGTCACCCCGGCGTCCAGCCCCGCGCCCGGCTGGAGAACCGGGCCCGTCCACTGCGCGCCACCGGTCTTCCGCCACACCGCCAGGCGGCCGTCCAGCACCGAGAACGCGTACAGCTCGCCCTTCCGAGCGCCCTCCCGCACCCAGGAGGCCGAGCCGCCGCGGGCGTAGCGGATCGACTGCGCCCAGCCGTGTCCGGCGGGGCGGGCGGCCACCTTGCGGTCGCCGCAGCCGGCCGGGTCCTCGCAGTAGTCCGTGTGGTCCCACCACGCGTACGTCTTCAGCGTGCGCAGCTTCGCCTCGGTCGTCCTCGGGTCGAGGGAGTGCGGCAGGCCGCCGGTCGAGTACCCGAGGTAGTTCTGCACCGCGAACGGCGGACGGCCGGGGGAGCCGGCGTACCGGGCGAGCGCCGCCTGCGCGAACCGGGCGCCGTACATGTGGTCCTGGTGGTCGGAGAGCTTCCCGGTCTTGTCGTTGCGGCCCGGCGTCGGGTCCATGAGCCGGACGAAGGTGGGCTTGAAGCGGGTCAGGACGCCGCTGATCGTCTCGATGGTCTGGCTCTTGGTGTACGAGAAGTCCTCGCGCACCGGGGAACCGGCCGCGAGCTGCGACTCCAGGGTCTCCACGCGCGCGTCCCACAGGCCGTGCAGGCTGTGCGGGCGTTCGTCGGAGATGCTGCCCGCCTCGCGGAGCTGGAGCCACACCAGGCTGATCTGCGGCTTGGCGCGCAGGACGTCCAGCTCGGCCCGGCCGCCGCCGGCCGTGGCGATGGAGGTGCGGTCCCAGGGGCTGGTGCGGTTGCCGGTGGCCATCTCGGCGTACGCGGCGCGTATGCCGTTCTGCCGGGCCTCCGCGTACGCCGCCTTGTCGGCGGGCGGGCGCGGGTCCTGGCGGCGGGCGTTGCGGCCGTCGGACTCACCGGCGGTGAGGTAGAGGGACGTGAGGCTGTGGCCGGAGGCGATGGACTGGCTGGTGTCCGGGTTCATGAAGAACAGGTCGTCGTCCGGGTGGGCCATGATCTGGAGCACCGATTCGCCCTGGGTGCGGACCGGCTTGACCGCCTGGGCCTCCGGTACGCCCCGGCTCGGCACGTCGGACGCGTCCGACGCCCCGGCCGTCAGCGCCAGCGTCCCGCCCGTGATGCCGACGAGCACGGCGATCGGCGCGGCCATGAACAGGCCACGGCGGAATGAGGACAGGGCGGGGCGAGGCATGGGCGGGCTTCCGTTACGCGGTGGGGTGGGCGAACCGGGAGGGAAGACCGGCTTTGCCGCCATCCGGTTCATAGGCCCCGGTGTGGGGTGCCTCACGCCGGCTCGGTGGGCGGCCGCCCCGGACGCGCCGGGTCCCGCCGGGCGGTATCGGCGGGGGCCGATAGGCTCGGACGCGTGGAAGGCGAGTGAGCCGAAGGGGCACGCGGGCGTGGAAAGGGAGAACGCGCGGAGGCTGTGAGGGACGAGCAGCCGAGCACGATCGCCCGCCGACGCACGCGACAGGCGCCCCGGAGGGGAACCGAGCCCCAAGGAAAGGGGAGAGCGCGGATGAGCGGGCCGGGGCGCAGGAGCAGTACCTTCACCCGACTGCTGCGGCACGGCTTCACCGACCCGTCCGCCGCCGAGCGGCTCCTGGAGCTGCCCGTGCTGTCCGCCGTGCACGGCGACCCGGTGCTGCTCGACGCGCTCGGTGCCACCGCCGACCCCGACCTGGCGCTGCGCGGGCTCGTCCGGCTCGCCGAGGCGCAGGGCGATGAGGGCCGGCAGTTGCTGGGCACCGTCCTGAGCGCCAAGCCGCTGCGCGACCGGTTGCTCGGCGTGCTCGGTGCCTCCGAGGCGCTGGGCGACCACCTGGCCCGGCACCCGCGCGACTGGGAGGCGCTCGTCACGTACGAGTCGACCGACCTGCACCCGGGCGTCGCCGACTTCGAGCGGGGGCTGGCCGGGGCGAGCGACCCCGTCTCGCTGCGGGTGGCCTACCGGCGGTGTCTGCTGGCCATAGCCGCGCGCGATGTGTGCGGGACGACCGACGTCGCCGAGACCGCCGCCGAGCTGGCCGACCTCGCCACGGCCACCCTCCGCAAGGCCCTCGACATGGCGCGCGCGGCCGCGCCCGACGACGCCGCCGCGTGCCGGCTCGCGGTGATCGCGATGGGCAAGTGCGGGGGCAACGAGCTGAACTACGTCTCGGACGTGGACGTCATCTTCGTCGGCGAGCCCGTCGACGGGGCCGACGAGGGCAAGGCGATGCAGGCGGCGACCCGGCTGGCCTCGCATCTGATGCGCATCTGCTCGGAGCAGACGGTGGAGGGCACCATCTGGCCCGTGGACGCCAACCTGCGCCCCGAGGGCAGGAACGGGCCGCTCGTGCGGACCCTGTCGAGCCACCTCGCCTACTACCAGCGCTGGGCCAAGACGTGGGAGTTCCAGGCCCTGCTGAAGGCCCGGCCGGTGGCCGGGGACCACGAGCTGGGCGCCGCGTACATCGACGCCGTGTCACCGCTGGTCTGGCAGGCCGCCGAGCGGGAGAACTTCGTCTCCGACGTGCAGAAGATGCGGCGCAGGGTGGTGGAGACCATCCCCGTCGCGCACGTGGACCGTGAGCTGAAGCTCGGCCCCGGCGGGCTCAGGGACGTGGAATTCGCGGTGCAGCTCCTGCAATTGGTGCACGGCCGCAGTGACGCCACGCTGCACAGCGGGAGCACCCTGGAGGCGTTGAAGGCGCTCGCGGCCGGGGGCTACGTGGGCCGGGCCGACGCCGCGCAGCTCGACGAGGCGTACCGCTTCCTGCGGGCGATGGAGCACCGCATCCAGTTGTTCCGGCTTCGGCGGACACACCTGGTGCCGGAGAACGAGGGCGATCTGCGGCGGCTGGGGCGGTCACTCGGGCTGCGGACCGACCCGGTGGCGGAGCTGAACCGGGAGTGGAAGCGGCACGCGGCGGTGGTGCGGCGGCTGCACGAGAAGCTGTTCTACCGGCCGCTGCTCGACGCGGTCGCGCAGCTCGCGCCCGGTGAGACGCGGCTGAGCGCCAAGGCCGCCGGGCAGCGGCTGGAGGCGCTGGGGTACGCGGACCCGGTGGCCGCGCTGCGGCACCTGGAGGCGCTGTCGTCCGGGGTCACCAGGAAGGCGGCGATCCAGCGGACGCTGCTGCCGGTGATGCTGGGCTGGTTCGCGGACTCGGCCGACCCCGACGCGGGCCTGCTGGCGTTCCGGAAGGTGTCCGACGCCCTGGGCAAGACGCCCTGGTACCTGCGGCTGCTGCGGGACGAGGGCGCGGCGGCGGAGAACCTCGCGCGGGTGCTGTCCGCCGGGCGGCTGGCCCCGGACCTGCTGCTGCGCGCCCCCGAGGCGGTGGCCATCCTGGGCGCCCCCGAGGGCCTCCAGCCGCGCGGCCGCGACCACCTGGAGCCGGAGATCCTCGCCGCGGTCGGCCGCGCGGAGGACGCCGAGCTGGCGGTCGCCGTGGCCCGTGGCGTACGGCGCCGGGAGCTGTTCCGTACCGCCGCCGCCGACATCATCGGCTCGTACGGCACCGAGGACAGCCCCGCCGAGGCCGACCCCGGCGCGCTCGTCGACCGCGTCGGCCAGGCGGTCACCGACCTGAACGCGGCGACGATCGCGGGCGCGCTGCGGGCCGCCGTGCGCGAGCAGTGGGGCGACACCCTGCCGACCCGGTTCGCCGTCATCGGCATGGGCCGCTTCGGCGGGCACGAGCTGGGCTACGGGTCGGACGCGGACGTGATCTTCGTGCACGAGCCCCGCGACGGCGTGGACGAGCAGGAGGCCGCCCGGTCGGCCGGCACGGTGGTGGCCGAGATGCGGCGGCTGCTGCAACTGCCGACGGCCGACCCGCCGCTGATCATCGACGCGGATCTGCGCCCCGAGGGCAAGAGCGGCCCCCTGGTGCGCACCCTGAAGTCGTACGAGGCCTACTACCGCCGCTGGTCGCTCGGCTGGGAGAGCCAGGCGCTGCTGCGGGCCGAGCCGATGGCCGGTGACCAGGACCTCGCCCGCCGTTTCATCGCGCTGATCGACCCGCTGCGCTACCCCGAGCGGGGCCTGGACGACGCCGCCGTACGCGAGATCCGGCGGCTGAAGGCCCGGATGGAGACGGAACGGCTGCCGCGCGGCGCCGACCCCGCCCTGCACACCAAGCTGGGGCGCGGCGGCCTGTCGGACGTGGAGTGGACGGTGCAGCTCCTCCAGATGCGGCACGGGCACGCGGTACCGGGGCTGCGCACGACGCGGACCCGCCGGGCGCTGGCCGCCGCCCGCGACGCGGGCCTGATCGCTGAGCGGGACGCCCAGACGCTGGACGAGGCGTGGGTGCTGGCCACGCGCGTGCGCAACGGCGTGATGCTGGTGCGCGGGCGGGCCGGGGACACCTTCCCGTCCGACGCGCGGGAGCTCGCCGCGGTCGGCCGGTACCTGGGGTACGGGCCGGGGCACGTCGGCGAGATGGTGGAGGACTACCGCCGTACGACCCGCCGGGCGCGGGCCGTGGTGGAGGAGCTGTTCTACGGGGCGTGAGCGTGGGCCGCCGGGGCCGGCGCCGGTTCCGGAGCCGGGGTGGGTGCGGGCACCCGTGTCGGTGCCACGTGCCGCGGCAGCCGGTGCGGCATCCTGCCGTACCAGCCGTACGCCAGCGTGTAGCCGAAGGCCAGGCAGATCATGCCGCCCACCGCGTCCAGCCAGAAGTGGTTGGCGGTGGCGACGATGACCACGAGCGTGAAGGTCGGGTAGAGCAGGCCGAGGATCTTGCCCCAGGGCGCCTTGGCCAGGGCGAATATGGTCAGGCCGCACCACAGCGACCACCCGATGTGCATGGACGGCATCGCGGCGTACTGGTTGGACATGTGCTTCAGGTCGCCCGACGCCATCGAGCCCCAGGTCTGGTGGACCAGCACGGTGTCGATGAACTTCTCGGAGGTCATCAGGCGCGGCGGCGCCAGCGGGTACAGGTAGTAGCCGAGCAGGGCGATGCCGGTGGTGGAGAACAGCACCAGCCGGGTCGCGGCGTACCGGCCGGGATGCCACCGGTACAGCCACACCAGGACACCGATCGTGACGATGAAGTGGAGCGTGGCGTAGTAGTAGTTCATGCCCACGATCAGCCACGTCACCGAGTCCACGGCGTGGTTGACCGTCTTCTCGACGGCGATGCCGAGGGACTGCTCGGCCCGCCAGATCCAGTCGGCGTTGCGCAGTGCCTCGGCCTTCTGCTCGGGCACGGCGTTGCGGATCAGCGAGTACGTCCAGTAACTCACCGCGATCAGCAGGATCTCGAACCAGATGCGGGGGCGGCGCGGCGCGCGCATCCGCTGCCACACGGTCCGGCTGTCCGCCACGCGGGCCGGACCCTGTTCGATGGGTGAATCCACCGGTGGTGCCGGGGCCTCACGGCCTTCCAGTGTCCTCACAGTCGTGTCACCCATGGGCCAAGAGTCTGCCAGATAGGTCTACTCGGTCGATCATCCGTCAGTCGGGTCCTCAACGCCATCGCTACGCCTTTCGGACGATGGCCTTTCGGGGGACGGTCCGTCGGACGACGGCCTTTCCGAGGACCGCTGGCCCTGAGGCCCCGAGGCGGTTGAACCGCGAACGACCAACTCGGGCATGAAGACGAACTCGCTGTGCGGGGCGGGGGTGCCGCCGATCTCCTCCAGCAGGGCACGCACCGACGCCTGGCCCATCGCCTGGACGGGCTGGCGGATGGTGGTCAGCGGCGGGTCCGTGAAGGCTATGAGCGGGGAGTCGTCGAACCCGACCACGGAGACGTCCCTCGGGACGTGCAGGCCCTTCTGGCGCGCGGCCCGGATGGCACCCAGTGCCATCATGTCGCTGGCGCAGACGATGGCGGTACAGCCCCGGTCGATCAGCGCGGTCGCGGCGGCCTGGCCGCCCTCCAGGGTGTACAGCGAGTGCTGGATGAGCTCCTCGCACTGCTCCGGCGCCAGTCCCAGCCGCGCCTGCATGCCGAGCTGGAAGCCCTCGATCTTGCGCAGCACGGGGACGAACCGCTTCGGGCCGACCGCGAGGCCGATCCGGGTGTGCCCGAGCGAGGCGAGGTGGGTGACGGCGAGCTGCATCGCGGCCCGGTCGTCGGGGGAGACGAACGGCGCCTTCACCTTGGGCGAGAAGCCGTTGATGAGGACGTACGGGACGCCCTTGCCGCGGAGCTGGTCGTAGCGCGTCATGTCGGCGGTGGTGTCGGCGTGCAGTCCGGAGACGAAGATGATGCCGGAGACGCCCCGCTCGACGAGCATTTCGGTGAGTTCGTCCTCGGTGGAGCCGCCCGGGGTCTGGGTGGCGAGGACGGGGGTGTAGCCCTGGCGGGTCAGGGCCTGGCCGATGACCTGGGCCAGGGCCGGGAAGATGGGGTTGTCCAGCTCGGGGGTTATCAGCCCGACCAGACCGGCGCTGCGCTGCCGCAGCCGTACGGGGCGCTCGTAGCCGAGCACGTCGAGGGCGGCCAGCACGGACTGGCGGGTGGCCGCGGCCACACCGGGCTTGCCGTTGAGCACGCGGCTGACTGTGGCTTCGCTGACCCCCGCCTGGGCTGCGATGTCGGCTAGCCGCGCGGTCATGTGATGGGACTGTACCGGCCGCACGTCAGCTTGCCCACCAAACGCAGGACTCGGCGGCGAGCAGGACGGTCCGCCCGCCCTCGCCGTGCCCCGCCTCGGCCGCCAACTCCCTCGCGGGCGACGGCACTTTGCCCCCGAGGGGCGCGATGTCCCGCGACGGGCCGCCGCCGGGGGCGGGCGCGGTCCCGCCGGCAGGCGCGGCGTCGGCCGGAACGGCGCCGGCGTCGGCGGATACGGCACCGCCGCCGGCGGATACGGCACCGCCGCCGGCCGGTGCCACGGCTTCCGGGGCGACCGAGGACGCCGGGTCCGGCGTGCTCGTCAGGAGGAGCCGGGTGCCCGGGGCGCGCAGGGCGACCGGGCGGTCGGTGAGGTTGACCGTGCAGACCAGGTCGCCCTGCCAGGGGCCGGTGCCCGGGCCCTTCGCGCGGCGGCGGAAGGCCAGGACGCCGTCGGGCGCGGGCAGCCACTCCACCGCGTCGCCCGCGCCGAGCGCCGGGTGGTCACGGCGCATCGCGAGCGCGCTGCGGTACAGCTCCAGCGTCGAGTCCGGGTCGCCGGTCTGGGCCTCGACCGACAGCTCTCGCCACGACGGCGGCTGCGGGAGCCAGCTCCCGCCCGGGCCGAAGCCGTACGACGGGCCGTCCACCGTCCACGGGATCGGCACCCGGCACCCGTCCCGCAGCCCGTCCTGGCCCTCGCCCCGCAGGAAGGCGGGGTCCTGGCGGGCCTCGTCGGGCAGCTCCGTGACCTCGGGCAGCCCCAGCTCCTCGCCCTGGTAGATGTACGCCGAGCCGGGCAGCGCCAGCATCAGCAGCGCCGCCGCCCGCGCCCGCCGCAGCCCGGCGGCGCCCTCGCCGTACCGGGTGGTGTGGCGCACCACGTCGTGGTTGGAGAGCACCCAGGTCGTCGGGGCGCCCACCGACGTGGTGGCCCGCAGCGAGTCGTCGATGACCCGCCGCAGCGCGGCCGCGTCCCACGGGCAGTTCAGGAACTGGAAGTTGAACGCCTGGTGCAGCTCGTCGGGGCGTACGTACAGCGCGAGGCGCTCCGCCGACGGCGCCCACGCCTCGGCGACGCCGATGCGCTCGCCCTCGTAGGTGTCGAGGAGGCGCCGCCACGCGCGGTGGATCTCGTGGACGCCGTCCTGGTCGAAGAACGGCAGTTGCTGGGTGCCGATGAGCCGGGCCTGCTCGCCGTGCCCGATGTCGGGCATGCCGGGTGCCTTGACCATGCCGTGCGCGACGTCGATCCGGAACCCGTCCACCCCGAGGTCCAGCCAGAACCGCAGCACCGACTCGAACTCGGCCCGCACATCCTCGTTCTCCCAGTTCAGGTCCGGCTGCTGGGGGGCGAACAGGTGCAGGTACCAGTCGCCGTCCGCCACCCGCGTCCAGGCCGGGCCGCCGAAGACGGACTCCCAGTCGTTGGGGGGCAGGGAGCCGTCCGGCCCCTTGCCGGGGCGGAAGAGGTAGCGGTCGCGGCAGGCCGGGTCGCCGGCGAGCGCCTCGCGGAACCACGGGTGCCGGTCGGAGGTGTGGTTCGGGACGATGTCGACGATCACCCGCAGGCCCAGCTCGTGGGCCGTGCGCACCAGGTCGTCCGCGTCCGCGAGGTCCCCGAAGACGGGGTCGACGGCGCGGTAGTCGGCCACGTCGTACCCGCCGTCGGCCTGCGGCGAGGCGTAGAAGGGGGTCAGCCACACCGCGTCCGCGCCCAGCCGGGCCAGGTGGGGGAGGCGCTCGCGGGCCCCGCGCAGGTCGCCGACGCCGTCGCCGTCGCTGTCCGCGAAGGACCGCACGTACACCTGGTAGATGACGGCCTCCCGCCACCATCCCGGGCGGTCGCTGGAAGAGATTGCACGGCGCAGGTCCTCCGGCGTCTGGACGGGCGAGGTCAGCTCGTGGGCCATGTGCGGTGTCCCTCTCGGTGGGCCGGGATGGGGGCTACGTACATCTAACGAGGTGGGAGCGGTCATGAAACGGTCCTGCAAGGCCTTACGAAAAGGCTTGCAGCTTCCTCCCGGGCCGCGCAAGCCCGCCCCGCCGCCGTGTCAAGCGATGCATCGGCAACTGTAGGGACACGCGGATGTAACGATCAGCCCGCCTTGCAGAAATTTGCCGCAAGCTCTTTCGGCTCGTTTTCATCCCTGTTACGTTCCTGGCAACCCGGCGCGCCGCGAGGGAGCGGTTTGCAGGAGGCACGAGATCCGGTGATGTGATCCGCCTTCGTCTTCCCGGGATCAGTTGAAGGAGTTCACATGCGGCGTGGCATAGCGGCCACCGCGCTGGTCGCGGCCCTCGGCCTGACGACGGCGGCGTGCGGGGGCGACAGCGGCACCCAGGGCGGCACCAACAGCTCGGGCGAGCTGTCCGGCACCGTCACGTTCTGGGACACCTCGAACGAGGCCGAGAAGGCGACCTACCAGGCGCTGGCCGAGGGCTTCACCAAGCTGCACCCCAAGGTGAAGGTCAAGTACGTCAACGTCCCCTTCGGCGAGGCCAACGCCAAGTTCAAGAACGCCGCGGGCGGCAACTCCGGCGCCCCCGACGTGATGCGCACCGAGGTCGCCTGGGTGGCCGACTTCGCCAGCCTGGGCTACCTCGCCCCGCTGGACGGCACCCGCGCCATCGAGAACCAGGGCGACTGGCTGCCGCAGGCCGCCGCGAGCACCAAGTTCAACGACAAGACCTACGCGGTCCCGCAGGTCATCGACACCATGGCGCTCTTCTACAACAAGAAGATGCTCAAGGAGGCCGGCGCCGAGGTCCCCACGACCCTGGAGGCGCTGAAGGACGCGTCCGCCAAGGTCAGCAAGAAGTGGCCCGGCAAGACCGGCCTCTACCTGCGCGGTGACGACCCGTACTGGTTCCTGTCCTTCCTGTACGGCGAGGGCGGCGACATGGTCGACGCCGAGGCCAAGAAGGTCACCATCGACGACGCGTCCGGCGTCAAGGCGTACAAGACCATCAAGGACCTGGTCGACTCGAAGGCGGCGATCACCGACGCCTCCGACGGCTGGAACAACATGCAGAACGCCTTCAAGTCCGGCAAGGTCGCGATGATGCTCAACGGCCCGTGGGCCATCGCCGACTCCCGCGCGGGCGCCGAGTTCAAGGACCCGAAGAACCTGGGCATCGCGCCCGTGCCGGCCGGCAGCGCCGGTCAGGGCTCCCCGCAGGGCGGCTGGAACCTCTCCGTCTACGCCGGTTCCAAGAACCTCGACGCGTCCTACGAGTTCGCCAAGTACATGAGCTCGGCCAAGGTGCAGCAGCAGACCACCGAGAAGCTCAGCCTGCTGCCCACCCGCCTCTCGGTGTACGCGCAGCCGACCGTGTCCGGCAACGAGATGGTCCAGTTCTTCAAGCCCGCCGTCGACAAGGCCGTCGAGCGCCCGTGGATCCCGCAGGGCAACGCCCTCTTCGAGCCGATCCGCCTCCAGATGGCCAACGTCCTGGGCGGCAAGACCACTCCGGAGAAGGCCGCCCAGGAGACGGGCGACGCCTACCGCAAGATGCTCAAGGACTACAAGTAAGCAGTGGGAAGGGCTGACCGACCAATGGCTGTCGAGACCAGCCAGTCGGTGGCGAAGGCCGCGGGCGCGAACAGCGCCCGCGGCCGCGGCCGCCGCACTGACAACACCCCGGGAACCCCGGGCCCGGGCAGGCTCCGCAGGGCGCTGAGCACCCACTGGTACGCCTGGAGCATGGTCGCTCCGGTGGTGACCGTGATCGGCGTGATCATCGGCTACCCGCTGGCGCGCGGCATCTACCTGTCGCTCACCGACGCCAACGAGGCCAACGTCGAGCGCACGATCGGGGTCAACCACATCCCCGCGACGTACGAGTTCGTCGGTCTCGACAACTACAAGGCCGTCCTCACCGACGAGGTCTTCTGGGACCGCCTCGGCTGGACCGTGGTGTGGACGGTCACGTGTGTCGCCCTCTCCTTCACCCTCGGCCTCGTCCTGGCCAACATGCTCAACCGCAAGCTCAAGGGCCGCACCTTCTACCGCATGGCCCTGATCCTGCCGTGGGCCGTCCCGGCCTTCGTCTCCGTCTTCACCTGGCGGCTGCTGTTCAACGAGCGCAGCGGCCTGTTCAACAAGCTCCTCGCCGGCGGCGGCATCGACGCGATCTCCTGGCTGAACGACCCCACCTGGGCCAAGGTCTCCGTCATCGCCGTCAACGTCTGGCTTGGCGTGCCGTTCATGCTCGTCGCCATGCTGGGCGGCCTCCAGTCCATCCCCGGCGAGCTGTACGAGGCCGCCGAGATGGACGGCGCGACCGCCTGGCAGCGGTTCCGCCACATCACCCTGCCCGGGCTGCGGCCGGTCTCCGGCACGGTGATCCTGCTCAGCGCCATCTGGACCTTCAACATGTTCCCGGTGATCTTCCTGCTCACCCGGGGCGGGCCGGGCGACGCCACCGAGATCCTCGTGACGTACGCCTACCGGCTCTCCTTCGTCGTCAGCCCGCGCGACTTCGCGGGATCGGCCGCCTGGGGCGTCCTGATCCTGATCCTCCTGTCGCTCTTCGCGGTGGTCTACCGCCGTGCGCTCCGCAAGCAGGGAGACATGTGGTGAGCACCCACACGCAGACTTCTCCGGCCCGCGAGGCCCGCGAGCCCCGCAAGGTACGTGCCCGGGGCGAGCGTTCGCCGCTCGCCTCCGTGGGGCTGCACCTGGCGCTCCTCCTGGCCACGCTCGTCGCGGTGTTCCCGCCGCTGTGGCTGGTGATCACCTCGTTCAAGCCGAAGACCGACGCCTTCGACACCTCGGTCGTCAAGAACTTCACCTTCGGCAACTACAGCCACGTCCTCGCCGACACCCAGTTCCTGGCGTGGCTCGGCAACTCGCTGATCGTCGTCGGCATCACCACCGTCATCGGCGTCTTCATCTCCGCCACCACCGGTTACGCCGTCAGCCGCTTCCGCTTCCCGGGCCTGAGGCCCCTGATGTGGCTGCTGCTGATCACCCAGATGTTCCCGGTCGCCGTGCTGATCGTCCCGCTGTACAACCTGCTGGCCTCGCTCGGCATGCTGAACCAGCCGGTCGGCCTGGTCATCACGTACCTCACGGTCGCCGTGCCGTTCTGCGCCTGGATGATGAAGGGCTACTTCGACGGCATCCCGGCCGAGATCGACGAGGCGGGACGGGTGGACGGCCTGACGCCGTTCGGCACGTTCTGGCGGCTGATCATGCCGCTCGCCAAGCCGGGCCTGGCCGTCACCGCGTTCTACACGTTCATCACCGGCTGGGGCGAGGTCGCCTACGCCTCCGCGTTCATGACCGGCGAGGAGAACCTCACCCTCGCGGGCGGCCTCCAGACCTTCGTCAACCAGTACACCGCCGACTGGGGTTCGCTGACCGCCGCCGCCGTGCTGATCGCGGCGCCCGCCGCCGTCGTCTTCGGCCTCGTCCAGCGCCACCTGGTCTCCGGCCTGACGGCCGGCGCCACCAAGTCCTGATCCGTCCGGATCCCGCATCCCGGTCTGCGGCGACCGGTCCGGGCCTGTCACCGGGCCGGTCGCCGCTCCCATCCTTCTGATTCCCAGGGAAGACATGACCCAGCACCTCGCTGCCCCCGCCCCTTCCGCAACCGGCACCACCGGCACGCACACGGGCTGGTGGAGAGACGCGGTGATCTACCAGGTCTATCCGCGCAGCTTCGCCGACGGCAACGGCGACGGCATGGGCGACCTGGAAGGCATCCGCAGCCGGCTGCCGTACCTGAAGAACCTGGGCGTCGACGCCGTCTGGCTCAGCCCCTTCTACGCCTCGCCGCAGGCCGACGCCGGGTACGACGTCGCCGACTACCGCGCCATCGACCCCATGTTCGGCAGCCTCCTCGACGCCGACGCGCTGATCCGCGAGGCCCACGAGCTGGGCCTGCGCATCATCGTCGACCTGGTGCCCAACCACTCGTCCGACCAGCACGAGTGGTTCCAGCGCGCGCTGCGCGAGGGCCCCGGATCGCCGCTGCGCGAGCGCTACCACTTCCGCCCCGGCAAGGGGCCGGACGGCTCCCTGCCCCCCAACGACTGGGAGTCCATCTTCGGCGGCCCGGCGTGGACGCGGGTCGAGGACGGCGAGTGGTACCTGCACCTGTTCGCCCCCGAGCAGCCCGACTTCAACTGGGAACACCCCGCCGTCCGGGACGAGTTCCGCTCCATCCTGCGCTTCTGGCTCGACATGGGCGTCGACGGCTTCCGCGTCGACGTCGCCCACGGCCTGGTCAAGGCGGAGGGGCTGCCCGACATCGGCGCCCACGACCAGCTCAAGCTGCTCGGAAACGATGTCATGCCCTTCTTCGACCAGGACGGCGTCCACGAGATCTACCGGAGCTGGCGCCAGGTCCTCCAGGAGTACGACGGGGAGCGCGTCCTCGTCGCCGAGGCCTGGACCCCCACCGTCGAGCGCACCGCCAACTACGTGCGCCCCGACGAGATGCACCAGGCGTTCAACTTCCAGTACCTGGGCACCTACTGGGACGCCACCGAGCTGCGCCGGGTCATCGACGCCTCGCTCGCCGCGATGCGCCCCGTCGGCGCCCCCACCACCTGGGTGCTGTCCAACCACGACGTCACCCGGCACGCCACCCGGTTCGCCAACCCGCCCGGCCTCGGCACCCAGCTCCGCACGCCCGGCGACCGGGAGCTGGGGCTGCGCCGGGCGCGCGCGGCCACGCTGCTGATGCTGGCGCTGCCCGGCTCCGCGTACGTCTACCAGGGCGAGGAGCTCGGCCTGCCGGACGTCACGGACCTGCCCGACGAGGTGCGCCAGGACCCGTCGTTCTTCCGGGCGACCGGCCAGGACGGCTTCCGCGACGGCTGCCGGGTGCCCATCCCGTGGACGGTGGAGGGCTCCTCGTACGGGTTCGGCAGCGGGGGGAGCTGGCTGCCCCAGCCGGCCTCCTGGGGGCCCTTGAGCGTCGAGGCCCAGACCGGTGACCCGGGCTCCACCCTGGAGCTGTACCGCAGCGCGCTGGCCGTGCGCCGCGAGCAGCCGGGGCTGGGCGCGGGCGACGCGGTCGAGTGGCTGGACGCGCCCGAGGGCGTGCTGGCGTTCCGGCGCGGCGCCTTCGTGTGCCACGCCAACACCACGGGGCGGCCGGTGCGGATAGCGGTGCCCGGGCGGATGCTGCTCGCCAGCGAGCAGGTGCGCACCAGCGTGGACGGCACGGCCGAGTTGCCCGCCGACACCACCGTCTGGTGGGCGGTGTGACGATCCTGACGCCGCGCGGCGACGCGCGGGCCGCTGAGCCGCGGGGCGACGGAGGAGGGGGCGCCCCGCGGCTCGCGGACATCGCGGCGCAGGCCGGGGTCAGCGAGGCCACGGTCAGCCGGGTCCTCAACGGCAAGGCCGGCGTCGCCGGGCCCACCAGGACCCGGGTGCTGGCCGCGCTCGACGTGCTGGGCTACGAACGCCCCGTACGGCTCAAGCGGCGCAGCGCCGGCCTGGTGGGCCTGGTCATCCCCGAGCTCACCAACCCCATCTTCCCGGCGTTCGCCCAGGTCATCGAGCAGGTGCTGGCCGGGCACGGCTACACGCCCGTGCTGTGCACCCAGATGCCGGGCGGCGCCACCGAGGACGAGCTGGTCGAGCAGTTGGAGGAGCGCGGCGTCACCGGCATCGTGTTCCTGTCCGGGCTGCACGCAGACACCAGCGCCGACCCGTCCCGGTACGTCGAACTCGCCGCCCGGGGTGTGCCGTTCGTCCTCATCAACGGCTTCAACGAGCACATCGACGCCCACTTCGTCTCGCCCGACGACCGCTCGGCCGCCCGGATGGCCGTGGCACACCTCGTCGAGCTGGGCCACGAGCGGATCGGGCTGGCCATCGGCCCCACCCGGTACGTCCCGTCGCGGCGGAAGGCCGAGGGGTTCACGGCGGCGCTGCGCGCCCTGCTGGGGCTGAGCGCCGAGGAGGCCGAAGCGCGCGTCCAGCAGACGCTGTTCGGGGTCGAGGGCGGGCACGCCGCGGCCGGGACGCTGCTGGACCAGGGCTGCACGGGGATCGTGTGCGCCAGCGACCTGATGGCGCTCGGCGCCATACGGGCGGTGCGCGGGCGGGGCCTGGACGTGCCCCGGGACGTGTCGGTGGTCGGCTTCGACGACTCGCCGCTGATCGCGTTCACGGACCCGCCGCTGACGACGGTGCGCCAGCCGGTGCAGGCGATGGCGACGGCGGCGGTGGACGCGCTGCTGGAGGAGATCGACGGCAACTCGGTGCTGGGGGCACCTTCCAGCGGTGGCTGGGGGAGGACCGAGTTCGTGTTCCAGCCGGAGCTGGTGGTACGGGGTTCCACCGCGCAGCGCAGGTAGCCGCGGGGTGGCTGTGGGTGAGGGGGCCCGGGGCCTGCCCGTGATCGGGCGCGGCGGGGTCTTCATCGGCCCCGGGCCTCCCGGCTCATGACGACGGCCGGCCGCCTTCGGGTGACCGGCCCGCTCGTGTGACCGGCCGGGTCGGGATGACCGGCCCGGCCGGCCGGGCGCGTGGAGCCCCGGGGTACGGGGACCCTCGGCCGACCGGACCGGAGTCGTCGTTGAACGTAGCACCACTGCAAGGCCTTGCGAAAGGACTTGCAGCCATGGACCTGGTGGATTTCCGTCACGTGAACCGCATGTGTCCAAAGGGTTGACCCCATCCCTGGGGGCTCGTACGGTCACGACCGAAAACTGTTGCTGCTGTCTTGCAGCAAGAAGCTTCACCAGGGCCTTGCGGGCATGGCGCGTTGCCGTACGAGGCTGCACCGTCGCATTCCGCACCTCCCATTCCCCAGGAGGAACCATGGCCAGAAAGACCGTGGCCGCTGCACTCGCCCTCGTGGCGGGAGCCGCTGTGGCCGTCACGGCGCCCCCCACCCCCGCCGGGGCCGTACCGCCCGGCGACAAGGACGTCACCGCCGTGATGTTCGAGTGGACCTTCGCCTCGGTGGCCAAGGCGTGCACCGGCACCCTCGGCCCGGCCGGGTACGGCTACGTCCAGGTCTCCCCGCCCCAGGAGCACATCCAGGGCGCCCAGTGGTGGACCTCGTACCAGCCCGTCAGCTACCGGATCGCCGGCCGCCTCGGTGACCGGGCCGCCTTCAAGAGCATGGTCGACACCTGCCACGCCGCGGGCGTCAAGGTCGTCGCCGACACCGTCATCAACCACATGGCGGCGGGCAACGGCACGGGCACCGGCGGCTCGTCGTACACCAAGTACGGCTACCCCGGCCTGTACTCCGCGCCCGACATGGATGACTGCACCGCCCAGATCACCAACTACCAGGACCGGGGCAACGTCCAGAACTGCGAGCTCGTCGGGCTCGCCGACCTCGACACCGGCGAGGAGTACGTCCGCACCAAGATCGCCGGCTATATGAACGACCTGCTGACGCTCGGCGTCGACGGCTTCCGGATCGACGCCGCCAAGCACATGCCGGCCGCCGACCTGGCCGCCATCAAGGCCAAGCTCACCAACCCGGGCGTCTACTGGAAGCAGGAGGCGATATACGGCGCCGGTGAGGCCGTCTCGCCCAGCGAGTACCTCGGCAACGGCGACGTCCAGGAGTTCCGCTACGCCCGCGACCTCAAGCGCGTCTTCCTCGGCGAGAACCTCGCGTACCTGAAGAACTTCGGCGAGGCCTGGGGCCACATGGAGTCCGGCAAGTCCGGCGTGTTCGTCGACAACCACGACACCGAGCGCGGCGGCGACACGCTGAACTACAAGAACGGCTCCGCCTACACGCTCGCCAACGTCTTCATGCTGGCCTGGCCGTACGGCTCCCCGGACGTCCACTCCGGCTACGAGTGGACCGACAAGGACGCCGGACCGCCCAACGGCGGGAGCGTCAACGCCTGCTACAGCGACGGCTGGAAGTGCCAGCACGCCTGGCGCGAGATCGCCTCCATGGTCGCCTTCCGGAACGTGGCCCGCGGTCAGGGTGTCACGAACTGGTGGGACAACGGCGGCGACGCCATCGCCTTCGGGCGCGGCACCAAGGCGTACGTGGCCATCAACCACGAGACGTCCGCCCTCACCCGGACGTTCCAGACGTCACTGCCCGCCGGTGACTACTGCGACGTCCAGAACAACCGGCCGGTCACGGTCAACGGCTCCGGCCAGTTCACCGCGACGCTCGGCGCGGGCACGGCCGTCGCGCTGCACGCCGGGGCGCGGACGTGCTCCGGCACCACGACACCCGTCACCACCGGCGCGTCCTTCGCCGTCAACGCCACCACCGTCCCCGGCGAGAACATCTACGTCACCGGCAACCAGTCCGCCCTCGGCAACTGGAACCCCGCCGCCGCGCCCAAGCTGGACCCGGCCGCCTACCCCGTCTGGAAGCTCGACGTGACGCTCCCCGCCGGAACGGCCTTCGAGTACAAGTACCTCCGCAAGGACGCCGCCGGGAACGTCACCTGGGAGTCCGGCGTCAACCGCACGGCCACGGTCCCGGCCTCCGGGAAGGTCGCCCTGAACGACACCTGGCGCGCCTGACGAGCGCGTACCCCCGCCGCCCCGTGCCCCCTCCCGGGCGCGGGGCGGCCAGCAACCCCCTCTCCGTAACCCTCTTCGAGGAGATCCGGCCTTGATACGCCCCCGATCCCTGCCGCGCACGCGCGCCCCGCGCACAGCCGCGGCCGCCGCCGCGGCCCTCGCGGCGGCGACGGTCGCGGCACTCGTCCCGGCCCTGCCGGCGACCGCCGCGCCCAAGCCACCCGCCCCGCCGTCCGACGCCCGGCTCGCGGCCGCGCCCGCCCGCCACGACCTGACCCGGGAGCAGTTCTACTTCGTGCTGCCCGACCGGTTCGCCAACGGCGACCCGGCCAACGACCGCGGCGGGCTGACCGGCTCCCGGCTGGAAACCGGCTACGACCCCGCCGACAAGGGGTTCTACCAGGGCGGTGACCTCAAGGGGCTGACCGAGAAGCTCGACTACATCAAGGGCCTGGGCACCACCGCCATCTGGATGGCGCCCATCTTCAAGAACCAGCCCGTCCAGGGCGAGGGCAAGGACGCCTCGGCCGGGTACCACGGCTACTGGATCACCGACTTCACCCAGGTCGACCCGCACTTCGGCACCAACGCCGACCTGGAGCGGCTCATCGACCAGGCCCACGCCAAGGGCATGAAGGTCTTCTTCGACGTCATCACCAACCACACCGCCGACGTCGTCGACTACGAGGAGAAGTCCTACTCCTACCTCTCCAAGGGCGCCTTCCCCTACCTGACGAAGGACGGCGTCCCCTTCGACGACGCCGACTACGCCGACGGCACCAAGCCGTTCCCGAAGACCGACCGCGACTCCTTCCCGCGCACGCCGGTCGTCCCCGACGCCAAGAAGGACCTCAAGGTCCCCGCCTGGCTCAACGACCCCACGATGTACCACAACCGGGGCGATTCGACCTTCGCCGGTGAGTCCTCCGGCCACGGGGACTTCGTGGGCCTGGACGACCTGTGGACCGAGCGCCCCGAGGTCGTCGAGGGCATGGAGAAGATCTACCAGCGCTGGGTGCGCGACTTCGACATCGACGGCTTCCGCATCGACACCGTCAAGCACGTCAACACCGAGTTCTGGACCCAGTGGGCCACCGCCCTCGACGCGTACGCCGCCAAGCACGGCCGCGACGACTTCTTCATGTTCGGCGAGGTGTACTCCGCCGACCCGGCCGTCACCGCCCCCTACGTCACCCGGGGCCGGCTCGACGCCACCCTCGACTTCCCCTTCCAGGACGCCGCCCGCCGGTACGCCTCCCAGGGCGGCCCCGCCGCCAAGCTCTCCGAGCTGTTCGCGCAGGACTACCGCTACACCACCGACAAGGCCAACGCCTACGAGTCGGTGCCCTTCCTCGGCAACCACGACATGGGCCGCTTCGGAACCTTCCTGAAGCAGGACAACACCGGGGCCGGCGACGAGGAACTGCTCAAGCGCTACCGGCTCGCCAACGAGCTGATGTTCCTCAGCCGTGGCAACCCCGTCGTCTACTACGGCGACGAGCAGGGCTTCACCGGCGCCGGAGGCGACAAGGACGCCCGCCAGACGCTGTTCGCCTCGAAGACCGCCGACTACCTCGACGACGACCAGCTCGGCACCGACCGCACGCACGCCACCGACGCGTACGACACCGGCCACCCCCTCTACCGCTCCATCGCCGCCCTGTCCCGGCTCACCAAGGCCCACCCGGCCCTCCGCGACGGCGTCCAGACCGAGCGCCACGCCGACACCGGCCAGGGCGTGTACGCCTTCTCCCGCTTCTCCGGTACGGACGCGAAGACGCGCACCGAGTACGTCGTCGCCGTCAACAACGCCACCGCCGCGAAGAGCGTGGAGATCACCACCGACTCCCCGGGCACGGCCTTCACCCACCTGTACGGCGGCACGGGCACCGTCACCAGCAGCGGCGACACGCTGAAGGTGACCGTCCCCGCCCTCTCCTCCGTGGTCCTCAAGGCCGCGGGGCCCGTCCCCGCCCCGGCCACCGCGCCCACCATCGACCTCAAGGCCCCGGCCGCCGGAGCCACCGGCACCGTCGAGATCACCGCGGACGTCGACGGCGGCGGCCTGAACCGGGTCGTCTTCGCCGCCCAGACCGGCAACGGGAAGTGGCAGACCCTCGGCTCGGCCGACCACGCCCCCTACAAGGTCACCCACACCGTCACCGCCCCCGCCGGGACCGCCCTGCGCTACAAGGCCGTCGTCGTCGACAGCACCGGCCGCACCGCGAGCGCCCTCGCCACCACCACCGCCGGACAGGCGCCCAAGCCCGGCAAGCCCAGCGCCGTCGACCGCGACTACGCCGTCGTCCACTACCGGCGCCCCGCCGGCGACTACGACGGCTGGCAGCTCAGGTCCGGCTCCACCACCGCCGCGTTCACCGGCCGTGACGCGTACGGCGCCTTCGCCTGGGTCAAGGTCGAGGACGGCGCGACGTCCGTCCCGTACACCGTCGAGAAGAACGGCACCGCCGACGGGCCGCAGCGCACCCTCGACCTCTCGGCCACCGGCGAGGTGTGGATCACGCAGGGCTCCGACGCCCAGCAGAACAAGGCGCCCGACGGCGTCTACCCGCCGCAGGACCCGGGCAAGGCCGTCATCCACTACCACCGCCCCGACGGGAACTACGACGGCTGGGGCCTGCACACCTGGACCGGCGCCGCCACCCCCACCGACTGGTCCAAGCCGCTCCAGCCGGTGAAGAAGGACGCCTTCGGCCTCACCTTCGAAGTGCCGCTCGCCGCCGGAGCCACGTCCCTGTCCTACATCGTCCACAAGGGCGACCAGAAGGACATCCCCGCCGACCGGTCCCTCGACTTCGGCACGTACGGCAAGGAGGTCTGGCTGCTCACCGGCGACACCGGCTACCTGCTGCCCACCACGGGCGCCGCGCCCGCCCTCGACCTCACCAAGGCCGAGGCCCAGTGGATCGACGCCGGCACCGTCGTCTGGAAGGTGAAGGCCACCCCCGGCACCAGCCAGCAGCTCGTGTACGACCGGAACGGCTCCATCACCGCCCCCGGCGGCGCCCTCTCCGACGAGGGCCGCTGGCTGCGGCTGCGCCCCGCGGGCCTCACCGACGCCCAGAAGGCGAAGTACCCGCACCTCAAGGACCACCCGGCCTTCACCCTCGACCCGCGCGACCGCGACCGGGTGCGCGGCGCCCTGCGCGGCCAGGTCATCGCCACCCACCGCGCCGCCAACGGCGCCCTGCTCGCCGCGACCGGCGTCCAGATCCCGGGCGTCCTCGACGACCTGTACGGCACCAAGGCAGAGGCCGCGGCGCTCGGCCCGGTCTTCCGCAAGGGCACGCCGACCCTGTCGGTCTGGGCACCGACCGCCCAGAGCGTCGCCCTGGAACTCGACGGCAGGCGCGTGGCGATGAAGCGCGACGAGACCACCGGCGTCTGGTCGGTCACCGGCAACAGGAGCTGGCGGAACAAGCCGTACCGGTACGAGGTGAAGGTCTGGGCGCCCAGCGTCCAGAAGGTCGTCACGAACAAGGTCACCGACCCCTACTCCACCGCCCTGACCGCCGACTCCGCCCGCAGCCTGGTCACCGACCTCACCGACCCCAAGCTCGCCCCGGCGGGCTGGACGACGCTGAGGAAGCCGGCCGCCACCCCGCTGCGCGACGCCCAGATCCAGGAGCTGCACGTCCGCGACTTCTCGATCGCGGACCGCACCTCCAAGCACCCCGGTGGCTACCTCGCCTTCACCGACACCACGTCGGACGGCATGAAGCACCTGAAGAAGCTCGCCGGCAGCGGGACCTCGTACGTGCACCTGCTGCCCGTCTTCGACATCGGCACCATCCCGGAGAAGAAGTCCGACCAGGCCACCCCCGACTGCGACCTGAAGGCGTACGCCCCCGACTCCGACGAGCAGCAGGCGTGCGTGTCCAAGGCCGCCGCCAAGGACGCCTTCAACTGGGGCTACGACCCGCTCCACTACACCGTCCCCGAGGGCTCCTACGCCTCCGACCCGGACGGCACGCGCCGCACGGTCGAGTTCCGGCAGATGGTGCAGGGCCTGAACAAGGCCGGGCTGCGCACGGTCATGGACGTGGTCTACAACCACACCGTGGCGAGCGGGCAGTCGGACAAGTCCGTCCTGGACAAGGTCGTGCCCGGCTACTACCAGCGGCTGCTGGCCGACGGCACCGTGGCCACCTCCACCTGCTGCGCCAACACCGCCCCCGAGAACACGATGATGGGCAAGCTCGTCGTCGACTCGGTCGTCACCTGGGCGAAGGAGTACAAGGTCGACGGCTTCCGCTTCGACCTCATGGGCCACCACCCCAAGGCCAACATGCTCGCGGTCAGGAAGGCGCTCGACGCGCTCACGGTCGAGAAGGACGGGGTCGACGGCAAGAAGATCATCCTGTACGGGGAGGGCTGGAACTTCGGCGAGATCGCCGACGACGCCCGGTTCGTCCAGGCCACCCAGAAGAACATGGCCGGCACCGGCATCGCGACCTTCTCCGACCGGGCCCGGGACGCCGTACGCGGCGGCGGCCCCTTCGACGCCGACCCCGGCGTCCAGGGCTTCGCCTCCGGCCTGTTCACCGACCCCAACACCTCGAAGGCCAACGGCACCCCGGCCGAGCAGAAGGCCCGCCTCCTGCACTACCAGGACCTGATCAAGGTCGGCCTGTCCGGCAACCTCGCCTCCTACACCTTCACCGACACCTCGGGACGGAAGGTCAAGGGCTCCGAGGTCGACTACAACGGCGCCCCCGCCGGCTACGCCGCCGCCCCCGGCGACGCCCTCGCCTACGCGGACGCCCACGACAACGAGACCCTGTACGACGCGCTCGCCTTCAAGCTCCCGGCGGCCACGCCCCCCGACGACCGGGCCAGGATGCAGGTCCTCGCCATGGCGACCGCCGCCCTCTCCCAGGGCCCGGCGCTCTCCCAGGCGGGCAGCGACCTGCTGCGCTCCAAGTCGCTGGACCGCAACTCCTACGACAGCGGCGACTGGTTCAACGTCCTCAACTGGGACTGCCGGGCCGGCAACGGCTTCGGGCGGGGCCTGCCGCCGGCGGCCGACAACAAGGACAAGTGGTCCTTCGGCAAGCCGCTCCTCGCGTCCCCGTCCCTGACGGTCGGCTGCCCGCAGATCACCGGCGCCTCCGCCGCGTACCGGGACCTGCTGAAGCTGCGTACGGCGGAGAAGGCCTTCAGTCTGTCGACGGCCGACGAGGTGCAGGCCGCGCTGTCCTTCCCGCTCTCCGGCAAGGACGAGACCCCGGGCGTGATCACCATGCGCCTCGGTGACCTGGTCGTGGTCTTCAACGCCACGCCGAAGGAGCAGGCCCAGACCGTCACCGCCCTGGCGGGCACGGCCCACGCCCTCCACCCGGTCCAGGTGAACGGCTCGGACGCCACGGTCAAGGCCTCCTCCTACGAGGCGGCCACCGGCACCTTCACGGTCCCGGCCCGCACGGTGGCGGTGTTCACCCAGCGGTAGCGGACCTCGGGGGCGCCACGGTTCGGACACCTGTACCGGACCGTGGCGCCCCGCTCTATGGTGGCCCGGACACGTCCCCGACCAGGAGCGATACCCATGCCGCAGATCACCGTCGACTACTCCGCCTCCCTCGACGAGGACTTCGACCGCCAGGGCTTCGCGCGCGCCCTGCACCCCCTCGTCGTCGAGACGGTCGGTGCCCGGCTCCCCGCCTGCAAGACGCGCACGCGCCGGGCGGAGGACACCGTGATCGGCGACGGCACGGCCGACGACGCCCTGGTCCACGTCGGGATCGACCTGCTGGCCGGGCGCGGCGACGAGGCCAAGGCACGGCTGACGGAGGCCGTCGTCGCGCTCGTACCGCAGCACATCAAGCCCGCCGAGGGTCGTGTCCTGCACGTCTCCGCCGAGGTGCGCGACCTCGACCCCTCCTACCGTTCGAGCTGATCAGGCCTCCGGCTGCTGCTGGGTGGCGCAGTGGATGCCGCCGCCGCCCTCGGCGATGGTGTTGATCTCGACCGGGACCACCTTCCGGCCGGGGTGGAGCTCGCCGATGATCGACACCGCGTTGCGGTCGGCCTTCCGGTCGCCGAAGCGCGGGACGATCACGGCGTCGTTGACGACGTAGTAGTTGGCGTACGAGCCGAGGAAGTCCGGGCCGCGGCGGCCGAGCGCGGCCGGGTCGGGCTCGGGCAGGTCGACGATCTCCGGGGTCCGGCCCCGGGCGTCGGTCGCCGTCTCCAGCACGCCGCGGGCCTGGTCGTACACGCGGCTCCAGACATCCGGCCCGTTCGCCGGGTGCGGCCGGCTGAGCAGGACGGTGCCGTCCTCGCCGAACCGGGCCAAGGCGTCGACGTGGCAGTCGGTGATGTCCTGCCCCCGTACGCCCTTGAACCAGATCACGACGGAGACCCCGAGCAGTTCCTTCAGGGCCTGTTCGAGCTCGTCGCGTGACCGGCCCGGGTTGCGGTTGGGGTTGACCAGCGAGCTTTCGGTGACCATCAGCGTCCCGTGGCCGTCGACCTCCAGCGAGCCGCCCTCGGCGGTGATCGGCGCGTCGAGGCGGCGGACGCCCTCGCGGGCCAGGACGGTACGGGCGACCTTCGCGTCGCGCCGGTGGTCCTGCTTGCCGCCCCAGCCGTTGAAGTGGAAGTCGACGCCCTCCGGGCCGCCGTCCGCCCCGGTGACGAAGGTGGGCCCCGTGTCCCGCACCCACAGGTCGTCCACCGCGACGGGGATGACCTCCACGCCTGCCCCGCACGCCCGCCGGGCCGCCTTCACCTCCTCGGGGGCGGCCAGCAGCACCACGGGTTCGAACCCGGCGATCGCGCGGGCGACCCGGGCGATGTCGCCCTGGACCTCCTCCGCCCAGTCCGCCCACCCCGAGTCCGCAGGCGGCCAGGCCATGAATGTGCGGGCGTGCCGCCGGGCCTCCGACGGCATGTGCCGCCGCGCGGCGGGACCGTCTTCCTCCGGCGCGCAGCCGGTCGCCGCCACCGTCGTCAGTGCCACCGCCGCCCCCGACCTCAGCAGCGTGCGGCGGTTCGGTCCGTACATGGCTCGCCTCTCAGCGTCGGAAGAATCCTGACTGAAATTTCAGTCAGGAATCACGGTAGCATCGAGGGCATGTCCGATCGCCGTACCGCCATCCTGGAAGCCGCCGCCCGCGTCATCGCCCAGCGCGGCATCCGGGGCCTGCGCGTGGAGGAACTCGCCGAGGCAGCAGGCGTCTCCACCTCGCTGCTCTACTACCACTTCCGGGACCGGGCCGGTGTGCTGGCCCACACGCTGGAGTTCGTCAACACCCGCGCCGAGCGCTACACCGACCCCACGGCGGACCCCGGCACCGACCCGCGCGGCCACCTGGAGGAGATGCTGCTGCTGGAGCTCCAGGACACCCCGGCCGTCGTCGAGAACAGCACCGCCTGGGGCGAACTGCGCTCCACCGCGGTCTTCCAGCCCGAGCTGCGCGACCAGCTCCGCACCACCACGGCCCGCTGGACCGACTACGCGAGCGACCTCATCCGGCGCGCCCAGCGGGACGGCACCGTCCCCCCGGAGGTGTCCCCGGACGACGCGGCCGAACGCCTCACCGCGCTCGTCGAGGGCCTGAGCAAACGCTGGCTCAGCGGCTCCCTCACTCTCGACCGCGCCCGCGACCTGCTGCGCGGCGCCGTCGTCGTGGAATTGGGCCCTTACAGCACCGGCTGAGCCGTCACCGCCGGTACCTTCGGCAGCAGCGCCGCCAGCCGGCCGACCAGCTCGCCGAACGGCCCGTCGGCCGGCTCGTCCGCGAGCATCCGCAGCAACAGCGCCGCCATCTCCTCGTCGTACGCCGCGCTGACCGCCGCCAGCGCCGCGAAGTCGTGCACGAGCTGCAACTCCAGCTCCGCGCGCGGTATCCGGCGCCCGTCCAGCCACAGCAGC
The DNA here is from genome assembly GCF_055570965.1 of Streptomyces sp. NPDC031064. NCBI lineage: Bacteria > Bacillati > Actinomycetota > Actinomycetes > Kitasatosporales > Streptomycetaceae > Streptomyces > Streptomyces sp. NPDC031064. The sequence continues at coordinate 391,877 of NZ_JBVIGF010000003.1, forward strand.
GCCGTCGACTCGGCGAGCGACACCCACGAGCGGACGACCAGCTCCAGGCGGGCGGGCGGCTCCGTGACGTCCAGGTGGGCCAGGATCTGCTCGTACGCGGCCTGCCGCACCTCGTCGATCATCGCGTTCGTCCTCGACGAGCCGACCGCCGGGCCGCCGCGCATCAGCGCCGAGAACCCCGGCCCGTGCTCCTCCACGAAATCGAAGAACCGCCCCATCACCCGCAGCAGCCGCGCCCCCAGCGGCCCTTGGCGCGGCTCCACGAACCGGCCGGCCAACTCGTCGGCCGCCCGCCGCAGCGCCGCCTCGTACAGGCTCTGCTTGCCCGGGAAGTAGTGGTAGACCAGCGGCCGGGATATCCCCGCGGCGGCGGCGATCTCGTCGATCGACACCTCGTCGGGGGAGCGGTGGCTGAACAGCTCCAACGCCACCCCGATGAGCTGCTGCCTGCGCTCCTCGACGCCCATCCTGCGCCGCGCCCCGGTCGTCATGCGAACAGCCTAACGTTCGCCACCGACTGCCCTTCGAACAGTGGCCGATACACAGTTCGCTACGCTGCCGGGCATGAGCATCTCCGACCCAGAAACCCCGGCACCACGCACCGGCCTCACGCCGCGCCAGGCCCGGCGCCTGCGGATCGCCGTGGCATCCGTCCTGCTGGTGTCGATGGCGGTCGTCCTGGTGCTCCGGCTGGCCAGCCGCACCTCCGTGCTGGTGGTCGGCGTCTACGGACTGGCGATGATCCTGTGCGGCGTCGTCATCGAACTCAGCCGCAACGGCCGCACCCGCCTGGGCACCTGGCTCCTCGGCGCCGGCCTCCTCGCCGCCCTGGCCGCCGACTGGCTGCTGCTGCCGTAGCCGGCGGACGTCGTCACAGGTCCAGCACCAGCCGTTCGCTGCGGCAGCGCGAGACGCAGATCAGCATCGTGTCGTGCCGCTCGTCGTCCGTCAGCAGCTCGTCCCGGTGGTCGATGTCGCCCTCCACGACGCGCTGTTGGCACGTCCCGCAGAAGCCCTGCTCGCACGAGTACGACACGTGCGGCACCTCCGCGCGCACGGCCGCCAGCACCGACTCGTCCGCCGCCACCGTCACCGTACGCCCGGACCGGCGCAGCTCCACCTCGAAGGCGCCGCCCGGGGCGGAGGCCGCGGGTGTGAACCGCTCCAGGTGCAACCGGCGCCCTTCCGGCAGCCGCTCGGCCACCGCGTCCATCAGCCCCTCGGGGCCGCAGCAGTAGACCACCGCCTCGGCCGGTACGTCGTTGAGGAAGGCGAGGTCCGGCAGCCCCGCCTCGTCCTCAGCCACGACCGTGACGTTCCCCAGCTTCTCCACCTCGTCCAGGAACGGCATCGTCGCCCGGCTGCGCCCGCAGTACACAAGCCGCCAGTCCGCGCCCGTCGCCCGCACTGCGCGCAGCATCGGCAGGACGGGCGTGATCCCGATGCCGCCCGCGACGAAGACGTACGCGGGGGACTCGACGAGCGGGAAACGGTTGCGCGGCCCCCGGATCTCGACCTCCGTGCCCTCGTGGAGCTGTTCGTGCACCTCTCGCGAGCCGCCCCGGCCGTCCTCGACGAGCCGCGTGGCCACGGTGTACGTGTCGGTCTCGGTGGGGTCGCCGCACAGCGAGTACTGCCGCACCAGCCCCGACGGCAGGACCAGGTCCACATGGGCGCCCGGCTCCCAGGGCGGCAGCCCGGTGCCCTCCAGCCGCAGTTGGACGACCCCGTCGGCGGGCGTGGTCCGCTCGGTGACCAGGACGTGGCGGCGGACGGTGGACGAGCGGCGGCCCCGCCCCGATATCGGCTCCTCCAGCGCGGGCAGCGGCCACAGCGGGGCCGCCTGGATGCGGCGGCGCACGGCCCGCTTGACGAGCAGGGCCGCTGTGGCGGCGAGGACGACGGTACGCGCGCGTGGCATGGGTCAGTGACCTCCGTTGGCGGCCGGGGACGAGGCGAGGTAGGCGACCGCCTGGGCGGTACTGCCCTCCTGGGAGGGGTGGTAGGCGCGGCTCAGGTAGCGGGGGACGGACCGCAGCAGGTCCGGCGTCGACGGGAGCACTCCCTGCCGCCCGCGCGATATGAGGTCCTTCACCGTCGCCCTGCCGTCCAGCAACGTCGGGTCGTTCTCCATGAAGAACCGGGCGCCGCGCTGCCAGAGGAACACCAGTGCCGAGAACGCCGTGGCCCACGTCCGCACCCGACGCCGGTAGCCGCCGTCGACGTGCATGAACAGCTCGAACGCCACCGACCGGTGCTCCACCTCCTCCGCGCCGTGCCAGCGCAGCAGGTCCAGCATCATCGGATCGGCGCCGCGCCGGTCCAGCTCCTCGGCGTTGAGCACCCAGTTGCCGAGGAACGCCGTGTAGTGCTCGATCGCCGCGATCAGGGCGACCCGCTCCATCAGCCACCACCGCCGGGCCCTGCCGGGCGGCAGTGTCCGGTCGCCGAGGAGCTTCTCGAAGAGCCAGTCGACCTGCGCGGTGTACGGGGTCGGGTCCAGCCCCAGCTTCTTGAGGTGCGGCAGCACGTCGTCGTGGGCCTGGGAGTGCACGGCCTCCTGGCCGATGAACCCGATGACGTCCTCGCGCAGCCGGTCGTCCCGGATGTACGGCAGCACCTGCCGGTACACATGGATGAACCAGCGCTCCCCGGCCGGGAGCAGCAGGTGCAGCACATTGATGGTGTGGGTGGTGAACGGGTCGCCGGGAACCCAGTGGAGCGGGGTCTCCTCCCAGTCGAAGGAGACCTTGCGGGCCTTGAGCTCGATCCGCTCCGACGCTGTCGCCGCCGGCTGCGTATTAGACATGGCGTCAATGTACTGACGGGTACGTGCTTGGCAACAGGGTCGTGCAGCCGGATATTCACCGGGAGGGGATCAGCGCAACGAGGAGATCCTGGTGCCGTCCTCCAGCCGCCCGGTCAGTTCGACCTGCTTGCCCGGCTTGCCCGGCAACTTCGCCGCGAGCAGCCGGCCGTCGTCCACACCGGCCGTCGCCCCGCCCGTCACCGACACCGACGCCACCTGCTCGCTCCCGGCCGCCAGCATGTACCACTGCCCGCCCGGCGCCTGCCACAGCGCACCCGCCAGCACCCGCGGCTCCCGCGGCCCGCACGCCGGCGACCCGGCCGACTTCGCCACGACCGCACCCGCCCGGGCGGGCGGCGCCTGGAACTGCGCCAGCGCCGTGCTCCCCGTACCGCGCCAGGTCTCCGCGCGCGTGCACAGCCAGGCGGCGGTCCCGCCGGCGTCGGGAAGGTCCTGCTCGGCGAACCTCCAGGAGTTCACCGACCGGACGCCCTGGGAGCGCACCAGGGGCAGCAGGCACGCCGACCGCGCCCACTCCGCACGCGCCGTGACGCCCGCACCCGCCAGATCGGCGGGCGCCGACGGCGGGCCCGACGTCAGCCGGGCCGGGGCGATCTCACCGAGGTCGGTCAGCGTCCGGGTCGTCGTACCGTCACGCACCTCCAGCACGTCCCACGCCCGGCACTGGCTCGGCGCCACCGGGCTGAGCAGCGCACTTGTCACCCCGTGCGGGTCCCGCTCCACCGGCCGCGCCCCGGCCAACGGCTGGAGCAGGTCGCGCGCCGACACGCCCCGTACCCACGGCGCCGTCAGGTACCGCACATTGGCATGCGTCCGCCCCACCACCAGGGCGCCCGCCGACGCCGTGTCCGCGCCGTCCGTCCGCGCGAAGTCCAGCGCCGCCCCGGCCGCACCGTCCTTCGGCTCCGCGTACCGCACCGCCCGCAGCCCGTCGTGGAACAGCACCACCCGCGCCTGGTCCACCTCCCCGGCGAACAGGAGCTGCGGCGGGCCCATCGGCGGCCCCGGCGGGGTGCCGGGCGTCGCCGAGACCTGCACCGTGGCGCCGGGCCGCGCCCACACCGCCAGCGCCCGCCGCAGCAGCGCCCGGTCGTCGACCAGACCGCCCCGCGCGGGCCACACCGAGAAGTCCGTACGCGCCGAGCGCTGCCACGCGGCCGGGGCGACGCGCCGCAGATTGCCCGGGTCCAGCGCCGCCTCCGACACCGGGTTGCGGGCGTACGACGGGGCGGCCGCCCCGTCCGGGCCCCAGCCGTCACCCGGCAGCCCCAGCAGCGCACCGCACACCACGGCGGCCGCGAGCGCCGCCAGCGCCGCCCTGCCGTGCTGGCGCCGGCGCATCAGGTCCGTCGGCCGCGCCTGCAACGAACACGGGTCGAACTCGGGCGACTCCAGCAGCGCGTGCGCCGTCTCCACCGCGTCCGCCTCGGCCAGCGCCGCCCTCGGGTCCTCCACCCCGGCGGCCGCGAGCACCCGGCGCACCTCGGCGTCACCCTGCCGCTCCAGCCCGCGCAGCACATAGGCGGCGCGAGCCGGCCCGGACAGGGCCGACAGCCGCTGGTCCAGGGCCAGCTCGTCGGCGCCACCCGCGCGCGGGAACAGCCGCAGCCCCCACACCTGGGGCAGCAGCGGCGGCAACTGCGACCGCTTGGGCCACGCCTTCCGCTTCAGCGGCAGCCCCGCCTCCAGGGCCTGGCGCAGCACCCGGACGCGCACGTACGCGTACCCCGGGTCGACCGCGTCCTCGGGCCGCCGCTGCCCCGGCATCCCGCCGTCGTCGCCCGAGGTGCGGCGGCGCGGCAGCGAACGCTGCACCACCGAGTGCGCGGTCAGCACGCGGCGGTTGCGGCCGAGGGACGGCGGCAGCACCAGATAGGCGATGCGGACGAGCCTCGGGTAGTGCTCGACAAGGGCCGCCTCGGCCTGTTCGACGTCGACGGGGGAGGGGGTGGCGAGTTCCTGGGTGCTCACATTCAGCAGAACGAGCGAATGGGTGGATGGTCACCTCGCGGCGGCCCCGGCCCAGCCCGTCACCCCGCTGAACACCACCGTCCCGCGAGCCCCGCCGCCACCGTTCGTGGCCGTCATGAACAGCCCCGCGTCCTGCGCCGCCGCCGCGCCCGCGACCCGGACCGTGGCGACCGTACGCCACGACGCGCCGCCGTCCGTCGAGCAGGCACCCGTGACCTCCTCTCCCTCGCGGGACAGCCGCAGCAGGACCGGGGCCGTGACGCCGGTGATCCGCCGGTAGGCGTCGAGGGTGCCGTCGCCGGTCGTGTCGTAGGACAGGGCCACGCCGTTGGCGGGGGTCACCGCCAGGTTGACGAACCCGGGCGCGCCGGGCGTGGCCAGCGAGTTCCGTACGACGATCCCGGCGCGCGCCCAGGCGCCCGTCACGTCCTGCGAGTCCACCCGTACGGTCAGGACCCTGCCGTCCGCGAAAACCCCCTCCTGGTAGAGGGCGCCGAACTCGGCGACGGCCTTCCACAGGTCCTGGCCGCCGCCGTTGATGGCGTACCGGTCCTGGATCTGGCCGAAGACGGCTCCGTTGCCGCTGTACGTACGCCACGCCCGGTCCAGGGGTCCGGCCACGTACAGGTCGCCCCGGTGGAGGGTGGTGACCGGGGCCTCGCCCCGCGGACCGTAGGTGGCGTACAGCTCGTAGGGGAGCGGTTCGACGGGGGTGGCCAGGGGGCCGGCGGGGGCGGTGATGCCCCACGAGACGGTGCCGGAGCCGGCCGCCGGGACGGGCGGCAGTTCCAGGGGCGGCTGGTGGCCAAGGCCGGTGAGCGCGCAGCGCACGGGGCCGGTGGCCCGCAGCCCGTTGACGTTCCGGAAGGTGGCGACGACCTCGCCGGCGGCGCCCGGAGGGAGCGCCCCGGGGGTGCTGGAGACGGTGACGGCACCCTGGAAGGGCGCGCGGGCGAGGGTCTCGTACACGCGCGTGGCGGTCCGGTACGGGTCGTGGCGCGGGCGGAGGGGGTAGCTCTTCGTCTCGTGCGTCCAGGGCTCCTCGATCGCGTACCAGTCGAACGCCTTGGGGGCGCGGTTCTGCGCGAGGGCGTCCTCCAGTTCGTCCAGGTACGCCTGCCAGTGGGGGAGGTGGAAGTCGGCGATCAGGCCGGACCAGTCGCGGTTGGCGTAGTTGGCGAGGTGCCCCGCGTCGGCGGTGGGGCGGTCGGCCCAGGTGGTGACGAGGACGCGGGCGGTGCGCTCCAGGCCCTCGCGGCGGGCGTCGGCGAGCCACGGGCCGAGGAGGAAGGCGTGGTGCGAGCCGGTCATGTCGTCGCTCAGCCGCATCAGCTTCAGCCACAGCCGGGACAGGGCGCGGAAGGTGTCCAGGTCCTTGGCGGTGTACGCGGTTCTCAGTTGTCCGATCAGGTGCCAGGAGCGGTTGGCGAGGACCTGGCGGCCCAGGTCGGTGAGGTCGTGGCGGTACGCGTCGGAGCGGCGCAGCGGCTCCCGTACGCCGAGCAGCGCGGCGAACGCCTTGTCGAAGTCGGCCGGGTCGAAGGCGGGCGTGTGGGTGGCGTAGTAGGCGCCGGAGTTGGCGGTGAGGCTCGGCCGGGCGGCGAAGACCGAGTCGTGGGGGCGGCCGTCGCGGCTGGTGATCCGGTACGCGGTGTCGCGCAGCACCGCGAACGCCTCACGCGCGCGTGCGTCCCGGCCGCCGTAGCGCAGGTCGGCGTACCGCTCGAACCAGCGGGCCCGGTCGACGGGCTCGCGCCGCCAGGCCAGCTCGGTGAACAGCTCCAGGGCGGCCGGGTCGCGTTCGGCGGCCTCCGGCATGTAGGCCGTGCCGACGAGGGCGGAGCCGGGCTTGTCGCGCCAGGCCGGGAAGCGCTCGGTCCACATGTGGGTCTTGGCGCCAATGGTGGTGCGGCCGCCGAAGTTGGGGATGGTGCCGAAGGCGTACGGGGCGCCGCCCCAGTCCTTCTCGCGGTCGGTGACGGTCTCCAGGTCGGACAGCCCGTCGACGACGAGGAGCCCGGCCTTGTCGAGGGCGTCGAGCAGGTCGCGGCGCGGGTTGGCCTGCCAGCCGAGGATGACCCAGGTGGCGCCGGGGCGTGCCGTGCGGAGGGCGGCCTCGACGGCGCGGGCCGCTTCGGGGACGGGTACGTCGCCGGCCGAGCCGCCCTCGTGGAGCAGGTCCATCTTGAAGTGGTCCACGTCGCCGAAGAGGTCGGCCTGGTGGCGGTAGAAGGACGCCGCCACGCGCGCGAAGGCGTCGGTGCGCGGGTCCAGCCAGTCGGGGCGCCTCAGGCCCGCCCAGACGCCCTGCGGGATGGTCCGGGCGCCGGGGTTGCGGGCCGCGAAGCCGTCGGGGACGGTGCCGAAGTAGCCGGGCAGGACGGGGTGCATGCCCAGCTCGCGCAGCCGGTCGGCGATGCGGCGGGCGAGGGCGGTGCGCCGGGCGATCAGCTCGGAGCTGAGCGGGCCGCCGTACCCGCTCATGTTCTGGAGCAGCCACCAGGGCTGGTGGGAGGGGGCGGGCAGCCAGGCTCGGGCCTCGTCGTCCGTGTACCCGAAGTCCGTCAGGAGCCTGTGGTAGACGGCCTCCTGGCCCACGGTGACGAGGACCTCGTTGCAGCCGTGCAGGGCCAGGACGTCGATCAGCCGCTCCCAGCGCGCCCAGTCGGCGTACGGGGCGGTGTAGCCGTCGTGCGTGTCGTTGAACGCGAACCGGTGCGGGACGGTGGCCTCGCGGGCGAGCGGCTCGCGGGGCGCGGGCAGGCGGGCCGGCAGGTCGAGCTGGGTGCCGGACCAGGAGATGTGCGCCCCGCACACGTACTTCAGGTACCAGTGGACGCCGGTCAGCGCCGTCGCGGGACCGGTGGCGGCGACCTCGACGCGGCCGGTGGACCCGGTGACGCGGAACCGTTCCGGCCCGCCCCGGAGGCGGCTGAGCCGGAACTGGTCCGCGTGGCCGGGCAGGAGCCGCTTCAGGGCGGCGCGGGCCGGGCCCATGGGGTTCTCCTTCGGGATCTCCTGGGAGAGGGCGGGCGGTGGCACCGCTCCGGCGCGTGTGGCGCCCGCTCCGGCGAGCGTGGCGCCCGCGCCGATCGCGCCGGCGGTCCCCAGCAGCGTGCGTCTCGACAGGTCGGCCACGGCGCTCCTCCATGATGCTGACGGAACATCAGGTATGGACGTGTCGCACGTTACTCGGCGTTCGCCCCCGGAACAGGGGTGCGAACCGGCACGATGGCCAGATGCGTACGGAGCGAACTCGTATGGCGTTGGTGACGGCCGCCCTGGTGGCCCTGGCTCTGCCCGCCGCGACGGCGTGCGACGCGGGCGGGGGCGAGCCCGGCGCCGCACCGAAGACACCGAAGACGGCGACCGGGACCCTGGAGCAACTGGCGGCCAAGGTCGCGTGCGAGCCGAACATACAGACGGACGCGAAGGAAATCCGGCAGGCCAACTGCGAGACCGACGACGGCGCGTACGTGCTGGCCACCTTCGCCACCGACCGGGGCCAGCGCGAGTGGATCAACGAGGCGAACGACTACGGCGGCACGTACCTGGTCGGCCGCAAGTGGGTGGCCGTCGGCGAGGAGAAGGTGGTCACGGCGCTGCGCGGCCGGCTCGGCGGCGCGGTGGAGACCGGCTCGTCGCACCACTCGGGCGGCGAGAAGGGGCACTCGGGCGGCGAGGGGGACCACTCGGGGCATCACGGGAGCTGACCGCGCAGGAGTGAGGGGCCGGACCACCAGGCGGTGGTCCGGCCCCTCATCGGTTGTCGATCAGGCCCTGGTCAGGCGCATCGCCGCCCGCCATTGATGCAGTTCACCATCTGCTGCATCAGCCGGTTGTTGAAGACGTTGATGAAGTCCCCGTGATCGGTGATCGGCTTGTGGAGCTGCTCGGGGAACGAGTCCACGGCGAAAACGGTGCCCTGCGGAACGTCGTAGACAATGCGCTGGACGAGCTGCGGAATGGCGCGGAACCCGTTGGGGCAGCGGCCGTTCTGGTCGGCGAAGGCGACATGGGTGCGGTGATTGGCACTGTCGGTGTTCTGGCCGTCCCAGCAGCTCTGGAATTTGAATGTCCGTACGACCTGGCTGCCCTGCGGGCAGATCGGGTATTTGTCCTTGAGTTGCCGGTCCTCGAAGCCGGTGCAGCTCCAGGAGGCGTTGGCGTTCGCGTCGCCATTGGTGAACGCCTTGGCGTCACCGGTGATGATGCGCAGGAATTTCGGCATGGCCGTGACCTTGGAGACCGGGTTGCCGACGAAATTCATGGTGACCTGGCTGGGCGTGAGGATCTCGCCGACATTCTGGTCGTTGCCGCCGCCGTCCGCGTTGGCGTCGTTCTCGTTCTGCCCGTTCTGAAGGCGCAGTACCGGCCAGAAATAAGTCGACTTGTCGCCCTGGTTGCGGCAGGTGGTCTGCCCGCGGGCCAGGTCGTCATCGCTGGCGAAGGCGTCATTGGCCTGGTTGCCCACGTAGTCGTGCATGTGGTGGGCGCCGTTGCTCACGCCCGGCGCGACGATGACGTTGTCCGGGTTGAACTTGCCGTTCTCGTTCCGCCCGCAATCGGTGACGAAGCTGCCGCGCGAGGCGCCGCTCAGTTTGCGCGGGTTGCGGACGTTGGGCTGGACGTTCTGGATGTCGACGAAGTCGCCGGCCACGGGACCGTTGCCCGCCTGGCCCTGACCTTGCCCTTGTCCCTGGCCCTGACCGCCCTGGTCCTGGCCCTGGTTCTGCCCCTGGTCCTGACCGCCCTGGTCCTGTCCCTGATCCTGTCCCTCGTCCTGGCCGCCCTGGTCCTGGCCGTCGCCGCCCTGGCCGAAGTCGCCGTTCTGGTCCTTCACCTGGTTGGCGTCATCCGCGCGCAGGGAGCACGGCGCCAGACTTTCCAGACCGCTCGGGCGCTGCGCGATCCGGTCAATGGCGATCACGATCCGGCCGATCGCGGCGACCCGTTTGTCCTTCAGCGGATTGAGAATGGCGTTCTGGGCAAAGGCCGGATCCTGCTGGATCTGCTCCTTCTGATCGGCGAACCGCTGGTAGGCCTCCGTGATCTGGGTATCCATATTCGCCAGTTCCCGGTCCACTTCCGCGCGCGCCTGATCGGGCACCTGGGGAAGACCGTTGGCGACTTCGGGACAGTCGATGGTCGACATCTGCTGCCCGGCGTTCAAAGGCTTCTGGTCCTGCTCCTGCTGCTGCTCCTGCTGCCATGAGCCGTACCAGCCCTCACCGGCGGAAGCGTAGAAGTTGGCCGCGAGCAACCCGCCGCCGCCCAGTATCAGGGCAGCCGAGGCGGCGATCGCCCGGTTGGCCAGTGTCGAGCGTTTTCTTGTGCGTCGCATGGAACTCCAATCCTGGGCGGGGTGAACCGCTCCGTTCCATACGCGTGTGATTCGGGGGCCGTTCAGGGCGCCCGTGATTTCGTAGAAATCTACGTCCCCAAAGCGGGCGAACCACTACGCCTCGCCCCCGGCCCGGGTACGCCGGCCATCGCCGTGCCCGCCCGACGCCAACCGCCCGCCGACGCACCGCGGTTGGGCGTTACAGGCCGAGCGCCTTCGCCTCCTGCTCCGGAGTGACGCCCAGCGGCGGCCGGTCCGCCCGCCGCGGTGCCACCCCGTCCCGCCCGCGCAGCCACGCCCAGGTGTCCGCGACCGTCTCGGCCACCGGGCGGCACCGCAGGCCCGCCGCCAGGGCCCGGGACACGTCGGCACGGTGCACCGCGTCGTACAGCTCACCGGGCGGAATCCAGATGGGCAGCCCCGACCAGGGCTCGATGCCCGCCCCGAGGACCGCCTCCGGCTCGGTCCACCGCAGCTCGGCGTCCGAGCCGGTCGCCCGGACACAGGCGTCCAGCAGCTCGCCCATGGTCGTGTGCCCCGGCGGACTCACCAGGTTGTACGGGCCGGACAGCCCGGCCTCGGCCGCGTCCAGCAGCCACTCGGTCATGTCGCGGACGTCGATGTACTGGAGGGGCAGGTCACGCGGGCCCGGGGCGAGCACCGGACCACCGGCCGCGATCCGGTTCAGCCACCAGGGCAGGCGGCCCACGTTCTCCCACGGGCCGATGATCAGCCCCGCACGGCCCAGCAGCACCCGCCCCCCGCCGAACGCGCCGAGCGCCGCCAGCTCCCCACCCCTCTTCGCTTCCGCGTACGGCACCCCGGTGGCGTCCGGCGACGCCTCCACCAACGGGCCGTCCTCGGCCGACCCAGCCGCCGGCGGCCACGCGTAGACGCTGCGGCTGGAGACGTACACATAGCGGCCGGCCCGGTCCGCGAGCAGCCGCGCCGCGTCCCGTACCGCCACGGGATCCCACGACCAGGTGTCGACGACCACGTCCCACCGCCCGTCGGTGAGCGCCGCGAGCCCGTCCGGCGCGGTGCGGTCGCCGAGCAGCGACACCACCCCGGCCGGGGGCTCGTGGGTGCCCCGGTGGAAGACCGTCACGTCCCAGTCGCGGGCCAGCGCCGCCGCGACAACGGCGCGTCCGGCGAACTCCGTACCACCCAGCATCAGAAGCCTCATGATCCGACCCTGCCTCTCCGGACACGTCCCCGAACAGCGGTTCTGCTGCCAGAAGAACCCGGCCGGCAGCGGCCGGTCTCCCGTCCCCTCCGCGGGGATGGCAGCATGTGCCGACGATGACGAATGCCCGGTCGCCGATGCGCGCCTTGCGTGCCGCACTTTTCGCGGCGGTGTGCGTGACATTGGCGGCGATGGGGCATTCGTCCATGTCTGCGCACGGTGTTCCGCCCGGCTCGCTGCTCGTCGCGTTCGCCGTCACCGGCGGTCTCGCCTGGCTGGCGGCCGGCCGCCGCCGACGGGCGCCCTTCATCGGTGCGGGCCTCCTCGCCGTGCAGGGCGTACTGCACCTGACGTTCATGGGGGGCGGCGGCCACCAGGGGCACCAGGGCCACCCCGGGCACGCCGCGCAAGCGGACGGGTTCGGCGGCGCCTCGGCCGGCATGGTCGCCGTCCACCTGCTCGCCGCCGCCGTCTGCGCGTTGTGGCTCGCCCGTGGCGAGGCCGCGTTCTTCCGCCTCGCCAGAGCCCTCGGCGCCCTCGCCTTCACCCCGCTGCGGCTGCTGCTCGCCGCCGTACGCCTGCCCGGCACCCCCCGGCCGCCGCGCCCCCGTACACGTCACCTCCGCCGCCACCACGGCGTCGTCCTCGCGCACACCCTCTCGCGGCGCGGCCCGCCCACGGCCCTCGTACCCCGCACCACGGTCCCCGGAGCGACGCACGTCTGACCTGGGGGCCGCTTCCCCATGCAGACACGCACAACGCCGACTCCTAGGACAGTCATGGCCATTGACGACCGCCCGACGGCCGAAACAGCCGAACGCGCCGCGGAAAGCACTCCCACCGCATCCGGATCGACATGGAGCGCCCTGCGCCCCCTCTTCCTCCGCGTCCACTTCTACGCGGGCCTCCTGATAGCCCCGCTCCTCCTGGTCGCCGCGATCAGCGGCCTGCTGTACGCCCTCTCCTTCCAGGCCGAGAAGATCCTCTACCGCCACGAACTCCAGGTCCCCGCCGGTGACCGGGTCCTGCCGCTCTCCCAGCAGGTCGACGCGGCCCGCGAGGCCCACCCGGACGGCACCGTGACCGCCGTCTGGCCCTCCTCGGAGGAGGGCGCCACCACCCGCGTACTGATGACGAGCCCGTCGGTCGAGGAGGGCAAGTCCATCGCCGTCTTCGTCGACCCCTACACGGCCGAGGTACGGGGAGACCTGCCCAGCTACGGCAGCTCCGGCGCCCTCCCGCTGCGCGCGTGGCTCTCCGAGTTCCACGCGAACCTCCGGCTCGGCGAGTCCGGCCGCATCTACAGCGAGACGGCCGCGAGCTGGATGTGGGTCGTCGCACTCGGCGGCCTGGCGCTGTGGATCGGCCGCAAGCGCACCGCCAAGCGGACCCTGGTCCTCCCCGAGCGCGGCCCCCGGTCCCGCCGCCGCACCCTGTCCTGGCACGGCTCGGTCGGCCTGTGGGCGGTCACCGGCCTGGTCGTCCTCTCCGCCACCGGCCTGACCTGGTCCCGGTACGCGGGCGAGAACATCGACGCCGTACAGGCACAGCTCGGCGGCGCCACGCCCACCGTCTCCGCCACCCTCGACGGCGCGGCCGCCGGCGGCGGCAGCGGGCACGAGGGCCACGGCACCGGCCACCACACCGCCCCCACCCCCGCCCCCAAGGGGCCGGACGTCGGCATCGACCGGGCGGTCGAGGCCGCCCGCGAGGCCGGGGTGGCCGGGAAGATCGCCGTCACCCTCCCGGCCGAGGGCAAGGGGTACGTCGTCAAGGAGACCGACACCCAGTTCCCGGTGCACCTGGACTCGGTGGCGGTCGACCCGGCCGACGGCGCGGTCATCGACGAACTACGGTTCGCCGACTACCCCGTGCTCGCCAAGCTCACCCGCTTCGGCATCGACGCCCACATGGGCGTCCTCTTCGGGCTCGCCAACCAGCTCGTGCTCGCCGCCCTCATGGTGGCGCTCGTCCTGCTCATCTTCTGGGGCTACCGGATGTGGTGGCTGCGCAGGCCGACGAAGGAGCGCAAGCTGGGCGCCGGCCGCCCCACGCCGCGCGGGGCCTGGCGCAAGGTGCCCGTCACACTGCTCCTCCCGCTGGCCGCCGCGACGGCGCTGGTGGGCTGGTTCGTGCCGCTGCTCGGCATCAGCCTGCTGGCGTTCCTCGCGGTGGACGTGACCCTGGGCCTGGTGGCCCGGAGGACCCGTCGCGCCGCCTAGCGGTTCACGGCGCGTACTTGTAGCCGACCCGCCGCACGGTCTGGATCGTGTGGCGGTGCTCGGCGCCCAGCTTGCGCCGCAGCCGGGCCACGTGGACGTCCACGGTCCGCCCGTCGCCCACGTGGCCGTACCCCCACACGGTCGTCACCAACTGGTCGCGGGTGTGCACCCGGTGGGGGTGCGCCACCAGGTGCGCCAGCAGCTCGAACTCCAGGTACGTCAGGTCCATCGGCCGCCCGGCCACGTGGGCGATCCGCCGGGCGCCGTCGATCGTCACGGGACCCTCGCCCGGGGCGTCCACCGGCCCGGCGGCGCTCTGCTCGGCCGGTACGAGCACCAGGTAGCCGACCATGGGCGGCTGCCCCGGCAGCGAGGGGACGGTGTGCGGCGGCGCGGGCACCCAGGTGGCGCCCGGCGGCAGGAACTCGGCGACGTCCACCGCCTCGTCGCGGCTGACGGCACGCAGCCGGTGCCGGCCGGCCGGGGGAGTCACGGGGTGAGCGGAGGCGGGGACGGTACGGGTGTTCGCCATGAGGAGGTCAGCTCTTTCGCGCGAAGGGACGGGGAAGACGTCGTTGCGCGACGGCCGAAGGCCGGACACATGAGTGCCGTGGGGCTTTAGAGGGCCGACGCGTTCCTCGCGCGGCAACACACCCGGTCGAAGTCGTGGTGCTGACGGGACGGCCAGAACGGCTGAAGGTCGCTGCGACCCGTCGCGGTGTTCCGGAGGCTGGCCATGCCCCTATTCAAGCAGAAGCGGACACACATGCGGGAGGGCGCCCGCCAGTTGTGGCGGACGCCCTCCCGTCGGGTCCGTACGGATCAGACCTGGCCGGCCTTCTCCAGCGCGGAGCAGCAGGTGTCCACCAGCAGGCGGGTCACCGTGTACGGGTCGACGTTGGCGTTCGGACGGCGGTCCTCGATGTAGCCCTTGCCGTCCTTCTCGACCTGCCACGGGATACGGACCGAGGCGCCGCGGTCCGAGACGCCGTAGCTGTACTCGTTCCACGGGGCGGTCTCGTGCAGGCCGGTCAGACGGTCGTCGATGCCCGCGCCGTAGTTCTTGACGTGGTCCATCGGCTTGGAGCCCTCGCCCAGCGCCTCGCACGCGGTGATGATCGCGTCGTAGCCCTCGCGCATCGCCTTGGTGGAGAAGTTGGTGTGCGCACCCGCGCCGTTCCAGTCGCCCTTGACCGGCTTGGGGTCGAGGGTGGCGGAGATGTTGAAGTCCTCGGCGGTGCGGTAGAGCAGCCAGCGCGCGACCCAGAGCTGGTCGGCGACCTCCAGCGGCGCCAGCGGGCCCACCTGGAACTCCCACTGGCCGGGCATGACCTCGGCGTTGATGCCGGAGATGCCCAGGCCCGCCTTGAGGCAGTTGTCGAGGTGCGCCTCGACGACGTCACGGCCGAAGATCTCGTCGGCGCCGACACCGCAGTAGTAGCCGCCCTGCGGGGCCGGGAAGCCGCCGGCCGGGAAGCCGAGCGGGCGCGTGCCGTCGAAGAAGGTGTACTCCTGCTCGATGCCGAAGATCGGCTCCTGCGCGGCGAACTTCTCCGCGACCTCGGCCAGCGCGGCCCGCGTGTTGGACACGTGCGGCGTCATGTCCGTGTTGAGCACCTCGCACAGGACGAGGACGTTGTCGCCACCGCGGATGGGGTCCGGGCAGGAGAAGACCGGCTTCAGCACGCGGTCGGAGGCGTGGCCCTCGGCCTGGTTGGTGCTGGACCCGTCGAAGCCCCAGATGGGCAGATCGGCGACGCCGGTGCCGGCGGAGCCGACCAGTATCTTCGTCTTCGAGCGCAGCTTGGCGGTCGGCTCGGTGCCGTCGATCCAGATGTACTCAGCCTTGATGGTGGTCACGGGGGCCTCATCCTTTGCGGGTGCAGCGGTATGTCGCGCAGCTTCGCAATACGGGATTTCCCGACCGTTGCCCGTTTGTGAACCCCGTGTTACTCAGGTTTCCTGTGTGTGTTCCTGTCTTTCGCCGGCCGCTGTGCGAGCGCGGGCCCGGGCGAGCCGGAAGGTATGCAGAGGCACGTCCGGTGTGAGGGCCGTACGCGGGGCAGACTGGCGGGCATGGACAGCAAGCCGCGCATCGGACTCCTCGGCACCGGCCCCTGGGCCGACCGCACCCACGCCCCCGCGCTCGCCGCGCACCCCGGCGTCACCTTCAGCGGGGTGTGGGGCAGGCGCCCCGAGGCGGCGGCCGCCCTCGCCGCCGGCCATGGCACGCGGGCGTACGACGACGTGGACGCGCTGTTCGCGGCGAGCGACGCGGTGGCGTTCGCCCTGCCGCCGGACGTACAGGCTCCGCTCGCGGCCCGCGCCGCGGCGGCCGGGTGCCACCTGCTGCTCGACAAACCGGTCGCGACGAGCGTGGCGGGCGCGCGGGAGGTGGCGGAGGCCGCCGGCCGGGCGGGTGTCGCCTCCATCGTCTTCTGCACCCTCCGGTTCGCCTCGGACACCGCCCCCTGGATCGAGGAGCAGGCGGCCCTGGGCGGCTGGTACCTGGGACAGGCGCACTGGCTGGGCGCGCTGTTCTCGCGCGGGTCGACGAGCGCGTACGCCGCGTCCCCCTGGCGCCGCGAGAAGGGCGGGCTGTGGGACGTGGGCCCGCACGTGCTGTCGGTGCTCCTGCCCGTGCTCGGTGACGTGACGGAGGTCACGTCAGCCGTCGCGGGTCCGGGCGACGCCCGGCACCTGGTGCTGCGGCATGCGTCGGGCGCGGGCAGCACGGTGACGCTCAGCCTGAGCGCCCCCGTGCGGGCCTCGGAGGCGGGCATCGTGCTCTTCGGCGACCACGGACGGGCCGCGATGCCGGCGTGGGCGGACGCGGCCGGGGCGTTCCGGGCGGCGGTGGACGCGCTGCTGGGGGCGGTACGGGGCGGGGAGGCGCACGCCTGCGACGTACGGTTCGGGCTGCGCGTGACGGAGATCCTGGCGGAGGCGGAGGCTGCGGCTGCGGGAGGGGCGGAGGCTGCGGGAGAGGCGGAGGCGCGGCTCGCCGACTGAACCGCGCCTCCTGTCCTCGGGTCCGGCCCGGCGGGCGTCAGCCGACGCGCTCGATGCGGGCCTTGCGGATGAGGAACTTGCCGGGCTCGCGTACCTGCTCGAAGGCCGCGTTGTTGAGCAGGGCGCAGCTTCCGGAGACGGAGGTGACCTCGACGGTCGTGGACTTGTTGTTGTCGAGGTTGGTCACCTTGAGCTTGGTCCCGAGCGGGAACTGGTTGCTGGAGGCGGCCGGGGCGCCGCCCTCTCCGGAGAGGGTCACGGTCGACCCGGCGCAGACCACCTCACCGGCCGCGCCACCGCCCTGCTGGTCACCGCCCTGCTGACCGGCACCTTGGCCGTTGCCCTGTCCGGCGCCCTGGCCGTTGCCCGCGCCCTGGCCATTGCCGTTGCCGTTCCCGGCGCCTTGGCCGTTGCCGTTCCCGGCCTCCTGGCCCGCACCGGCGCCCGGTGCCTGGCCGCCCGGTGCCTGGCCGCCGGTTTGCGCGTTGCCCGCACCGCCCTGGGCGCTGCCCTGGCCGACCTCGCACCCGGCAGCGGCCTGCTGGCGCTTGATCTGCTCGATGACGGCCTGCCGGTTGGCGATCCGCGCCTCGGACTGGGCGTCCGGGTTGGCCCGTTGGCCGGCGATGAACTTCTCGTTGTTGCTCAGCGCCGTGGCCAGCCCGTCGCAGGCCACCGACGCCTGGCTGGTCCCGGTCATCACGATCGCCGTGCCGCCGACCATCGCGGCGGCGCCGACGAGCAGGGCGAGTTTCTTCTTACCGCTGAGCGTCTTCTTGCGTGACACGTGGGGGCTCCTGTCCCCGGCCGCACGGGGGAGCGGCGGCCGGATGGGTTCCGTGTGTGCCCCTACGTACGGGTAACGAGCCGGTGCCCGCTCAACCGCCTGCCCACAACTTCCTTAAGGGGAGCATAAATTCCCCGCGCCCCTCACGACCGGCCGAGCGCGTCCCGTACCGCCTCGTCCGTACGGGCGACCACCGCCGTGCCGTCGTCGGCGGTGATGATGGGGCGCTGGATGAGCTTCGGGTGCTCCACCAGCGCCGTGATCCAGCGCTCGCGCGAACCGGCCTCGCGCGGCCAGTCCTTCAGCCCCAGCTCCTTCGCGGCGGGCTCCTGGGTGCGGGTGATGTCCCACGGTTCAAGGCCGAGGCGGGCCAGTACGTCCCGGATCTCGTCGGCGGACGGCACGTCCTCCAGGTAGCGGCGGACGGTGTAGTCGGCCCCTTCCTCGTCGAGCAGCTTCAGTGCGCCACGGCACTTGGAACACGCGGGATTGATCCAGATCTCCATGCCCGTCACCGTACCCCTCACGGCGGCTCAAAGCGGTGCTGGCCAGGGCCGATTGTCAGTGGTGGCCGGTAAAATCGAGGTAGTTCGTGAGGGCCCGGGGGAGGGTCCCCACACCGCGTACCAGGAGGTCGCCGATGGCCGTTGCCGCACTCACGACACTGCCCCTCGAACCCTTCAAGCCCCTTCTGAAGAAGCCACTGCCGGCGGGCCGGCCCCGCGAGTGGTACGTGTCCCACAACCGCCGTCTGAAGGCCATGCGGCTCGCCATCGCCCTGCTCGACTCGGGCGTGTACCACCCGTCGCAGGCCGACAACGAGACGATACGGGACACGGCGGAGCGTATCGGCATTCACCCGCCGTCCGACATCACGTGCCGGATGGTCCGGGCGCTGATCCACAACAGCCGCTGAAAGCCGGTCGCTGAGCACACCCCGTGCCTGCCGCCGCCCACCACGGGGGGCGGCGGCAGGCACGGCACCTACGGCCTCCCGGCCCCGTCCAGCAGCGCGTCCAGGTACGCCTCCAGCCGCGCCGCCAGCACCTGAGGCGTCAGGTCCGTACGCCCCAGCTCCCGCCAGGGCCGCCCCACCTTGTCCGCGTCCGGGGCGAACGCCAGCGCGTCCAGCAGCCGCCAATACAGCCGCGCCTGCCCGTCCCCGGACAGGACGCCGCCGTGCGCCACGTACCGCTCGGCGAACCGCAGCCCGCACGCCACCCCGTACAGCAGCGCCAACGCCGTCGAACAGTGCGCCACATCCAGGTCCGCCGGCCCCCAGGAGGTCTCCACCCAGTCGACGACACCGCTCAGCCGCAGCTCCGAACCGGCGCCCGTGAACAGGACGTTGCCCGGGTGGAAGTCCCGGTGCAGGAAGGTCCCCTCGTACGCCGGTGCCTCCCGGCCGATCACCTCCACCGCCCGCGCCCACAGCTCCGGCCGGGCCGTGTCCTCCGGCACCCTCACCCGCTCCGGCGACGTCCACGCCTGGTACGGGCGCGGACGGGCGCCCTCCGGCACGCGTACGCCATGAACGCGCACCAACTGCCGCGCCAGCAGCTCCACGCGCGCGTCCAGGTCCGCCTCATCGACCCGTACGTCACCGGGCAGCCGCGTCATCAGCAGCGAGGGCGCGTCGCAGAACTCGCCCACGGCGTCCACGGCCAGGCACTCCGGCACCGGCACCGGGACAGCCGGACCGGCCAGCAGGCCCAGCACGTCCGCCTCCCGCGCCAGCAGCCCCGGCGCGTGCTTCCGGTAGAACGGCTTGACGAACGACCGCAGGACCACGTCCCGCCCGCCGCCCGGCCCTTCCGTGCGCAGGAGCCGCATCTGCGAGGTCCAGCCGCCGGCCAGCCACCGCGCCGACCGCACCCGCTCCTCACCGGGCAGTGACTTCTCCACCCAGGCCGGCGTCCGTGGCGGCGCCAGCACCGCGGCGACGAACCGCCGCCGGTCCTCCGCCTCGGTCACGAACCAGACCCCCAGCCGGTGCCCCGCCCGCTCCATGTCCAGGCGCCGGTAGCGGGAGCGGGCCGTGAGCGCGTCCTCGACGGCCTCGGTGACGGCCGGCGGGATCACGTCGTCGTCGCCCGGCACGGCCAGCACCGCCGTACCCTCGTACGCCCGCAGCGCCTCCAGCGCGGCCGAGTCCCGCCAACCGCCCTCGCGCCGGATGATCTCGGTGAACCCGTGCCCGAACCGGACGCCCCACGCCTCGCGCGCGTACACGGCCGGAGCGCACAGCCCGATCGCCCTCACCCGGCCGCCATAGTGGCCGACGAGGTCGGCGACGGTCTGCCCGCTCATGCTGAAGCCCACCAGCACCAGCTCGTCCCCGTCCGGCACCACCCGGTCGATCACCGCGCGCGCCTGTATGAACCGCCGCTCCAGGCTCAACTCGTCCAGCTCGCCGCTGCTGCGCCCATGCCCCGAGAAGTCCGGTGCGAGCACCCGGCAGCCCCGCCCCGCGAACTCGTCCAGCACCGGGACGAGCCGTTCGGCGCTGCCGTTCCCCGCCCCGTGGAGCACCACCACGGTCACGCCCGCCGCGCCACCGGGCTCCCGCAGCACGAAACCGATCCGTTCCCCGTCACACATCACCGCGTCCATGGATAAGTTCTAGACCATGCCCAGCCGCAGCCCCCGAGTCACCGACGAAGAACGCCGCAACCGCATCGCCGTACGCCACCACTTGGCCCCGGCCGCCCGCGCGGCGACGGTCGAGCAGGTCGCGGCCTCCCTCACCGCCCTGCACGGCACCGACCCCGCCACGGTCCACCTCGCCGTGGGGGCCCGGCTCGCCGACCCGGCGGGCCCGGTGGCCGCCATGGAACGGGCCCTGTACGAGGACCGCACCCTGGTCCGCATGCACGGCATGCGCCACACCGTGTTCGTCTTCCCGACCGCCCTCGCACCCGTCGTCCAGTCCTCCACCACCCACGACGTCGCGGCCCGCGAACGGGCCCTGTTCATCAAGCAGTTGAAGGCGGGCAGCTCCCTGGACGAGGCCTGGCTCGCGGATGTCGAGAAATCGACCCTCGAAGCCCTCGCACGGCGCGGCGAGGCCACCGCCGGCGAACTGGCCCAGGACGAGCCACGGCTGCGCGAGCAGTTCACGTACGCCCCTGGCACCAGCTACGAGCAGCGCCAGACCGTCTCGTCCCGGGTGCTGCGCCTGCTCGGCACCGAGGCGCGCGTGGTCCGTGGCCGCCCGCTCGGCTCCTGGACCTCCAGCCAGTTCCGGTGGGCGATCGCGCCCGAGCTCCCCGACCTCCCGCCCGCCGAGGCCCGCGCCACGCTCACCCGCGCATGGCTCGCCTCCCACGGCCCGGTGACCGAGGCGGACCTGAAGTGGTGGACGGGCTGGAAGGTCACCGACGTACGCAAGGCCCTCCAGGACGTCCACGCCGTCCCCGTCGACCTCGACGACGGCACCACCGGCCACGTCCTGCCCGACGACACGGCCCCGACCGACCCCCCGGCCCCCTGGGCGGCCTTCCTGCCGGGCCTCGACCCCACCCCCATGGGCTGGCAGCAGCGCGACTGGTACCTCCCACCCGCCCACCGCGCCTCCCTCTTCGACCGCAGCGGCAACATCGGCCCCACCGTCTGGTGGAACGGCCGCATCGTCGGCGGCTGGGCCCAACGCCCCAACGGCGAACCCGTCTGGCGCCTCCTGGACCCCGACCCGGGCCGCGAAGCCCTCGCCGCCATCGAATCCGAAGCCGCCCGCCTCCACACCTGGCTCGGCCCCACCCGCATCACCCCCCGCTTCCGCACCCCCCTGGAACGCGAGCTGTCGGCCTGACACCGGCACACGCGTGAGGGCCGCCACCCGACGGACTCCGTGATCAGCCCTGGAGGACGACCACGAACCTGTCGTCGTAAGGGGTCTCCTCGTCCTTCGGCATGAGCAGAAGCGAGAGCGTGGAGCGTTCACCGGCGAAACGGACATCGACGAAGGCTTCCTTCTCGCCCAGGTGGAAGTCCGCCGTGGCGGGGCCCTGGGCGGCGTCACCCCAGCGGGCCACCCACCGCTTCGCTTGGTCCTTGGTGCCGCTGTCCTCCTCGGCCAGCTCGGACAGGCCATCGGCGTCGCGGGCCTTGAGGCGGGCAAGGACCTGCTCGGCGGTGGCGAGGCTGCCAGGGGTGGGGCGCCCCTTCACCGTCAGTTCGAGCTCGGCGGTGCCGTCCTTGGTGCGTTCAGGCGTCTTGTCGGTGGAGAAGGCATCGCAGCCGCCGAGCAGCAGCACGAGTGCCCCGACCAGCCACACCGACCTGGGCGCCCGCCTCAACTGCTTTTCCCGGCCGGACGATGCTGGGTCACGCTGATGTTGCCTCCCTTGGCGGCGGTGATGACACCTCATAAACGGCCGTCGGCCGTGCCTTCCGGTGAGGGGAGAGCACGGCCGACGGCCCACAGACGGCCCAGGCGAGCGGAGGCCCGCTCTGACCTGCGGCGATCTTAGATGTCGAAGTACAGCTCGAACTCGTGCGGGTGCGGGCGGAGCTGGATCGGCGCGATCTCGTTGGTGCGCTTGTAGTCGATCCACGTCTCGATCAGGTCGGACGTGAAGACACCGCCGGCCTGGAGGTACTCGTTGTCCTCCTCCAGGGCGTCGAGGACGGCCGGGAGGGAGGTCGGGACCTGCGGGACGCCCGCGTGCTCCTCGGGGGCGAGCTCGTAGAGGTCCTTGTCGATCGGCTCGGCCGGCTCGATCTTGTTCTTGACGCCGTCGAGGCCAGCGAGGAGCAGCGCCGAGAAGGCCAGGTACGGGTTGGAGGACGGGTCCGGGGCGCGGAACTCGACGCGCTTGGCCTTCGGGTTGGAGCCCGTGATCGGGATGCGCATCGCGGCGGAGCGGTTGCGCTGCGAGTAGACCAGGTTGACCGGGGCCTCGAAGCCGGGGACCAGGCGGTGGTAGGAGTTCACCGTCGGGTTGGTGAAGGCCAGCAGCGACGGGGCGTGCTTGAGGATGCCGCCGATGTAGTAGCGGGCGGTGTCCGAGAGGCCGGCGTAGCCCTGCTCGTCGTAGAAGAGCGGGGAGCCGTTCTGCCACAGCGACTGGTGGACGTGCATGCCGGAGCCGTTGTCACCGAAGATCGGCTTGGGCATGAAGGTCGCGGTCTTGCCGTTGCGCCAGGCGACGTTCTTCACGATGTACTTGAAGAGCATCAGGTCGTCGGCCGCGGCGAGCAGCGTGTTGAACTTGTAGTTGATCTCCGCCTGGCCGGCGGTGCCGACCTCGTGGTGCTGGCGCTCGACCTGGAGGCCGGCCGCCTCCAGCTCCAGGGAGATCTCGGCCCGCAGGTCGGCGAAGTGGTCGACCGGCGGGGCCGGGAAGTAGCCGCCCTTGTAGCGGACCTTGTAACCGCGGTTGTCCTCGAGGGCGCCGGTGTTCCAGGCGCCGGCCTCGGAGTCGATGTGGTAGAAGCCCTCGTTGGCCGAGGTGTTGAAGCGGACCGAGTCGAAGACGTAGAACTCCGCCTCCGGGCCGAAGTACGCGGTGTCCGCGATGCCGGTGGAGGCGAGGTAGGCCTCGGCCTTCTTGGCGATGTTGCGCGGGTCGCGGCTGTACTGCTCGCCCGTGATCGGGTCGTGGATGAAGAAGTTGATGTTCAGCGTCTTGTCGCGGCGGAACGGGTCCAGGCGCGCGGTCGACAGGTCAGCGCGCAGCGCCATGTCGGACTCGTGGATCGCCTGGAAGCCGCGGATCGACGAGCCGTCGAAGGCCAGCTCCTCGGTCGGGTCGAACGCCGTGGCCGGAATCGTGAAGTGCTGCATCACGCCGGGAAGGTCGCAGAAGCGGACGTCGATCATCTTGACGTCGTTGTCCGCGATGTACTTCTTGACGTCGTCGGCGTTCTGGAACATCCAACTCCTCCTACTCCCACCCGGGGGAGGGCGGGGTTGTAGCTCGGTCGTGCGGCCAGTGCGGTGGCACACGCTGGTTCTGACCCTAGGGACGCGGGATTTCTCAAGCGTGACCCATTTGTTTCGACCAAGTTAACCGGCTCGCGCGCCCGCGCGCCCGAACAGACCCGGGTCGAAGTGATCGAAAGCGGGCACAGTACGGTGGTCGGGTGGACAACAGGCAAGCAATCGGATCGTGGCTCTCCGGGCCGCGCGCGGCCGCCGAGGAGATGGGCGCCGACTTCGGCTACCGGGGCGAACGGCTCGGCCTGCCGCAGGAGGGGCCGGGCTCCATCGCCCCCCTCGGACGCCGTTTCGGTGCCCTGTTCCTGGACTGGACGCTGTGCATGGTGATCGCATACGGCCTGATCGCGCCGGGTGACCAGGCGGCGGCTGGCAACTGGGCGGTGGCCGTTCTCTTCGTGCTCAGCGTGCTCACCGTCGGCACGGTCGGCAGTACGCCCGGTAAGCGGCTGCTCGGCCTGCGGGTCATCTCCGTCGAGGGCGAGCGGCTCGGTTTCGGGCGGGTGGTCATCCGCAGCGCGCTGCTCTGCCTCGCCATTCCGGCGCTGATCTGGGACCGCGACGGCCGCGGTCTCCACGACCGGCTCTCGCGCGCCGTTCAGGTGCGCGGCTAGCGGTACGACAAGAGGGGCGCCCCACCGCGACGGTGGGGCGCCCCCTTTGCTCGTACTCGTACGCCTAGCGCATCTTGCCGCGCGGCATCCGCATGCCCTTCGGCATCGGACCCTTCGGCAGCGGCATGTTGCTCATCAGGTCGCCCATCGCCCGCAGCCGGTCGTTGGCGGCCGTCACCTGCGGGCCGGAGAGCACCCGCGGCAGCTTCAGCATGGTCGTACGGACCTTCTTCAGCGGCACCTGGCCCTCGCCGTTGCCGACGATGATGTCGTGCACCGGCACGTCGACCACGATGCGGGCCATCTTCTTCTTCTCGGCCGCCAGCAGCGTCTTGAGCCGGTTCGGGTTGCCCTCGGCGACCAGGACGATGCCGGCCTTGCCGACCGCGCGGTGCACCACGTCCTGGTTGCGGTTCATCGCCACCGCCGGGGTGGTCGTCCAGCCGCGCCCCACGTTCTGCAGGACGGCGGCCGCCGCGCCGGGCTGGCCCTCCATCTGCCCGAAGGCCGCCCGCTCGGCGCGGCGCCCGAAGACGATCGCCATCGCGAGGAAGGCCAGCAGGAAGCCCAGGATGCCCAGGTAAATGGGATGCCCGACAAGGAAGCCGATCGCGAGGAGGACGCCGAAGACGACGATTCCCACGCCAGCGACGACAAGACCGACCTTCGGATCGGCCTTTCGGGTCATCTTGTACGTCAGAGCGATCTGCTTCAGTCGCCCGGGGTTCGCAGCGGCGTCACCGCTGTCTGATTTTGCCTTCCTCGCCATGCTGTGAAGTTTACGTGGCCCGGGAAGTGCGGCCCGCCACGGCCTCCAGTACGTGCTGCGCCTCGACCCGGTCCCTGGCCCGGCGCCGGTCCTCCAGGACGGACGTCCAGGCGTTGCGGCGGGCCGTGCGCTGGCCGCCGCTGAGGAGGAGCGACTCCACGGCGCGCAGGGCGTCGGTGACGGACGGGAAGGCGTTGGCCCGGACCTCAGAGACATCGCGTACGGAGCGCTTCCGGCGCGCTTGGTCTGCCTTGCGTACCTGCTGGGTCGCGGCCTGCATGTCGGGGGTCCTCCCTGGGATCGGATTCTGCGGGAGTGGGGGTGATGCACGGCGCTCCGGGCGCGGCGGTGTGCGCGGGGCGTACAAGCATCGTCACTGATTGGTGTTACCAGGGCGTGACCGACCGGTCAAACGCCGATGAAACCTTTATGCGGGGCCCGCGCATACCGACGCGGCCCGTACACGCCCCTCACCTGGGGGCATGTACGGGCCACGGAACGAGCTCCTGCACCGCTTGTGCGGCGATTCACACAGTCGCCTGGCTCCGCCGCTCCATCGCCTGCTGGAAGAGGCGGCCGGCGCGGTACGACGAGCGGACCAGCGGGCCCGACATCACGCCGGAGAAACCGATCTCGTCGGCCTCCTCCTTCAGCTCCACGAACTCCTGCGGCTTCACCCAGCGCTCCACCGGGTGGTGGCGGACCGAGGGGCGCAGGTACTGGGTGATCGTGATGAGCTCGCAGCCCGCGTCGTGCAGGTGCTGGAGCGCCTCGCTGACCTCCTCGCGGGTCTCGCCCATGCCGAGGATCAGGTTCGACTTGGTCACCAGACCGGCCTCGCGGGCCTTGGTGATGACCTCCAGCGAGCGCTCGTAACGGAAACCGGGGCGGATGCGCTTGAAGATGCGCGGCACGGTCTCGACGTTGTGGGCCAGCACCTCGGGGCGGGCGGAGAAGACCTCGGCGAGCTGCTCGGGCACCGCGTTGAAGTCGGGGATCAGCAGCTCGACCTTGGTGTGGCCGCCCTCGCGGTCCGCCGTCATCGCGTGGATCTGGCGCACGGTCTCCGCGTACAGCCAGGCGCCGCCGTCCTCCAGGTCGTCGCGCGCGACGCCGGTGATCGTGGCGTAGTTCAGGTCCATCGTGACGACCGACTCGCCCACGCGGCGCGGCTCGTCCCGGTCCAGGGCCTGCGGCTTGCCCGTGTCGATCTGGCAGAAGTCGCAGCGCCGGGTGCACTGGTCACCGCCGATGAGGAAGGTCGCCTCGCGGTCCTCCCAGCACTCGAAGATGTTCGGACAGCCCGCCTCCTGGCAGACCGTGTGCAGTCCCTCGCTCTTGACGAGCTTCTGGAGCTGGTTGTACTCGGGGCCCATCTTCGCCCGGGTCTTGATCCACTCGGGCTTGCGCTCGATGGGGGTCTGGCTGTTCCGGACCTCCAGGCGCAGCATCTTGCGTCCGTCGGGTGCGACTGCGGACACGGCTGGCTCCTACGGCTTCGATTCCTCGGCGAACACCAGGGTACGCCCGATAAAAGTGTGGCCTTCTCGGCGGCCGTCGTTACGCCTGGCCAACCTCTGGCCCAGGGGGTGCATTCCCCGGCGTGCGGACGCGGACCTAGGCGGGTGCGGCGGCCGGCGCGGGGTCGGCGGGCTCGTCGTCGCGCTCGATCTCGCGCGGCTTGAGCTCCGCGTTCTCCAGGACGTCCCGCAGGTGCCGTTCCACCACCGGCAGCACCTCGGCGATCGTCACCTCCCGGCCGACCTCCTCCGACAGCGACGTCACGCCCGCGTCCCGGATGCCGCACGGCACGATCCGGTCGAACCAGGTGTTGTCCGGGTTCACGTTCAGCGAGAAGCCGTGCATCGTGACGCCCTTGGCCACCCGGATGCCGATCGCCGCCAGCTTGCGGTCCTCGCGGCGCTGGCCGGCGTTGGACGGGGCGTACTCGGGGCCGTTCAGCCGCGCGTCGAACTCCTCGTCGTGCAGGCGCGGGTCGAAGTCCAGCGACAGCCCGCCCAGCGACGGGCGCTGCTCCACCGGGTCGCCCAGCACCCACACCCCGCTGCGGCCCTCGATCCGCGTGGTCTCCAGGCCGAAGTCCGCCGCCGTACGGATCAGCGCCTCCTCCAGGCGGCGCACGTGCGCGACCACGTCCACCGGGCGCGGGAGCTTCATGATCGGGTAGCCGACGAGCTGGCCGGGGCCGTGCCAGGTGATCTTGCCGCCGCGGTCCACGTCGATGACCGGCGTACCGTCCAGGGGCCGCTCGCTGTCCTCCGTGCGCCGCCCGGCCGTATACACCGGCGTGTGCTCCAGCAGCAGGCAGGTGTCGGGGATCTCGTCCGCGAAACGGGCGGCGTGGACCTCGCGCTGCCGGTCCCACGCCCGCTGGTACTCGACCGCGTCCGCGCCGAAGCCCACATGGACGAATCGCAGCTCACTCACGGCAACGCCTCCCTAGAACCTTGCACCCGAATCTCGCAGCTCTTGCAGCGTGCATTCATCGCGCCCCCGCCACTGTACGGCGGCGCCCCTGGCCACCGGCGGGCAGGTGCGTTCCCGCCGGACGCCGCTGCCCGACGTCAGCGGCGCCCACAATCCTCACACGATCGGATGAATGTGGGTCGAACGCGGCAGTCCGGACGTCGGGGGCAGTTAAATTCGCGCCGTTCCAAGGGGGACTGCACCCCGGCCCAGAAGGCAAGGCAGGAGACCGCACAGCCGATGACGGATCGCCCCCCGCAGCGCACCCCCAACCGCCAGCTCGCAGCCCTCATCGCCGAAGCCGGGTTCTCCAACGCCGGCCTGGCCAGACGCGTGGACCAGCTCGGGCTCGAACACGGCCTCGACCTGCGGTACGACAAGACGTCCGTGACCCGCTGGCTGCGCGGGCAGCAGCCGCGCGGCACCACACCCGCACTGATCGCCGAGGTCTTCACCCGCCGCCTCGGGCGCCGGCTCTCCGCCCAGGACCTGGGCCTGGACGCCTGCGCACCGGTGTACGCCGGGCTCGAATTCGCCGCCACGCCCGAGGAGGCGATCGACATCGTCAGCGGGCTGTGGCGCAAGGACTCCGGCAGCCATGCCGAACTCCGCAAGATCGCCTTCACCCCGGCGGGGCTCGTCGTCCCCAGCCGCGACTGGCTGATCGGCCGCGCCGACGAGCGCGTCGGCCGTGGCGACCCCTCACCCGCCGGCGAGCCCCGCGTCCCCGCCCAGGGCCGCGCCACCGCCTCCGTACCGCGCCAGCGCTCCACCGACCGCGCCCCCGGCCAGCGCGTCACCGGCGGCGACATCGCCGCGCTCCGGTCCGTCGGCGAGCTGTTCCGCACCCTCGACCACGCGTACGGCGGCGGGCACGCCCGCCAGGCACTCGTCCGGTACCTGGAGCACGAGGCCGAGCCGATGCTGCGCGGCGTCTACGGCGAGACCGTCGGGCGCCGGCTGTTCGCCGCCGCGGCGGACCTGACCCGGCTGGCCGGCTGGACCTCGTACGACATCGCCGCGCACGGCCTCGCCCAGCGGTACTTCGTCCAGGCGCTGCGGCTCTCCCAGGCCGCCGGGGACCGCGCCTACGGCAGCTACGTCCTGATCACCATGAGCCGCCAGGCCGTCTACCTCGGGCACGGGCGCGAGGCCGTGCAGCTCGCGCGCGTGGCCCAGCAGGGCGTCGGCTCGTCCGCGCCGCCCGTCGTCCAGGCGATGCTGCACGCCGTCGAGGCGCGCGGGCACGCCGTCCTCGGCGAGGTGCGGGCGTGCACCTCCTCGCTCGTACGGGCCGAGCGGGCGCTGGACGCCGCCCGGCCCGGTGACGACGTGCCGTACTGGGCACGGTTCTTCGACGAGGCGCAGCTCGCCGACGACTTCGGCCACTGCCACCGCGACCTCCAGCAGTACCGGGCCGCCGTGCAGCACGCGGAGCGCTCCCTCCAACTGCGCGCGCCGGGCTTCGCGCGCAGCCGACTGTTCTGCCGGATCGTGCTCGCCACCGCCCGCCTCGGCCTCGGTGAACTGGACCAGGCATGCGCGCTCGGCGCGGAGGCCGCCCAGCAGGCCTCGGAAATGCGCTCGGCGCGCGCCGTGGAGTACGTCCGGGACTTCGAGCGCCGCCTGGAGCCCTACCGGGACGCGACGGCGGTACGGAACTACCGCGACCGGGTGGGCGCCATCGGGTAGCCGGAGCCTAGGCGGCCGCCCGCAGCGGCGGCGCCTTGTACGCGGCCGGGACACCGAGGTCCCGGAGGACCGCCTCGGCGGCGCGGCGGCCCGAGCGGTAGGCACCCCGGACGGTGCTCGTGTCGCGGTGGTCGCCGCACACGTACAGGCCGCCCAGCAGCCGGACCGGCCGGTGCGGGTCGTGCGGCGGCGGCATCGCCGGGACCGCCTCCGGGTCGTGGTGCACGGCCAGCAGCTCCCAGTCGTGGGTCGCCGTCCCGTACAGGGCGGCCAACTGCCTCCTGACCCGCTGGTCGAGCCGGTCCGGCGGGGCGCCGAGCACCGTCGAGCTGATCAGCACGCGGCCCTGCGGGGCGCGCGACGGGTCGACCTCGCTCATCACGGCCGAATGCGACACCGGGCCGGTGCGGTCGCCGTCCAGGACGAGCGCCGGGTCCGGCAGCGGGGTGGCGGGCGCGGTGTGGTGCACCACCGTGACGGGGTGGAAGCCCGGCACGCGCAGGCCCGGCAGCAGCTCGGCGGCCGCGCGGGCGCCGGTGGCCACGACCAGGGAACGGCAGTTCAGCTCGCCGTGCTCGGCCGTGACGACCTTGTTGATGGACGCGTCCTTGACGTGGACGCCGGTCTTCACCGTGCCCGGCGGCAGCGTCGCCGCGAGCCGCTCCGGGAGGGTGGCCGCGCCGCCCGCCGGGACGCACAGCCGGCCGCGTGCGAAGTCCCGCAGCGCGAGGTCGGCGCAGCGGGAGGACGTGGTCAGGTCCGGGTCGCACAGCAGGGCGGACAGCAGCGGGCGGACGAACCCGCTGACGGTACGCGCCGGCAGGCCGCGCCCCGCGAGCGCGTCCACCGCCGGGCGCTCGGGCCGGGCGAGCAGCCGGGCGTCGCCGGTCGCGGCGAGCCGGGCGAGCGCGGCGCCCAGCCGGGCCTGGTCCAGCGGGCGCGGCGCGCTCGCCAGGGCCCGCGCCCTGGCCCACCGGGCGCTCCTGGTGACCTCACCCGTGCGGTGCAGCCGGCCCTCGCTGTGCACCAGGACGCCCGGCTGGAAGAGCCGGAGGTCGGCGCCGGCGAGGCCGGGGTACGAGGTGCTGAGCAACTGCCCGATCCGGTCGAGCCGGAACCCGTCGATGTGCTCGGTGGCCATGCGGCCGCCGATGTGAGGGGCGGCTTCCAGGACGCTGACGGTCACTCCCGCACTGGTCAACTGGTGAGCCGCGGCAAGGCCCGCGATTCCGGCTCCTACGATGACGACGTCCGCGTGGCGTGCGTGCTTGAGCACGTGTCCCTCCCCGGGGTGGCGGTTCGTGCGTGGGGGTGCGTGGGGGGCTCATGCCCTTAACAGGGCGCTGGAATACCCGAGTTCGGGCTCCGAGCGTATGAGCGAACCGTGGGCCCGGTCACACGCGCGCGTGGGGGGTCACCGAAGCACGGGGTCGCACGAACGAGGCCCCCCGGAGCGCCACGCCTTCCCCCGCCCCCGGAGCGCCACGCCTGCCCCAGGCCCCGGAGCGGCACGCCTTCCCCCGCCCCCGGAGCGCCACGCCTGCCCCAGGCCCCCCGCGTGGCTCCGGCCGCACGCCCCCGTGCCGGGGCGACCCGCGCCCGCGGGCGTCACCTCGCGGAGGCGATGGACGCGTCGATCGTCGGGAAGGCGAACCGGAACCCGGACTCCAGCAGGCGCGCGGGCAGGACGCGCTGGCTGCCCAGGACGTCCGCCGCGAAGTCGCCCAGCGCGATCCGCAGCGCCGGGGCCGGAACGTGCAGGAAGGCGGGGCGGCGCAGGACGCGGCCCATCGCGGCGGTGACCTCCCGGTTGGTGACCGGCTCGGGAGCCGTGAGGTTCACCGGGCCGGCCAGGGACCCGGTGTCGAGGATGTGGCGCAGCGCGGCCACCTCGTCGTGCAGGGAGATGAAGCTCCAGTACTGCTCCCCGCTGCCGAGGCGCCCGCCCAGGCCGGCCCGGAACAGCGGGAACAGCCGCCCCCACGCGCCGCCCTCGCGGGCCACGACCAGCCCGGTGCGGGCGTACGCGACCCGGATGCCCGCCTCCTCGGCGGCCGCCGCGGCCTCCTCCCACTCGACGCACACCGACGGCAGGAAGCCGTCACCGGCGGGGGCCGTCTCGTCCACGGCCCGCATCCCGGTGTCGCCGTAGTAGCCGAGCGCCGTCCCGCACAGCAGGACCTTCGGCGGGGTGTCCAGGGAGGCGAGGGCCTCCGCGATCGCCGCCGTGCCGAGCACCCGGCTGTCCCGGATCTCCTGCTTGTACGCCTCGTTCCAGCGCCGTTCGCCGACGCCCGCGCCCGCGAGGTGGACCACGGCGTCGCAGCCCACCAGCCCGGCCACGTCCACGTACTGCCGCTTGGGGTCCCACTCGACCTCGTCACCGGCCCGCGCGGGGCGCCGGACGAGCCGGACCACCTCGTGTCCGTCGGCCCGGAGCGAGCGGACCAGGGCCGTACCGATGAGACCGGTGGAGCCGGTGACCGCGATACGAGCGATACGAGAACGTGTCATGGGCCCATCCTGCCCCGTGGCACAGTGTCGGTCATGACCGCCCCGCACATACGCCCGGCGCGCCCCGAGGACGGCGACGCCCTCGCGCGGATCGACCGCGACACCTGGTCGCCGCTGCACGCCGTGGTTCCCAGGCCGCAGCCGCCGTACGACCCGTTCTTCGACTCCGGTCACCGCCCAGAGGACTTCCTCGTGGCGGAGGACGGCGGCCGTCCCGCCGGATACATCCGGCTCGTGCCGCCCACCCGGCTCGCCTGCAACCAGCACGTGCGCCAGATCCAGGGCCTCGCCGTCGCCGACTGGGCACGCGGCCGGGGCATCGCCCGCGCCCTGCTGCGCGCGGCGTGCGACGAGGCCGTCCGCCAGGGCGCCACCCGCATCACGCTGCGCGTGCTGGGCCACAACAAACCCGCCCGCACGCTCTACGCGTCGGAGGGGTTCGTCGTCGAGGGCGTACTGCCGGGCGAGTTCTACCTGGACGGCCGGTACGTCGACGACGTCTTCATGGGCCGCGGCCTCCCCAGGCGCTGATCACACCCCGAAACGGTCCCAGAGCCGGGGGAAACGCTCCTCCAGCGCCGCGTCGTCGTCGAAGTCGAACGGTGTGCCCTCCGGCTCCGGGGCCTGCGGCGGGATGCCGAGGTCCGGCGCGACGACGCCGGTCAGTTGCTCGTACGCCTCGTCCGCCGCGTACCCCAGCTCCTCGCCGTCCCCGTCGATCTCCTCGTCGAAGTCCTCCAGCAGCTCGGCGAGCGAGTCCGGGTCGTGCACCGCGCCCTCGAACACCTCCCGGCCCTGGCCGATCAGCCAGCAGCGGAAGTAGTCGAACGCGTCGTCGCTGGCGCCGCCCAGCAGTACGGCGGCCGCGCCCCACAGGTCCCAGGTGTAGGCGCGGTTGTAGCGGGCCTCGAAGTGCCGGGCGAAGTCCAGCACGGAGTCGGGGTCGAGCTGGAGGAGCCGCTCGACGAGCAGCTCGGCGTGGTCCTCGGGGTCGCCCTCGGCGGCCTCACGGGTCGTGTCGATGATCTCCCAGAACTCCGTCTCGTCCATCACGGGACAAGCATCCTGGGTCGGGGGTGACAGTGCACGCGGAGCGGCCAAAATGAAACCGGACAGAGGATGTCGTATATGACTGCCACAGTCGTCCCATGACGACACAGCAGACCGACAGCACGCCGCTCGCCGGAACCATCGCCCTCGTCGCGGGCGCGACACGCGGCGCCGGCCGGGCCGTCGCCGTACAGCTCGGCGCCGCCGGAGCCACCGTCTACGTCACCGGCCGCACCACCCGCGGCAATGTCAGCGAGGTCGGGCGGCCGGGCGAGACCATCGAGCAGACCGCCGAGCTGGTCACCGAGGCGGGCGGCGAGGGCATCGCCGTGCGGGTCGACCACCTCGTACCGGACGAGGTCCGCGAGCTGATCGCCCGGATCGACCGGGAGCGGGGCCGGCTCGACGTCCTCGTCAACAGCCTCTGGGGCGGCGACCACCTGTTGAAGTTCGGCGTCAAGATGTGGGACACGGAGCTGGACGCCGGGCTGCGCATGCTGGACCTCGGCATCCGCAGCCACGCCATCACCAGCAGTTGCGCGCTGCCGCTGCTGGTCCGGCACCCGGGCGGACTGGTCGTCGAGATGACGGACGGGACGGCCGAGTACAACACCCGCTTCCGGGAGAACTTCTACTACGACCTCGCCAAGACCACCCCGATCCGGATGGCCTTCGCCCTCTCCGAGGACCTGAAGGACGTGGCCGGCACGGCCGTGGCGGTCACCCCGGGCTTCCTGCGCTCCGAGGAGATGCTCGACGCCTTCGGCGTACGGGAGGACAACTGGCGCGAGGGGGCGAAGAAGGACCCGCACTTCGCCATCGCCGAGTCACCCGTCTACGTCGGCCGGGCGGTCGCCGCGCTCGCCGCCGACCCCGGCAGGGCGCGCTGGAACGGCCAGTCGCTGTCCAGCGGGCAGCTCGCCAAGGTGTACGGCTTCACCGACGCCGACGGGTCGCGGCCGGACGCCTGGGGGTACTTCCTCGACGTCGTCCACGGCGGGAAGAACGCGACCGCCGACGACTACCGGTAACGGCGCGCCATCCGGTCCGCCGCCTCCGCGAACCGGGCCCGAAGCGTGGCCGGTTCCAGCACCTCCGCCTCCGGCCCCAGGGCGAGGAGCTGGGCGTACGCGACCTCCTCCGACTCCACCGGCAGGGTCACCGTCACCCGGCCCCGCTCGTCCGGCGGACCGGCCGCCTGAAGCGCCTCCTCGGCGGCGGCCCGGTCCGTCACGTACGGCAGGCGCCGCGCGCCTGCCTCCGTCAGCCGCACCACCGCCTCCGCACGGAGGATGGAGCGGGCGAACTCGGCCGCCCGCTCCTCCCAGAAGCCGGGCAGGTCGAACTCCTCGTCCCGTACGAAACGCTCGTCGCCCAGCGCGGCGGCGGTGAACCGGTCCACCCGGTACACACGGAACGACGTCCCGGCATGGGCGCACAGGTACCAGACGCCCGCCTTGAGGACGAGCCCGTAGGGAGCCAGCTCCCGGTCCACCTCGGTGTCCGCGCGCCGGTAGCGGACCGAGACCATCCGGTCGTCCCACACCGCCTCCGCGATCAACGGCAGCAGCTCCGGCGTCTCCGGCTCCTGGTACCAGCCCGGGGCGTCGAGGTGGAACCGCTGCGCCGCCGACGACGGCGCGTCCCGCAGCGACGGCATCAGCGCCGCCGACACTTTCAGGCGGGCCGCCGACGCCGCGTCGTCCAGGCCCATCTCGCGCAGCGCGCCGGGCACCCCGGACAGGAACAGGGCCTCCGCCTCGCTGCGCGCCAGGCCCGTCAGCCGCGTCCGGTAGCCGCCGATCAGCCGGTAGCCGCCCGCCCGGCCCCGGTCCGCGTACACGGGCACCCCGGCCTCGGAGAGGGCCAGCGCGTCGCGGGTGATGGTGCGTTCGGAGACCTCCAGCTCGCGGGCCAGCTCGGCGGCCGTCATGGAGGGCCGGGACTGGAGCAGGAGCACCATCTTGATCAGCCGGGCAGCGCGCATGCCCACATCATGCCCACATCATGCGAGAAGGCCCCCGCCGAAGCGGGGGCCTCCTGTGACGGTCCTTACAGGCCGTAGCGCTCGCGGGCGTCCTTCACCTGCGAGGCCGGGACCTCACCGCGCTTGGCGAGCTGGGCCAGGGCGGCGACCACGATCGACTCGGCGTCCACGCCGAAGTGGCGGCGGGCCGCCTCACGCGTGTCCGACAGGCCGAAGCCGTCCGCGCCGAGCGAGCTGTAGTCCTGCTCGACCCACTGCGCGATCTGGTCCGGGACCTGGCGCATGTAGTCGCTGACCGCCAGCACCGGGCCCGGCGCGTCGGCCAGCGCCTGCCGCACGTACGGCACCCGCTCCTCGCCGCGCAGCAGCGCCGCGTCGGCCTCCAGGGCGTCGCGCCGCAGCTCCGACCACGAGGTCGCGGACCACACGTCGGCGGTCACGCCCCACTCGGCGGCCAGCATCTCCTGGGCCTTCAGGGCCCAGTGGATCGCCGTACCGGAGGAAAGGAGCTGGATGCGCGGGGCGTCCGCCGTGACGGGCGTGCCCTCCTTGAACCGGTACAGGCCCTTGATGATGCCCTCGTCCACGCCCTCGGGCTTGGCCGGCTGAGGCATCGGCTCGTTGTAGACGGTCAGGTAGTAGAAGACGTTCGGGTCCTCGCCCGGGGCCGTCTCGCCGTACATCCGGCGCAGACCGTCCTTGACGATCACCGCGACCTCGTACGCGAACGCCGGGTCGTACGTCAGCGCCGCCGGGTTCGTCGCCGCGATGACGGGGGAGTGGCCGTCGGCGTGCTGGAGGCCCTCACCGGTCAGCGTGGTGCGGCCGGCGGTGGCGCCGACCAGGAAGCCACGGCCGAGCTGGTCGCCGAGCTGCCACATCTGGTCGGCCGTCCGCTGCCAGCCGAACATCGAGTAGAAGATGTAGAAGGGGATCATCTGCTCGCCGTGCGTCGAGTACGCGGTCGACGCGGCGATGAAGTCGGCCATCGAGCCGGCCTCGGTGATGCCCTCGTTGAGGATCTGGCCGTCCTTGGCCTCGCGGTAGTACATGAGCTGGTCGCGGTCGACCGGCTCGTACGTCTGGCCCTTCGGCGAGTAGATGCCGAGCGACGGGAACAGCGACTCCATACCGAAGGTACGGGCCTCGTCCGGGACGATCGGCACCCAGCGCTTGCCGGTCTGCTTGTCGCGGATCAGGTCCTTCATCAGCCGGACGAACGCCATGG
The DNA here is from genome assembly GCF_055570965.1 of Streptomyces sp. NPDC031064. Lineage (NCBI taxonomy): Bacteria > Bacillati > Actinomycetota > Actinomycetes > Kitasatosporales > Streptomycetaceae > Streptomyces > Streptomyces sp. NPDC031064. The sequence goes on from NZ_JBVIGF010000003.1 coordinate 427,511, forward strand.
TCGTCGCGACCGACTGCTGGCCGGAGCCCTTGTCGAACGCGGCGAACGTCTTGTCGGCCGGGGCCGGCAGCGGGTCCAGGGCGTGCATGCGGCGCGCCGGGGCCGGGCCACCGAGGGCGGCGCGGCGCTCCTGGAGGTAGCGGACCTCGGGGGAGTCGGCGCCGGGGTGGCCGTAGGGCACCTGGCCGTCGACGAAGGCGGAGTCCGGGATCGGCAGGCCCAGCAGGTCCCGCATGTCCTTGAACTCCTCCACCGACAGCTTCTTCATCTGGTGGTTGGCGTTCTTGGACTCGAAGCCCTTGCCGAGCGTGAAGCCCTTGACCGTCTGGGCGAGGATCACGGTCGGCGCGCCCTTGTGCTGGAGGGCGGCCTTGTACGCGGCGAAGACCTTGCGCGGCTCGTGGCCGCCGCGCGAGTACTGGAAGCACTCGATGATCTTGTCGTCGGAGAGGAGCTTGCCCATCTCGACGAGCGCCGGGTCCTTGCCGAAGAAGTCCTCGCGGATGTAGGCCGCGTCGCGGGTCTGGTACGTCTGGATCTGCGCGTCCGGTACCTCGCGCAGCCGGCGTACGAGCGCGCCGGTGGTGTCGAGCTGGAACAGCTCGTCCCAGGCGGTGCCCCACAGCGACTTCACGACGTTCCAGCCGGCGCCGCGGAACTGGGCCTCCAGCTCCTGAACGATCTTGAAGTTGGCGCGGACCGGGCCGTCGAGGCGCTGGAGGTTGCAGTTGATGACGAAGGTGAGGTTGTCGAGCTCCTCACGGGCGGCGAGCGCGAGGGCCGCCGTCGACTCGGGCTCGTCCATCTCGCCGTCGCCGAGGAACGCCCACACGTGGGAGTTCGAGACGTCCTTGATGCCCCGGTTGGTCAGGTAGCGGTTGAACCGCGCCTGGTAGATCGCCGAGAGCGGGCCGAGGCCCATCGACACGGTCGGGAACTCCCACAGCCAGGGCAGGCGGCGCGGGTGCGGGTAGGACGGCAGACCGTTGCCACCCGCCTCCTGGCGGAAGTTGTCCAGGTGCTGCTCGCTGAGCCGTCCGTCGAGGAAGGCGCGGGCGTAGATGCCGGGGGAGGCGTGGCCCTGGATGTAGAGCTGGTCGCCGGAGCCGTCCTGCTCCTTGCCCCGGAAGAAGTGGTTGAAGCCGGTCTCGTACAGCCACGCGGCGGAGGCGAAGGTGGCGATGTGGCCGCCGACGCCGTACTTGGAGCCGCGGGAGACCATGGCGGCCGCGTTCCAGCGGTTCCAGGCGGTGATCTTCGCTTCCATCGCCTCGTCGCCGTCGAAGCCGTAGCCGGCCTCGGCGGCGGTGGGGATGGTGTTGACGTAGTCGGTTTCGAGCAGCTTGGGCAGCGCGAGACCGGCGCCCTCGGCGCGCTCCAGGGTGCGACGCATCAGGTACGCGGCGCGGTGCGGCCCGGCGGCCTTGGCGACGGCGTCGAGGGACGCCTGCCACTCGGCGGTCTCCTCGGGGTCGCGGTCCGGCAACTGGTCGAGCTCGCTCGGCTGGATGCGGGTGGGGTCGGTCATAGTCGCCGCCTTCCGGAGTCGAAGGGGTGTGGAGCCCTTGGTCTTGGCAGGACAGGGCGAGGGAACCTCTGTTGAAGTCCGCCGACGACTGTACGACCGTGATCGATGATCGATCAAAGTGTTGAGGCAAAAATCTTCGCCTGAGAGCCAAAGTCGGCATTCGGTGCCACAAAAATGGGCACGCGGTGCCTTGTTTTCGCAGGTGAGGGCAGCGAATGAGCGCCCGCGCCACCCGATGAGCGCGAGGCGTACGCCACCGGCGCGCGAGGGGCGCGTATCAGGCGCGCGGGGCGCACCCGAGGACGTGCTCCTTCACCAGGACCCCGATCCGGGGGTCGCGGCGGCGGAACGCCTGGACGAGCTCCTCGTGCTCCTCCGCGTACGACTTCTGTACGGTGCCGAGCCAGCGGATCGACAGTGCCGTGAAGACCTCGATGCCGAGCCCCTCCCAGGTGTGCAGCAGCACGCTGTTGTGCGCGGCCCGCACCAGCTCGCGGTGGAAGCCCACCGTGTGCCGCACCTGCGCGGTGCCGTCGGCCCGCGCGTCCGCCTCGTACAGGGCCGCCACGTGCGGCTCCAGGGCCGAGCAGTCCTCGCCCAGCCGGTCGGCCGCCAGCTCGGCGGCGATCTGCTCCAGGCCGGCCCGCACCGGGTAGCTCTCCTCCAGGTCCGCCGCTGTGAGGTTGCGCACCCGTACGCCCTTGTTGGGCGCCGACTCGATCAGCCGCAGGCTCTCCAGCTCCCGCAGCGCCTCGCGCACGGGCGTCTGGCTGACCGCCAGCTCGGTGGCGATGCGCCGCTCGACGATCCGCTCACCCGGCTTCCAGCGGCCGCTGACGATGCCCTCCACGATGTGCTCGCGGATCTGCTCGCGCAGCGAGTGGACGACGGGCGGGGTCATGGGGGCTCCTTCGCTGCTGCGGCGGTTGCTGGCCATTATTCCGCTCGGTAACCCCGTACGGCTGCCCCCTGTGCGAGACACCTGTCACTCTTCGTCACGGGCGGCGGCGCGACAAGCGACGGCGCCCCCGGCCGGAGGACTCCGGACCGGGGGCGCCGTACGCGGGAGGGGACTACAGGCCGAGGTCGACCTCGAACTCGCCCGCCTCCAGGATCGCCTTGACGGCCGTCAGGTAGCGGGCCGCGTCGGCACCGTCCACCAGGCGGTGGTCGTAGGAGAGCGACAGGTAGGTCATGTCGCGCACCGCGATGGTCTCGCCCAGGTCCGGGTGGTTGATGACCACCGGGCGCTTGACGGTGGCGCCGATGCCCAGGATGGCGACCTGGTTCGGCGGCACGATGACCGTGTCGAACAGCGCACCGCGCGAGCCGGTGTTGCTGATCGTGAAGGTGGCGCCGGACAGCTCGTCCGGGGTGATCTTGTTGCCGCGGACCTTGCCCGCCAGCTCCGCGGTGGCCTTGGAGATGCCCGCGATGTTGAGGTCGCCCGCGTTCTTGATGACCGGGGTCATCAGGCCCTTCTCGGAGTCCACGGCGATGCCGATGTTCTCCGAGTCGAAGTACGTGATCGTGCCCTCGTCCTCGTTGATCCGGGCGTTGATGACCGGGTGGGCCTTCAGCGCCTGGGCCGCCGCCTTCACGAAGAACGGCATCGGGGAGAGCTTGACGCCCTCGCGGGCGGCGAACGCGTCCTTCGCACGGGCGCGCAGCTTCATCAGCTTGGTGATGTCGACCTCGACGACCGAGGTGAGCTGGGCCTGCGAGTGCAGGGCCTTCATCATGTTGTCGCCGATGACCTTGCGCATCCGGGTCATCTTGACCGTCTGGCCGCGCAGCGGGGACACCTCCAGCGCCGGGGCCTTGGCGGCGGCCGGGGCGGCCGCGGCGGGAGCCGGGGCAGCGGCGGCGGCCTTCGCGGCCTCGGCGGCGGCGATGACGTCCTGCTTGCGGATACGGCCACCGACGCCGGTGCCCTTGACGGTCGCCAGGTCGACACCGTTCTCGGCGGCGAGCTTGCGGACCAGCGGGGTCACGTACGCGCCGTCCTCCGCGGGCTGTGCGGCAGCGGGGGCGGGGGCGGGCGTGACGGGAGCCGCAGCGGCCGGGGCGGCAGCGGCGGGCGCGGGCTGCGCCGGGGCGGGCGCCGGAGCGGCGGGCGCGGCCGGAGCGGGCGCCGGGGCGGCCGGGGCCGGGGCCTCGGCGGCGGGAGCCGGAGCGGCGGGGGCCGGAGCGGCGGCGGGGGCCGGGGCGGCGGGGGCCGGGGCGGCGGCGGGGGCCGCGCCGGGGGCGCCGATGACGGCCAGCTTGGCGCCGACCTCGGCGGTCTCGTCCTCGCCGACCACGATCTCCAGCAGCACACCGGAAGCCGGGGCCGGGATCTCGGTGTCGACCTTGTCCGTGGAGACCTCGAGCAGCGGCTCGTCCTCCGCGACCTCCTCGCCGACCTCCTTCAGCCAGCGGGTGACGGTGCCCTCGGTGACCGACTCGCCCAGCGCGGGCAGGACGACGTCGGTGCCCTGGGCACCACCGGCCGGGGCGGCGGCCGGAGCCGGGGCCTCGGGGGCGGGCGCCGGAGCGGGGGCCGGGGCCTCCTGCGCCGGGGCCTCGGCGGCGGGGGCCGGGGCGGGGGCCTCGGCGGCGGCCGGGGCCGGGGCGGCGGCGGGCGCGCCCGTGCCGTCGTCGATGACGGCCAGCTCGGCGCCGACCTCGACGGTCTCGTCCTCGGCGACCTTGATGGAGGCGAGAACACCGGAGGCGGGGGCCGGGATCTCGGTGTCGACCTTGTCCGTCGACACTTCCAGCAGCGGCTCGTCGGCCTCGACGCGCTCGCCCTCGGCCTTGAGCCAGCGGGTGACAGTGCCCTCGGTAACGCTCTCGCCGAGCGCCGGCAGGGTTACGGAAACCGACATGGTTTCAGTTGCTCCTAACGAATTGCGGTAAGTGGTCGTCGCGCCCGGGACTGAGGGCGTCAGTCGTGGGAGTGGAGGGGCTTGCCGGCCAGCGCCAGGTGGGCCTCGCCGAGCGCCTCGTTCTGCGTCGGGTGGGCGTGGATGAGCTGCGCGACCTCGGCCGGCAGCGCCTCCCAGTTGTAGATGAGCTGCGCTTCGCCGACCTGCTCGCCCATGCGGTCACCGACCATGTGGACGCCGACCACGGCACCGTCCTTGACCTGGACGAGCTTGATCTCGCCCGCGGTCTTGAGGATCTTGCTCTTGCCGTTGCCCGCGAGGTTGTACTTGAGGGCGACGACCTTGTCCGCGCCGTAGATCTCCTTGGCCTTGGCCTCGGTGATGCCGACGGAGGCGACCTCGGGGTGGCAGTACGTCACCCGGGGCACGCCGTCGTAGTCGATCGGAACGGTCTTCAGACCGGCCAGACGCTCTGCCACCAGGATGCCCTCGGCGAAGCCGACGTGCGCGAGCTGGAGCGTCGGGACCAGGTCACCGACGGCCGAGATGGTCGGCACGTTCGTGCGCATGTACTCGTCGACGAGCACGTAGCCGCGGTCCATCGCGACGCCCTGCTCCTCGTACCCGAGACCGGCGGAGACCGGGCCGCGGCCGATCGCGACGAGCAGCACCTCGGCCTCGAAGGTCTTGCCGTCCGCGAGGGTGACCTTGACGCCGTTGTCGGTGTACTCGGCGCTCTGGAAGAACGTACCGAGGTTGAACTTGATGCCGCGCTTGCGGAAGGCGCGCTCAAGAAGCTTCGAGCTGTTCTCGTCCTCGACCGGGACGAGGTGCTTCAGGCCCTCGATGATCGTGACGTCCGTGCCGAAGGACTTCCAGGCGGAGGCGAACTCGACGCCGATGACGCCGCCGCCCAGGATGATCGCGGACTCCGGGACCCGGTCCAGGGTCAGCGCGTGGTCCGAGGAGATGATGCGGTTGCCGTCGATCTCCAGGCCCGGGAGGGACTTCGGTACGGAACCGGTGGCGAGGAGGACGTGGCGGCCCTCGACCCGCTGGCCGTTCACGTCGACGGAGGTGGGGGAGGACAGCCGGCCCTCACCCTCGATGTAGGTCACCTTGCGGGAGGCGACCAGACCCTGGAGGCCCTTGTACAGGCCGGCGATCACGTCGTCCTTGTACTTGTGGACGGCCTTGATGTCGATGCCCTCGAAGGAGGCGAGCACACCGAACTGGTCCGCCTCACGGGCCTGGTCCGCGATCTCACCGGCGTGGAGCAGGGCCTTGGTGGGAATGCAGCCGTTGTGCAGGCAGGTGCCGCCGAGCTTGTTCTTCTCGATCAGTGCGACGTCCAGGCCAAGCTGAGCACCCCGCAGGGCCGCGGCGTACCCGCCACTGCCACCGCCGAGGATCACTAGGTCGAAAACGGTGCTGGCGTCGTTCGCCACGTCACGTCCTCCATGCATGTGCGCCGGTCGCCGGTCCTCGATGACCGGGCGGCGGCTGGTGTTCGGCCGCTGATTCTTCGGCCCTGTGGTGGGGGCCCTGTCCTGCCGAGAACCCATCTTCGCACTTGTTGCCGGGAGGCGGGACGCGGGGCCGGGGTGTGAGACGGACGATCGGCCGTCCCGGCGGCCCCCCGAGGCGTACGAAGGTACGGATTCCGTAGTGGTTCCCGTGCGGTTTCGGGGAAAGGACACGGCCCCGGACCGTCCGTCCGGGGCCGTACACATCACACCGACGTCACACGGGAAGGCGTCAGCCGAGGTCGCCCGCCGCCGTGCGCTCCGCCAGCTTCACCAGGGTCCGGACCGCCGAGCCGGTGCCGCCCTTCGGGGTGTAGCCGAAGGGGCCGCCCTCGTTGTAGGCCGGGCCCGCGATGTCCAGGTGGGCCCAGGTGATGCCCTCGCCGACGAACTCCTTCAGGAACAGGCCGGCCACCAGGCCGCCGCCCATCCGCTCGCCCATGTTGGCGATGTCGGCGGTCGGCGAGTCCATGCCCTTGCGCAGGTCGGCCGGGAGCGGCATCGGCCAGGACTGCTCGCCGACCTCCTCCGCGATCTCGTGGATCGAGGTACGGAAGGCGTCGTCGTTCGCCATGATGCCGAAGGTGCGGTTGCCCAGCGCCAGCACCATCGCGCCGGTCAGCGTCGCCACGTCGACGATCGCGTCCGGGTTCTCCTCCGAGGCGCGGGTCAGGGCGTCGGCCAGGACCAGGCGGCCCTCGGCGTCGGTGTTCAGCACCTCGACGGTCTTGCCGCTGTACATGCGCAGCACGTCACCGGGGCGGACGGCGGAACCGGACGGCATGTTCTCGGCGAGCGCCAGCCAGCCGGTGACGTTCACCGCGAGGCCCAGGCGGGCGGCCGTGACGACCGCGGCGAACACCGCGGCCGCGCCGCTCATGTCGCACTTCATCGTCTCGTTGTGGCCCGCCGGCTTCAGGGAGATGCCGCCCGAGTCGTAGGTGATGCCCTTGCCGACCAGGGCGAGGGTCTTCTCCGCCTTCGGGTGCGTGTAGCTGAGCTTCACCAGGCGCGGGGCGTGCTCCGAGCCCTGGCCGACGCCGAGGATGCCGCCGTAGCCGCCCTTGACGAGCGCCTTCTCGTCCAGCACCTGCACCTTGATGCCGTGCTCCTTGCCGGCCGCGGTCGCGATGGCGGCGAAGGACTCGGGGTAGAGGTCGTTCGGCGGGGTGTTGATCAGGTCGCGGGCGCGGTTGATCTCCTCGGCCAGCGCGACGGCGCGCTCGGCCGCGGCCTTGTACGCCTTGTCGCGCGGCTTGGCGCCCAGCAGCGCCACCTCGGCCAGCGGGCCCTTGGCGTCCTTGCCCTTCTCCTGGTACGCGGTGAAGGCGTACGCGCCCAGCAGCGCGCCCTCCGCGATCGCCTCGGCGTCCTCGACCGCCTCGATGGGCAGGGCGAACGCGGCCTTCTTCACGCCGCTCAGCGCCCGGGCGGCGCAGCCCGCGGCGCGGCGCAGCGCCTCGGCGTCGTACGCCTCGTCCTTCTCGGGAGCCGCGCCGAGTCCCACCGCGAGCACGACCGGGGCCTTCAGGCCGGACGGCGAGGGAAGCTTGGTCACCTCACCCTCGGAGCCCGAGGCGCCGAGCGTCTCCAGGACGGTGGCGAGCTTTCCGTCGAACGCCTTGTCCACGGCCTCGGCGCCCGGTGCGACAACGAGTCCCTTGCCGCCCTTCGGGCTCTTGGCGACGCCGACGACGAGAGCGTCGGCGCGCAGTGTCGCCGCGCCGGCGGTGCTGAGAGTGAGAGCAGTCACGGTGGTGAATTCTCGCTTCCATTGAGTTCTGAGGCGGTCGAGGGGTGGGACGACCGGGTCCTGCCGCATCGTAAGTCGGGCCCGGGATACGCCGGGAACGAGCCTACGCGTGCCGCCCCGTTCCGCTCACGGCGGCGGCGATTCACTCATCCGTGGCGTCTCCTCCACGTTCGCCGCGTCAACAGGTGAGAGCTGCGTCACACTCCCTGCAATCCTGCAAGGGAGCAACGTACCCCTTTGCATCATCTCCACAGATCCTTCCGGTGCCCGTACGCGCGCGGAGGACACACCAGGGGGGAAGTCATATGCGCACATTCGGAGTCCGGGGCCCGAGAGCGGCCGGAGGGCTGCCCGCCGCGACACTGCTGGCCACGGCCCTGCTCGCCACGGCAGTCCCGGCCGGCCCGGCGGCGGCGGCCGAACTCGCGCCGCGCGTCGACCTGACCGTGCTGGTCGTGGACGACGGCGGCGGCGCGGTCGGGGCGATCACATCCGAACTGAAAGGTTCCGGCGTCCCCTACCGCACCGTGCGCCTCGCCGACCCCGCACGTCCGGTCATCGACGCGGCGTTCCTCGCCGACACGGTCGACGGGCGGCCGCGCGCCAAGTACCAGGGCGTCGTGCTGCCCGACGAGGCGCCGCAAGGGCTGGCCGCGGCGGAGCGGGCCGCCCTCACCGCGTACGAGCAGAGGTACGCCGTCCCCCAGGTCGACGCGTACACCTGGGCTCACCCGGGCGTGGGCCTCGACCACACCAGCGAGGGCGGGCGCTCCGGCGTCATGGACGGGGTCCGCACCGACCTGACCGCCGCCGGGAAGGCCGGGCCCTTCCGGTACCTCGACGGGCCGGTCACCTTCGAGGACAACGACCCGGAGATCGCCGAGAGTTACGGGTACGCCGGCCGGCCCCGCGAGGGCTACACCAGCTACCTCGACGTCCCCACCGGCGACGGCGGACGCGCCAGCCTCGTCGGGCAGTACGCCCACGACGGCCGGCGCGAACTGGTCGTCACCTTCGCCTACAACCGGCACCAGCGGCAGTTCCGGGCGCTGGCCCGGGGCATCGTGGAATGGCTGACGGGCGGCGTCCACCTCGGCCAGAGCCGCAACTACCTTTCCGTCCACGTCGACGACGTCTTCGCGCCCGACGCCCGCTGGGACACCGAACGCAACTGCACGCCCGGCGACTTCGACTGCCCGGGCGGTGACGGTGAGGGGACCGTGCCGATCCGGATGACGGCGGCCGACGCCGAGTACGCCGCCCAGTGGCAGCGCTCCGCCGGCTTCACCCTCGACATGGTCTACAACGCGGGCTCCGGCGAGGAATGGAAGGCCGGGCACGGCGGCAGCGACCCGCTCACCGCCCGGCTGCTCGCCGACCGCGCCCAGTACCGCTGGATCAACCACACCTACACGCACCCGTTCCTCGGCTGCGTCCAGGACACCTCGACCGTCCCGTGGAGCTGCGCCAAGGACGCGTACGGCAACACCCGCTGGATGAGCCGCGCCGAGATCGCCGCCCAGATCCGCGACAACCACACCTGGGCCGTGAACAAGGGCGTCGCCGTCGACCGCACCGAGCTGGTCACGGGCGAGCACTCCGGCCTCAAGACCCTCCCGCAGCAGCCCACCGACAACCCCAACCTGGCGGGCGCCCTCGCCGACACCGGCGTCCGCTGGATCGCCAGCGACAACTCGCGCGAGCCCCAGCAGCGCCCCGTCGGCACCGCGCGGACCGTCCCGCGCCACCCGATGAACGTGTACTACAACGTCGGTACGGCCCAGGAGATGACCGACGAGTACAACTGGATCTACACCTCCAAGGAGGACGGCGGCAGCGGTGTCTGCGAGACCGACCCCGCCTCCACCTGCCTCGACGAGCCGCTGGACGTGAACACCGGGTACGCCTCCCACATCGTGCCGCAGGAGGCCCGCACCGCCCTGGGCCACGTCATGGGCAACGACCCGCGCCCGCACTACGTCCACCAGTCCAACCTCGCCGAGGACCGCCTCCTGTACCCCGTCCTGGACAGGCTCCTCGCCGACTACCGCGCCCTGTTCGCCGACAACACCCCGCTCGTCACGCCCCGCCACCGCGACACCGGTACGGAACTGGCCCGCCGCGCCGCCTGGGACAAGGCCCTCGCGGACGGCAAGGTCACCGCGTACCGCATCGGGAACACCGTCACCGTCAAGGCGCCGGCCGGAGTGACCGCCCCCGTCACCGCGCCCGAAGGGACCCGCAAACAGCAGGTGCTCGGTACGACGGCCTTCGGCACCCCGTACGCCGGTGCCCGCTCGGCCTGGACGGCTCCCGACACGCTCCAGTCCGCGACCACGCTCACGCTGCCCACCACCTGACGCCCGACCACATCACTCCGGGGGGACACCGATGCCGAGCAGTGGCCGCCATGTCACCATGCTCACCGAAGGCACCTATCCGCACGTCCACGGGGGCGTCAGCACCTGGTGCGACCAGCTCGTGCGGGGCATGCCCGAGGTCGACTTCCAGGTCCTGGCGCTGACCGGCAGCGGCCGTGAGCCGGTCACCTGGGAGCTGCCGCCCAACCTCTACCGCCACACCTCGTTCCCGCTGTGGGGCCCGGCCCAGGGGCGCTCCCGGCCCCTCATCGGCCGGGAGCGGCGCCGCTTCACCGACACCTACGAGCGCTTCCTGCTGTCGATCCTCGACCCGTCCGCCGGCTGCGACTTCGCCACGAGCCTGTACGACCTGGCCGCACTGGCCCGGCGCGGCAGGCTCTCGGCGGCCCTCCGCTCCGAGTCCGTCCTCCGCTCGCTGATGTGGATATGGACCATGCCGCACCTGAAGACGGCGGCCGCCCGCCCCACCGTCCACGACGCCCTGACCGCGACCGACCTTCTGGAACACGCGCTGCGCCCGCTCGCCGCCCGCATACCCGACGACTGCGTCGCCCACGCCGTCTCCAGCGGACTGGCCACCCTTCCCGCGCTCGTCGCCCAGCACTTCGACGGCGTACCGTTCCTGCTCACCGAACACGGCATCTACCTGCGCGAGCGCTACCTCGGCTACCGCAGCGCCGCCCAGCGCTGGCCCGTCAAGGCCCTGATGCTCGGCTTCTACCGCGAACTCAACACCCTCGGCTACCAGAAGGCCGACCTCATCACCCCCTGCAACCAGTACAACCGGCGCTGGGAGGAGCGCGGCGGCGCCCCCGCCGACCGCATCCGCACCGTCTACAACGGCGTGGACCCGCACGCCTTCCCCCTCGCCGGACCCGAACCCACCGTGCCCACCCTGAGCTGGTGCGGCCGGATCGATCCCATCAAGGACCTGGAGACGCTCATCAGGGCGTACGCCATCGCCCGCGCCGAAGTCCCGGAACTGCGGCTGCGGTTGTTCGGTCCCGTCCCGGCCGGCAACGAGTACTACCGCACCAAGCTGGAGAAGCTCGCCGCCGACCTGGGCGTCACCGACGGCATCGGTTACGAGGGGCGGATCTCCGACGTGGCGAGCGCCTACGCGGCGGGCCACCTGGTGATGCTCTCCTCCATCAGTGAAGGGTTCCCCTTCTCGCTGATCGAGGCCATGTCGTGCGGCCGGGCCACCGTCTCCACCGACGTCGGCGGGGTGCGGGAAGCGGTCGGCGACACGGGGCTGGTGGTGCCGCCGCGCGAACCGGCCGTCATGGCGGAGGCCGTGCTGACCCTGCTGCGCGACGACGCGCGCCGCGCCGAACTGGGCCGCCGGGCCCGGCAGCGGGTCGTCGACCAGTTCACCCTGCGCCGCTCCGTGGACGGCTTCCGCCGCATCTACCTGGAGCTGGCCGGACACCCGCAGCCGGAGCCGGAAGTCGAGGAGACCCGCGACTGGACCCTCCAGCTCCGCGTCGCCGATCCCTGGCGCCCCCTCCTCACCGACGACGACCTCGTCAGCGGGGAGGCGGCCTGATGAGCGGCTCCCTGTGGCTGACGGCGGACTCGGCCGGCCGCGACACGCTGCCCGCGATCCCCCGTCCGCGACCGAGCTGGGCCGCCCCCGACCCCATCGACGAACTGGCCACCCGGCTGGAGGGCGTGATAGCGGCCGCCGTCCACCCCGACGAGATAGCCGCCATCCTCGAATCCGACGGCATGACGGACGACCACATACGCCTCACCTACGGCCGGGAGAACTCCTTCGCCCTCGCCGAGGACCTCTACGCGCGCGTGGAGCGGTCCTTCCCCGAACCGGACGGCCCGCCCACCGATCCCTGGCACACCGGCATCGGCGGCTGCCTGCTGCGCGGCCTGGTCTTCGCCCTGCCGGGGCTCGCCTACGTGCTCGGCGCCCCGCTCCTGGCCGGACCGCCCGGCAGGCTCGGCCTGCCCGCCGGCACCGTCCCGCTGCTCGCCGGCGCGGTCACCGGCTGGGTGTGGAACCAGGCCCTGTCCCACCGCGCCTACTCGTGGCTGGGCCTCGGCGACCGCCGGGCCGCCACCCGCACCCTGCTGCGCGGTGCTCCGGCGGGCGCCCTGCTCGGCGCGGTGGTGGCGGTCTGGGCGGGCGGGCCGGGGGAGTGGGGCGGCGCGGTGTTCGCGGCGGGCCAGGCGGTGTACCTGGCGGCCGCGACGGTGCTGCTGGTCCTGGACCGGGAGAAGGCGCTGCTGGGCGCCCTGGCCCCGCTGGTCGCCGGCACGCCCGCCGCCTTCTGGCTCGGCCTGCCCGACCCCGCGCGGGCGGCGCTGCTCGGCACCTCCCTGGCGCTGGCGGTCGCGCTGGCGGGGCGCGAGCTGCTGCCCGGCCGGACGGAGCCGCCCGGCGAGCGGGGGAGGGCCGGTGAGCGGGGGAAGGCCGCGCCCCGGCTCGCCGCGTCCGTGCCGTACGGGCTGTTCGGGCTCGGCACCGGCGGGCTCGTCCTGTACGCCGCGATCGGCGACGTCGTGGCCGAGGGCGCGCGCGCCGGGGCCTCGGTGGCGGGGGCCTCGGTGGCCGGGCCGACCGCGGTGGCGCTCACCCTGTCCATGGGGCCCGCCGAGTGGCTGCTGCACCGGTTCCGCAGCGAGAGCCTCGCGGGCCTGCGGGCCTCCACCAGCTCCCGCGCCTTCCGCCGCGCCACGGCCACCACCCTGGCGCTGTGCCTCACCGTCTACCTGGCGGTGCTGCTGGCCCTCGCGGTGACCGGCACGCTGCTGTGGCCGGGGGCGCCGGACATCGGCGGAATCCGGCTCGCGGCACTGCTCCTGATCGGTACGGTGCTGTGGGCGGCCCTGCTGTTGCAGTCGTTCGGGGCGGTGCTCAGCGCTGCGGTGGTGTGCGGGGCGGCGGCCGGGGCGCAGACGGTGGCACTGGCGACGGGGGCGGGCGACCCGCGGCTGATGGGCGCGGGCGTCGCCGGGGCGGCCGCAGTGGTGCTGGCCGTGCTGGGCGGCGTGCTGCTCGGGCGGGCGACCGCGCACCGTACGTGAGGACACGTACGTCAGACACACGGAGGAAGCGCACGTGGACCTGCTGGTGCCCTACTACGAGCACCCCGCCGAACGTCCCGACGAGTGGGACGCGATCATCGCCTCCGCGCCGCTGCTGTACGGGGTCGTGCTCAACCCCGCGAGCGGCGCCGGCCGCGCGCCCGACCCGGCGTTCGTGACCGTGGCGGACCGGCTGCGGGCGGCCGGGGTGTGCGTCCTCGGCTACACCGACACCGACTACGGCCGCCGCCCGCACGCCGACGTCCTCACCGACCTGGTCCGCCACCGCGACTGGTACGGCGCCGACGGCGCGTTCCTCGACCAGGTGCCCACCCAGCGCGAGGCCGTCGAGCACTACCGGCGCCTCGGCGTCGCCGCCCGCGCGGCCGGTGCGGCCACCGTCGTCCTCAACCACGGGGCCCAGCCCCACCCCTCGTACGCCGAACTGGCCGAGCTGCTGGTCACCTTCGAGGGGCCCTGGGACACGTACCGCGACATGGAGCTCCCGGTCGCCGACCACTACTGCCACCTCGTCTACGCGGCGCCGCCCGACGCCCGGGTCACCACCCGCGTCCGGTGCGCGGTCCCCGGCGCCGGGGCGCACCCCTGGGGCACCCTGCCGCACGCGCTGGAGTGCCGGTGACCCGCCGCGTACCGCTCCTCCTCGCCGCCCTGGTGCTGCTCCTGGCGGGCTGCACGAGCCCGTCCGACGACCGCGGGCCGAAGCGGGGCCGCTGGCAGCCGACGCCCGGCCAGGCGTGGCAGTGGCAGCTCAGCGGGCGGCTCGACCTGACCGTGGACGTGCCGGTGTACGACATCGACGGCTTCGACCACCCGGCGTCGACGGTGGCCGACCTGCACCGGCGCGGCCGGAAGGTGATCTGCTACCTGTCCACCGGGGCGTGGGAGGACTGGCGTCCGGACGCCGGGAAGTTCCCCCGATCCGTGCTCGGGAACGGCAACGGCTGGAAGGGCGAGCGGTGGCTCGACATCCGGCGCACGGACGTCCTCGGACCGCTGATGGCCGCCCGCCTCGACATGTGCCGCAAGAAGGGCTTCGACGCGGTGGAGCCCGACAACATGGACGGCTACGCCAACCGCACCGGCTTCCCGCTGACCGCGGCCGACCAGCTCCGCTACAACCGCCTCATCGCCCGCCTGGCGCACGAGCGGGGCCTGGCCGTCGGCCTCAAGAACGACCTGGACCAGATCCCGCAGTTGCTGGACGACTTCGACTTCGCGGTCAACGAACAGTGCGCCGAGCACGACGAGTGCGCCGCCCTGCGCCCGTTCATCGACGCGGGCAAGGCGGTCTTCCACGTGGAGTACGAGCTCGGGACGCGCGAGTTCTGCCCGGAGACGGAACGGCTCCGGATGAGCTCGATACTGAAGCGGTACGAGCTGGGGGCCTGGCGCGCCCCCTGCTGATGTCTCCCTAGGCGGGGCTCACGTTCTCCGCCTGAGGGCCCTTCGGCCCCTGCGTCACGTCGAACTGAACCTTCTGTCCTTCGTGCAGCTCGCGGTATCCGGTGGAGTTGATGGCCGAGTAGTGGACGAACACGTCGGGGCCGCCCCCGTCCTGCTCGATGAAACCAAAGCCCTTTTCCGGGTTGAACCACTTCACAGTGCCAGTAGCCATGCTGATCGATCTCCTTCTTCCTTCACCCGCCGACTACCGGGCCCCGGGCTCCTCAAACGCCGATCAGCCGAAGGCCGGCACGACGAGCGCCGCCGTTGCCGCCGTCTCCGCCACCGCCCCGAAGACGTCGCCGGTCACCCCGCCGAAACGGCGCACGCAGCGGCCCAGCAGCCACTGCGCCGCCCCGAGGGCCACCACCGCCGCCAGGACGTGACGCAGCGCCCCGTACGGGCCGTCCAGCGCGCCGCCCGCCCCGGCCGCGCCCAGCAGGACCAGTACGGTCACCGCCAGCGCCCACCGCACCGGGACCGTGCCCGCCACCACCGCGCCCAGCCCCTCGCGCCGGGCCGCCGGGACGGCGGTGCGGGAGGCCAGGGTGAGCGCCAGGCGGGCGACCGTGCCGGCGAGGGCGGCGCCGGCCGCCCCGTACGCCCAGCCGTGGACCGCGTACAGCTCGTGGAGCGCCGCCACCTGGGCGAGGAGCACGAACAGCAGCGTGATGACCCCGAAGGGTCCGATGTCCGACTGCTTCATGATCCGCAGCGCGTCCTCGGCGGGCTTGCCGCTGCCCAGCCCGTCCGCGGTGTCCGCGAGGCCGTCCAGGTGCAGGCCCCGGGTCAGTACGGCGGGCACGGCGGCCGAGGCCACGGCGGCGAGCAGCGGCCCGGCGCCGAGCAGCCAGGCGAGGCCGCCGGCGGCCGCCGCGGCGAGGCCCACCACCAGGCCGGCGAGCGGCGCCGAGAGCATGCCGGCGCGGGCCGCCCCGCGGTCCCAGCGGGTCACCCGCACGGGCAGCACGGTGAGGGTGCCGAAGGCGAAACGTATGCCGTCGACGCTCGTACGGGCGGCGGTACGGGTGCGGGAAATGGTCACCGCGCGCAGGGTAGTCGGTAGGACGCACGATCCTGGAGCGGGTGGCATGGGGCACTGGTTCTACCGCAACATCGTCGAGCCGGGGAAGCTCCCGCTGCTCGTCGCCCTCGCCTCCTTCGTGCTGACCTTCCTGGTCACCCGCACGGTCACCCGGCTGATCCGGGCGGGCAAGGGGCCCTTCCGCAACGTCCGGCCCGGCGGGCTGCACATCCACCATGTGGTGCCCGGCGTCGTCCTCACCCTGATCGGTGGTTTCGGCGGGGTCGCGGTGGGACGGCACGAGACCGGGGCCATCGTCTGCGCGGTGCTCCTCGGGATGGGCGCGGGGCTGGTGCTCGACGAGTTCGCGCTGATCCTCCACCTCGACGACGTGTACTGGACCGAGCAGGGCCGCAAGAGCGTGGAGGTCGTGGTCCTCACCACCGCGCTGCTCCTGCTGGTCCTCGGCGGGTTCTCGCCGCTCGGCGTCGACGAGGTCACCCCGGAGGAGCGGCAGGGCCGGGGCAGTTTCATCCTCAGCCTCTCCGTGAACTTCGTCGTCGCGCTGATCGCGCTGTTCAAGGGCAAGTTCCGGATGGCGATCCTCGGCCTGTTCCTGGTGCCCGTCGCGCTCGTCGGGGCGCTGCGCCTGGCCCGGCCCGGCTCCCTGTGGGCCCGCCGCTTCTACCGCAACCGGCCGAGGGCCCGCGCCAAGGCCGGGCTGCGGGCGTTCCACCACGACCGGCGCTGGGACCGGGTCAGGCGCCGCTTTCAGGACTTCATCGCCGGCGCCCCCGACCGCGTACTGCCCTTGCGCCACCCACCGGAGGACCGTTCCCCGCCCGATGACCGTCCGCCGCCCGACGACCGGCCGCCCGGCGACCGGCGCTGACGCCACGAGAGCACCGCGCACACCACCAGCACCGCAGCGATCGCCGCCAGGTGCTCCTTGCCCGCGAGGTTGCACTTCACCAGCACCTCGACCACCATCGCCACGACCACCAGACCGCCCGTCACCCACGCCCGGTGGCGCCAGCAGACGAACACCGCGAGCCCGACGACCGCCGCCGACGGGCCGGTGTCCACGACCCGGGCGTCGGACGCGGGCAGCCCCAGCCCCAGGGGGGCGTCCGGGCCGAGCGCGATGCCGAGCCGCGCGTACATGGTCCCGGCCAGCGTCGCCGCGTACGCGACCAGCAGCGTCAGCGGCCGGCCCAGGCAGATCTCCGCGATGCCGAACACCAGCAGGATCTGCGCCAGCGCGCCCCACACCGGCAGGTCGAGCGCCGGGACGAACAGCGACAGCGGCGTGCGCAGCAGCGCCAGCCACAGTGGGTCCTCGGCCCGCACCGAGCCGATGCTCTGGACCAGCCCGTACCCCCAGGGCTGGTTCTGCACGACCTGGAAGACCGCCGTCAGGCATACCGCGCCGAGCGTCATGGCGATCGCACGCCACTTGCGGGTCACCAGAGCCGTCCGTACCGCCGCGTACAGGGTCCCCCACTCGCGGCGCGCGAACCGCCTCAACGGCGTCTGCCTTCCAGGTGCCGGTGCATCCACTTGGGCAGGCCGGGCGCCTCCAGGAATCCTTCCGCGCGGCCCGCGGCCAGGCCGATGCGCAGCAGGTCGGAACTCTTCTCGAAGAGCATGAATCGCGGCTCCCAGATCGGTCGGTACTTGGCGTTGGCGCGGTACAGCGACTCGATCTGCCACCAGCGGGAGAAGAAGCTCAGCAGGGAGCGCCACAGTCGCAGCACGGGACCCGCCCCGAGCTTCGCGCCACGTTCGAAGACCGACCTGAACATGGCGAAGTTCAGTGAGACCTGAGTGATCCCGATCTCTCCGGCGCGCTGGAGGAGCTCGATGACCATGAACTCCACCAGGCCGTTCTCGGAGTTCCGGTCGCGCCGCATCAGGTCGAGCGACAGGCCCCGGGGCCCCCACGGCACGAACGACAGCAGGGCGCGTGGTACGCCGTCGGCGTCGGCGCACTCCAGCATCACGCACCGCCCGTCCGCCGGGTCGCCCAGCCGCCCCAGCGCCATCGAGAAGCCCCGCTCGGTGGCGCCGTCGCGCCAGTCGTCGGCCAGCCGCAGCAGCTCGGCCATCTCGTCGGGCGGAATGTCCTCATGGCGGCGGATGCGCACCTGGTACCCGGCGCGCTTGACCCGGTTGTACGCCTGGCGCACGGTGCGCATCGCCCGCCCGTCGAGGGTGAACTCGCCGGTGTCCACGATCGCCTCGTCGCCCAGCTCCAGGGCGTCCATGCCGTGCCGGGCGTAGACGGTGCCCGCCTCCTCGCTCGCGCCCATCACGGCCGGGATCCAGCCGTGTTCGCGCGCCTGGGCCAGCCACGGCTCGATCGCGCCCGGCCACGCCTCGGGGTCGCCGATCGGGTCGCCGGAGGCGAGCGAGACGCCGCCGACGACGCGGTAGGCGACCGCCGCCTTGCGGCTGGGCGACCAGACGACGCTCTTCTCACGGCGCAGCGCGAAGTAGCCGAGCGAGTCGCGATCACCGTGCCGGTCCAGCAGCGCCCGCAGCTCCTCCTCGTCCCGCTCGCTCAGCGGGTCGACGGCCCGGCGGGAGCGGAACGCGGCGTACAGGACGGCGATCAGCAGGAGCGTCGACATGATGTTGATGACGACGTCCACCCAGCCGGGCGTGCGGATCTGGGGGGAGGTGTCGGTGGCGAGCGTGACCAGGCGCAGCACGCCGTAGCGCCAGCGCTCGGGGAAGGTGGAGCGGGCGGTGTCGGTCGCGGTGACGAGCAGGGCGGCGATCAGTGACGTGACCAGCAGCCCGCCGACGGCCACGGCCGTGGCCAGCACCGGGTTGGAGCGGTCGCCCTTCGCGTAGAACTCCCGGCGGCCGAGCAGCAGCGCCAGCACGAAACCGGCGGTCAGGAACAGGGAGACCCAGTTCTGCGCGTGCTGCCGGATCTCGGGGAAGACCATGGCGACGGCGAACAGCAGCAGGAACAGCCCGGCCAGGACGAGGTTGAGGATCCACGCGGCCCGCTTGCGGCGGCGCATGGTGATCGCCAGGAAGAGCGCGAACGCGCCGGAGGCGAAGCCGGCGGTGAGCAGGTACGGCGTGAAGTAGTCGTCCGTGTTGTGGCGCCGCAGGTCCTGCCCGAAGGAGACCCACACGGCACCGAGGAAGTTCAGGAACGCGACCGCCCGCAGGTACCAGACGGCGAACGCGGCGCCGCGCCGCGAGCGGGTGGTGCCTCCGGGTGCTTCTGCGGCGGTTTCGGCGGGGCTCTTGGTGGACGCGGACAACCGGACATCTCCCATGAAACGCGATCATATGGGGCATCGCATGACATGGCCGGTCCAGCGGGTACGGCCACCGCCAGGCGGGGGCGGCGGCCGTACCGGCGCGCCTCAGCCCTCCTGCCGCTGCTTCTCCGGCAGCTCGGCCGCGAACGCCGCGGCCGCCTGTACGAGGGGAAGCGCCAGCAATGCCCCGGTTCCTTCCCCCACGGTGACGCCGTGGTCGAGCAGCGGGTTGAGCGCCATCCGGTCCAGCGCCTTGGACTGGGCCGGCTCGCCGCTCACCTGACCCGCCAGCCACCAGTCCGGCGCCCGGAACGCGGCCCGCTGCGCCACCAGCGCGCACGCCGCCGACACCACACCGTCCAGGATCACCGGCACGCGCCGCACCGCGCTCTGCAACAGGAACCCGGTCGTCGCCGCCAGGTCCGCCCCGCCGACCGCCGCCAGCAGCTCCAGTTGGTCGCCCAGGACCGGCCGGGCCCGGCGCAGCGCGTCGCGGATCGCCGCGCACTTGCGCATCCACGCCAGGTCGTCGATGCCCGCGCCGCCCCTGCCGGTCACCACCGAGGCGTCCGTGCCGCACAGCGCGGCGATCAGCGCGGAGGCGGGCGTGGTGCCGCCCACGCTCAGGTCGCCGAGCACGACCAGGTCGGTGCCCGAGTCGGCCTCCTCGTCGGCGATGGCCATCCCCAGGCGTACCGCCTGCTCGGCCTCCTCCGCCGTCAGGGCGTCCTCGATGTCGATACGGCCGCTGCCGCGCCGCACCCGGTGGCGCACCACGTCGGCGGGCAGCAGCTCCGGGTCGCAGTCCACCCCGGCGTCGACGACCCGGACCGGAACGCCCATCCGCCGCGCCAGCACCGCGACCGGGCTCGCCCCGTCCAGCACGGCACGCACCAGCTCGTGCGTGCCGCCGGCGGGCCGGCCCGACACGTCCAGCCCGGCCACCCCGTGGTCACCGGCGAACAGCACCACGCGCGGCTGCTCGATGGGCCGCACCGGGACGGTCCCCTGGGCGGCCGCCAGCCACTCGCCCAGCTCGTCGAGACGGCCCAGCGCCCCGGGCGGCACGGTGAGGCGCTCACGGCGTTCCTCGGCGTCTCGCCGCGTACCGCTGTCGGGGCGCTCGATCAGATCGGAGAAGTCGTCGAGATTCAGCCTGCTCATTCGACGAACAGTACAGGCGCCGTCCCCGTGTTCGCCGGGGTGCCGGGCCGTCACCCGCGCAGCACGAGGGCCTGTCCGGCGACCACCAACAGCACGTGCTCGCACTCGTCGGCGAACGCCGCGTTCAGCCTCCCCAGCTCGTCACGGAACCGCCTGCTGCCCGCGTCGCCCGGCACGATTCCCGCCCCCACCTCGTTCGTCACCGCGACGACCGTCCGCGTGGTCGCCCGGACCGCCGCGACCAGCTCCGCCACCCGCTCGCGCAGCTCGCGCTCACCGGTCTTGGCCCAGGTGTCGTCGTCCCAGGCGCCGACCCGGTCCATCGCGTCGGTCAGCCACAGCGACAGGCAGTCGATCAGCAGCGGCGGCCCGTCCTCCCTCAGCAGCGGCACGAGCTCGCACGTCTCCTCCGTACGCCACGACCCGGGCCGCCGGTCCCGGTGGGCGGTCACCCGGGCCGCCCACTCGGCGTCGCCGTCCCGCGTGCCGCCCGTCGCGACGTACACCACGTCGGGGAACGCCTCCAGGCGCCGCTCGGCCTCCAGGGACTTGCCCGACCGCGCCCCGCCCGTGACCAGCGTGCGCCGGGGGACGTCGGGCACCTCGTGGTACTCGCCCACGAGTAGCGTCGACCCGTCCGGCACGGCCCGCGCCCCGGCGGCCGCGAGGCGCCGGTCCAGTTCGAGGCAGGACGGCACGTCATGGTCCAGGTGCACCGCCACCACGTCGGTGGCTGGCCCGGCACCCCCGGCGGCGCGCAGCCGGGCCAGCCCGTCCGGCCGGGCGACCACATCGGCGACCACCATGTCGTACGGCCGCCGCACCTCCATGACCCCGGCGGGGGCGCCGCCCGGCGGCAGGTACAGCAGCCGCAGCCCCTCCGGCGACGTCACCTCGTACCCGGTGCCGGGGGCGTCCATCGACACGGCCCGCACCCGGTGCCCGCTGATCAGGGTCAGCTCCCGCCCGTCCGGCACCCGCCCGGCCGCGGGCAGCCCGGCCGGCAGTTCCAGGGCCGGGCCGTCGTGCGGATGGGTCAGCAGCACCTGCCGTACGCCCGTCAGGGAATGCCCCGCCCGCGCGGCGGCCAGCGCGGCTCCCGGCGTCAGGTCGAGCAGCAGCGCCCCGTCCACGAGCAGCGCGGTCGCGGCGCGTGCCCGGTTCCCACGGGCGGTGGCGCACGCGGCGCAGGGGCAATCGGGGCGGGGGAGCCCCTCGGGGGCGCCGGTACCGAGCAGAGTCACTTCCACGGGACGATCCTCCCGCGTCCCCGCGCGGGCTGCGCGCCCGGCTACGCTGCGGGCAGGAAACCGATCATCTG
Organism: Streptomyces sp. NPDC031064; assembly: GCF_055570965.1. Classification (NCBI taxonomy): domain Bacteria; kingdom Bacillati; phylum Actinomycetota; class Actinomycetes; order Kitasatosporales; family Streptomycetaceae; genus Streptomyces; species Streptomyces sp. NPDC031064. Next base: position 448,874 of record NZ_JBVIGF010000003.1, read on the forward strand.
GAGGCCCACATGGCATGGACGTGGCGGTTCGAGGGGTCCGACGGCTCGGAGGTCGCCCCGGCGGTGGAGCCGGAGGAGTTCACGACCCAGGGAGACGCGGAGTCCTGGATCGGCGAGACCTGGAAGGACCTCCTGGAGGGCGGTGCCGAAAAGGTGACGCTCTTCGAGGACGGTACGGAGATCTACAGCATGAGCCTCAGCGCCGCGCAGGAGGCGTAACCGGGCCCGACGCAGCCGTGCCGGCGGGGCCGCCCGCCCGGCCGGCACGGCTCCGTCACCGGGCGCCCACCTCCACCGGCGGGCCGTCGCGCGCCCGTCGTGCGCGTGGCCGGCCGCGTCCGGTCGCCGTCGTGGCGCCCGTCCGGCCGCCTCCGGCGCTCCCGGTCGCCGCCGCGCGCCCGTCGCGCGCTCGTCCGGCCGCCTCCGGTCGCCGCCGCGCCCGGCACCGTTTCCCGCTCCCGGTCGCCGCCGCGCCCGGCACCGCGAGCCCGTCACGTCCCGCCCAGCACGCCGTCACATCTCGCCCAGCGTGACCCGGGCCGTCGCCGAGCGGCCGCCGCGGGTGTACGTGACGGTCACCTCGTCGCCCGGTTTCGCCGAGGCCAGCGCCTCCAGCAGGGACGTGATCGTGGTGATCGCATCGTCGCCCAGCTTGGTGATGATGTCGCCGGGCCGCAGGCCCGCGTCCGCCGCCGCGCCGCCCGGTGAGGCCTCGACGATGGCGACGCCGCCCGGCCGGTAGTCGTCGGTCAGGACGGTACGTCCGGTGATGTTGAGGGCCGCCCGGCCGGAGTCCGTGACCCGGCCCGTGCGGACGATCTGGTCGGCGACCGTCCGCACCATCGAGGCGGGGATCGCGAACCCGATGCCCGGCGCCGCGCTGCCGCCCAGCTCCGGGTCCGCCGCCGCGAGGGTGGGGATGCCGATGACCTCGCTGTCCAGGTTCACCAGCGCGCCCCCGCTGTTGCCCGGGTTGATCGCCGCGGAGGTCTGGACCATGTTGCCGATCGTCGCGCCCGTCCCGCCGCCCGACCGGCTCTCGCTGACCGTGCGTCCGGTCGCGGAGACGATGCCCTGGGTGACGCTGCCGGACAGACCGAGCGGTGAGCCCATGGCCAGCACGATCTGGCCGACCTCCACCTTGGAGGAGTCGCCGAACGTGGCCGGTTTCAGCCCGTCGGGTCGGCGGTCCAGTTTGATGACGGCCAGGTCCTGCTCCGGATAGCTGGACACCAGCCGCGCCGCCAGGGGCTCCTCGCCCGTCGCCACGGTGACCCTGAAGGTCCGCTCCCTGCCGATGACATGGGCGTTGGTGACGATGTGGCCCCGGTCGTCGTAGACCACCCCGGACCCGAGGCCCGCCCGGGCCTCGATCTGCACGACCGACGGCAGGACGTTCCTGATGACGTCGCGGTAGTCGTCCTCCAGCTCGGCCGCCCGCGCGGCCTCCGCCACCCGGGGCTCCGCCGCCGGTCTGCCGGCCGGCGGCGGACCGGCCGAGCAGCCGCCCACCAGGGCGGCCGCGCAGACCACGGAGGTCAGGGGCGCGAGCACACGAAGGGCTTCCATGACCGGAGTATCCCTTTCGCCCCATCGGTGCGGCGCCCGCTGCGCACCCGAACAGGGGTCAGGCGCCGGTGGAGGTCAGGAACTGGGTCGCCGCCAGCTCCCCGTACAGGGGGTCGGCCGCCACCAGCTCCGCATGGGTGCCCACCGCCCGTACCCGGCCCGCCTCCATGACGACGATCCGGTCCGCGAGCGTCACCGTGGACAGCCGGTGCGCCACCACCAGGACCGTCACATCCCGCGCGACCTCCGCCACCACGTCCCGCAGCGCGAGCTCGTTGACGGCGTCCAACTGGGAGGTCGCCTCGTCGAGCAGCAGCAGCCGCGGCTTGCGCAGCAGCGCCCGCGCGATCGCCACCCGCTGCCGCTCACCGCCCGACAGCTTGGAGCCACGGTGCCCGACCAGCGTCTCCAGCCCGTCCGGCAGCCGGTCCACCAGCGCGTCCAGCCTGGCCCGCACCAGCACCTCGCGGATCTCCTCCTCCGTGGCGTCCGGCGCCGCGAAGACCAGGTTCTCGCGCAGCGTCCCGGCCAGTACCGGGGCGTCCTGCTCCACATAGCCGATGGCCGCGCGCAGTTCGGCCAGCGGCCAGTTGGCCACGTCCCTGCCGTCGACCAGGACCCGGCCGCCGGTCGCCTCGTAGAACCGCTCGACCAGCCCGAACACCGTCGTCTTGCCCGCGCCCGAGGGCCCGACGAACGCCGTCATGCCGGCGCCCGGCACCTCGAAGGAGACGCCGTGGTGGACGTACGGCAGGTCGTCGCGGTAGCGGAAGGTGACGTCCTCGAAGACGACGGACGCGGGCTCGCCGCTCCCGGACGCGGCGGCCGGGCCGGGGGTCTCCGTCGCCAGCCGCTCCGCCTCCTCGATCCGGGCCACCGCCGCCGAGCCCACCTGGTACTCGGTCGCCGCCGTCACCAGCTTGGAGATCGGCTCGGTCAGGTAGAAGAGGTAGAGCAGGAAGGCGACCAGGTCCGCCACCGAGATCGCGCCCGAGGCCACCCGGGCCCCGCCGATGCCCAGGACCGCCAGGAACGACACCTGGACGGCCAGCCCCACCGACGAGCCCGACACCGCCTGCCACTTCGCCGACCTCAGCCCCTGCCGCCACGCCTCCCGCGCGGCCGCCTCCACGACCGCCGCCTCGCGCTCCTCCGCGCCCGACGCCTTCACCGTCCGGAACGCGCCGAACACCCGCTCCAGCCGGGCGGAGATCTCCGCGACCGCCTCCTGGGAGCGCCGTGTCGCCCGTGAGATCTGCGGCATCACCAGCGCCATGGCGCCGCCGATCAGCACGATCACGCCCAGCGTCACCCCGAGCAGCACCACGTCCATCACGGCCATCATCACGAGGGTGGCCAGGAACGCGAGGCCGCCGGTCACGGCCGACACGATCGAGTCGGTCGTCACCGCGCGCAGCAGGGTCGTGTCCGAGGTGATGCGGGACATCAGGTCGCCCGGCTGGGTCCGCTCCACCTCGGGCAGGCGCAGCCGCAGCAGCCTGCCGATCAGGGTGCGACGGGCGGCGAGTACGACGGACTCGGCGGTGCGCTCCAGCACGTACGCGCCGACCGACTCGATCGCCGTGCCGATCACCACCAGCGCGGTGAGCACCAGCAGGATCCGGCCGATCGGCTCGTCCTGGCCGAGGCGCTCCACCAGCGCCCTGGCCGCGAGGGGCTGGAGGATGCCGGTGCCCGCGCCGATCAGGGCCAGGAGGGTGCCGAACGCGACGGTCCAGCGGTGCGGCCGGAAGTGCCGGTACAGGGCCCGCCAGGTCTCCCGGGCGGGCAGTTTGGCTGTGTTGTCCGTTTCCGTAATGCTCACGTCAGTGGAAGACGCGAGAATCGCGCGATCACCTGACCGGAGCCGGTGGGGACATCAGCCCCGGACCCCGCACAGGTGCAGCAGCGCCGCCACCCTGCGGTACGGCTCGGTGCGCCCCGCCCGGTCCTCCGCCGCCAGCAGTTGCTCCAGCTCCTCGGCGGCGGGCAGGCCCTCCTCGTTCGGTACGTTGTCGGTGAAGACCCGCACCCCGTACCAGGCCTGGAGCGGCGCCGCGATGCCCGCGAGCGTCGCCGTCAGCGTATCCAGCCGGTCGGCCCGTACCGGATGCCCCAGGCGACCGACATAGGCGTCCGACTCGAACGCCGCCAGCGCCCCCGGCCAGTCCCCCGCCAGCCCCGGCCGCATGGCCAGCGCGTCCGCGTTCCGCACGAGCAGGGACAGCAGACCGCCCGGCGCCAGCATCCGGGCGAGCCCCGCCAGCATGGCGTCGGGCTCCTCCACGTACATCAGCACGCCGTGGCACAGCACCACGTCGAAGCTGCCCGGCAGGAAGTGCACGCCGGTCTCCCGGCCGTCCCCCTCGATCAGGCGTACCCGCTCCCGGATGCCGGCGGGCTCCGAGGCCAGCGCCTCACGGGCCACCTTCAGCATCTCGGGGTCGGACTCCAGACCCGTGATGGTGTGCCCGGCACGGGCCAGGCGCAGCGCCTGCGTGCCCTGCCCCATGCCGACGTCGAGTATCCGCAGCCGCTGCCCCACGGGGTAGCGGGCGGCTATCTGCTCGTCGAGCTGGCGTGCGACGAGCTCCTGGCGGACCGTGTTGCGCAGTCCGCCGAGCCCGTCGAGCCAGTCACCCGATGCGCCTCCGAAACCGGAGACCAGGGTGCTCAGGGCCGCTCTCCACGCTTCACCTGCGGCTTGGGCAGCCGCAGCCGGCGGAGCTGGAGCGAGCGCATCAGGCCGTACGCCACGGCGCCGCGCTTCGGCTCGTTCGGGAAGCGGGTGTTGAGCTGCTTCTTCAGCCGCAGCCAGATGCCGACCGAGTCCACGATGATCAGGGCGATCACGGCCAGCCACAGCAGCAGGGCGATGTTCTTGAGCTGCGTGTTCGGGAGGCTGGACAGGACGAGGATCACCACCGCGAGCGGCAGGAAGAACTCGGCGACGCAGAAGCGGGAGTCGATGAAGTCGCGCACGAATCGGCGGACCGGCCCCTTGTCACGGGCCGGCAGATAACGCTCGTCACCGCCGGCGAGCGCCTGGCGCTGCCTGGCCAGGTCCGCGCGGCGGGCCTCGCGCTGGCGGCGCATGGCCTCCTTGCGGTCGGTCGGCACGGTCTGCGCACGGCGGCGCTGGCTCTGGGCCTCACTCCGCTTCGGGGTCGGGCGGCCCTTGGGGGCCTCGGGGTCGCGGGGCTGCTTGGAGAGGTCCGCCGTCACCTTGTCGGTGGGGGCCTTCTCATCCTTCGAACGGCTACGGAACACAAAGCCCAAGGGTACGGGGTGCGCCGCATGGACCCCACCCCCGTGGGGAACGATCCGGCAACAGCCTGCGTCAACCCCGTAGAAGGGCTCCGGGGCCCCCTGAAGGGTCCCTACTCCCTGCGCCGGATCAAAGCCGCGCGCAGTCGTCCTTGGGGAGGAGCGCATCCGCGCCCGAACAGTGCGGTAATGGAGGCAGGGCCCGTACTGTGGGTTCTGTTGGAGAGCTGGAGCCGAAGTCCGTCAGAAGGGGGCGCGCGAAGCCCATGAGCGGTGTCATGAAGCGTATGGGGATGATCTTCCGCGCGAAGGCAAACAAGGCCCTTGACCGGGCCGAGGATCCGCGCGAGACCCTCGATTACTCGTACCAGAAGCAGCTCGAACTGCTCCAGAAGGTGCGCCGCGGCGTCGCCGACGTGGCGACCTCCCGCAAGCGCCTGGAGCTGCAGCTCAACCAGCTCCAGGGCCAGTCCGCCAAGCTGGAGGACCAGGGCCGCAAGGCGCTCGCGCTGGGCCGCGAGGACCTGGCGCGCGAGGCGCTGTCCCGCCGCGCCGCGCTCCAGCAGCAGGTCACCGACCTGGAGACGCAGCACCAGACCCTCCAGGGCGAGGAGGAGAAGCTCACGCTCGCCGCGCAGCGCCTCCAGGCCAAGGTCGACGCCTTCCGCACCAAGAAGGAGACGATCAAGGCGACGTACACCGCCGCCCAGGCGCAGACCCGGATCGCCGAGTCGTTCTCGGGCATCTCGGAGGAGATGAGCGACGTCGGCGTCGCCATCCAGCGCGCCGAGGACAAGACCGCGCAGCTCCAGGCGCGGGCCGGCGCGATCGACGAGCTGCTCGCCTCCGGGGCGCTGGACGACCAGTCGGGCCTCCAGAAGGACGACATCCAGGCCGAGCTGGACCGCCTGTCGGGCGGTACGGACGTGGAGCTGGAGCTCCAGCGCATGAAGGCCGAGCTGGCCGGGGGGACCGGCCCGCAGCAGGCCATCGAGGGCGGCGCCCCGCAGGACCAGGCGCAGCAGCGGCAGTCCTCCCAGCCGAAGTTCGACAAGCAGTAAGGACGGCACGTCATGATCGTCAGGATCATGGGGGAGGGCCAGGTGAAGCTGGCGGACAGCCACTTCGCCGAGCTCAACAAGCTGGACGACGAACTGCTCGAAGAGATGGAGGGCGGTGACGAGGAAGGCTTCCGCCGCACCCTCCACGCCCTCCTGGAGACGGTGCGCCAGCTCGGCGAGCCGCTGCCGGACGACGCGCTGGAACCCTCCGAGCTGATCCTGCCGGCGCCGGACGCCACGCTCGAAGAGGTGCGCGCCATGCTCTCCGACGACGGACTCATCCCGGGCTGACCGGTCCGCCGGCACCTCCAACACCTCGCCCGTGCCCCGTCCCCGGAAGCCCCGGGGCGGGGCACAGGTGCGTCCCGGCACCGCGCCAGGCCGTACCGTTTCCTTCCGTGACCACCCTTGGAGAACGCCTCCTGCGCGGGCGGGGCTGGCTGCGTGAGCACCCCCTCGCGTTCGACGCCGCCCTGGCCCTGGCGGTGCTGGTGTGCATGGTCGCCGGTTCGTTCGTCGACCGGCACGGCGGGCCGCACGGCGGGCCCGACTTCGGCGGCCGTACCCCCGGCGCCGGCAGCGTGTTGCTCATGCTGATCGGCGCCGCCGCCCTCGTACCCCGGCGCCGCAACCCGCTGGGCGTCCTGCTGTTCACCGGCGCGGTCACGCTCGTCGAGCACGTCGCCGAGGACCCGCCCGCCCCCGTCGCGATGAGCGCCGTGGTGGCCCTCTACACCGTCGCCTCGCGCACCGACCGCCCCACCACCTGGCGGGTCGGCCTGCTGACGATGACGGTCCTGACCGGCGCCGCGATGCTGTTCGGCTCCGCGCCCTGGTACAGCCAGGAGAACCTGGGCGTCTTCGCGTGGACCGGCATGGCCGCGGCCGCCGGCGACGCGGTCCGCAGCCGCCGCGCCTTCGTCGACGCCATCCGGGAGCGCGCCGAGCGGGCCGAGCGCACCCGCGAGGAGGAGGCCCGCCGCCGGGTCGCCGAGGAGCGGCTGCGCATCGCCCGTGACCTCCACGACGTGGTGGCCCACCACATCGCGCTGGTCAACGTCCAGGCCGGGGTCGCCGCCCACGTCATGGACAAGCGTCCCGACCAGGCCAAGGAAGCCCTCGCGCACGTCCGCGAGGCGAGCCGCTCCGCCCTCAACGAGCTGCGTGCCACCGTCGGCCTGCTCCGCCAGTCCGGCGACCCCGAGGCGCCCACCGAGCCGGCCCCCGGCCTCGCCGTCCTCGACGAGCTGCTGGCCACCTTCCGCAACGCCGGCCTCCCGGTCGAGCTGGCCCGCACCGACCAGGGCACTGAGCTCCCCGCGGCCGTCGACCTCGCCGCGTACCGGATCATCCAGGAGGCGCTCACCAATGTGCGCAAGCACGCCGGCCCGGACGCCAAGGCCGAGGTGAGCGTCGTCCGGGTGGGCCGGACGCTGGAGGTGACGGTCCTCGACGACGGCGTACCGACGGCCGAGCAGGACAGCGGCGGCGGTCATGGCCTGCTCGGGATGCGGGAACGCGTCACCGCCCTCGGCGGCGCCCTCACCGCGGGGCCCCGCTACGGAGGGGGTTTCCGCGTGCAGGCGATACTTCCCGTCACGGCACGTACACGGGAGGCCACATGACCATCAGGGTGCTGCTCGCCGACGACCAGGCGCTGCTACGCAGCGCGTTCAAGGTGCTCGTCGACTCCGAGCCGGACATGGAGGTCGTGGGGGAGGCGGCGGACGGCGCCGAGGCCGTCGCGCTCGCCCGCTCCCAGCGGGCCGACGTGGTCCTGATGGACATCCGCATGCCGGGTACGGACGGCCTCGCCGCCACCCGCATGATCAGCGCGGACCCCGACCTGGCCGGCGTACGGGTCGTCATGCTGACCACGTTCGAGGTGGACGAGTACGTGGTGCAGTCGCTGCGCGCGGGGGCGTCCGGCTTCCTCGGGAAGGGCGCGGAACCGGACGAGCTGCTCAACGCGATCCGTATCGCCGCCGCCGGCGAGGCGCTGCTGTCGCCCGTCGCCACCAAGGGGCTGATCGCCAAGTTCCTCGCGCAGGGCGGCGGTTCGGACGCGGCCGTGGGCGACGGGCAGGGGTACTCGGAGCGGCTCGCGGCGCTGACCGTCCGCGAACGGGAGGTCCTCGTCCTGGTCGCCGGCGGCCACTCCAACGACGAGATCGCCGAGCGGCTGGAGGTCAGCCCGCTCACCATCAAGACCCACGTCAACCGGGCCATGGCCAAGCTCGGCGCCCGCGACCGGGCCCAGCTCGTCGTCACGGCCTACGAGTCGGGCCTGGTACGCCCCAGGGTGGAGTGACCGCGTACACCCGAGTACTCCGTTCGGTGTAGGCCCCGCGTAAGCAAACGGGACCTGGGGGCGACGGAACCCCCTCCTCCGTGGCTGATCGTATGAATACCTGCCGATCCGCCACAGAAGAGAGACCCCATGTCCTGGCTGTCGAAATTCAGCCTCGCGCAACGGGCCCTGATAGGGCTGATGTCCATCGTGGCGATCGTCTTCGGGGCGATCGCCATCCCGCAGCTCAAGCAACAGTTGCTGCCCTCCATCGAACTGCCGATGGTGTCGGTCCTCGCCCCCTACCAGGGCGCCTCCCCCGACGTGGTCGAGAAGCAGGTCGTCGAACCGCTCGAAAGCAGCATCAAGGCCGTCGACGGCATCAAGGGCGTCACCTCCACGGCCAGCGAGGGCAACGCCCTGATCATGGCCACCTTCGACTACGGGGACGAGTCCACCAAGCAGCTCGTCGCCGACGTCCAGCAGGCCGTCAACCGCGCCCGCGTCCAACTGCCCGACGAGGTGGACCCGCAGGTCGTGGCCGGTTCGACCGACGACATCCCGACCGTCGTCCTCGCCGTCACCTCCGACAGGGACCAGCAGGCCCTGGCCGGCCAGTTGGAGCGGACGGTCGTCCCCGCCCTGGAGGACATCGACGGGGTCGGCCAGGTCTCCATCGACGGCGTCCAGGACCTCCAGGTCTCCGTCACGCCCGACGGCAGGAAGCTCGCCGCGGCCGGGCTGAACCCCATGGCCCTGTCCGAGGCGCTGAAGGCGGGCGGCGCGACCGTCCCGGCCGGCTCCTTCTCCGAGGCCGGCAAGAGCCGCACGGTCCAGGTCGGCGGCGGCTTCACCTCGCTCAAGCAGATCGAGGACCTGACGATCAAGCCCGAGAAGGGCGACGCGGTACGCCTCGGTGACCTCGCCACCGTCAAGCAGGAGGAGTCCCGCCGGGTCTCCCTCACCCGTACGAACGGCAAGCCGAGCCTCGCCGTCATGGCCACCATGGACAACGACGGCAGCGCCGTCGCCATCTCCGAGGCGGTCAAGGACAAACTGCCCGAGCTGCGGAAGGACCTCGGCTCCGGCGCCGAGCTGACGGTCGTCTCCGACCAGGGCCCGGCGGTCTCCAAGTCGATCTCCGGCCTGACCACCGAGGGCGCCCTCGGCCTCGTCTTCGCCGTCCTCGTCATCCTGGTCTTCCTGGCCTCCCTCCGCTCCACCCTGGTCACCGCGGTCTCCATCCCGCTCTCGGTCGTCCTCGCCCTGATCGTCCTGTGGACCCGCGACCTGTCCCTCAACATGCTCACGCTGGGCGCGCTGACCATCGCCATCGGCCGGGTCGTCGACGACTCGATCGTGGTCCTGGAGAACATCAAGCGGCACCTCGGCTACGGTGAGGAGCGTCGGACGGCGATCCTCACGGCGGTACGCGAGGTGGCCGGAGCCGTCACCTCCTCCACCCTCACCACCGTCGCCGTCTTCCTGCCGATCGGCCTGGTCGGCGGCATGGTGGGCGAGCTGTTCGGCTCGTTCTCCCTCACCGTCACCGCCGCGCTGCTCGCCTCGCTCCTGGTCTCGCTGACGGTCGTCCCGGTCCTGTCGTACTGGTTCCTGCGCGCCCCCAAGGGCACGTCCACGGACCCGGAGGAGGCGCGCCGCAAGGCCGAGGAGAAGGAGAGCCGCAGCGTCCTCCAGCGGCTGTACGTCCCCGTCCTCCGCTTCGCCACCCGCCGCCGCCTCACCAGCGTGGCACTGGCGATCGTCGTCCTCGTGGGCACCTTCGGGATGGCCCCGCTGCTGAAGACGAACTTCTTCGACCAGGGCGAGCAGGAAGTGCTCTCCATCAAGCAGGAGCTGCCCGCCGGCACCAGTCTGGAGGCGGCCGACGCCGCCGCGAAGAAGGTCGAGAAGGCCCTCGCCTCGGTGGACGAGGTGAAGGACTACCAGGTCACCGTCGGCTCGTCCGGCTTCATGGCGGCCTTCGGCGGTGGTACGGGCGCCAACCAGGCCTCGTACCAGGTCACCCTCGCGGACTCCGCCTCCTACGAGAAGGCCCGCGACCGCATCGACGCCGAGCTGGGCAAGCTGGACGGCATCGGCGACACGACCATCGCCGCCGGTGACGGCTTCGGCAACCAGGACCTGAGCGTCGTGGTCAAGGCGGCCGACGCCGCCACCCTGAAGAAGGCCTCCGAGCAGGTACGCGCCGAGGTCGCCGAACTGGACGACGTCACCGACGTCCAGAGCGACCTGTCGCAGTCCGTCCCGCGCGTCTCGGTCAAGGCCACCGCCAAGGCGGCCGAAGCCGGCTTCAACGACGCCACGCTCGGCATGGCGGTCGCCCAGGCCGTACGCGGCACCCCGGCCGGCAAGGCGATCCTGGACGACACCGAGCGCGACGTCGTCATCACCTCCGCCGCACCCGCGAAGACCCTCGCCCAGCTCCGGCAACTGCCGCTCGGCCCGGTGAAGCTCGGTGACGTCGCCGACGTGCGACTGGTCCCCGGCCCGGTCTCGATGACCCGCATCGACGGCTCGCGCGCCGCCACCATCACGGCGAAGCCGACCGGCGACAACACCGGCGCGGTCAGCGCCGCGCTCCAGTCGAAGCTCAACGCGCTCGACCTCCCCGACGGAGCCACCGCCACCATCGGCGGCGTCTCCGAGGACCAGGAGGAGGCGTTCGCCAACCTGGGCCTGGCGATGCTGGCGGCCATCGCGATCGTCTTCATGCTGCTGGTGGCGACCTTCAAGTCGCTGGTCCAGCCGCTGATCCTGCTGGTCTCCATCCCGTTCGCGGCCACCGGCGCCATCGGCCTGCTGGTCGCCACGGGCACGGCGATGGGCGTCCCGGCGATGATCGGCATGCTGATGCTGATCGGCATCGTGGTCACCAACGCGATCGTGCTGATCGACCTGATCAACCAGTACCGGGCACAGGGCCTCGGAGTCATCGAGTCGGTCATCGAGGGCGGCCGCCACCGGCTGCGCCCGATCCTGATGACCGCCCTGGCGACGATCTTCGCCCTGCTCCCGATGGCGCTCGGCATCACGGGCGAGGGCGGCTTCATCGCCCAGCCGCTCGCGGTGGTCGTCATCGGCGGCCTGGTGACCTCCACGCTGCTCACCCTGCTGCTGGTCCCGACGCTGTACGCGATGGTGGAGCTCCGCAAGGAGCGCCGCCGCGCCAAGCGCGCGGCCAAGCGAGCGGCGAAGCCGGGCCCGAAGGCCCCGGAGAAGACCCCGGCCCCGGCCAACGCGTGACGCCTGCGCGCCCGGCCACGCACGACCCCGTACCCGGCGTCCGGCCGGGGCGGGGCCGTGCGGGGTCGCCCCCGCAGAGGATGGGGGTCCCCCCTGCTCGAGCGAAGCCGAGAGCTTGGGGGAGGCGACGGGTGGGCTCCCCGTCCGACTAACCCAAGGCCGCCGGCCTCGAGGAGGTGAGCCCGGAGGGGCACCGCCCACCACCCACCGGGCCTGACCGCCGGAACGGCGCCCGCGCCCAACACCCGAGGGGCGCCCCGCAGCACGCGGGGCGCCCCTCATCGGCGTACGGGAGGAACGGCTACGGCAGCGCCAGCATCCGCTCCAGCGCCAGCTTGGCGAAGCTCTCCGTCTCGCGGTCGACCTGGATCCGGTTGACCAGGTTGCCCTCGGCCAGCGACTCCAGCGCCCACACCAGGTGCGGCAGGTCGATGCGGTTCATGGTCGAGCAGAAGCAGACCGTCTTGTCGAGGAAGACGATTTCCTTGCCCTCGCCGGCGAATCGGTTCGCCAGGCGGCGGACCAGGTTCAGCTCCGTGCCGATCGCCCACTTCGAGCCGGTCGGGGCCGCCTCCAGGGTCTTGATGATGTACTCCGTCGAGCCGACGTAGTCCGCCGCCGCCACGACCTCGTGCTTGCACTCGGGGTGCACGAGCACGTTCACACCCGGGATGCGCTCGCGCACGTCGTTGACCGAGTCCAGCGAGAAGCGCCCGTGCACGGAGCAGTGGCCCCGCCACAGGATCATCTTGGCGCCGCGCAGCTCCTCCGCCGTCAGGCCGCCGTTCGGCTTGTGCGGGTTGTAGACCACGCAGTCGTCCAGGGACATGCCCATGTCGCGGACGGCGGTGTTGCGGCCCAGGTGCTGGTCGGGCAGGAAGAGGACCTTCTCGCCCTGCTCGAAGGCCCAGTCGAGGGCGCGCTTGGCGTTGGACGAGGTGCAGATCGTGCCGCCGTGCTTGCCGGTGAAGGCCTTGATGTCGGCGGAGGAGTTCATGTACGAGACCGGGACGGTCACGTCCGCGACGCCCGCCTCCGTCAGCACGTCCCAGCACTCCGCGACCTGCTCGGCCGTCGCCATGTCGGCCATCGAGCAACCGGCCGCGAGGTCGGGCAGCACGACCTTCTGGTCGTCCGTGGTCAGGATGTCGGCCGACTCGGCCATGAAGTGCACGCCGCAGAAGACGATGTACTCGGCCTCCGGCCGCGCCGCCGCGTCCCGGGCCAGCTTGAAGGAGTCGCCGGTGACGTCCGCGAACTGGATGACCTCGTCGCGCTGGTAGTGGTGCCCGAGGACGAAGACCTTGCTCCCGAGCTTCTCCTTGGCCGCGCGGGCGCGCTCGACCAGGTCCGGGTCGGAGGGCGAGGGGAGGTCGCCGGGGCACTCCACTCCCCGCTCGCTCTTGGGGTCGGCCTCGCGGCCGAGGAGCAGCAGGGCCAGGGGCGACGGCTGGACGTCCAGGGGCTGGGCGGTGGTCACGTCACGCACCCTTTCTGTTCTGCGGAGAACTTCTGCGGAGAGCCTTTTCGTCTAAATGACGCTATCTATCATAACCGCTTCACGTCACTTTGACGATGGCCATAGTGTCGATGTGACACATCCCCTCTCCACGGGCCGGTGCTTGTCCGCGGCCCGGTGTGCGAGCATGAAAGGGAAAGACAAGCGCTGTGCCCGGAATGAATCCGCGGCCCCGCCGGTTGCAACCGGTCGGCAAGCAGTCTCCGTACAACCCGGGAGAGAAGCAGATGTCCGTATCGGACGAGAAGACCACTGTCAGCGACGGCATCCTCCTGTCGGACGCCGCCGCGGCCAAGGTCAAGGCCCTGCTCGACCAGGAAGGCCGCGACGACCTGGCACTGCGCGTCGCCGTTCAGCCCGGTGGCTGCTCCGGCCTGCGTTACCAGCTCTTCTTCGACGAGCGCTCCCTCGACGGGGACGTCGTCAAGGACTTCAACGGCGTCAAGGTCGTCACCGACCGCATGAGCGCCCCCTACCTCGGCGGCGCCTCCATCGACTTCGTCGACACCATCGAGAAGCAGGGCTTCACGATCGACAACCCCAACGCCACCGGCTCCTGCGCCTGCGGCGACTCCTTCAGCTAAGCCTGTCGAGCCTGCTGGAAACGCGAGGCGGCGGCCCCGGACCATCCCCGGGGCCGCCGCCTTTTTGCCGTCCTGTCGTTGTCCTACCGCGTCCTACGCGTCCTACCGCCGCGGCACGCGCTCACCGCTCGCCGCGTCCACGACCTGCCGGTCGCCCAGCGGCTGGTCCAGCGTCGCCGTCGCGGTCAGCTCCTTGGCGATCAGGATGCAGACCCGCCCCGGCTCGATCGGCGTCTCGATCACCTTCAGCCTCACCTGCGTACCGCTCTCCTCGGCCTTCACGGTGTACTTGCTGCACACCCCGCCCCAGAAGCGCGCCGTCAGGATCTTCCCGTCCAGGCTGTACGACTCGACCTGCCGCGGCGCCTTCCCCGTCCCGGGCGTGTCCGGGGCCTCCGGCTTCGCCGGCGGCGGCGCGGGCGCCAGGTGCTCGGGCTCCACCGCCGGGTAGGTGACCGTGAACGGCCGCGCGTCGCCCTTCGGGGCCACCTCGAACAGCCACGACGGCACGAGCGCCGGGCGTCCGGCCGTGTAGTGCGCCGCCAGCCCGAAGACCGCCTTGGAGACGGTCACCGTCTCCTTGGCCGGCTTCGCGGCCGTCTCGCACGGGGCGACGGGCTTCGTCCCGGAGTCCTCCAGCGGCGCGGGCGTGGCGCACCCGCCGATGTCCCCGCCGATGCCGACCCGGCCGTCGCCGGACCCCGCGTTCAGCAGCTTCAGCGCCTCCGCCGCGCCGATCAGCGGGTACTCGTGGCTCTCCGCCGGCGCCTTCAGCCGTCCGCTGCCACCGCTGACCGAGCCGGCCGCGTCCACCTGGATGCCGGTCGACCAGCCGTACGTCGGCAGCCCGCCCACCACCGGGTCCGCGTTGACCACCCGTACGGCGCCCATCACCTGCGTGGCGTCCAGCTCGGCGCCCTCCTGGCCCAGCGCCTCCAGGACCGGGGCCGCCGCCTTCTTCGCGGCCGCCTCGCTGACCGGCCGGCCACCGCCCTGCGGCTGACCGCCCTGGGGCTGACCACTCGTGGGGCAGTCCTTGCCCTTCAGGCAGTTGTCGCCGACCGGCGCCGTCCCGAACGTCCACACGCCCGGCGCCTGCCGCTCCACGTGCAGCGTCGCGCCGGAGCCGTCCCTGTCGGGCCCCACCTTCCACGCCGAACCGGCCGCCTTGGGCGTACCCGCCACGCCCAGCGCCTTGGCCAGCCGCGCCACCTCGTCGGCCCCTACCGTGCCCTCCGGCCGGTACACGTGCGCCGATTCGGGGCCCTTGGGCAGCGTGCCGGCCGCCCGGTAGACCACCCCGCCCGGGTCCGGCTCACCGGGCGCGATGCCCGGCCCGGAGCCCGGCCCGCGCTCGGTGTGGCCGTCCAGGGCCAGCGGAGGCGGCTGCTTGCCGTCCGCCGCCGGAACACCGCCGCGCCGGTCGTCCCCGTCCGATGCGACCGTGGCGAAGTACGCCCCGCCGCCCCCGGCGAGCAGCACCGCCGCCGCCACCGAGGCGACGGCGAGCGGCGAACGCCTCCGGCGAGGACTGTCCTGTGTCGGCTCCGTGGCCGGCTCCGGCTCCGTACTGCTCACCGCAATGCTCCTTCGTACGCCGTGGTCCCTTTACGGGAGACACCCGTGGGACGGAGCGGGGGAGCGCGCGGTTCCCTCGGCGGTACTCAGACGCCGTACTCCGGCGTGGCGTCGATCAGCCTCGCGGACGCGGGCGGGACGACCACGCCGTGGATCAGGGACGGCGACACGGGGACGGGTGCGGCCTCGGCCGGTACCGCCCAGTGCGGAACCATGCGCGCGCTGTCCCCCCGCAGCTCGGCCAGGCTCAGCTCGGACTCGTGCTGCTGCTCACGCGGAACGCTGTACTTGGTCATAAGCGCACCGTACGCATGGGCCGGCCGACCGAAAAAGACCTACTATCGGGTAGTTTCCGCATGTGGGGGCGCCGCCGACCCGGTAGCGTGAACTGTCAACTCCACCTTCCCGCAGGAGCGCCCAGCCGTGCGTATCGCAGTCACCGGCTCCATCGCCACCGACCACCTCATGACCTTCCCCGGCCGATTCTCCGACCAGTTGGTCGCGGATCAGTTGCACACGGTCTCCCTCTCCTTCCTGGTCGACAACCTCGACGTCCGCAGGGGAGGGGTGGCGGCCAACATCTGCTTCGGCATGGGGCAGCTCGGCACCCGTCCCATCCTGGTCGGCGCGGCGGGCTCCGACTTCGACGAGTACCGGGCCTGGCTCGACCGCCACGGCGTGGACACCGCCTCCGTACGGATCTCCGAGGTCCTGCACACCGCGCGCTTCGTGTGCACCACGGACGCCGACCACAACCAGATCGGCTCCTTCTACACCGGCGCGATGAGCGAGGCCCGGCTGATCGAGCTGAAGGCCGTCGCCGACCGGGTCGGCGGCCTGGACCTGGTGTCGATCGGCGCGGACGACCCCGAGGCGATGCTGCGCCACACGGAGGAGTGCCGCGCCCGGAACATCCCGTTCGCCGCCGACTTCTCGCAGCAGATCGCCCGCATGGACGGCGACGAGATCCGCACGCTGCTCGAAGGCGCGACGTACCTCTTCTCCAACGAGTACGAGAAGGGGCTCATCGAGTCCAAGACCGGCTGGACCGACGCGGAGATCCTCGCCAAGGTCGGCCACCGCGTGACCACCCTCGGCTCGCGCGGCGTGCGCATCGAGAGCGTCGGCGGACCGGTCATCGAGGTCGGCTGCCCGGAGGAGGAGGCCAAGGTCGACCCCACCGGCGTCGGCGACGCCTTCCGCGCCGGCTTCCTGTCCGGCCTGTCCTGGGGCGTCGGCCTGGAGCGCGCGGCCCAGGTCGGCTGCATGCTGGCCACCCTGGTCATCGAGACGCTCGGCACCCAGGAGTACACCCTCAGCCGCGCCCACTTCATGGACCGCTTCACCAAGGCCTACGGCCACGAAGCCGCCACCGAAGTCCAGTCCCACCTGCCGTAAGGCCACCGGGGCGCCTCCCCGCCCCGCCGGGGCGCGGCTCTCCCCCCCCGTTGTGGGCAGTCGTCCCGCAGGGCGATGGGGGTGCCCCCTGCTCGAGCGAAGCCGAGAGCTTGGGGGAGGGTGGGCAAACGGGACGGGGCGGTGCCCTTGCTCGGTTCGCCCTGGGGCGGTGGCTTGTCCGGGTGCGGCCCGGTGGGCTGGGCGGTCACCCCGGGTGGGTGGGGGGGCGGGGCCCCTCCGGGCTCGCCTCCTCGAGGCCGGCGGCCTTGGGTGCCGGTAAAGGGAGCCCGGCCTTTGCCGCCGACCTCTGCGGGGGCGACCCTGCACGGCCCCGCCCGGCGGGACGCCGACTGCGGGCCGGTGGGTCGCGGGCACGGCCCGCCCGGGCGGCGGTGTCAGGTCACGCGGCGCACCACGTACGCCGTGCCCCGATCCGCCGGGCGCTCGCCCACGTACTCCTGGCCGCGCATCTCGCACCACGCCGGGATGTCCAGGCGGGCCGCCTCGTCGTCGGCGAGGACCGTCACGGTGCCGCCGACGGGCACGTCGCCGAACACCTTCGCGAGCTCGATCACCGGGATCGGGCACCGCCGGCCGAGGGCGTCGACGACCAGGGGCTCGCCGCCACCGGTGGCCGGCGTGGCGGTCGGCGCGCCGAACCGCTCCCGGATGCCCGCCACCGTGCCCGGCAGCACCTCCAGGAACCGTTCCACGTCCTCCTCCGCCGTACCGAACGGCAGCGACACGCGGACGTTGCCCTCCGACAGCACGCCCATGGCGCGCAGGACATGGCTGGGCGTCAGCGTCGAACTCGTACACGACGAACCGGAGGAAACGGAGAAACCGGCCCGGTCCAGCTCGTGCAGCAGCGTCTCCCCGTCGACGTAGAGACACGAGAAGGTGACGAGGTGGGGCAGGCGCCGCACCGGGTCGCCGACGACCTCCACGTCCGGCACCGTCCCCGGCACCCGGGCCCGGATCCGGTCCACCAGCTCGCGCAGCCGCGTCTCCTCCGCCGCCGCCTCGGCCCGTACGGCGCGCAGCGAGGCCGCCGCCGCCACGATGCCCGGGATGTCCCGCCCCGACTCGCGCTCGTCCGCCGGGCCTTGGGGTGCGAACCGCACACCCTTGCGAACCGCGAGCAGTCCGACCCCCGCAGGGCCGCCCCATTTATGGGCACTTGCCGTGAGCAGTGACCAATCACCCCGCACCGGGCCCCAGGCGACGGACTGTGCGGCGTCCACCAGCAGCGGCACCCCCGCCTCCCGGCACACCCCGGCCACCTCGGCCACCGGCTGCTCGGTGCCCACCTCGTGGTTGGCCGACTGGAGGCAGGCGAGGGCGGTGTCGTCCCGTACGGCGGCGGCGTACCCGGCCGGGTCGACGCGTCCCGCCCGGTCCACCGGCACCTCGGTCACCGTCCCGCCGTCCGCCTCGTGCGCGGCGGCCGAATGGAGCACCGAGGAGTGCTCGACGGCCGAGACCACCAGGTGGCGCCCGACTCGCCGGCGCCCGGCGAGGGCCCCGGCAATTCCGGAGTGCACGGCCTGTGTCCCCGAAGGAGTGAAGACCAGCTCGTCGGGGCGGCAGCCCACCGCCTCCGCGGCCGCCTCCCGCGCCGCGTCCAGCAGCATCCGGGCGCGCCGCCCCTCCCGGTACAGCCGGGCGGGGTCGGCCCACCCCTCGTCCAGCGCCGCCTGGAGGGCCTGCCGGGCCACGGGGTGGAGGGGAGCGGAGGAAGCGGAATCGAAGTAGGGCACACAGCCACGCTAACTCCGGTGGCCCCGCCCCCGGAAAATCGGCCCTCAACACCCCTTCGGGGTGCCCTGCGGCGCGTTGGGCACCCTCCCCGCGCGACCCCAAATAGCGTCCAGTAGGGTTTGGTCCGCATAAACATCCAAACCCCTGCCCGCGTCAGGGCCGGCGACCGACCAGCGTGACGGCCGCAGCCGACCGCGCGGGCGAGACTCTCGGGAAGGCGCTACGTGAGTCCCAACGGCTCCGACCGCTCGTCGCGGCGCCCGATGCGGCGGAAGCTGCCGCAGGTGCTGACTGCGGGCCTGATCCTCGCGACCGCCACCGGTTGCACATACAAGGACTTCCCCCGCCTTGGAATGCCCACCCCGGTGACGGAGGAGGCTCCGCGGATCCTCTCCCTGTGGCAGGGCTCGTGGGCGGCTGCGCTCGCCACGGGCGTCCTCGTCTGGGGCCTGATCCTGTGGAGCGTCATCTTCCACCGGCGCAGCCGCACCAAGGTCGAGGTTCCTCCGCAGACCCGGTACAACATGCCCATCGAGGCGCTGTACACGGTGACCCCGCTCATCATCGTCTCGGTGCTCTTCTACTTCACCGCGCGTGATGAGTCGAAGCTCCTCGCTCTCTCCGAAAAGCCGGCCCACACCATCAACGTGGTCGGCTACCAGTGGAGCTGGGGCTTCAACTACATCGAGAACGTCGACGGCAAGCCGGAGACGGCCGCCGAGACCGACAAGTCCCTCGCCGCCATTCCGGACAAGTACCAGAAGGAATTCCCCCAGGGGGCCGACGGCGTCTACGACTACGGCATCCCCGGCACGCGCAACCCGCAGAACGGCAACCCGGGTCCGACCCTGTGGCTGCCGAAGGGCGAGAAGGTCCGGTTCATCCTGACCTCGCGTGACGTCATCCACTCCTTCTGGGTGCTGCCCTTCCTCTTCAAGCAGGACGTCATCCCGGGCCACACCAACGTGTTCGAGGTGACGGCCACCGAGGAGGGCACCTTCAGGGGCAAGTGCGCCGAGCTCTGCGGCGTCGACCACTCCCGCATGCTGTTCAACGTCAAGGTGGTCTCACCCGAGCGTTACCAGCAGCACCTGAAGGAGCTGGCCGAGAAGGGGCAGACCGGCTTCATCCCGTCGGGCATTCAGCAGACGGACCCGGCCAGGAATGCGGAGAAGAACCAACTGTGAGCATCCTCAACGAACCTCAGGGTGCCGCCGAGGCAGCCGACGGCTCGCGTGAGCCGTACGCGAACGAGCAGCCCGTCCGGCGCAGGCACCCCGGCGGTGTGGTCGTGAAGTGGCTGACCACCACCGACCACAAGACCATCGGCACGCTCTACCTGGTCACGTCGTTCGCCTTCTTCTGCATCGGCGGTCTGCTGGCGCTCTTCATGCGCGCCGAGCTCGCCCGTCCGGGTACGCAGATCATGTCGAACGAGCAGTTCAACCAGGCGTTCACGATGCACGGCACGATCATGCTGCTGATGTTCGCGACGCCGCTGTTCGCCGGGTTCGCCAACTGGATCATGCCGCTGCAGATCGGCGCGCCCGACGTGGCGTTCCCGCGGCTGAACATGTTCGCGTACTGGCTGTACCTCTTCGGCTCGATCATCGCGGTGGCCGGCTTCCTCACCCCGCAGGGTGCGGCCGACTTCGGCTGGTTCGCCTACACGCCGCTGTCGGACGCGGTCCGCTCGCCGGGTGTCGGCGCCGACATGTGGATCATGGGTCTGGCCTTCTCCGGCTTCGGCACGATCCTCGGTTCGGTCAACTTCATCACCACGATCATCTGCATGCGCGCTCCGGGCATGACGATGTTCCGCATGCCGATCTTCACCTGGAACGTGCTGCTGACCGGTGTGCTGGTCCTGCTCGCCTTCCCGGTGCTCGCCGCCGCGCTCTTCGCGCTGGAGGCCGACCGGAAGTTCGGCGCCCACATCTTCGATCCCGCCAACGGCGGATCGCTGCTGTGGCAGCACCTCTTCTGGTTCTTCGGTCACCCAGAGGTGTACATCATCGCCCTGCCGTTCTTCGGCATCGTCTCGGAGATCATCCCGGTCTTCAGCCGCAAGCCGATGTTCGGTTACATCGGCCTGGTGGCCGCGACCATCGCGATCGCCGGTCTGTCCGTGACGGTGTGGGCGCACCACATGTACGTCACCGGCGGTGTGCTGCTGCCGTTCTTCTCCTTCATGACCTTCCTGATCGCGGTACCGACCGGTGTGAAGTTCTTCAACTGGATCGGCACCATGTGGAAGGGCTCGTTGTCCTTCGAGACCCCGATGCTCTGGACGATCGGCTTCCTGATCACCTTCACCTTCGGTGGTCTGACCGGTGTCATCCTGGCCTCGCCCCCGATGGACTTCCACGTCTCCGACTCGTACTTCGTCGTCGCGCACTTCCACTACGTCGTCTTCGGCACCGTGGTCTTCGCGATGTTCGCCGGATTCCACTTCTGGTGGCCGAAGTTCACCGGCAAGATGCTGGACGAGCGCCTCGGCAAGATCACGTTCTGGACGCTGTTCGTCGGCTTCCACGGCACGTTCCTGGTGCAGCACTGGCTCGGTGCCGAGGGCATGCCGCGCCGTTACGCGGACTACCTCGCCGCCGACGGCTTCACCCTGCTGAACACGATCTCCACGATCGCCTCGTTCCTGCTGGGCATGTCGATCCTGCCGTTCTTCTACAACGTCTGGAAGACCGCCAAGTACGGCAAGAAGATCGAGGTCGACGACCCCTGGGGCTACGGCCGCTCGCTGGAGTGGGCGACCTCCTGCCCGCCGCCGCGGCACAACTTCATCACGCTGCCGCGCATCCGCTCGGAATCCCCGGCGTTCGACCTGCACCACCCTGAGATCGCCGCCGTCGGGCAGCTCGAGAACCACGGGCAGAAGGACACCGCGCTGCTCGGTGGCAAGGAGGTCGGCAAGTGAAGATCCAGGGCAAGATTTTCATCTGGCTGAGCATCTTCATCCTGGCCATGGCCATCCTGTATGGCGTGTGGTCGAAGGAGCCGGCCGGTACGACGGCGCTCTTCCTGGCCTTCGGCCTGGCGATCATGATCGGCTACTACCTGGCCTTCACGGCCCGGCGAGTGGACGCCATGGCCCAGGACGACAAGGAGGCCGACGTCGCGGACGAGGCCGGTGAGGTCGGCTTCTTCTCGCCGCACAGTTGGCAGCCGCTCTCCCTGGCCATCGGTGGCGCGTTCGCCTTCCTGGGCGTCGCGCTCGGCTGGTGGCTGCTGTACTTCTCCGCCCCGCTGATCCTGATCGGCATCTGGGGCTGGGTCTTCGAGTACTACCGGGGCGAGAACCAGAACCAGTAGGTCGCGGTCGCGCTTCGACAAGGGCCCGGCAACCTCCGTACGGAGGTTGCCGGGCCCTTGTCGAAGCGCGACCGCGACCTACTGGT
>NZ_JBVIGF010000003.1:470590-556544 GCF_055570965.1 Streptomyces sp. NPDC031064
GTGGGGGGGGGGGTGAGAGAGGACGAGGAAAGAAAAAAAAAAACGGGGTGGTTGGGGTCCGGGCGCAAAAAGGTCCCCAACCCCCTCGGGGTGGCTTCCCCCGGGCCCCTCGTTTGGAGTCATCCCGCGTGCCGCTGTGGCCATACCTTCCTACGGTGTGCTTATGAGCAACACGCCCCGCATGCGCACCGCCATAAGCTGCACCTTGCTGGTCGCCGTCACCGGTGCGAGCGCGACCGCGTGCGGTGGCCCGGACGGCCACCCCCTCTCCGCGAAGCCGTACGACGCGGCCCGCCAGGTCGCGTTCAACGCCCCGTCCGGCACCGCCAAGGCGGCCCTCGACAAGCCCCTGGAAGTCACCGCCACGGGCAAGGACGGCCGCATCACGGACGTCACGGCCGTCGACACGGCCGGGCACTACCTCGCGGGCGAGCTGTCCGCCGACGGCAGCCGCTGGCGCTCCACGGCCCCCCTGGTGGCCGGCACCCGCTACACCGTCAGGGTCGCCACGGAGGACCGCAAGGGCGCTCCCGGCGCCCGTACGCTGACCTTCGAGACCGCGGCCGCCAAAAGGCTCCTGAACGTGAAATTCGGCCCGGAGGCGGGCAAGTACGGCGTCGGGCAGCCCATCACGGCGGAGCTCAGCGCCCCGGTCACCACCAAGGAGGGCAGGGCCGCCGTCGAACGCTCCCTCAAGGTGCGTTCCAGGCCCGCGGTCACGGGCTCCTGGTACTGGGTCGACGACAAGAAGCTGCACTATCGCCCGAAGGAGTTCTGGCCCGTCGGCGCGTCCGTCACCGTGACGGGGAATCTCGCCGGGGTGAAGGTCGCGGGCCACCTCTACGGCGGTTCCGCCAAGTCCCTGAACCTCACCATCGGCGACCGCGTCGAGGCCATCACCGACGCGGCCACCCACCACATGACGGTCAAGCGCAACGGAAAGGTGATCAACACCATTCCGGTGACCACCGGGAAACCGGGCTTCTCCACCCGTAACGGCATCAAAGTGGTGCTCGGCAAGGAGTACTTCGTCCGGATGCGCAGCACCACCGTCGGCATCGCGGCGGGCAGCAGCGAGTCGTACGACCTGCCCGTCTACTACGCCACCCGGGTCACCTGGAGCGGCGAGTACGTCCACGCCGCCCCCTGGTCCGTCGGCTCACAGGGGTACGCCAACGTCAGCCACGGCTGCACCGGCATGTCCACCAGCAACGCCGCCTGGTTCTACGAGAACGTCCGCCCCGGCGACATCGTCACCGTCATCAACAGCGCGGGCAAGGAGATGGACCACTTCGGCAACGGCTTCGGCGACTGGAACCTGCCCTGGGACAAGTGGCAGACGGGCAGCGCCGCCAAGGCCGACGCCCCCCGCACCGAGCACGTACGCCTCAGCCCGGGCCTCTGAGGCGGCTCACGCCTCCACGGACAGGCGGCTGCGCAGCAGGGCCGCCAGGGAGTCCGCCAGCTCGACCGGGTCGACCGGGAGGGTCACCGCGGCGTCCGCGCGGCTCCAGGTGGCCAGCCAGGCGTCCTGGGGGCGGCCGATGAGCAGCAGCACGGGCGGGCAGCGGAACACCTCGTCCTTGATCTGCCGGCACACCCCCATGCCGCCCGCCGGCACCGCCTCGCCGTCCAGGACGCAGACGTCGACGCCGCCCTTGTCGAGCTGGTCCAGCACGGCCGGGAGCGTCGCGCACTCGATGTACTCGACCGGCGGAACGTCGGCCGCGGGCCTGCGCCCGGCCGCCAGCCGCACCTGCGCGCGGGTGTTGGCGTCGTCGCTGTAGACCAGGACGGTGGCGCTCGACTGCATTGTTCCTCCGAGTACGTCGGCGGCATGGGCAGGAAGGCTGGTACCGATGCGCCGGATGCTACTCCTGTCCAACGGCCCCCAACACCGGTTCGGACATCCCTTCGATGCCCGCCGCGATGGGCCGTTCGGGCTGGACAGAGCGCACCAACACACCGAACGGCACCCCCCGGAGTGAGGGCGGGATAAGCGACCGACATAATGTCGGTCGTGGCGACAGCAACGACAGTAGAAACCGGGCACGCGCACCCGTCGGTCAATCGGCCGAACCTCACCAGCGTCGGAACCATCATCTGGCTGAGTTCCGAGCTGATGTTCTTCGCGGCCCTCTTCGCGATGTACTTCACCCTGCGATCGGTGACGGGTGCCGAGTTCTGGTCAGAGAAAGCCGACCTGCTGAACTTCCCGTTCTCGGCGACCAACACCACGATCCTGGTGCTCTCCTCGCTCACCTGCCAGCTCGGCGTGTTCGCCGCCGAGCGGGGCGATGTGAAGAAGCTCCGGGCGTGGTTCATCATCACGTTCGTGATGGGTGCGATCTTCATCGGAGGCCAGGTCTTCGAGTACACCGAGCTGGTCAAGCACGAGGGCCTCTCGCTCTCGTCCGACCCGTACGGCTCCGTGTTCTACCTGACGACCGGCTTCCACGGCCTGCACGTGACGGGCGGTCTCATCGCCTTCCTGCTGGTCCTCGGCCGTACGTACGCGGCCCGGAGATTCACTCACGAGCAGGCAACCGCCGCCATCGTCGTGTCCTACTACTGGCACTTCGTCGATGTCGTCTGGATCGGCCTCTTCGCCACGATCTACATGATCAAGTAATCGGGCCCGTACCGGACCAGGTACACCCGACACATCCAGCAAGCATCGACGCAGAAGATCCTGACACCGGGGTAATCCGTGAAAAAGCTCTCCGCACGACGACGCCATCCGCTGGCGGCGGTCGTCGTCCTACTCCTCGCGCTGGCGGCCACTGGGGGGCTGTACGCCGCGTTCGCGCCCGCGGGCAAGGCGCAGGCAGACGAAACCGCCCAGTCCCTCGCCATCGAGGAGGGCAAGAAGCTCTACACCGTCGGCTGCGCCAGCTGCCACGGAACCGGCGGTCAGGGAACCACTGACGGCCCGAGCCTGGTCGGCGTCGGCTCCGCAGCCGTGGACTTCCAGGTCGGCACCGGCCGCATGCCGGCGCAGCAGCCCGGCGCCCAGGTGCCGAAGAAGAAGAACATCTACTCGCAGGCCGAGATCGACCAGCTCGCCGCGTACGTCGCGTCCCTCGGCGCCGGTCCGATCACGCCGACCGAGAAGCAGTACAGCCCGGAAGGCGCGGACATCGCCCGGGGTGGCGACCTGTTCCGCACCAACTGCGCCCAGTGCCACAACTTCACCGGCGAGGGCGGTGCCCTGACGCACGGCAAGTTCGCCCCCAGCCTCGACGGTGTGAGCAACAAGCACATCTACGAGGCCATGCAGACCGGCCCGCAGAACATGCCGTCCTTCCCCGACACCACGATGCCGGAGAAGGAGAAGAAGGACATCATCGCGTACATCAACAGCGTGAACGGTGACGAGACGCCGACCCCCGGCGGCTTCGCACTGGGCGGGCTGGGCCCGGTCAGCGAGGGCCTGTTCGGATGGATCTTCGGTCTGGGTTCCCTGATCGCTGTCGCCGTCTGGGTCGCGGCCCACACCGCTAAGGCCAAGAAGTCATGAGTAGCCAAGAGATTTCAGAAGCAGAGAGCCTGCCGAACGCGCAGGACACCACGCACGGCACGGCGGTCGCGGAGAACCCGTTCGCCGACCCGGGGCTGCCGCCCCACAAGCCGCGCATCCAGGACATCGACGAGCGGGCCGCCAAGCGCTCCGAGCGCACGGTCGCCCTGCTGTTCACCCTGTCGATGCTGGCCACGATCGGCTTCATCGCCTCCTTCGTGATCTTCCCGGTCGACAAGATCGTCTATGTCTGGCCGCTGGGTCACGTCAGCGCGACCAACCTGTCGCTGGGTCTGACCCTGGGCCTCGCCCTCTTCTGCATCGGCGCGGGCGCGGTCCACTGGGCCCGCACCCTGATGTCCGACGAGGAGATGGCCGACGACCGGCACGCCATCGAGGCGACGCCCGAGGTCAAGGCCAAGGTCATGGCGGACTTCGCGGACGGTGCGCGGGAGTCCGCG
Source organism: Streptomyces sp. NPDC031064 (assembly GCF_055570965.1). NCBI lineage: Bacteria > Bacillati > Actinomycetota > Actinomycetes > Kitasatosporales > Streptomycetaceae > Streptomyces > Streptomyces sp. NPDC031064. The sequence continues at coordinate 474,572 of NZ_JBVIGF010000003.1, forward strand.
ATCGGCCGCCGCCCGCTGATCCGCAACACCATGCTCGGCGCGCTGGCCATGGTGCCGCTCTCCGGCCTGGTGCTGCTGCGCGAGCTGGGCCCGCTGCCCGAGAAGAAGCTGTTCCACACGTCGTGGGCCAAGGGCAAGCAGCTCATCAACATGAACACCAACGAGCCGCTGCGTCCCGAGGACGTCCAGGTCGGCTCGCTGACCTTCGCCAAGCCCGAGGGCCTGGAGGAGAGCGACCACGAGTTCAACACCAAGATCGCCAAGGATGCCTTGATGATCGTCCGGATCCAGCCGGAGGACATCAAGGACCGGCGCGAGCTGGAGTGGTCGCACGAGGGCATCGTCGCCTTCTCCAAGATCTGCACCCACGTGGGCTGCCCGATCTCCCTGTACGAGCAGCAGACGCACCACGTCCTCTGCCCGTGCCACCAGTCCACCTTCGACCTCTCCGACGGCGCCCGCGTCATCTTCGGCCCGGCCGGTCACCCGCTCCCGCAGCTCCGGATCGGCGTGAACGACGAGGGCTTCCTCGAAGCGCTCGGTGACTTCTCCGAGCCCGTCGGCCCTGCATTCTGGGAGCGCGGATGAGCACCACGACCGCAAGCGACGCCAAGCGCAAGGCGCCCGCCGGCGAGCGGGTCGCCGACTGGGCCGACGGCCGGCTGGGGATCTACGGCCTCGCCAAGGCCAACATGCGCAAGATCTTCCCGGACCACTGGTCCTTCATGCTGGGTGAGATCTGCCTCTACAGCTTCCTGATCATCATCCTCACGGGTGTGTATCTGACGCTGTTCTTCCACCCGAGCATGAACGAGATCGAGTACCACGGCTCGTACGTGCCGATGCAGGGCATCCGCATGACCGAGGCGTACGCCTCGACCCTGGACATCAGCTTCGACGTCCGCGGTGGTCTGCTCATCCGGCAGATCCACCACTGGGCCGCGCTGATCTTCCTCGCGGGCATGTTCGTGCACATGATGCGCGTCTTCTTCACCGGCGCGTTCCGCAAGCCGCGTGAGATCAACTGGCTGTTCGGCTTCCTGCTGTTCGTCCTGGGCATGTTCACCGGCTTCACCGGTTACTCGCTCCCGGACGACCTGCTCTCCGGCACCGGTGTCCGCTTCACCCAGGGCGCGATCCTGTCCATGCCGATCGTCGGCACGTACATCTCGATGTTCCTGTTCGGCGGCGAGTTCCCCGGCCACGACATGGTGGCCCGGTTCTACTCGATCCACATCCTGCTGCTGCCGGGCATCATGCTCGGCCTCGTGGTGGCGCACCTGATCCTGGTCTTCTACCACAAGCACACGCAGTTCCCCGGCCCCGGCCGGACGAACAAGAACGTCGTCGGCATGCCGCTGCTGCCGGTGTACATGGCCAAGGCCGGAGGCTTCTTCTTCCTGGTCTTCGGTGTCATCGCGATGATCGCCGCGCTGTTCACGATCAACCCGATCTGGGCCATGGGCCCCTACCGCCCGGACCAGGTGTCCACCGGCGCCCAGCCCGACTGGTACATGGGCTTCGCCGAGGGTCTGATCCGTGTCATGCCGGGCTGGGAGATCAACCTCTGGGGCCACACCCTGGTCCTGGGCGTGTTCATCCCGCTGGTCCTCTTCGGCGTGATGCTCGTGGCGATCGCGGTCTACCCGTTCATCGAGTCGTGGATCACCGGCGACAAGCGCGAACACCACCTGCTGGACCGGCCGCGCAACGCGCCGACCCGGACCGCGCTCGGTGTCGCCTGGGTCACCGGCTACATGATCATGCTGATCGGTGGTGGCAACGACATCTTCGCCACCCACTTCCACATGTCGATCAACTCGATCACCTGGTTCGTCCGGATCTTCTTCTTCCTCGGCCCGGTCATCGCGTTCATCATCACCAAGCGGATCTGCCTGGGTCTCCAGCGGCGCGACCGCGACAAGGTGCTGCACGGGCGTGAGTCCGGCATCATCAAGCGCCTGCCGCACGGAGAGTTCGTCGAGATCCACGAGCCGCTCAGCCAGGCCCAGCTCCACTCGCTCACCGCGCACGAGCAGTACACGCCCGCCGAGATCGGCCCGACGGTCGACGAGAACGGCGTGGAGCGCAAGCCGTCGCGCACGCAGCGGCTCCGCGCCAAGCTCAGCAAGGGCTACTTCGGCGAGGGGAACCAGATCCCCAAGGCCACCGTCGAGGAGTACAAGGAGATCAGCAGCGGCCACGGCCACCACTGATCACCTGACCTGAGAGTCGCCACACCGCATCGAGCCCCGTCCAGCCGCTGGACGGGGCTCTTTGCCGTGCCCGGCGGCTCGATAGGCTGTGCTCATCTCTGTACGCACGGACACCAGGAGCGACCATGAGCGCTGTGAACCCCGCTGGAGGTACGAGCACGGCGGGTCGTTCCTGGCCCGAGGTGCTGAACGGCCTGCTGGAAGGGCGCGACCAGAGCGCCGACGACACGGCGTGGGCGATGGACCGCATCATGCGCGGCGAGGCCACCGACGCCCAGATCGCCGGCTTCGCGGTCGCGCTGCGCGCCAAGGGCGAGACGGTCGAGGAGATCACGGGCCTCGTACGCACCATGTACGAGCACGCCAACGTCATCGACGTGCCCGGCCCGTCCGTCGACCTCGTCGGCACGGGCGGCGACGGCGCCAAGACCGTCAACATCTCCACCATGTCGGCGATCGTCGTCGCCGGAACCGGCGCCAAGGTCGTCAAGCACGGCAACCGTGCCGCGTCCTCCGCCTCCGGCTCCTCCGACGTGCTGGAGAAGCTCGGCGTCAACCTGGACCTGTCGCCCCGGCGGGTGGCGGAGGTCGCCGAGGAGGCCGGCATCACCTTCTGCTTCGCGGTGAAGTTCCACCCGGCGCTGCGTCACGTGGCGGCGGCCCGCAAGGAGCTGGGCATCCGCACCACGTTCAACTTCCTCGGGCCGCTCACCAACCCGGCGCGGGTGAAGGCCCAGGCGACCGGCGTCGCCGACGCCCGGATGGCCCCCATCATGGCCGGCGTCCTCGCCGAGCGCGGCTCCTCCGCGCTGGTGTTCCGGGGCGACGACGGGCTGGACGAGCTGACCACCACGGCCACCTCGAAGGTGTGGGTCGTCCGGGACGGCGCGGTGCGCGAGGAGACGTTCGACCCCAGGGACGTGGGCATCGACCTGGTGCCGGTGGAGGCGCTGCGCGGCGCGGACGCCTCGTACAACGCGGACGTGGCGCGCCGGCTGCTGGCCGGCGAGACCGGGCCCGTACGGGACGCGGTGCTGCTGAACGCGGCGGCGGCCCTGGTCGCCCTGGAGCCGTCGGACGCGCCGCTGGCCGAGCAGATCCGGGCGGGCATCGCCAAGGCGGCCGAGTCGATCGACTCCGGCGCGGCGCGGGCGGCGCTGGAACGGTGGGTGGCGGCGAGCCACCGCTGAGTGTGACGCGGGGCGCAGTCCGGATGCCGGACTGCGCCTTGCGCATGTCGAGACGTATGGCAAGATGCCTTTCAAGGTCATGAGTGACAGCGACTACGGCCCCGGCCCGCTGTCCGGCAACCCTCCGTCCGTGGCGGGGTGCCCCGGGTGAAGACCAGGCCGCAGGCAGCGAGGTCTGCGGCAAGCGCGGACCCCTGCACACCCTGGGGTCCTGGTCCTCAAGGGAGCAGTCTCGTGAGCAAGCGAATGCGATAGGGCGTATCGCCCCTCTTCGGTACCCCCTTTTCACCTTTCCCGCTGCGCCGCGTCGTGCTGCCTTTCCGACGCGTTGACGCACGGATTCGCCTGCCTCGTACGGGAGTTCACCATGTCTGTCACCACCGTCGCCGCCGACCAGTCCGTCTGTTCCCCGCTGCCCGTGCTGGGCCGGGATGTCACCGTGCCGCTCGTCACCGGTGGTGAGGTCACGTACGCCGCCCTCGACTACGCCGCCAGCGCGCCCGCCCTCCAGCGGGTGTGGGACGACGTGGCCGCCTACGCGCCCTACTACGGCAGCGTGCACCGGGGCGCCGGGTACCTGTCGCAGTTGTCGACCGACCTGTTCGAGAACAGCCGCGTCGCCGTCGCGGAGTTCCTGGACTGCCGCGAGGGCGACCAGGTCGTCTTCACCCGCTCGACGACCGACTCGCTCAACCTGCTGGCCGCCGCGCTGCCCGCCGACTGCCAGGTCTTCGTGTTCGAGACCGAGCACCACGCCTCGCTGCTGCCCTGGAGGGACGCGCGGGTCACCTACCTCAACGCGCCCCGCACCCCGGGCCAGGCCGTCGAGACGCTGGAGCGGGCGCTCGCCGACCGCGACCCCTACGGGCCCGCCCTGGTCTGCGTCACCGGCGCGTCCAACGTGACCGGCGAGCTGTGGCCCGTGCGCGAACTGGCCGCCGCCGCCCACGCCCACGGCGCCCGCATCGTCCTGGACGCCGCGCAGCTCGCGCCCCACCACCCGGTCTCGGTGCGCGACCTGGACGTGGACTGGGTCGCGTTCTCCGGGCACAAGCTGTACGCCCCGTTCGGCTCCGGCGTCCTCGCCGGGCGCGCCGACTGGCTGCGGGAGGCCGAGCCGTACCTGGCCGGCGGCGGCGCGTCCCGGAAGGTCGCCCGGCGCGCCGATGGTGGGGTGGACGTCGAATGGCACACCACCGCCGCCCGCCACGAGGCCGGGTCGCCCAACGTCATCGGCGTGTACGCCATCGCCTCCGCCTGCAAGGCGCTCACCGAGGCCGGGTTCGACAACCTCGTCGCCCGCGAGCAGTACCTGATCGGCAAGGTCCGCGAGGGGCTCGCCGAGGTGCCCGAGGTGAAGGTGCTGTCGCTGTTCGGCGACGAGGCCCCGCGGGTCGGCGTCATCTCGTTCGTCGTCGAGGGCTGGAACAGCTCCCACTTCGCGGCGGCGCTCTCCGCCGAGTACGGGATCGGCGTCCGCGACGGGCTGTTCTGCGCCCATCCGCTGGTGCGCACCCTGCTCGGCAGCGACCCCCAGGAGGTCGGCGAGTGCGGCGCGCCCGAGGCGGCGCCGGGCGAGAAGTCGCTCAACGCCATCCGCGTCAGCTTCGGGGCGGGGACGCCGGACGAGCACGTCGACCGGTTCGTTCGGGCCGTGAAGGAGCTCGTACGGGACGGGGCGAAGTGGAACTACCGTACGGAGGACGGGCGCTGTGTGCCCGACCGCGGCTGACCATCCGGGTGCCCACGAGGACCGTGCGCAGCGCCCGCTCGGCGGCGTCCGCGAGCAGTTCGGCCGCGCGGTCCAGGGCGTTGGGCAGCGGTAGGGGGCCGGGCGCGATCGACTCGTAGGCGTCCAGCCCCGCCTCCCGGGCGCCCTCGCCCAGCGTGCCGGCGAGCGCGAGCACCGGGACGCCCGCCTCCCGCGCCCGGCGCGCCACCTCGCCGGGTACCTTGCCGCGCACGGTCTGGGCGTCCAGGGTGCCCTCGCCGGTGATCACCAGGTCGGCGTGGCCCAGCCGGGCGCCCAGGTCCAGCCCGTCGAGGAGCACCTCGAAGCGCGGGAGCAGGTGGGCGCCCACCGCCGCGAGCCCGGCGCCCAGCCCGCCCGACGCGCCCGTGCCGGGCGCGCGGCGCAGGTCCACCTCCGGGGCGAAGGCCGCCGTCAGCAGGGCCGACCAGTGCTCCAGCGCCGCCGACAGCTCCTCGCACTGCGCCGGGGTCGCGCCCTTCTGGGGGCCGAAGACCCGGGCCACGCCCCGCTCGCCGCACAGCACGTTGTACGGGTTGCACGCCACCAGCAGCTCGGCGCCCGCCAGCCTCGGATCGAGCCCGCCCGCGTCGATGCCCGCGAGCCGGGACAACGACGCCCCGCCGTACGGCAGTTCGTCACCGCCCGCGTCCAGCAGCCGCACGCCCAGCGCCTGGAGCGCGCCCGCGCCCCCGTCCGACGTGCCCGAGTCGCCGCAGCCGACCAGGATCCGCCGGGCGCCCGCGTCCAGGGCGGCCCGGATCAGCTCGCCGACCCCGTACGTCGTGGTGGCGCCCGGGTCGCGGCGGCCCGGCGGCACCAGGGCCAGCCCCGCGACGGCGGCCATCTCCACCACCGCCGAGCCGTCCCCGAGGAGCGCGAAGTGGCTGTCGACCGGGTCGCCCAGCGGGCCGGTGGCGGGGTACGGGACGAGCCGCCCGCCGGTCGCGGCGGCCAGCGCCTCCGCCGTGCCCTCCCCGCCGTCGACCAGCGGGATCAGGTCCAGCTCGGCGTCCGGCAGGACCCGTGCCACCCCCTCGGCGATGGCCTCGGCGGCCTGCCGGGCCGACAGGGACTCCTTGAAGCCGCTGGGCGCCACGGCGATGCGGTACGGAACGTTCACGGCTGGGTCTCCAGGAGGACGGGCACGCCGAGCAGCGGCCAGACGGTCAGGGCGAACAGCAGGACCAGGCCCGCCGTGAGCGGGGCGAGCACCGCCGACAGCCGCAGCAGGTCACGCGGGGTGTAGGTGGGCACGCCGTCGGGGAGGTCGGAGAACAGCGCCACCGGCTTCGCGGAGGCGGGCAGCGTGTGGCAGAACCCGGCCGCCGCCGTCGAGGCGAGCGCGGCGGCCACCGGGTTGACCCCCGCCGCGGTCGCCGCCACGACCACCAGCGGGACGAGCACGGAGGAGCGGGCCGAGCGGGACTGGAGCACCAGGTGCGCCGCCGTGCTGACGACCACCACGACGGTGAGGAACAGCCACGGCGGCGCGTGCACCGGCATCCCGGACACCAGCCACTTCGCCGCGCCCGAATCGGCGAGCGCCACGCCCATCGCCATCGTCGCCGCCATGAACAGCAGCAGCGGCCAGGGCACGGTCGTCAGCCCGTCCTTGAGCCGTACCGTCCCCAGCGCCGGTGACGCCGCCACCACCGCGCCGATCAGCGCGACCACCGCCGGGGACACCCGGTGCAGCGGTTCGCTGCACCACAGCAGCACCACCGTGGCGAGCAGCAGCGCGCAGCGCGCCTCGGCGGTGGACAGCGGGCCCGTGACGGGCGTGGGGGAGTGCGCCTCGATGTCGGACGGGGTGATGCGCACCGGTTCGGTCCGGTCGGCCCGCGAAGTGGTCGTCAGCAGCACCGCCTCGGCCGCCAGGTGGGACGACACGATCGCCAGCGGCAGCCCCAGCAGCAGCCACTGGACGAACCCCAGCCGCTGCCCGGTCTGCTCCCACAGCACATTGACGGTGATCAGATGCGCCCCGGCGCCGATCAGCGTGGCGACCGCCGACAGCAGCACCACCGTCGGGAACAGCAGCGCCAGCATCACCACCAGCCGCTTGCGCTCCGCCAGGACCTCGGCCAGTGCCAGGAACACGGGCAGGGCCAGCGCGGCCCGCCCCGAGGTCGCCGGGACGGCGAACGACGTCACGACCAGCGCGGCGGTCGTCAGGTGGACGAGCTGGCGCACCGTGCGGGCGCCGCTCACCAGGAACGCGGCCGCCCGCCCGGCGAGCCCCGTCCGGGTGACCGCAGCCGCCAGCACGAACGCGCAGATCAGCAGCCAGATCGTCTCGTCGCCCAGCGTGGCGAAGAGGGTCTCGCTGCTGATCACCCCCGTCGCGGTGAGCGCCAGGCCCGCGCCCAGCGCGATGTACGTGTTGTCGACGGCGGTGGCGATCCAGGCGACGGTGGCGAGCACGAAGACGGCCAGCGTCAGGCGCGCGTCGCCGCCGAGTCCGGGGAACCGGTTCGGCAGGGCCAGCAGCGCGCACACACCGAGCGCGCCGCCCAGCCAGGCCGCCCGGCTGAGGGAGTGGGTCACGGTGATCAGTCTGGATACGCGCCGTGAGTCCTCAATGAGCCCTTTGTTAAGGAAAGTTCATCTTCGGCAGCCCGCTACGGCAGGCGGTACCCCATGCCGCGCACCGTCTCCAGCCGTTGCGCGCCCAGCTTCTTGCGCAGGTTCCGGACGTACACGTCCACGATGTTCGAGCCGGGGTCGAAGTCGTACCCCCAGACGTGGGACAGGATCTGCTCCCGTGACAGCACCTGGCCGGGATGGCGCAGGAACAGTTCCAGCAGCACGAACTCACGGGCCGTCAGGTCCACGGTGCGGTCACCGGCGCGGGCCCGGCGGGTGCGCAGGTCCAGGCCGAGGTCGCCGCTGCGCAGCACCGTCACCTCCGGCGCCCGGGCGGCGGTGCGCAGCCGGAGCCGTACCCGTGCCAGCAGCTCCTCGAACCGGAACGGCTTGGTCATCCAGTCGTCCGCCCCGCCCTCCAGGCCGGCCACCGTGTCCCGTACCGAATCCCGTGCGGTCAGCACGATGACCGGCAGCGTGACGCGGGCCTCGCGCAGCTCCCGCAGCACGGTGAAGCCGTCCCGGCCGGGCAGCCCGATGTCCAGCACCATCAGGTCGAACCCGCCGGTGACGGCGTAGTCGAGAGCGGTGTCGCCGTCGGCGGCGACGGTGGTGGTGAACGCGTTGGCGCGCAGCCCCTTCTCGACGAAGGAGGCGATCCGCTCCTCGTCCTCGGCGATCAGAATGCGGTTCACTCGTCCTCCTCCAGTACGAGTACGAAGGTGGCCCCGCCGCCCTCGGTACGGCGCAGCTCCACCCGGCCCCGGTGGCCCTCGGCGATGGCCTTCACGATGGACAGCCCAAGCCCCGCGCCGCCGCCCGCGCGGGTGCCGCGCCGGGCCGTGCCCCGCCGGAACCGCTCGAAGATCACGGCGGCGTCCTCGGCCCGCACACCGGGCCCGGTGTCGGCGACGTACAGCTCGATGCGGCCCTCGGCCTCGCGCGAGCCGATCCCTATCCGCTGCCCCGGCACGGTGTGCTGGACGGCGTTCTGCGCGAGCTGCACCATCGCCTGGGTGATGCGCTGCGGGTCCAGCTCGGCCTCCCGGTCGGCGACCCCTTCCAGCACCCACTCGCGCTCGCCCAGCGCCCGCGCCTTCACGAACACGTCGGCGGTCAGCTCGCCGAGCTGCACCGGCTCCGGCGTGACGAAGTCGGGGCGCTCGGCCTTGGCGAGGAGAAGCAGGTCCTCCACGATCCGGCTCATCCGGTCCAGCTCGTCGGTGACCAGCCGGATCGTCTCCGCCTGCTCGGCCGGGTCGTCGCCCATCAGCTCCAGGTGCCCGCGCACGATCGTGATGGGCGTGCGCAGCTCGTGTCCGGCGTCGTCGACGAACTGGCGCTGCGCCGCGAACGCCGCCTCCAGCCGGTCCAGCATGGCGTTGAACGTCTCGGCGAGCAGCGCGATGTCGTCGCGGCCCTGCACGGGGATGCGGCGGGTCAGGTCCTGCTCGGTGAGCTGCGCGGCGGCCCGGCGGACCAGGCGCACGGGGGCGAGGATGCGGCCCGCGACGGCCCAGCCGATGCCGGTCGTCATCAGCAGCGCCACACCCGAGATGGCGAGCTGGGTGCGGAACGCCTCGGCGGCGATGGCCTGCTCGTTGTCGGCGTGGAAAGCGACGACGAACGCGCCGGGTGCGGCGTGCCCCGCCGGCTGGATGGGCACCTTGGCCCACCGCACCTCGCCCTGCGGGCGGCGCAGGGTGCCGGAGCGGTCGGGGGAGTCGAAGATCCGGGCGAGCGCGTCCCGGTCGTGGTGCAGGGCGTCGCCGCTGGTGTCCCGGGGCTGGCGCAGCACGGCCGGGACGCCCCCCGCCCCCCGGGTCAGGCCGAGCAGCTCCTCGTCGGGGTCGGAGTACTGGCGCTGGAGGAACACCTCCAGCAGGCGGCGCGGCTCGGTGAACTCGGCGCCGGTGTCGGGGTCCACGCCCTGGTCGACGAAGTTGGCGAACTCGCGGGTCTCCTGGGTGAGGAGCTGGCTGATCCGGTGGTCGACGTCGCGCAGCAGGATGGACCGGGTCGTCATGGCGACGGCGACCAGCGCCACGCCCATCACCAGCAGCAGCCAGAGCAGGATCCGCACCCGGGCGGAGACGCGGCGGTCAGTTCTCGTCACCGATGTCGTCACCCAGGTCGTCATCGTCGTCGTCCCCCGCGGTGGCCGGCGGCCCCGGCACCACGGTGTCGGTCGGCAGGGTCCGGGCGGGCGGGGTCTCCTTCGGCGCGGGGGGCCGCGTCGTGCTCGGTACGGGAACGCCGGTGGGCGTCGCACTCGCCGTCCTGCCGGGCCCCGGCGTCCGGCTCGGCTCCGGAGCCCCGGTGGGCCGGGGCGAGGTGCCCAGCTCCACCTCGGGCGGCACCTTCGGCGCCTCGGGCGTGTCGGTCAGCGTGTAGCTGGTCGCGGCGATGCCGAGCGGGATGGCGACGACCGCGGCGAGCGTCACCATGCGATGGGTGAAGGCCATGCCCCCATCCTGGGCGCGGCCCGGCCACGCGTGAATGAGCGCCGGATGAAGGCTCCTTCATAAACCGCACGGGTTCCTGACGGGGCTCGTCCCCGAAGCGGGGCGCGATCACCGGAGCGGCCCCAGCGGCAGCCGTCCGCGCCCGGGCGCCCCCGACGGACCCGGGACGTCATCCGTCCGGGTGACGCGCGCCGGGCAGCGGGGGTGCCCTGGCCGGGGGGCGTTACGCGTCGAGGCCGATCGCGAACGCGGCCTCCAGGTCATGCTGGGAGTACGTGCGGAACGCCACGTGCGTGTCGGTGGCCTCGACGCCCGGGATCTTGCTGATCCGGCCGGGGATGACGTCGGCCAGGTCGTCGTGCTTGGCCACGCGGACCATGGCGATCAGGTCGTACGTACCCGTGACCGAGAAGACCTCGCTGACGTTCTCCAGCGCGGCGATCGACTCGGCGATCTCCGGGATGCGGTCCACGCTGGTCTTGATGAGCACGATCGCGGTGATCACGGCTGTCCTTCTCCCTCGGTGGCCGCTGGGTGGGCCTTCACTCTAGCCCCACCCCGGAACCGCCCCCACGCGTACAGGAAGCCCAGGCAGAACCCCACCACGTGCGCCAGGTACGCCACGCCCGGGCCGGTGCCGGCGTCGCGGGCGGCGAGCCATTGCAGGACGAACCAGAAGAGCAGCACGATCCACGCCGGGAAGCGCAGCGGCAGGAAGAAGAGGAACGGGAAGAGGCTGGTCACCCGGGCCCTCGGGAAGAGGTAGAGGAACGCGCCGAGCACCCCCGAGATCGCCCCCGACGCGCCCACCAGGGTCTGGTCCGATTGCGCGTGCGCCACCGCGTACGCGAAGAGGGCGAGGCAGCCCGAGCCCACGTAGAAGAGGCCGAACTCCAGGTGGCCCATCCGCTCCTCGGCCATCGCGCCGAACACGTACAGGAAGAGCATGTTGCCGAGCAGGTGCAGCCAACTGCCGCTGACGAACAGGGCGGTCAGCGGGGTGAGCAGCGCGCGCGGGGCGCCGCTCAGCAGCTCGGTGGGGACGATGCCCCAGCGGTGGAAGTACGTGCTCTGGGCGGCCAGGAGCGCGTCGCCGGTGCCGTACGAGGGGTTCAGCCCGGACACCGGGCTCACCAGGAAGATCAGGAAGCAGGCGCCGATCACGGCGTACGTCACGGTCGGTCCGCGCCAAGCGATCATGGACAGATCATGACGTAAACGGAGGGAGCGGGACAGGGTGCCTCGCCGCGCCACAGGGGTACCCGCGAGGCCGTAGGGTTACGGGCAGTACACCCGCAGTTCGACGGCGCACCGCGGCTGACGCACCCGGCACCATGGAAGAGGACGGAACGATGACGACGGTTCCCCTGCCGACCGCGACGACCCGCTGGCGCTGCACGCTCTGCGGCAATCTGACGCGCTTCGACGTCACGCGGTCGTCGAAGGTCGTGGAGTACGTCCATCTGGACCTCGCGGGCGAGCCCACGGTGGAGGAGCGCGAGGTGGTCAGTGAGACCATCGAGTCGGTCCGCTGCCGTTGGTGCAACGCGGTGGACCAGATCGAGCTGGTGGACAGGCCGGGCGCGGCTTCCTGAGGAGCGGGAGCGGCCCGGGGCCGAGACGGACGGGTAGTGGGGTGACGAATCGTGGAGCAGCCCGCCAGCGGCGCTGAGCCGGCCGGTGCGGCCGGTGGCGCCGCCGAGGCGCTCGACCGCCCGCTGCCCGAGGGAGTGCGGCGCCGCGTCGTCGCGCTCGTCTCGGACGCCTTCGGCGGGCTGACGGTCACGGAACTGCCCGCGCAGTTGCGTCAGTACGCCCGGTTCACCCCGTCCCGCCGGGCCAAGTTCGCGGGCAACGCGATGGCGGCCGCGCTGGAGGCCGACCCGCTGTTCCGGCAGCGGATCGGCGAGCGGCTCAAGGAGGGGCAGCCGGAGCTGGCCGGCGCCGTCGAGGCCGGCTCGCCCCCGGCCGCCGCCGACCCGGTGGACGTGGCCGCGGCCGCCTATGTGCTGCGCCCCGCCGGCTGGGTCAAGCTGGTCGCCGCCGCCGGCGAGGAGGCCCAGCGGGCCGACGCCGAGCGCGCCGACGAGGCCGGCCGGCGGGAGCTGGAGCGGCTCCGCGCCGAGCTGGCCGAGGCCCGCGCCCAGACGAAGGCGGAGACGGAGCGGCTGCGCACGGAGCTGGACGCGGCGCGCAAGGAAGCCGAATCGCTTCAGCGCAAGCTGCGCAGCGCCCAGAGCGACGTCAAGCGCGGCGAGGCCGCCCTGCGCCGCAGTCTGGCCGACATCGACGGGGTACGCGCCGAGGCGGCCGCCCAGGTCTCCGCCGCGGAGAGCGAGACGCGCCGCCTCAAGGCGCGCCTCGGCGAGGCGGAGGCCGCGCTGGAGGCCAGCCGGCGGGCCGCCCGCGAGGGCCGTTCGGTGGAGGACATGCGGCTGCGGCTGCTGCTGGACACCGTTCTGGAGTCGGCCCAGGGGCTGCGCCGCGAGCTGGCCCTGCCGCCCGTCTCGGTCCACCCGGCGGACACCGTCGACGCGGTGGAGCCGGGCCGGATGTCGCCCAAGGACATCGCGGCCCGCGCCCTGTCGGAGACCGACCCGGCGCTGCTGGACCAACTGCTGGCGCTGCCGCAGGCCCACCTGGTGGTGGACGGCTACAACGTCACCAAGACCGGCTATCCGACCATGCCGCTGGAGAAGCAGCGGCTGCGGCTGCTCGGCGGGCTCTCGGCGCTGGCCGCCCGCACGGGCGCCGAGGTCACCTGTGTCTTCGACGGCGCCGAGCTGGCCGCTCCGGTGCTGCTCGCGCCGCCGCGCGGGGTGCGGGTGCTGTTCTCCAAGCCGGGTGTGACGGCGGACGAGCTGATCCGCCAGCTCGTCCGGGCCGAGCCGCCGGGCCGGCCGGTCGTGGTGGTCTCCACCGACCGGGAAGTCGCCGACGGCGTCGCGAAGTCGGGCGCGAGGCCCGTCGCGTCCGCCTTGCTGCTGAAGCGCCTTTCGCGTGTCTCGTGACGCTTATAACTCATAGGCGCAATGCCCGATTTCGGGAAACGTACCGTCAAGTGCCCATGACGCACCGTGGGCTGTGTGTAAAGAATGTGGCCCCTGAGCGAGATTTTTCGCATGAGGATTTGAACTGATCACAAGATGGTCACTAGGGTCTGGCCTCGAACCTCCGCGCAGGTGATCACTCATCGGGAGTGACAGCGGAGGAACCGCCTAAATCCGTGCAGTTCGGCCTGTTTCGCGGGGGAGCCGGACACGATGTGCGGAGCCGGGGCCCCGACCCCATGCCCGGCAGGCGGCAGCATGAGGAAGAAGGAGCTCGCCTCCGTGGCGTCCCACCGTCGTCCCAAGCAGCCGAGCCGCGCCCGCGTGACCGTGCTCACCGCGACCGCCGCCGCTGCCGTCGCCCTGTCCTCCCAGGCCGCTCAGGCAGATCCCAAGCCGAGCAAGAGCGAGGTCAAGGCCAAGGTCGACAAGCTCCACCACGAGGCCGAGGAAGCCACCGAGCAGTACAACCTCGCCGACGAGCAGCGCGGCAAGCTCCAGAAGGAGGTCGACGCCCTCCAGGACAAGGTCGCGCGCGGCCAGCAGGAGCTCAACGAGCTGCGTGACGGCCTCGGTTCGGTCGCCACCGCCCAGTACCGCTCCGGCGGCATGGACCCCGCGCTCCAGCTCCTGCTCTCCTCCGACCCGGACAGCTACCTCGACAAGGCGTCGGCCGTCGACGCCATCAGCGCCAAGCAGGCCCAGGCCCTGGAGACCATCCAGGCCAAACAGCGCACCCTGGCCCAGCAGCGGGCCGAGGCGACCGCGAAGCTCGCCGGCCTCGAAGACGTGCGCAAGACCCTCGCCGAGAAGAAGAAGTCCTACCAGGGCAAGCTCGCCGAGGCGCAGAAACTGCTCAACACCCTGACCGCCGAAGAGCGGGCGAAGATGCAGGAGGAGGAGCAGCGCGCCAGCCGCGAGGCCGGCGACCGCGTCGACCTCGGCAACGAGGTGCCCGCCTCGCAGCGCGGCGCCGCCGCCCTCGCCGCCGCCGACACCCAGGTCGGCAAGCCGTACATCTCCGGTGCCGAGGGCCCCAACGCCTACGACTGTTCGGGCCTGACCCAGTGGGCGTACCGCCAGGCCGGTGTGAGCCTCACCCGCACCACCTACACCCAGCAGAACGACGGTGTGAAGATCGGCCGCAGCCAGCTCAAGCCCGGCGACCTCGTCTTCTTCAACGGCCTCTCGCACGTGGGCCTGTACGCGGGCAACAACACGGTGCTGCACGCCCCGAAGCCCGGCGCCTTCGTCCGCTACGAGTCGATGGACTGGCTCGGCGACTTCCAGTTCGGCGTACGCATCTGACGCCTCCGGTACGCCCGGCACGTCTGACGCGCCCGAACCGCGCGCCCGATCGGGTGGTTTACCGCCCTCCAAGCTGACGCTCCGCCCCGCCGGTGACCTTGTGGTCTCGGGCGGGGCGCCGTTGTTCGACGCCCGTACGGTCGCTGGCCGGTGCGTGGTCGCCCGGCTACTGTCTGGCGCGCAACAGCCCGCACAGACTGCACAGCAGCGGAAGGGAGCGCGGTACGTGGCGTCCCATCGCCGGTCCTCGTCATCCTCCTCGCCGGGGCTCTCCCGGAGCGCGAAGGTCACTGTCCTCTCCGCCGCGGCGGCCACCGCCGCCGCGTTCGGCGCCGCCCCCGCGAGCGCGGAGCCCGGCACCCCGGTGGAGGTCACCCGGGCCAAGGTGGACCGGCTCTACGAGGAGGCCGAGAAGGCCACCGAGGCGTTCAACGAGGCGGACGAGCGCACGGACGCGCTGCGCGAGCAGGTGGGCCGGGTACAGGACGGCGTGGCGCGCGGCCAGGAGCGGATCAACCGGATGCGCGGCGCGCTCGGCCTCGTGGCGGGCGCCCAGTACCGGTCCGGCGGCATGGACCCCGCGCTGGCGCTGCTGCTCTCGAAGGACCCCGACGGCTACCTCGACAAGGCCGCCGCCCTCGACCGCATCAGCGAGCGGCAGGCCGGCGCCCTCACCGAACTCCGGCGCGCCCAGCGGGGCCTGGCCCAGCAGCGCGCCGAGGCCACCCGGATGCTCGCCGAACTCGAACGCGGCCGGGCCGCCGTGGCGCTCCACAAGCGCACGGTCGAGCGCAAGCTCGCCGAGGCACGGGCGCTGCTCAACTCCCTCCCCTCCGACGAGCGCGACGCCTTCGACCGCGCCTCCCGCTCCGGCCGCGACGACCTGCCGCCGCTGGGCGGCGAGGCCGTGTCGGGCCGGGCGGCCGCCGCCGTCGCCGCGGCCCGCTCGGCCGTCGGCAAGCCGTACGTGTGGGGCGCCAACGGCCCCTCCGGCTTCGACTGTTCCGGGCTGATGCAGTGGTCCTACGCGCAGGCGGGCGTCGGCCTCCCGCGCACCTCGCAGGCCCAGCGCAACGCCGGACGGCACGTCCCGCTGTCCGAGGCGCGCCCCGGCGACCTGGTGACCTACCGGGACGACGCCAGCCACGTCGGGATGTACATGGGCAACGGCCAGGTGGTGCACGCCCCCTACCCGGGCGCGCCCGTGCGCTACGACCCGGTGGGCATGATGCCGGTCTCGGCCGTCACCCGGGTCTGACGACGGCCCGGCCGTGCCCCGTACGATGCGGAGGATGCGGAACCGGAGACGTGCGGCGGGGGCGGTGCTCGGCCTGCTGCTGCTCATCGGGTGCACGGCACCCCGGCCGGCGCCCGCGCCCGACACGGCCGGCGTCCGGGCGGCGGTGGACCGGCGGGCCGCCGAGGTGCGGGCCGCCGAGCTGTCGGACGTGCCGCTGCGGGCCTGGTCCTACCGGGTCACGGAGGTGCGGCGGCACGGCGACGACCGGGCGAGCGCGCGGGCCGAGCTGCGCTACCGCATCGCCGGGTTCGACAGCGGCACGGTGACCGGCGAACGGGCGCTGGAGCTCGCGCGGCGGGACGGCCGCTGGCAGGTGACGTCCGACCGGCCCGCGAAGGGCGCCGCCCCACAGCTCTGGGAGCAGGGCGACATCGACGTCGTACGGGGCAGGCACAGCCTGGTCCTGGGCGTCGGGCAGGACGCGGCACGGCTGCGGGCCGTCGCGGCGGCCGCCGACCGGGCGGTGCCCGCCGTGTCGGCCGCCTGGCCGGAGGGGCTCTGGGCGCGGCGCGTGGTGGTGCTGGTGCCGGGCTCGCTGGAGCGCATGGGGGCGCTGCTGGGGGAGCCGGCGGCGGGGTACCGGGGCATCGCGGCGGTCACGACCGGCCGGGTGGGCGGTGCGCCCGACGGGCCGGCGGACCGGGTGATCGTCAATCCGGAGGGGTACGCGAGGCTCGGCGAGTTCGGGCAGGGCTTCGTGCTCACCCACGAGACCACGCACGTCGCCACCCGGGCGCACACCTCGGCGGCCACGGGGCTGTGGCTCTCGGAGGGCTTCGCCGACTGGGTGGCCTACCGGGGCACGTCCCGCACGCCCGCCCAGGCCGCGCCCGAGCTGCGGGACGCCGTCCGCGCGGGCGACACCCCGGCCGCCCTGCCGACGGACGGCGACTTCTCCTTCGCCACCGACGCGGCGGCCCTGGCCCGCGCGTACGAGGGCGGCTGGCTGGCGTGCGAGCTGATCGCCGGCCGGTGGGGCGAGGCGAAGCTGCGGGCCTTCTACCGGGCGGCGGGGGCCCGGGGGTGGGAGCGGGCCCTGCCCGAGGTGCTCGGGACCACCCCCGAGGCCTTCACCGCGCAGTGGCGGGGCTACCTGCGGAACCGGTTGGGGTGACCCCCCGGTGGTCCGGCTCGGTGGCCTGCGCCGGGACCGAGGCGTGCTCGCGCTCGTGCTCGCGCAGACGCGGCTCGGTGACCGTCTGCCGCCACAGCTCACGGCACGCGGCGATCGTGGCGGCGACGAGCAGCCCGTTGCGTACGCCCAGGAGCACCAGGCCCCACAGGTCGCTGTGCACGATGTGGGTGAACCAGATCGGGAACTCCAGCATCGTCACGCCCGTCGCGATCAGCACCATCTTGGCGGGACGGGCCATCCGGCTGGCGCGGAAGACCAGGCACACGGCCGCCAGCCCGACCAGCCAGATCATGTACTGGGGGCTGATCACCCGGCTCGTGGTGGTGAACAGCAGCACGGCCGCGAACGCCGCGTCGGCCGGCGTCGTCGTACCGAACTCGCGCGCCCGCACCCGCCACACGAGCAGCCAGCCGAACGCCGCCACCGTCAGCGCGAGCGCGGCCTTCGAGACGACCGGCACGTACGGGCCGAGGAACTCGACCGAGCCGTAGTTCAGCAGCACCTGCCCCTCCCAGCCGAAGTTCCGCGCCACGTGGAAGACGAGCGAGCCCAGCGACTCCACCTCCGTGCCCCGGTCCCGCTGGAAGGTGAGGAACGCCAGCGCCCCCGGCATCGCCGCCACGCAGGCCAGCAGCACCGCGGCCCCCGTGACCGCCGCGGCCGTCCACGAGCGGCGGGTGACGCGGCCGCGCCAGGTGCCCGCCAGCAGCAGCACCGGCCAGACCTTCAGCAGAGCGCCGAACCCGGCCAGCGCGCCCAGCACGCGCGGGTGACGGACCCCGGCCAGCAGCGCGGCGACGGCCACGGCGGTGACCATCAGGTCGTAGCGCGCGTACGCGGTCGGGCCGAGCAGCGGCACGCCCGCGACCCACACCCAGGCGCCCGACAGGCACTTGCCGGGCCGCCGCGCCGCGTACAGCAGCAGGCCGAAGACCAGCGCGTCGCACACGAGGACGAGGAGGAAGAAGGCGGAGGCGTACTCCAGGAAGGGCAGCAGGCCGGGGGAGAGGATGGCGAGCGCGGCGGCCGGCGGGTACTGCCAGGTCACGTCGTCGAGCGGGTACGTGCCGGTGCGCAGCACGTCGTACCAGCCCTGGTAGATCACCGAGACGTCGGTGGTGATGTCAGGCCCGGGCAGGACGAACACCTTGAAGACGCAGAGCAGCAGGAGAGTCCTGGTCAGCAGCCATATGCCGACGACTGTGAGCGGGAGCCGGGTGCCGCTGGGGCCCTTCATGCATACCTCTTCGGTCTCGTTGCCGGGCTTCGCCGGGCGGGACTGTGCTGAGCGGTGGAGCGGCGCCGTTCGGTACTGTCGGCATGCGATGCACAAGACCTTGATCGTAACCAACGACTTTCCGCCCAGACCCGGCGGGATTCAGGCGTTTCTGCACAACATGGCGCTCAGACTCGATCCGGAACGGATCGTCGTCTACGCCTCCACGTGGAAGCGCGGCCGGGAGGGCGCCGAGGCGACCGCCCTGTTCGACGCCGAACAGCCGTTCAAGGTTGTCCGGGACCGCACGACGATGCTGTTGCCCACACCACGTGTCACCGCGCGGGCGGTCGCACTGCTGCGCGAGCACGGCTGCGAGTCGGTGTGGTTCGGGGCAGCGGCCCCGCTGGGGCTCATGGCGCCCGCGCTGCGCCGGGCCGGCGCGCGGCGGATCGTCGCGACCACCCACGGCCACGAGGCCGGGTGGGCGCAGTTGCCGGGCTCGCGGCAACTGCTGCGGCGGATCGGCGAGGGCACGGACACGATCACGTACCTCGGCGAGTACACGCGCTCACGCATCGCGGCGGCGCTCACGCCTGGGGCGGCCGGGCGGATGGTCCAGCTCCCGCCGGGGGTCGACGAGAAGACGTTCCACCCCGGGTCGGGCGGGGACGCGATCCGGGAGCGGCTGGGCCTGGCGGAGCGGCCGGTGGTGGTGTGCGTCTCCCGGCTGGTCCCGCGCAAGGGCCAGGACACGCTGATCAGGGCCATGCCCGCGGTGCTCTCGCGGGTGCCGGACGCGGTCCTGCTGATCGTCGGCGGCGGGCCGTACGAGAAGGACCTCCGCCGCCTCGCCGCCGAGACGGGCGTGGCGGAATCGGTGCGCTTCACGGGCGCGGTGCCGTGGGAGGAGCTCCCCGCCCACTACGGCGCCGGTGACGTGTTCGCCATGCCCTGCCGGACCCGGCGCGGCGGCCTCGACGTCGAGGGACTCGGCATCGTGTACCTGGAGGCCTCGGCGACCGGCCTCCCGGTCGTCGCGGGCGACTCCGGCGGCGCGCCGGACGCCGTGCTCGACGGCGAGACGGGCTGGGTCGTGCGCGGCGACTCCCCGGCCGAGTCCGCCGACCGTCTCGTGACCCTCCTGGAAGACCCCGAGCTACGCCGGCGGATGGGCGAGCGGGGCCGGGAGTGGGTCGAGGACCGGTGGCGCTGGGACCTGCTGGCGGAACGCCTGAAGCTCCTGCTCTGACGGCGCGGGGTGGGGGTGGCCAGGCCCCGGTGACCTCGCGCGTCGATTTGGGCCCGCGCCGCCTATGGGCGGAACGGCAAGTTCCGCACATGCTCCGCCCATGACACCGAAACTGACGCGCCGTCACCTCCTCGGCCTCGGCGCCCTCCAGACCGCCGCCGCGCTCGGCCTCACCCGGATCGGCCGGGCCACGGCCGCGCAGGGGGCGTACAGCCCCGCCCTGGTCATCGGATCCGGTTACGGAGGCGCCGTCGCGGCACTGCGCCTCGGTGAGGCGGGCATCCGGACCACCGTCCTCGAAATGGGCGCCCTCTGGAAGAACGCCGGCTCCGACGGGCGGGTCTTCTGCTCCACCGGCGCGCCCGACCACCGGTCCATGTGGTTCCGCGCCCGCACCGAGGCGCCGCTCGCCACGTTCCTGTGGCTGGACGTCGTCAACAAGGACATCAGCCCGTACCCGGGGGTGCTCGACCGGGTGCGGTACGCCGACATGTCGGTGTACGTGGGACGGGGGGTGGGCGGTGGCTCCCTCGTCAACGGCGGCATGGCCGTCACCCCCGAGCGGGGGTACTTCGCCGAAGTGTTCCCGGGCGTCGACGCGGGCGAGATGTACGACACGTACTTCCCGCGCGCCCGCGCCATGCTCGGCGTCAACACCGTCGACCCCGCCTGGTTCGAGTCCACCGAGTGGTACCGCTTCAGCCGGGTGTCGCGGAAGCACGCCGCCAACGCCGGGCTGAGGACCGCGTTCGTGCCGAGCGTGTACGACTTCGGGTACATGGCCCGCGAGGCGGCCGGTGCCGTACCCAGGTCGGCGCTCGCCGGCGAGGTCATCTACGGCAACAACCACGGCAAGCGCAGCCTCGACCGGACGTATCTGGCGGCCGCGCTGGGGACGGGGAACGTCGCCATCGAGACGCTCCACCGGGCCAGAGCCGTACGGAGGGAGCCGGACGGGACGTACGTGGTGACCGCCGACCGGATCGACCTGGGCGGGAAGGTCGTCGAGACGCGGGAGTTCGGCTGCGAGCGGCTCTTCCTGGGCGCCGGGAGCCTCGGGACCACCGAGTTGCTGCTGCGCGCCCGCGAGACGGGCGCCCTGCCGGGGCTGAGCACCGAGGTGGGTGAGGGCTGGGGGCCCAACGGCAACGTCATGACGGGACGGGCCAACCACGTCTGGGACACCGTCGGGGCCGACCAGTCGACCATGCCGGTGCTGGGCATCGACGACCCGGCGAACGCGGTGTTCGCGGAGATCGCCCCGCTGCCGACCGGGCTGGAGCACTGGGTGAGCCTCTACCTGGCGATCACCCGGAACCCGGAGCGCGGGACGTTCGCCTACGACCCGGTGACGGACTCGGCGCGGCTGGAGTGGAGACGGGAGCAGAGCCAGGCGTCGGTCGCGTCGGCGAAGAAGCTGTTCGACCGCATCAACCTCAGGAACGCGACCATTTACCGGTACGACCTCTTCGGCGGCAACAAGACCTTCGCCGACGACTTCACGTACCACCCGCTGGGAGGGTGCGTGCTGGGCAGGGCGACCGATGACTACGGGCGGGTGCGAGGGGCTCCTGGTGTGTATGTGACCGATGGAGCCCTGGTGCCGGGCTCCATCGGTGTCAATCCGTTCGTGACGATCACGGCTCTCGCCGAAAGGACGATGAGCCGGGTGATCGGGGAGGATTACGCGCGGTAGATCGCCTCGATCTCGTCCGCGAAGTCCTTGGCCACGACATTGCGCTTCAGCTTCAGCGACGGCGTGATGTGCCCGGCCTCCTCCGTGAACTGGGAGGTGAGAATGCGGAATTTCCGCACCGATTCCGCCTTGGAGACCGCCGCGTTGCCGTCGTCCACGGCCCGCTGCACCTCGGCCAGCAGGTCCGGGTCCTCGCGCAGCGACGCCGCCGTCGAACCGGCCGGCTTGCCGTGCTCGGCGGCCCAGCGGCCCAGGAACTCCTCGTCGATGGTGACCAGCGCGCCCACGAACGGGCGGCCGTCGCCGACCACCATGCACTCCGCGACCAGCGCGTGGCCGCGGATGCGGTCCTCGATCACCGCGGGGGCGACGTTCTTGCCGCCCGCGGTGACCAGGATCTCCTTCTTGCGGCCCGTGATGGCCAGGTAGCCGTCCTCGTCCAGGGTGCCGATGTCGCCGGTGTGGAACCAGCCGTCGGCCAGCGCCTCGGCGGTCGCCGACTCGTTCTGCCAGTAGCCCGAGAAGACGTGCTCACCGTGGATGAGCACCTCGCCGTCGTCGGCGATGCGGACCACCGAGCCCGGCAGCGGCTGCCCGACCGTGCCGATCTTGGGGCGGTCGTACGGGTTGAACGCGGTCGCCGCGCACGTCTCCGTCAGGCCGTAGCCCTCCAGGACCGTCAGCCCGATGCCCCGGTAGAAGTGGCCCAGCCGCTCGCCCAGCGGCGCGCCGCCCGAGACGGCCGCCTGGCAGCGCCCGCCCAGGACCGTGCGGAGCTTGCTGTAGACGAGCTTGTCGAAGACGAAGTGCTTCAGCTTCAGGCCCAGCGACGGGCCCTCGGGGGTGGAGGTGGCGCGGCTGTACTCGATGGCCGTCTGCGCGGCCTTGTCGAAGATCTTGCCCTTGCCCTCCGCCTGCGCCTTGGCGCGCGCCGAGTTGTAGACCTTCTCGAAGACGCGCGGAACGCCCAGGATCAGCGTCGGCTTGAAGGTGGCGAGCTCGTCGGTGAGTTCCTTGATGTCCGGTACGCAGCCCAGGCGGATCGGCGCCAGGACGGAGCCGACCTCGATGAGCCGCCCGAAGACGTGCGCGGCCGGGAGGAACAGCAGCGCGGAGCACTCTCCGGTGCGGAACAGCGGCTTGAGCCGCTCCACGACGTTGCCGCACTCGGCGAAGAAGTTGCGGTGCGTCAGCACACAGCCCTTGGGGCGGCCCGTGGTGCCCGAGGTGTAGACGATCGTCGCGATGTCGTCCGCCTTGGCGGCGGACGTGGCCTCGTCGACGGCCGCCTCCGAGACGTCGGCGCCGAGGGCGTTCAGCTCCTCGACGGCGCCCTTGTCCAGGCGCCAGACGTGCCGCAGCGCCGGCAGGTTCTCGCGTACGGACTCCACGGCCGCCGCGTGCGCCTCGCTCTCCACGATCACCGCGACCGCGCCCGAGTCGCCGAGGATCCACTGGACCTGCTCGGGGGAGCTGGTCTCGTAGACCGGCACCGTCACCGCGCCCGCGCTCCAGATCGCGAAGTCGAGCTGCACCCACTCGTAGCGGGTGCGGGAGATCAGGCCGACCCGGTCACCCGGGCGTACGCCCTGGGCGATCAGGCCCTTGGCGGCGGCGCGCACCTCGGCGAGGAACTGGGTCGCCGTGACGTCCGTCCAGACGCCGGCCACCTTGCGGCCCATCACGGCGACATCTGGGTGCTGAGCGGCATTGCGGCGGATGAGATCCGTCAGGTTGCCGTCCGTGGGGACCTCGTACAGGGCCGGAAGGCTGAACTCGCGCAAAACTGCTGCTCCTCATCGGGCGCCGGCGCCACGGCTCTGTGTGATGCACCGGTTGCGGTCCAAGATCGGGCAGGTGCTCGGTGGGGGTGAGCACGACTGGACTGCCCGGACGTTACCCACCAGTACTCGGTTCCGGATAGGGGCGCTGGCCAGATGTTCGCTGCGTCACACGTAATTGGCGGTGCTTCGCGCACAGTAGTCCACACCTGTGACGACTCGGAAGTAACCGCAGGTCCGACCGCCTAAGGTGGGTTCCCATGCGAGTCCATGTGGTCAGTGACGTGCACGGGAACGCCGAGGGCCTGGCCACGGCGGGGGAGGGCGCCGACGCCCTGATATGCCTCGGTGACCTGGTGCTCTTCCTCGACTACCACGACCACGCCCGCGGGATCTTCCCCGACCTCTTCGGCGTCGAGAACGCGGACCGGATCGTGGAGCTGCGCACCGCCCGCCGCTTCGACGAGGCCCGGGAGTTCGGCCGCCGGCTGTGGGCCGAACTGGACATGGACCGCGAGACGGCCATCGAGTCGGCGGTGCGCCGCCAGTACGCCGCGATGTTCGCGGCCTTCCCGACGCCCACGTACGCCACGTACGGAAATGTCGACATCCCCGGCCTCTGGCACGAGTACGCCGGCCCCGGCACCACCGTCCTGGACGGCCAGCGCGTCGAGCTCGGCGGCCGCGTCTTCGGCTTCGTGGGCGGCGGGCTGCGGACCCCGATGCGAACCCCGTACGAGATCTCCGACGAGGAGTACGCGGCCAAGGTCGAGGCCCTGGGCGAGGTCGACGTGCTGTGCTCGCACATCCCCCCGGAGGTGCCGGAACTGACCTACGACACGGTGGCCCGGCGCTTCGAGCGCGGCAGCACGGCCCTGCTCGCGGCGATCCGGCGGACCAAGCCCCGGTACGCCCTGTTCGGCCACGTCCACCAGCCGCTGGTGCGGCGGATGAGGGTGGGCGCGACCGAGTGCGTGAACGTGGGACATTTCGCGGCGACCGGGAGGCCATGGGCCCTGGAATGGTGACGGCCGCCCACGCGATAGCCTTCACCCCACAGGAACCCGGTACCGCACTGGAGGAGCCACGGCGATGGCGGAACACACCAGCTCGAGCATTGAGATCGAGGCGGCACCGGCCGACGTCATGGGAGTGATCGCCGACTTCGCCCGCTACCCGGAGTGGACGGGCGAGGTGAAGGAGGCGGAGGTCCTGGAGAAGGACGCCGCCGGCCGCGCCGAGAAGGTCCGCCTGCTGCTGGACGCCGGCGCGATCAAGGACGACCACACCCTGGCGTACACCTGGACCGGCGAGAACGAGGTGAGCTGGACGCTGGTCAAGTCCCAGATGCTCCGCGCCCTGGACGGCTCCTACCGCCTGAGCCCGCTCGCCGGCGGCACCCGCACCGAGGTGACGTACCAGCTCACCGTCGACGTCAAGATCCCCATGCTGGGCATGATCAAGCGGAAGGCCGAGAAGGTCATCATCGACCGCGCGCTGGCCGGCCTGAAGAAGCGCGTGGAGTCCACCCCCGCCGCCTCCTGACACCGGTACGTCCCGGTAGCGTCTCGGGCATGCGAACCATCCTGGTCACCGGGCCCGGCGGCGCCGGGCGTACGACCGTCGCCGCCGCGACCGCCCTCGGCGGGGCCCGGCGCGGGCAGCGCGTCCTGTTCCTCACCGGTGACCCCGCCGTGCCCGACGGCTGGTTCGACGACTCGTCCGGCGACGGAGACGGCGACCGGCCGGTCGTGCGCCGCATCGACTCCGGCGCCCACTTCCGCGCCGAGATCCTCGCCTTCCAGGAGCGCGCCGCCACCGCCCTCGGGCTGCTCGGCGCCACTCCGCTCGCCGACGAGGAGCTCACCGAACTGCCCGGCAGCGACCGGTTCGCCCTGCTGCGCGCCCTCAGGGACGCCGCCGCCGGCGACTGGGACCTCGTCGTGGCCGACCTGCCGCCCGTCCCCGACGCCGTCGCCGTGCTCGCCCTGCCCGAGCAGCTCCGCCGCTACCTGCGCCGCCTGCTGCCGCCCGAGCGGCAGGCCGCCCGCGCGCTGCGCCCGATGCTGGCCCAGCTCGCCGGCGTACCGATGCCCGCCGAGTGGCTGTACGAGACCGCCGCCCGCTGGGACACCGAACTCGCCGCCGTCCAGGCCATGATCGACGACCCGGAGACCACCGTCCGGCTGGTCGCCGAGCCCGGCCCGGCCGCCGCCGGCGCCCTGCGCGCCGCCCGCGCGGGCCTGGCCCTGCACCGCATCGCCCTGGACCCGGTCGTCGCCAACCGGATGCTGCCCACCGAGTCCCCCGACCCCTGGCTGTCCGGCCTGGCCGCCCAGCAGCAGACGCACGTCAAGGCGCTGGGCGACCAGGTGCACGAGCTGCCGCACCTCGGCCGCGACCCGCGCACCGCCGACGACCTCGCCCTGCTGGAGCCGCCCGCCGCCCCCGCCGCGGCCCCCGCACCGGACTGGACCGTCGAGGACCGGCGCGACCCCGACGGCGTCCTGGTCTGGCGCATCCCGCTGCCCGGCGCGGCCAAGCCCGACCTCGGCCTCGTGCGGCGCGGCGACGAACTGGTGCTCACGGTCGGGCCGTTCCGCCGCGTCGTCCCGCTGCCGTCCGCGCTGCGCCGCTGCACCGTCTCCGGGGCGGGCCTCGCGGACGGGGTGCTGAGCGTCCGCTTCACACCCGACCCGGATTTGTGGCCCCGCACGCGGTAACGTCGGGAGTATTCGGGAGTTTCACGCCACGCCGCCGCAGGAGTACGCCATGAGCGATGCCACCCAGCATCCCGACGCCGACGCGTGGGACGCCGACGCCTGGGCCAAGGCCTGCGCCGAGGACCTGGCGGCCGAGAGGGCGCGCCGCCGCGGCACCGAGAGCCCGCCGCCCGGGGCCGCCGCCGAGGAGCTGCGCAAGCTCGTCGACGCGGTCGCCGACAAGGTCGCCTCCCTGCGCACCCCGCTGCTCGGCACCGGCGCCCAGAGTGCCGTACAGCAGTTCGTCAGCCAGGCGAAGGCCGCCGTCGAGCCGGTGATCGAGCGCAACCCGCAGGTCTTCGACCACCTCGCGGCCGCCGGCCAGGAACTGCTGGCCGCCTACCGCTCCGCCGTCGAGGGCCAGGAGCGCCGCTGGACCCGGGGACCGGACACCCCGCCCCCGGGCCGGAAGGAGGACGACGGCGGCCCCGGCCCGACCGAGCACATCGACCTGGACTGACACCGGGTACGGTTGGCCGTAGCGGGGCTCGACCGAAAACTGAGGGACACATGGGACTCACCATCGGCGTCGACATCGGCGGCACGAAGATCGCGGCCGGAGTGGTCGACGAAGAGGGCACGATCCTCGACACCCACAAGGTGCCCACCCCGCCGACCGCCGAAGGCATCGTCGACGCGATCTGCGCCGCCGTCTCCGAGGCCGGCAAGGGTCATGACATCGAGGCCGTCGGCATCGGTGCCGCCGGGTACGTCGACGACAAGCGCGCCACGGTCCTCTTCGCGCCGAACATCCACTGGCGGCACGAGCCGCTGAAGGACAAGGTCGAACAGCGCGTCGGCCTGCCGGTGGTCGTGGAGAACGACGCGAACGCCGCCGCCTGGGGCGAGTACAAGTTCGGTGCCGGCAAGGGCCACGAGGACGTCATCTGCATCACCCTCGGCACCGGCCTCGGCGGCGGCATCATCATCGGCAACAAGCTGCGCCGCGGCCGCTTCGGCGTGGCCGCCGAGTTCGGCCACATCCGGGTCGTCCCCGACGGCCTGCTGTGCGGCTGCGGCAGCCAGGGCTGCTGGGAGCAGTACGCGTCGGGGCGCGCCCTCGTGCGGTACGCCAAGCAGCGCGCCGCCGCCACCCCGGAGAACGCCACGATCCTGCTGGGCCTCGGGGACGGCACCCCCGAGGGCATCCAGGGCAAGCACATCAGCGACGCCGCCCGTCAGGGCTGCCCGGTCGCGGTGGACTCCTTCCGGGAGCTGGCCCGCTGGGCCGGCGCGGGCCTGGCCGACCTGGCCTCGCTGTTCGACCCCTCGGCGTTCATCGTGGGCGGCGGCGTCTCGGACGAGGGTGAGCTGGTCCTGGAGCCGATCCGCAAGTCGTTCCGCCGCTGGCTGGTGGGCGGCCAGTACCGCCCGCACGCCCAGGTCCTCGCGGCCCGGCTCGGCGGCAAGGCCGGCCTGGTCGGCGCGGCGGACCTGGCCCGACAGGGCTGACCTCACGCTCGTACGGCGGTGCCCGCCGCGTCCTCACCCGGATGCGGCGGGCACCGTCATATCGTGCTCGTATGCCGATCACCGAACTGCCCAACTCGCGCACCGAGCCGGACGGTTCGGCCGTGATCCGGGTGCTCAGCTACAACATCCGCTCCATGCGGGACGACGAGGACGCCCTGGCGCGCGTGATCCGGGCCTGCGCGCCCGACCTCGTCCTGATCCAGGAGGCGCCCCGCTTCTTCCGCTGGCGCAAGCACGCCGCCAGGCTCGCCGCGAAGAGCGAGCTGCTGGTGCTGAGCGGGGGCGCGACCGCGAGCGGGCCGCTGCTGCTGTGCTCGCTGCGGGCGACCGTCGAGCGCACGGACGACGTGCTGCTGCCGCTCACGCCCGGCCTGCACCGGCGGGGCTTCGCGACGGCGGTCGTACGGATCGGGGGCGCCCGCCTCGGCCTGCTGAGCTGCCACCTGAGCCTCCAGGCCCGGGAGCGCTACGCCCAGGCCGGGATGCTCCTGGACCGGCTGGCCGCCCTCGACGTACCGCACGCCATCGCGGCCGGCGACATCAACGAGCGGCCCGACGGGCGCTCGTTCCGGCGCCTTGCGGGCGAGCTCCAGGACTGCTGGGCCGTACGGCCCTGGGGCGGCGAGTACACCTCGACCCCCGGTGACCCGCACCAGCGGATCGACGCGATCTTCGCCACCAAGGGGATCGAGGTGCTCGGCTGCGGCGTCCCGGGCCCCCGTGACCTGCCGGGCCTCACCGACGCCGACCTGAGGGCCGCCACGGACCATTTGCCGGTGCTGGCGGCCCTGCGGGTGCCGGCGGTCTGACGGCGCCCGGTGGGATCAGACCACCGCGCCGCGGCCCGGGTCGTCGTCGTCCTCGTCGTCGCCGCTGCGCATCCGGGCCACCAGGGTGGCGAAGCCGCCCAGGAAGCCGCCGATGCACAGGGTCGTGAGCCACCAGGTCATGTCCCAGCGCAGTATCACCGCGAGGAGCATCAGCACCGGGCCGCCGACGACCCCCAGCCAGGCGAACTTGGCGGTCGCGTCGGCCTCCGGCAGCGGCGGTGGCTCCGGCGGGACGAAGTGGCCCTCGTCGGTCTCGTCGAGGTCGTCGTCCTTCGCCTCGGCGACCTCGTAGTCGCGCGGGCCGCCCATGCCGACGCCCGGGGCGAACACCACCGAGCTGCCGAGCGGCTTGTCCGGCTTGCCGGTCTCCGCCGATCGGCCCTCCGGTACGTCGTTGACGTCGTCCTCCAGCAGGGCGAGGTCCTCGATCGACTTGAACGGCTTGGCGCCCGGAGGATCGGCCGGCTCCTCGCCGTACCCGGCGACGATCGCCGCCCAGGCCGCCTCCTCGTCGAACGGCTGCTCGTCCCGCTTGTCCGAGTCGTGCTGTTCAGCCACCGGTCGTGCTCCCTCCCCGGGCCTCCGGCATGGGGGACCCCATCGTGCCCGCAGTCGGAGCGAGCCGGCCGACGAACGCGTAACTCTCCTCGAAGATCCGCTCCGCGTCGTGGTCCAACGTCGCCACGTGGTAGCTCTGTTCCAGCAGGATCTCCTTGACGTCGGTGGAGGAGATCCGGCTGAGGATCCGCGCCGAGTCGGCGGGCGGCACGACATGGTCCTGAGGGCTGTGCAGCAGCAGCACCGGCTGGGTGACCTGCGGCAGCTCGCGGTCCACGATCCGGAAGAACTGCCGCAGCGAGTGCGCGGCGTGCAGCGGCACCCGGTCGTAGCCGAGCTCCGCCACGCCCTCCTTGGCGATGTCGCTCACGATGCCGGGCTGCGACGGAATGAGGTGGCGCACGACGGGCAGCGCGTGGGCGGCGAGCCCGTGCACCTTGTTCGCCGGGTTCACCAGGGCGATGCCCCGCACGGCGTCGCCGTGCTTGGCGGCGAGCCGCAGCGTCAGCGCGCCGCCCATGGAGAGGCCGAAGACGAAGACCTGCCGGCACTGCTCCAGCAGCGTGCGCAGCTCGCGGTCCACCTCGGCGTACCAGTCCTGCCAGCCGGTGACCTGCATGTCCTGCCAGCGCGTGCCGTGGCCGGGCAGCAGCGGCAGCGACACGGTCAGGCCGCGCCCGGCCAGATATTCGGCCCAGGGACGCAGCGACTGCGGCGAACCGGTGAAGCCGTGACAGAGCAGCACGCCGACCTCTCCGCCCTCGTGGCGGTACGGCTCGGCTCCAGGGAGGACCGGCACCGGGGTCTCCTGTTCGGGGGTTCGATGGGTCTCGGGAAGGTGTACTTCACCGTACGCGACCGGGCTGACACCGACCAGATCCGTCACCGCCCCCGCATGGGCGCGAGGCAGCCCGTGCGCGGGCGTGGGCGGGAGCGAGGGCCCCGCTCGGGTTAAGGTCTGATCGACGGAACACAGGAGGCACTCGAGTTGATCTACGGCGCAATGAAGTTCTCCATCGGGGGGTCGCTGAAGCTTGCTTTCAGGCCCTGGGTGGAGGGCCTCGAGAACATTCCCGCCGAGGGGCCGGCGATCCTCGCGAGCAACCACCTGTCGTTCTCCGACTCGTTCTTCCTGCCGGCGGTCCTGGACCGCAAGGTGACCTTCATCGCCAAGGCGGAGTACTTCACCTCGCCCGGTGTGAAGGGCAAGCTCACCGCCGCGTTCTTCAAGGGCGTCGGCCAGTTGCCCGTGGACCGCTCGGGTGCGCGCGGCGCGGGCGAGGCCGCGATCAGGAGCGGTATCGAGGTCATCGAGCGCGGTGAGCTGTTCGGCATCTACCCGGAGGGCACCCGTTCGCCGGACGGCCGGCTCTACCGGGGCAAGCCGGGTGGCCTCGCGCGCGTGGCGCTGGCCACCGGCGCGCCCGTCATCCCGGTCGCCATGATCGACACCGAGAAGATCCAGCCGCCCGGCAAGGTCATCCCCAAGCTGATGCGGCCGGGCATCCGGATCGGCAAGCCCCTGGACTTCAGCCGCTACAAGGGCATGGACGGCGACCGCTTCATCCTCCGCTCGGTCACCGACGAGGTGATGTACGAGATCATGAAGCTCTCCGGCCAGGAGTACGTCGACATCTACGCGACGGCGGCCAAGCGGCAGATCGCCGACGCGGAGAAGGCCGCCAAGGAGGCGGCGAAGGAAGCCGCCAAGGAAGCGGCGAAGGCCGAGCGCGAGCAGTCGGGCGCGTAACCGCGGTCCGGCGCGTGCCCGCGCCGTCCGTCCAGGGGTGGGGAAGTTGGCCAAACGCGAGCGCGTCGTCCGCATGTCCGTCGAGCAGCCGCTGTGGCGGGCGCTGACCGCCTACCGCGTCCTGACCATGGCGTACGCGGTGCTCCTGTTCGTCTTCACCCGGGACAAGTTCGAGCGCCCCTGGGTGGCCGTCGGCTTCCTCGCCGTGATGTGCGTCTGGACGCTGGCCACGCTCCCGAAGGTGGCCGGCGCGACGAGCTGCACCAAGCGCTTCCTCGTCACCGACCTGACCATCGCCCTCACCGGCATCCTGCTCACCCCCCTGGCCGACGCGCACGCCCAGTCGGTCGACGGCCCGACGCTGCCGAGCATCTGGACGGCCGGCTCGGTCCTCGCGTACGCCATCAAGGGCGGCTGGCGCTGGGCGGGGTTCGCCTCCTCCCTGGTCGCCGTCGCCAACATCGTCGAGCGCGGTCACCCCAGCCGGGACACCCTGCACAACGTGCTGCTGGTGTGGGTGGCCTCCATAGCGATCGGTTACGTCGTCGAGGTCGCCCGCGCCTCCGAGCGGACCCTCGCGCGGGCCCTGGAGATCGAGGCCGCCACCCGCGAGCGGGAGCGGCTGGCCCGCGACATCCACGACTCGGTCCTCCAGGTGCTGGCCATGGTCCAGCGCCGGGGCACGGCCCTGGGCGGCGAGGCCGCCGAGCTGGGCCGGATGGCGGGCGAGCAGGAGGTCGCGCTGCGCACCCTGGTCGCGGGCGGCCTGACCCGTACCTCGCGCGTCTCGGAGGACGAGTCCCTGGGCGCCGTGGTGCGCGAGGTGGACGAACCCGATGAAACCGACGAAACCGGCGACGGTGGACCGGCCGACCTGCGCACCCTGCTCGCCCCGCACGCCGGAGCCCGGGTCACCTTCTCGGAACCGGGCGCTCCGGTGCTGCTGCCGCCCGCCGCCGCGAAGGAGCTCGCGGCCGCTGTCAGTGCCGCCCTGGACAATGTCCACAGACACGCGGGTGATGGTGCCCGCGCCTGGATCCTGGTCGAGGACTGGCCGGACGAGGTGATCGTGACGGTACGGGACGACGGCCCGGGCATCCCGGAGGGGCGGCTCGCGCAGGCGGAGGGCGAGGGGCGGCTCGGCGTCGCGCAGTCCATCCGGGGCAGGCTCCGGGACCTGGGCGGCACCGCCGAGCTGGTCTCGGTGCCGGGGCAGGGCACAGAAGTCGAATTGAAGGTTCCGAAGGCAAGGGCCTCGCGGGGGAAGGCAGGACGATGAGCGAGCAGCAGCAGATCAAGGTGATGGTGGTCGACGACCACCCGATGTGGCGGGACGCCGTCGCCCGGGACCTGGCCGAGGCCGGGTTCGACGTGGTGGCCACGGCCGGCGACGGCGAGCAGGCCGTGCGCCGCGCCCAGGCCACCGGTCCGGACGTGCTGGTCCTCGACCTGAACCTGCCCGCCAAGCCGGGCGTCCAGGTCTGCAAGGAGCTGGTCGGGGCCAACCCCGCGCTGCGGGTGCTGGTGCTCTCCGCGAGCGGCGAGCACGCCGACGTCCTGGAGGCGGTGAAGTCCGGCGCGACCGGGTACCTGCTGAAGTCGGCCAGCACCGCCGAGCTGCTCGACGCCGTGCGCCGCACGGCCGTCGGCGACCCGGTCTTCACGCCGGGCCTGGCCGGCCTGGTCCTCGGCGAGTACCGCCGCCTGGCCTCGGAGCCGCTGCCCGCCGCCGGCACGGACGAGCCGAAGGCCCCCCAGCTCACCGACCGCGAGACCGAGGTGCTGCGGCTGGTCGCCAAGGGGCTGAGCTACAAGCAGATCGCCGAGCGCCTGGTCATCTCCCACCGCACCGTCCAGAACCACGTCCAGAACACGCTCGGCAAGCTCCAGCTCCACAACAGGGTCGAGCTGGTGCGGTACGCGATAGAGCGCGGCCTCGACGACGCGTAGCGCGTAACTCTCCTACGCCCGCCCGGAATTCACCGTTCGTACCGTCCCGGAGTGACGTACGTCACCATTAGCGTGACCCGCGTACGTCTCCATCGTCCCCGTGACGGCGAAGGGAATGATCCATGCGGGTCGGAGTACTGACCGGAGGCGGCGACTGCCCCGGTCTCAACGCGGTCATCCGCGCCATCGTCCGCAAGGGCGTCCAGGAGTACGGCTACGCCTTCACCGGCTTCCGCGACGGCTGGCGCGGCCCCCTGGAGGGCGACACCGTACGGCTCGACATCCCGGCCGTGCGCGGCATCCTGCCGCGCGGCGGCACCATCCTCGGCTCCTCGCGCACCAATCCCCTCACGGCGGCGGACGGTGTCCGCCGCATCAAGGACACCCTCGCCAAGCACGACGTGGAAGCGCTGATCACGATCGGCGGCGAGGACACCCTGGGCGTCGCCGCCCGCCTGAGCGGCGAGTACGGCATCCCGTGCGTCGGCGTACCGAAGACCATCGACAACGACCTGTCCGCCACCGACTACACCTTCGGCTTCGACACGGCCGTCGGCATCGCGACGGAGGCCATCGACCGTCTCCACACCACCGCCGAGTCCCACATGCGCGTGCTGGTGGTGGAGGTGATGGGCCGTCACGCCGGCTGGATAGCCCTGCACTCCGGCCTGGCCGGCGGCGCCAACGTGATCCTCATTCCCGAGCAGCGCTTCGACGTGGAGCAGGTCTGCTCCTGGGTGACCTCCCGCTTCCGGGCGTCGTACGCGCCGATCGTCGTCGTCGCCGAGGGCGCCATGCCCAAGGACGGCGACATGGTCCTCAAGGACGGGACGCTGGACTCCTTCGGCCACGTCCGGCTCTCGGGGGTCGGCGAGTGGCTCGCCAAGGAGATCGAGAAACGGACCGGGAAGGAGGCGCGCACCACCGTCCTCGGCCACGTCCAGCGCGGCGGCACACCGAGCGCCTTCGACCGCTGGCTGGCCACCCGGTTCGGGCTGCACGCCATCGACGCCGTCCGGGACGGCGACTTCGGCACCATGGTCGCCCTGCGCGGCACGGACATCGTCCGCGTACCGATCGGTGAGGCGACCGCGAAGCTGAAGACGGTGGACCCCGGGCTGTACGAGGAGGTCGGCGTCTTCTTCGGCTGACGGTTCCGTGGCGGGGGCGGACGTCGGGCGGCGGTGGCCTCACCTCCGGCTGACGTCCAGCGCCCGCACCAGGTCCCGCACGATCGACGCGCCCCGCAGCGTCAGTACCGACTCCGGGTGGAAC
This sequence comes from Streptomyces sp. NPDC031064, assembly GCF_055570965.1. NCBI lineage: Bacteria > Bacillati > Actinomycetota > Actinomycetes > Kitasatosporales > Streptomycetaceae > Streptomyces > Streptomyces sp. NPDC031064. The sequence continues at coordinate 508,118 of NZ_JBVIGF010000003.1, forward strand.
TGCACGCCCGCGAAGCCCGGCCCGCGCAGCGCGTGCACCTCGTCGGTCACCGGGTCACGGCTCACCTCCACGCCGTGCGCCGCCAGCTCGGCCGCCGCCTCCCGGTCGCACCGGGCGGTGAAGCTGTTGTAGAACCCGACGGTCTCCTCCGTACCGAACAGGTCGATCCGCACCTGTGCGCCCTGGAAGGGCACCGCCTTGCGCACGAGGTCCAGGCCCAGCTCGGCCGCGATCAGCTCATGGCCGAGGCACACGCCCAGCAGCCCGTGCCGGTGGCCGCGCACGAGTCCGGCGGCCAGCGCCCGCAGGGAGCGCATCTTCGGGTCGGCCAGGTCGCCGGGGTCGCCCGGCCCGGGACCCAGCACCACCGGGCCCTCGTGCGCCAGCGCCGCCTCCCGCAGCCCCGGCTCGTCGAACCGGCGGACGGTGACCTCCAGACCCGAGGAGCGCAGCAGGTGCGCGAGCATCGCGGTGAACGTGTCCTCCCCGTCCACCACCAGGGCGTGCCCGGCCGGCTCGGCGCTCGGCTCCTGCATCCGCAGCCAGAACGGCGCCAGGTCCGCCCGCCGCGCGTCCAGGGCCGCCCGGACGCGCGGATCGTCCGCGAGCCGGGGCCGTACGGACTCCTCGCGCGGCCGCCCGGGGCGTACCCCCAGCGCCGCCAGCACCCCCGCCGCCTTCGCGTGCGTCTCGGCGACCTCGCCCGCCGGGTCCGAGTGCCGCACCAGCGTGGCGCCGACCGGGACGCGCAGCTCGCCGTCGGCCGCGATGTCGGCGGTACGGATCAGGATCGGCGAGTCCAGGGTCTGCGCCCCGCCCGCGTCCGTACCGAGCAGCGCCAGCGCCCCCGCGTAGTAGCCGCGCCCGGCCCCGTCCCGCCCGAGGGGCTCATGGCGCTCGATGACCCGGCAGGCGTTCTGCACCGGCGACCCGGTGACCGTCGCCGCGAACATCGTCTCGCGCAGCACATCCCTCACGTCCAGCGACGAGCGCCCGCGCAGCTCGTACTCGGTGTGCGCGAGGTGCGCCATCTCCTTCAGCCGCGGCCCGACGACCACCCCGCCCATGTCGCCGACCGTGCACATCATCTTCAGCTCCTCGTCCACGACCATGGAGAGCTCCTCGGTCTCCTTGCGGTCGGCGAGGAAGGACAGCAGGTCCTCGGCGGTGGGCCCGGCGGCGGGGTAGCGGTACGTGCCGCTGATCGGGTTCATCACGACCGTCCCGCCCGACATCCGCACGTGCACCTCGGGGCTGGCCCCGACCAGGGTGCGGTTCCCGGTGTGCACGACGAAGGTCCAGTACGCGCCCCGCTCCCCGTCCAGCAGCCGCCGGAACAGCGCCAGCGCGTCCCGCCGCCCGAACCCGGGGATACGGCCCCGGTACGTGCGGCGGATGACGAAGTTCGCCCCCTCGCCGCGCCCGATCTCGTCCTCGATCACCCGGCGGACCGTCCGCGCGTACTCCTCGTCGGACACGTCGAAGGCACCCGCCTCGACGTTCACGTCGTGCGCGGGAAGCCGCTCCAGGGCGGTGGCGAGCGGGAGCTCGTACGCCTCGTCGGCGACCAGCACGGACAGCGGCGTGCCGTCGTCCCGTACGTCGAAGCCCCGCTCGCGCAGTTGCCGGAACGGCACCAGGGCCAGGGTGGGCCGGTCACCGACGGGGATGTCCGCGAGGTGCTCCGCCTCGTGCACGGCACCGATCAGCACCTCGACCGTGTCGTGATCGCGGCCCGGGGTGCGGCGGCGCAGCAGGGCGAAGGGCGGGCAGGAGTCGTCGAGCAGTCGGGAGAGGTCCACGGGCTGTTCCTTCCAGTCGGATGGATCCGGGTGGATCCGGATGGATCCGGGTGGATCCGGATGGAGAGGAACGGCCCGTACGAAACGAAGAAGGCCGCCCCTCGGGCGGCCTTCGCGTGTGTCGGTGTACGCGCAGTCAGTGGGCCGCCGGATGAGCGGTCCACCACCAGTTCTGGGTCGAAAGCGCGAACATGGGCCGCACCCTACCGCACGGAACCGGGAGAGCCATCAAGATTCGTTGTCTCATCAGGTGAGCGCCTAAATGGACGAATGGGAAGACCCCGTAAGGTTGTGCACGTGACCGTGAACGCTAAGTCCACCGCAACCGGTGGCAACACCTGGCGAGACCTGCCCGCGGCGCAGCAGCCCGAGTACCCCGATGCCGAGGCTCTGCGCGATGTGATCGCGGACCTCGAGTCGTATCCGCCGCTCGTCTTCGCGGGCGAGTGCGATCTGCTGCGCGCCCGGATGGGAGCCGTCGCCAGGGGCGAGGCGTTCCTGCTCCAGGGCGGCGACTGCGCCGAGGCCTTCGACGCCGTGTCGGCCGACCACATCCGTAACAAGCTCAAGACCCTGCTCCAGATGGGCGCCGTGCTGACGTACGCCGCCTCCGTGCCCGTCGTGAAGGTGGGCCGGATCGCGGGCCAGTACTCCAAGCCGCGCTCCAAGCCGACCGAGACCCGCGACGGGGTGACGCTGCCGACGTACCGGGGCGACTCCGTCAACGGCTTCGAGTTCACCGAGGAGGCCCGGGTCCCGGACCCGGAGCGGCTGAAGCGCATGTACCAGGCGTCCGCCTCGACGCTGAACCTGGTGCGCGCCTTCACCACCGGTGGTTACGCCGACCTCCGCCAGGTGCACGCCTGGAACCAGGACTTCGTGAAGTCCTCGCCGTCGGGCCAGCGCTACGAGCAGCTCGCGCGCGAGATCGACAACGCGCTGAACTTCATGAAGGCCTGCGGCACCGACCCGGCAGAGTTCCGCACGGTGGAGTTCTACGCCTCCCACGAGGCGCTGCTGCTCGACTACGAGTCGGCGCTGACCCGCGTCGACTCCCGGACGGGGCAGCTCTACGACACCTCGGGCCACATGGTGTGGATCGGCGAGCGCACCCGCCAGCTCGACGGGGCGCACATCGAGTTCGCGTCGAGGATCCGCAACCCGATCGGCATCAAGCTGGGCCCGACGACCACGGTCGACGAGGCGCTGACGTACGTCGACCGTCTCGACCCGGAGCGGGAGCCGGGCCGGCTGACCTTCATCGTCCGCATGGGCGCCGACAAGGTCCGCGACAAGCTCCCCGAGCTGGTCGAGAAGGTCACCGCGTCCGGTGCCACCGTGGCCTGGGTGACCGACCCGATGCACGGCAACACCTTCGAGGCGGCCTCCGGCCACAAGACGCGCCGTTTCGACGACGTGCTCGACGAGGTCAAGGGCTTCTTCGAGGTCCACAAGGAGCTGGGTACGCACCCGGGCGGCATCCACGTGGAGCTGACCGGTGACGACGTCACCGAGTGCGTGGGCGGCGGCGACGAGATCTTCGTCGACGACCTGCACCAGCGCTACGAGACGGCCTGCGACCCGCGGCTCAACCGCAGCCAGTCGCTGGACCTGGCGTTCCTGGTCGCGGAGATGTACCGGGACCAGTGATCTTGGTCGACTGTGATCTTGGTCGACTCTGTTCTTGGCGTGAAATCGCCTTGACGTGCCGATGGGGCGCGGATCCGTGTGATCCGCGCCCCATCGCCGTTTGCCGGGCTTTTGCACGCCGGGGGCTGCGGGTAAGGTTAGGTTAGCCTCACCGATCAAGGGCGGGGTCTCCAGCCACAGATCCCGTCGAGCCCCGCAGGGAGGTGAACCGCGTGTACGTCTGCTCGTGCTTCGGTGTCACCGAGAAGCAGGTCAAGGAACACGCGGACGCCGGTGCCTGCACCCCTCGCCAGATAGCGTCGGCGTGCAAGGCCGGCACGGACTGCGGCTCCTGCGTACGCCGCATACAGGCGATCCTCGGCCGTGGGAACTGCCCCCGGCGTGAGCTGGTGGACCAGGGGAAGCCCGCGCTCATGGCCGACGGAGCCGTGGACTCCCTCGTCGCCGACGGAGCCGTGGACGCCGTCGTCGAGCTCCCCGAAGCCGCTTAGGCCCCGCCGGACGCCGTCGGGCTCGCGCCACCTAGCTGTCCGGCTGCTCGATGAGCTGGGCCAGGTAGAGCGCCTCACCGAGCTTGTTGACGAGGTCGATCTGCGTGTCGAGGTAGTCGATGTGGTGCTCCTCGTCCGCCAGGATCGACTCGAAGATGTTCGCCGACGTGATGTCGCCCTTGCTCCGCATGACCTCGATGCCCCGCCTGAGCCGGTCGATCGCCTCGACCTCGACCTGCCGGTCCGCCTGGAACATCTCCATCACGGTCTGGCCGATGCGGACGTGGAAGAGCCGCTGGTAGTTCGGCAGGCCCTCCAGGAAGAGGATCCGGTCGGTCAGCACCTCGGCGTGCTTCATCTCGTCGAACGACTCCGCACGGGTGTATTTCGCGAGCTTCGTCCACCCGAAGTTCTCCTGCATCTTCGCGTGCAGGAAGTACTGGTTGATCGCCGTGAGCTCGGCGGTGAGCTGCTCGTTGAGGAACTCGATGACCTCGGGGTCGCCCTGCATCGCAGAGGCTCCTTCCGCGCGTGTGAACGGGTCAGATGCCGCGCATCCTCGCACCGCTGATCCAGGCCGTCCAGTAAGTGCACGCTTAGTAGGAGTTGCCCGAATCGGCCTCGTCGCTGGTCATGACCACCCCTCCCGGTCTGTCACCATTGAGACATGGGTCAGCCAGGGAGCGGGGAACACCGGGCAGCAGGGGAGTCCGAGCTTCCACCGGGGCAGCGGCTTCAGCGCGGCTGGCCGGTAACCCACTACGGGCCGGTCCCCAAGTTCAAGCCGGACCGCTGGGAGTTCAGGGTCTTCGGCGCCACGGCTGGCGGCGACAAGCACACCTGGAACCACGAGGAGTTCTCGGCGCTGCCCTTCTCGACGGTGGTGGCCGACCTGCACTGCGTCACGAAGTACAGCATGCTGGGGGCCGAATGGGGTGGGGTCCCCGCCCGTACGATCCTCGAACTCGCGCCGCCGGCCGCCGCCGTCACGCATGTGATGGTGTGGGCGGAGTACGGATTCAGTGCGAACATGCGGCTCTCCGACTTCGCTTCGGACCGAACGATTTTCGCCACCCACAAGGACGGTGAGCTGCTCACCGCCGAACACGGGTTCCCGCTGCGGCTCATCGTGCCGCACCTGTACGCCTGGAAGGGGCCCAAGTGGGTCCGGGGCGTGGAGTACATGACCGCCGATCGCCGCGGCTTCTGGGAGGAGCGCGGCTATCACAACATCGGCGACCCGTGGACGGAGCAGCGGTACTCGTACCAGGAGGAGCCGGGGGACGGCCCGGAGCTCTGATACCCCCTGGCGGTACCCCGTGCTCAGTGGTGGTACTGGTGCACCACCGCGTGGCCCTTGCCGCGGCCGATCATCCACTTGTTGACGGGTGTGGTGATGACGAAGGCGGCGAAGAGGGCGAAGGCGAGGACGCCCCAGAAGAACCCGTCGGTGAGGTGCGCGTCCATCGCGCCGGGCCATAGGGCCAGTACGCCGTTGTCGATCAGCTCCATGACGGCGATGGACAGCGTGTCGGCGGCGAGGGCCACCCGGAAGGCGGTCCTGAAGTCCACGCCGGCCTTGAGGATGCCGCGCAGGGTGAGCGCGTAACCGAAGAAGAAGGCCAGGGTGATGGCGAGGGCCATCGTGGGCAGGGTGCTCCAGCCCAGGGCCGTGCCGATGACCATGCCCAGGACCTCGCCGATGGCGCAGCCGGTGAGGCAGTGGAGGGTGGCCTGGGCGGCCATGGACCAGCTCACCTTGCCGGTGCCGTGCTGGTGGTGCTGGTGGTTGTTCTCTGCGGCTTGGTGGCCCTGGTGGCCGTGGTCGTCTCGGTGCTGGTGGTCACGGTGCTCGTGGTGTTCGTGCTCGCCGTGCTCGTGGTGTCCGTGGTGCTCGCGCTCGCCGTGCTGGGTGTGAGTTCCGTGCTGCATGAGAGCCCCCAAGGTCATGTGGCGGTAGCGGTTCCTGCCGACAGCAAGAACCGTATACCCCCCTGGGGTATTCCTCAACCGTCTCGCAGCTTCTTCAGGCGCTCGATGTCCGCGGCGTGTCCCTCCTTGCCGCCGGGAGTCTCGATGACCAGCGGAACGCCGTCGGTGGCCGGGTGGCGCATCAGCTCACGGAACGGGTCCTCGCCGATGTGACCCGCGCCGATGTTCGCGTGACGGTCCTTGTGCGCGCCCACCACGTCCTTGGAGTCGTTGGCGTGGATCAGCTTCAGCCGGCCCTCGCCGACCGTGTCGACCAGCAGGTCAAGGGTCTGGCGTACGCCGTGCTCGCCGGTCAGGTCGTGCCCGGCCGCGAAGATGTGGCAGGTGTCCAGGCAGATACCCAGCTTGGGGTGGGCGTCGAGCGCCTCGAAGTACGGGCCGAAGTCCCAGGTGCGGGAGCAGAGCGAGGCGCCCTGACCGGCCGTCGACTCCAACAGCAGGAACGGGTCGTCGTCGTGCGTGAGCTCGTCCAGCAGCGGCAGCATGTGCGTGCGCACCTGCGCCAGGGCCTCGTGCCGGGGGCGGCCGCCGGTCGCCGAACCGGTGTGCACGACCACGCCGAGCGCGCCGATGTCCCGGGCGCGGCGCAGCGAGTGGCGCAGGGAGGCCACGGAGAACTCGACGGTCGCCTCGGTGTGGGAGCCGAAGTTGATCAAGTAGGGGGCGTGCACGTACGCGGGTATGCCGCCGATGGCGCACTCCTCGCGGAACAGCTCGTCCTGGACCGGGTTTCCGGCGGGCGTGGCCCAGCCGCGCGGGTTGGCGACGAAGACCTGGACGGTCTCGGCGCCGATCTCGCGGGCGTAGGTGAGGCCGGTCTTGGCGAGGCCGCCGGCCACGGGGACATGGCCGCCGACGGGGTTCCTCATGTGCTTCTACAGTCCCTTGGTCTTGATGGTGATGGTGCTGCCCTCCGGCGCCTGCTCGCCGCCGCTGACGGACTGGCTGTCCACGGTGTCCCCGAGGAAGGGGAAGCCCTTCTCGACCTTCACCGTGAAGCCGGCGCCCTCCAGCTCCCGCTTGGCGTCGTCGACGTTCTTCCCGGTGACGTCCGGGACGTCGACCATGCGCGGGCCCTTGGAGACGGTGAGGGTGATCGTGTCGCCCTTGGCGGCCTGGCTGCCCTGGGAGAGGGACTGGGCGGCCACGCTTCCCGCCGCCTCGGTGGAGTGGACCCGCGCGGGGGCGACCTTCACGGTGAGCCCGGCCTCCTCCAGTGTCCGGCTGGCGTCCTCCACGGTGTCCCCGGTGACGTCCGGGACGTCGATCGGGGCGCCCTTGCTGACGACCAGGGCGACCGCCGAGTCGGGGCTGCGCTCGGTGCCCGCCTCCGGGTCGGAGCTGATGACCGTGGACTGCTCGAACTCCTGGCTGAACGCCCGGGTGATCACACCCGGGGCGAGACCGGCCTTGGTGAGCTCCCGCTTGGCGTCGGCGAGCGCCAGGCCCTTGAGGTTCGGCACCTTCACGATCCTGGGGCCGCGCGAGACGGTGAGGGTCACCGAGCCGTTGCCCCGGATGCGCTCGCCCGGCGCGGGGTCGGCGGCCATGACGGTGCCCCGCTTGTAGGCGTTGCTGTAGTCCCGCTTGACGTCCTTGACGTCCAGCCCGGCGTCGGCGAGCCGCTTCTCGGCCTCCGCCTGGGTCTGCCCGAGCACGGTGGGGACCCGGGTGAACTGCCCCGAGTTGATGTACCAGACCCCCGCGCCCACGCCGAGGACCAGCAGGACGGCGACGACGGCGGCGAGCACGCCACGACGGGCGTTGCCGAAGGGGGCGCGGGCGGGGCGGTGGCGCTCCGGCTCGGGCCCGGGCCGCGGGGGCATGACGAGCCGGCTGGTGCGCTGGACACCGTCCTGCTCGCCGGGCAGGGCCCGCGCGATCACGCTGGTGGGGTCCTCGGAGCCGCCGGCCCCGGCGTCGGCCCCGGCCTCGACGCCGGTCCCGCCGTCGGTACGGGCCTGCGGCGGGATCAGGTCGAGCTGGTCGTCGCCGAGCGCGGCGCGGGCCTCGCGGGCCTGCGCGAGGAGCGCCACCGCGTCGTGCGGGCGCACCTCGGGGTTGCGGGCGGTGGCGCTCGCCACCAGCTCGTCCAGCTCGACCGAGAGGCCGGGCACGGCGGCGGAGGGCGGCGGGACGTCCGCGTTCAGATGCTGGTAGAGGACCTGGGCGGGCGTGTCGCCCGCGTGCGGCTTGGCACCGGTCAGCATCTCGTACAGGACGACACCGCACGCGTACACGTCCGCGCGGGTGTCGGCGGTGCCGTGCTCGATCTGCTCGGGCGCCAGGTACGACACGGTGCCGAGGACGGAGCCGGTGGTGTTGGTGGCCGCGCCGACGGCCCGGACGAGCCCGAAGTCGGCGACCTTGACCCGGCCGTCGTCCCCTATCAGGACGTTCTCCGGCTTCATGTCCCGGTGGACGAACCCGGCCCGGTGCGCGGCGCCCAGCGCGGCGAGCACCGGCTCCAGGATGTCGAGCGCCGCCCGGGGCTGGAGCGCGCCGCGCTCGCGCAGCACGTCCCGGAGGGTGCACCCGGCGACGTACTCCATCGCCAGGTAGACGTACGCCCCGTCGGCGCCCTGGTCGAAGACGCCGACCACATTGGGGTGCGAGAGGCGCGCCACGGACTTGGCCTCGCGGATGAACCGCTCCACGAACGTCGCGTCGGTCGCGAGGGCGGGATGCATCACCTTGAGGGCGAGCACCCGGTCGAGCCGGGTGTCGACGGCCCGGTAGACGGTGGCCATGCCACCGACGGCGATGCGCGCGTCGACCCGGTAACGGCCGTCGAGGAGCTGGCCGACGAGGGGGTCGTGCAGGGTCGTATCCACCCGCCCGAGTCTACGAGCCCCCACCGACACCCCCACCGCCCCGTACCTGCCACGGCCTGGACTGAAGCCGACCTGTGACACCCGCCGGGGGCGCAGCCCGCCAGCCCCCGGCCACGCCGGCCGCCGCCGGGGGCGCAGCCGGCAGCCCCGGCCGGGCCGGGCCGCGCCCGCCCCGGAGCCGTGGGCACCGGCAGCTCCGCCGACGCCCGCACCGCGCCTGGCCGCGCCCGGCCCGGTGCGGGCGCTAGAACGCCGGTCGCTCCGGGTCCAGGGCCGCGCGGCCCTCGACCGGGGAGGAGGCCTCGGCGAAGTGGCGGCGGGGAATCCGTCCCGCCCGGTACGCCAGGCGGCCCGCCTCGACGGCGTGCCGCATCGCCTCCGCCATGAGGACCGGCTCCTGGGCCCGGGTCACCGCCGAGGCCAGCATCACGGCCGCGCAGCCCAGCTCCATGGCCAGCGCCGCGTCGGACGCCGTACCGGCGCCGGCGTCGAGGATCACCGGCACGCGTGCGTGCTCCACGATGAGCTGGAAGTTGTGCGGGTTGCGGATGCCGAGCCCCGACCCGATGGGCGAGCCCAGCGGCATGATGGCCGCGCAGCCCACGTCCTCCAGCTTGCGCGCCAGCACCGGGTCGTCGTTGGTGTACGGCAGGACGGTGAAGCCGTCGTCGACCAGCGTCTCGGCCGCGTCGAGCAGCTCGATCGGGTCGGGCAGCAGGGTCCGCTCGTCCGCGACGACCTCCAGCTTGATCCACTCCGTGCCGAGCGCCTCCCGCGCGAGGCGGGCCGTCAGCACGGCCTCGCCCGCGGTGAAGCAGCCCGCCGTGTTCGGCAGGACCCGGATGCCGAGCTTGTCGAGGACGGACAGCACCGAGCCCTGCACGGTCGGGTCGAGGCGGCGCATCGCCACGGTCGTCAGCTCCGTGCCGCTGGCGGCCAGGGAGCGTTCCAGTACGTCGAGGCTGGGCGCCCCGCCGGTGCCCATGATCAGCCGGGAGTCGAACGTGGTCCCGGCGATGGTCAGACGGTCGTCGGCCATGGCTCAGCCCCCCTGGACCGCGGTGAGGACCTCGACCCGGTCGCCGTCGCCGAGGAGCGTCCCCGGCCACTGGCTGCGCGGGACGACGGTCTCGTTGACGGCGGCGGCGACCCCGGACGGCGCGGTGGTGAGGGTGGCGACCAGGGCGTCGAGGGTGGTGGGGCCGGCGAGCTGTCGCGCCTCGCCGTTCACGGAGACGTTCATGACACTCCTACGGTGACGGTGGAGGTGGCGGGGGAGACCGCGGCGGAGGCGGCGGGGGAGAAGCGGGCCGGGGTGAAGGCGCGAGCCTCCTCCGGGAGCTCCCCGGTGGTCAGCACGGTGGCCATCACGTCGCCGGTGACGGGCGTCAGCAGCACCCCGTTGCGGTAGTGCCCCGTCGCCAGGTGCAGCCCGGGCAGTGCGGTCGGCCCCAGCAGCGGCGCGTTGTCCGGGGAGCCGGGCCGCAGGCCCGCGCGGGTCTCGGTCAGGGGCAGCTCCGTGATGCCGGGCACCAGCTCGTGCGCGTCACGCAGCAGCTCGTACACCCCGCCCGCCGTGACCGTGGTGTCCCAGCCCAGCTCCTCGCTCGTCGCGCCCACCACCAGCTCGCCGTTCTCGCGCGGCACCAGGTACACATGGCTGCCGCGCACGACCGCCCGTACCGTACGGCTCAGGAACGGCGCGTACGCGGACGGCACCGACAGCCGTAGCACCTGCCCCTTGACGGGCCGTACCGGCGGCAGCACCTCGTCCGGTACGCCGCCGAGCCGGCCGCTCAGACTGCCGGCGGCCAGCACCACCTGGTCGGCGGCCCGCTCGGTGCCATCGCTCAGGAGCACCCCCGCCGCCCGGTCCCGCAGGACCACCAGCCGCTCCGCCCAGGCGCGGTGGACCACCACGCCCGCCCGCTCGCACGCGGCCAGCAGAGCGGCGGCGAGCCGCCGCGGGTCGACCTGGTGGTCGCCGTCCACCCGCAGTCCGCCGCGCACACCCGGCGCCAGCATGGGCTCCAGGCGGCGGCATTCGCGGCCGGTCAGCCACTCCGACTCCAGGCCCGAGCGGTGCTGGAGCGCGTGCAGCTCCCGCAGGTGGGCGCGGTCGTCGGCGTCCAGGGCGACGGCGAGCGTGCCGCGCGCGCGGTAGCCGACGTCCACGCCGCCGGCGGCCTGCTGGAGTTCGGTGACGAAGTCCGGGTAGCGGCGCGCCGACTCCAGATTGAGCCCGAGGAGCGTCTCCTCGCCGTAGTGGAGTTCGGTGACCGCGGCGAGCATGCCCGCGGCGACCTGCGCGGCCCCGCCGCCCGGCCCCGGGTCGACCACGGCGACCCGCAGACCGCGCTGCGCCGCCCGCCAGGCCGTGACCAGGCCGATGATTCCGCCCCCGACGACGAGGACGTCTGACGTACGTGGATGCATGGGCGTCCAGCCCCTCCCTTCGCCGGCATGACCCGGATCAGGTTCGTACGGTCGGAGGCCGTCCCAGCCTCCCTCTCAGCCCGGTGCGTCCGGGCTCCCGCGAGTGCTCTACGGTGGCCAGACTAACCCCACCCCGCAACCGGCTGTAAGGGAGCTTCACCGTGGCGCGGTCGCTCGACGGGCTGGTCCTCGCCCCTGTGGCGGACCAGGCTCCCGGTCAGGTCGGTACGGCGACCCGGTTCACGTACCACGAGGGGGACGGGTGCGTCTGGGCCGAGTACGCGGGCGGGGACGTGGTGCGCGGCCACCTCGTCGGGACGCGTGAGGGAGATCGTCTCGACTTTCGGTATGTCCAGCTCAAGCGCGACGGCCGGACGGCGTCGGGTCACTGCGTCGCCACGGTCGTGGAACTTGACGACGGGCGCGTTCGGCTGGAGGAGACCTGGGAATGGGAGTCGCAGGAGGGCAGTGGTACCAGCGTGGTGGAAGAGCTTCCGTCTTCCGTCCTTCCGTCTTCCGCCCCTCCGTCTTCCGGCCTTCCGTCCCGGTCTCTCCCGCCGGTCTCTTCTTGACGATGTGTCAGGTGCATAAGGTGGACGGGTGAACGAGCGGATGGAAGCAGAGCGGCGCGTCGTCATCGTCGGCGCCGGGATGGCGGGTGTGCAGACGGCGGTGGCGCTGCGCGAGCAGGGCTTCACCGGTCCCGTGCTGCTGATCGGCGCGGAGCCCCACCAGCCTTACGACCGGCCTCCGTTGTCCAAGGCGGTGCTCCTGGGGACGGCGGAGGGATCGGCCTTCGACGTGGACTTCGAGTCGCTCGGCATCGAACTGCGCCTGGGCGTCGAGGTCACCGCCCTGCGCCCGGACGCGCACGAGGTGGACACCGAGGCGGGGCCGGTCCCGTACGACGTCCTCGTCGTCGCCACCGGCGCCCAGCCCATCGCGCTGCCCGGTTCCGAGGGCGTCCGCGGGGTCCACCTGCTGCGCACCCTCGACGACGCCGAGCGGCTGCGCCCGGTCCTGACCGAGAAGCACGACGTGGTGGTCGTCGGGGCCGGCTGGATCGGCGCCGAGTTCGCGACGGCCGCCCGGGAGGCGGGCTGCGCGGTCACCGTCGTCGAGGCCGCCGGCCGGCCGCTGGCCGGCTCGCTGCCCGCCGAGGTCGCCGCCCCGATGGCCGAGTGGTACGAGGAGAGCGGCGCCAAACTCCTGACGCACGCGCGCGTGGCGCACCTCGAACCGGGCGAGGTCGCCCTGGAGGACGGGCGCCTGCTGCCCGCCGGGGCCGTGGTCGTCGGCATCGGCGCCCGGCCGGCCACCGCCTGGCTGGCCGGCTCGGGTATCGCGCTCGGCCCGGAGGGCGCCATCACCGCCGACGACCACCTGCGCACGTCCGCGCCCGACGTGTACGCCGTGGGCGACTGTGCGTCCTTCCCCTCCGCCCGCTACGGCGAGCGGCTGATGGTGCACCACTGGGACAACGCCCTCCAGGGGCCGCGCACGGTGGCCGCCGACATCGTCGGCGAGGCCCCCCGGGCGTACGACCCGGTGCCGTACTTCTGGTCCGAGCAGTTCGGGCGGTTCGTGCAGTACGCCGGTCATCACCCGGCCGCCGACACGATGGTGTGGCGGGGCGACCCGGCCGGTGCCGCCTGGTCCGTGGCGTGGCTGCGGCAGGACGCCCTGGTCGCGCTGCTGGCCGTCGGCCGCCCCCGCGACCTGGCCCAGGGGCGCAAGCTCATCGAGTCCGGCACGCCGCTCGACCCGGGGCTCGTCGCCGACCCCTCCGTACCGCTGAAGTCGGCCGCTCGGGCGTAGCGGGGGCCGGTCCGGCGTAGCCCGGCTACCGACTGTCAGTGCGGGATGGCACGCTAGTGCCGTGACCGAGATTGACGCAAAGATCGATGCTCTCGTCCCCGCCTGGCTCCACCTGCCCGACATCGCGGAAATGCTCGATGTCGAGGTGACGCGCGTGCGGCAGTTGGTCAAGGAGGGCCAGCTCATCGCCGTGCGCCGTGGTGAGAACCGGACGCTCCAGGTCCCTGCCGCCTTCATCAAGGACGGCAAGGTGGTCAAGGGTCTCGCCGGGACCCTGACGCTCCTGAAGGACGACGGCTTCACCGACGAAGAGATGCTCGAGTGGCTCTTCACCCCCGACCCGAGCCTGCCGGGCACGCCCGCGCAGGCGCTCAGCGAGAATCGCGGCACGGAGGTGAAGCGCCGCGCCCAGGCGCTCGCCGTCTGACGTCCTGGTAAGCGCCGCGACGTCCCGGCAAGCGCCCGGCGGCGTCCTGGTAGGCGCCCGGCGGCCGACGCCGGGCGGAACACCGACACACCAGGCGGTGTACGGGCCGGGGAGCCCAGCCTCTGGCCCGTACACCGCCGCACCAACCGGGGGGAACACCTCATGTCCACCGCACGCGCCGCCCAGCTCGCCGACGCCCGGCTCTACCTCTGCACGGACGCCCGCAAGCGCCAGGGCGACCTGCCCGCGTTCCTCGACGCCGTGCTGGCCTCGGGTGTGGACATCGTGCAGTTGCGTGACAAGGGCATGGAGGCGGGCGAGGAGCTGGAGCACTTGGCCGTGTTCGCCGACGCCTGCCGCCGGCACGGCAAGCTGCTGGCGGTGAACGACCGGGCGGACGTCGCGCACGCCATCGGCGCCGACGTGCTGCACCTGGGCCAGGGCGACCTGCCCGTTCCGGCCGCCCGCGTCATCCTGGGCGACGAGGTGCTGGTGGGCCGCTCCACGCACGCGGAGGCCGAGGTGGACGCGGCGGTCGCCGAGCCGGGCGTCGACTACTTCTGCACGGGCCCGTGCTGGCCGACGCCCACCAAGCCGGGGCGGTACGCGCCGGGGCTCGGCCTCGTGCGGTACGCGGCGTCGCTGGACCAGGACCGCCCGTGGTTCGCGATCGGCGGCATCGACGCGGGCAACCTGGACGAGGTGCTGGACGCCGGCGCCAACCGGATCGTCGTCGTCCGGGCGATCACCGAGGCGGACGACCCGGCGGCGGCCACGGCGGCGCTGGCCAAGCGGGTCCGCGAGCGCACGGCGTAGCGGGCGCTCCGCGTAGGCGCCGCGCCCGGGTCACCGTGTCCACGATTGTCCAAGGGGTGGACAACAACCCGGCAAAACCGACAAATCACCCTGCTCTGGTTGGGTGACGCCCGACCCGTGGCTAACCTGCCCGTATGGCCCTTGGCACACCTTCCACCAGGACAGATCGCGCGCGAACGGTGCGCGATCTGCTCGCGACCGGCAAAACGTCGTACTCCTTCGAGTTCTGGGCGCCCAAGACGGAGAAGGGCGAGCGGAACCTCTGGAACGCGCTGCGCCGCGTCGAAGCCGTGGCTCCGAGCTTCGTCTCCGTGACGTACGGAGCCGGCGGCTCCACCAGGGCCGGGACGGTCAAGGCCACCCAGGAGATCGCCGCCGACACCACGCTCACGCCCGTCGCGCACCTCACCGCCGTCGACCACACGATCGCCGAGCTGCGCAACATGATCGGCCAGTACGCCGACGCCGACATCCGCAACATCCTCGCCGTCCGGGGCGACCCGCCCGGCGACCCGATGGGCGAGTGGGTCCCGCACCCCCAGGGCGTGCGGTTCGCCGCCGACCTGGTCCGGCTGATCAAGGAGTCCGGCGACTTCTGCGTCGGCGTCGCGGCCTTCCCCGAGATGCACCCGCGCTCCACCGACTGGGACACCGACATCCGGCACTTCGTGGACAAGTGCCGTGCGGGCGCGGACTACGCGATCACCCAGATGTTCTTCTTCCCCGAGGACTATCTGCGGCTGCGCGACCGGGTCGCGGCCAAGGGCTGCGAGACCCCGATCATCCCCGAGATCATGCCCGTCACCAGCGTCAAGCAGATCGAACGGTTCGCTCAGCTCAGCAACGCCCACTTCCCGCCCGAGCTGAAAGAGCGGATCCTCGCAGTCAAGGACGATCCGGCCGCTGTACGCTCCATTGGCATCGAGTTCGCGACGGAGTTCTGCGCACGGCTGCTCTCCGAGGGTGTCCCCGGATTGCACTTCATCACGCTCAACAACTCCACGGCGACGCTCGAGATCTACGAGAATCTCGGACTGCACGAGCAGTCCTGACCGGCCGTACCCGCCAGTCCCGGGGCGGGGGGCCGTACGAGAGGGGCGGGCATGGGCTGGACGGTCCTCTACATCGCGTTCGGCGTCGTCGCGTTGTGGCTGCTCGGTGAAGTGCTCCTGCAGTACAAGGCCCGGCTGCGCTGGCGGCTGCTCGCCTTCGCCGGGTTCCTGGGCGTGGTCCTCGGCGTGCTGCTGCCCTCCGTCCCCGTGATCGCCGTGGGCGCCATCGCCTTCGCGATCGGCCAGACGTACGTGACGCTCTCCTTCCGGCGGGGCTTCTCGACCGGGTGGGCGCTCGGCGGCCGCCCCGGGGCCAGCCGCCGCCGCAAGTCCGGGGCGACGGGCGCCGCCGCCGGACCGACCCTGGAGGTGACGAACCTCGCATACGAGGAGCAGGAGCCGGACCGGGAACAGGACCAGCACCGGGACCAGCACCGGGACCAGGAGCCGACGGCCGCCGAGACCACGGCGGTCTACGCACCGGAGCCGCTGCCGGACGAGACCGGCCAGTACGGGGTCTACGGCGCCGCACCCGGCTACGCCCCCGCCGACCAGACCGCCTCCTACGACCAGGGGTACGGCACCTACGCCGCCCCCGCCTACGACCAGCAGGGCGGCTACGCCACGGCCACCCACGACTACGGCACCGGGGACCCGCAGGGGTACGCCGCCTACTCCGACCCGTACGCCGGCACCACCCCGTACGACAACGGCTACGGCGGCCAGCAGCAGTACGCCGACCCCTACGCCCCCCAGTACGGCATGGAAACCCCGCCCGGCGGCGTCTGGGTGCCGCAGCAGCGCGACGGGGACCAGCAGGCCCCGCAGCAGCCCCCGTACGGCTACGACCCGGACCAGGCCCAGGGCGACCCGTACCGCTACTGAGGGCGGTCCGTTTGCCGACCGCCCCGGGGGCCGGCCCTCGGCGCTACTGAGAGCCCCGGAAGCCCGCGCCCTCCACGATGAGCCCGGCCACCAGGGCACCCGACATCCCGGCGTGGGCCAGCCCGCCGCCCGGGTGCGCCCAGCCCCCGGCGAAGTACAGCCCGTCCAGCGGCGCCGGATTCGCGGCGGGCAGCAGCGACCCGCGCGCGCCGGCCAGCGCCGGACCCGGCACCTGGTACGCGCCCGTCTCGCGGAACGTGTCGGCCGGGGTGCGCACCACCCGCCACAGCAGCCGCTCCCGCAGCTCGGGCACGGCGGCCGCCGCGGCCTCGACCATCCGGTCGGCGAAGCCCTCCACGGCCGGCTGCCCGTCCGAGCCCCACAGGTTCTCCGACGAGAACGCCCCACCCGCCGGCACCGTCGCGGTCACCGTCACCGACTCGTGGTCCCCGTCCGGGCGCAGCCGCTCGTCGTCGGGGCGCAGCACCACGACGGTGGGCCGCTCGCACAGCCGGCCCCGCGCCAGGGCGTCCAGTTCGTCGGCCCGGTCGGCGGAGTGCACCACCGTCCGGTGCGCGGCGCCCGGCTCCCGCGCGCCGCGCAGCGCCAGGCACACCGTGACCCGGCCCGTCCGCACGCCCTCCTGGTGACGCGGCCACTCGTCCTGGCTGTCCCACTCCAGCACCTGGTCCCGGTACAGCGCCGGCAGGGGCGCGCCCGCGACCACGTGGTCGGCCTCGACCGCTTCCCGGTCGTCCAGCTCGACGCCGACCGCCCGGCCGTCCTTGACCAGGACACGGGTCACCGGCGTGCCGAAGACGAACTCCACCTTCCGCTGCCGGCACCGCTCGTACACGGCGTCCGCCAGCGCCCGGATGCCGCCGCTCACGTACCAGCTCCCGAAGGTCTGCTCCATGTACGGCAGCACGGCGGCGGCAGCGGGGGCGGTCGCCGGATCGAAGCCGTACGCCAGGGCGTGGCTCTCCAGCAGCGCGGCCAGCCGCGGGTCGCGCAGCTCGCGCCGCCCCACATCGGCGAGCGTGGCCGCCGGACGGCGCAGCAGACCGGTCCTCGGCGCCGGGTAGGGGTCGCGCGCGAACGGCGTCACGTCCGCCGGGAGGGGCTCCTCCAGCAGCGGCCGCCGCGAGCGGTCCCAGGCGTCCCGGGCACGGTTCAGGAACTCGCCCCACCGTGCCCCGGCGCCCGCGCCGAGCGCCGCGTCCAGCGCGGAGACGATCCCGGCGCGCGAGGCGTTCGGCAGCGAGACCGCCGTACCGTCGGCGAAGACGTGCCGGCTCGCCGGGTCGACCTGGGCCAGCTCGACGCACCGCTCCAGCGGCTCCTTGCCGGTCTTCACGAACAGGTCCCGGTACACGGCGGGCAGGTGCAGCAGGCCCGGTCCGGTGTCGAAGGCGAAGCCGTCCCGCTCGTACCGGCCGACCGCGCCGCCGTACGTCTCCATGCGCTCGTACACCGTCACCCGGTGGCCCGCCACGGCCAGCCGGGCCGCCGCCGCCATGGCGCCCATCCCCGCGCCGATCACCACAATCCGTGCCATGTCACGGACCTTATCCGGCGTCCGGCTGCGCATGAGCACGGACGTCTGAGTACCCGTACCTAGGGAGCGAGATGAGTAGGTACGCGGATGGGACCGGATGGGCCCGGACGGAAGAGTGGAGACCACGGAAGGGGCGCGGAGCCGACACCGCCGACACGGGGCGGCGGTACCGGCACCGCGCACCTGACGGAACGGGGGTGCACAAAGGAGGGCCCGGGACCAACGGGGGAAACACGGTGGTCAGGGCTCTCCCACCAGGGGGAACACGGGGGAACACGGGGGACCGCACGGGGGTACGGGGGGCACGGGGAAATCGGGGGACACGGGGGAATGACGCCGGTCCGGTGAGGCTCGGGGGGATCGAGCCTCACCGGACCGGCTTCTTCGTGTACGGCGGTCTCAGCGGCCGCTCACGCGCCCGTGCAGCAGCCGGGACAGGGCCGAGTGGACGTCGTCGATGGACCGTTCACGCTGGAACGCCTGCCAGTCCAGCGCCGCCACCAGCACCATCCCGACCAGCGCGGCGGCGGTCAGCGGGATGTCGATCTCGTCGCTCAGCTCGCCGTCGGCCACGGCTTCCCGCAGCACCGTCTCGACGACGGCGACCGCCTCCTGGCGCACCACCAGGAGGGTCGACTGCCAGGCGCGGTTGGTGCGCCACAGCTCGGCCACGTAGAGCTGGGTGAAGGCCGGGTAGCGGTCGATGAACAACAGACCGGCCCGGATCATCGCGTCCAGCGCCTCGACCCTGGTCCCGCCGCGCGCCGCCGTCTCGTCGGCGGCGGCACGCAGCGACTCGGTGAGCAGTCCGACCCCGTGCCGCAGCAGCTCTTCGAAGAGCTCGGTCTTGCTCTTGAAGTTGTAGTAGACCGTGCCCTTGGCCACCCCGGCGCGCTCGGCGATCTCGTCCACTGTCGTCGCCGAGAAGCCCTGCTCGGCGATGAGGGTCACCGCGGCCTCGTAGAGCTTGGTGCGGGTGGCCTGCCGTCTGCTGCTCTGGGTGTCCATGGCGTCGATTCTCACAGGCCCGGCGCTCACAGGCTCAGCTCCGGGTGCAGGCGGTCCAGGCTCCACACCTGCTTGCGGCGCGCGGAGAGGGCGGTCAGGGCGAGCGCCCCGGCGGTGAAGGCGGCCAGCACGGCGCAGGCCTGCCAGACCGGTCCGATGCCGCCGCCCGTGATCAGCCGGCGCAGTGCCTCGACGACGTACGTCATCGGCAGGAAGGGGTGGATCGCGTTGAAGAAGCCGGGGCTGGTCTGCACCGGGTAGGTGCCGCCCGCCGACGTGAGCTGGAGCATCAGCAGGGCCAGGACCAGGATCCGTCCGGCCGCGCCGAAGCGGGCGTTCAGCCACTGGATGATGGCGGCGAAGCAGCAGGTGACCAGCAGCAGGAAGGCCACCGTCCCGGCGGGACGGGCCATCCGGAGACCCAGCCCCGGGGCCCAGTGCAGGACCGACATCAGGGCCGCCACCTGGAGCACGCCGATCGTGGCGACCGGGAGCCAGCCGGCCAGCGCGATGCGCCAGGCGGAGGCACCGGCGGCGAGCGCACGGCGGTTGAGCGGCTGGATCAGCATGTACGCCACCATGGCGCCCACCCACAGGGAGAGCGGGATGAAGTACGGGGCGAATCCGGTGCCGTAGTTGGGCGCCTTGTGCAGCGACTGGGAGGCGAGCTTGACCGGGTCGGCCATGACCTCGGTGCGGCGGTCGCGGGAGTCCTTGTCGTAGTCGGGGATCTTCTCGACGCCGTCGTTGAGTCCCGTGGCCAGCTCGGTGGAACCGTCGGCGAGCTTGTACAGGCCGCTGTCGAGCTCGCCGGCGCCCTTCTTGAGCCGCCCGACGCCGCTGTCGAGTTCGGTGGAGCCCGACTTGGCGGTGCTCAGGCCCGTGTGCAGGGTGTCGGCGCCGGTGGCGACCTTGTGGGCGCCGGCGTTCAGCTCGTTGATCTTGCCGACGGCGTAGGCGAGGTCCTCGTCGAGGTTCGGCGCCCGCTTGGCGAGGGCGTCGGCCTTCGTCTGGAGGTCCTTGAGCTGCGCGTCCAGTCGCTTGAGGTCGCCGTTGCTGTCCTTGGCCAGCTCGTGGAGGTCGTCGGCGACCGTCGCCACGTCGGCCGAGGCCACCTTCGCCTTCTCCAGCTTGGGGCACGCCTTGGCGTCGGGCAGGGGGTTGTCCTCGCACTGCTCCTTGTGGATGGCGGCCAGTTCGTCGGCGGCGACGTGCGCGCCCGTCCGCAGGGTCGGCCCCCGCTTCACGATGAGGTCCAGGCTGTTGCGCATGCCCTTGGAGAGGTCGGAGACCAGCCGGGCGGAATCGCCGATCTGCTTGCCGTTGTCCTTGAGGTACGGCCGTACGTCGGCGGCCACACCATTGACCTTGTCGGCGAGCACCTGGGTGCCGTTGGCGACCTGCCGGGCGCCGGTCTCCAGGTCGGACGCGCCCTTGTCGAGCTTCTTCAGACCGCCGGCCAGCTCGCCGCTGCCCTTCTTGGCGTCGGTGAGGCCGTCGGAGAGGTCCTTGGAGCCCTTCTTGGCCTTCGCGGCACCGTCCTTGAGCTCGTCGGCGCCCTTGGCCGCCTTCTCGGTGGCGTCGTGGAGGTCGGAGAACTTGATGAAGATCTTGTCCAGGAACGACCGGGACGACTTCGTCGACGCGGCGGTGCGGACCTCGGCGAACACGGTCCGCGAGATCTGTCCCACGATGTAGTTGTTGGCGTCGTTCGTACGCACCTGAAGGGCGCCCGTCTCGGGCGCGGCGCCGGAGCTGGACGCGATGCGCTCGCTGAAGTCCCCGGGCATGGTGAGCGACAGGTAGTACGTGCCGTTCTCGACGCCCTCACGGGCCTCCGCGTCGCTCACCTCGTGCCACTCGAAGACCTTGCTCTCGCGCAGGTTCTTGGTGATGTCGTCGCCCGCGGTGATCTTCTTGCCGTCGGCGGTGGCGCCCCGGTCCTCGTTGACGAGCGCGACGGGCAGCTTCTCGAGCCTGCCGTACGGGTCCCAGAAGGACCACAGGTACAGCGCGCCGTACAGCAGCGGCAGCAGCAGGACCGCGACGAGCGCGGCGCGCGGCAGCTTCCCCCTGCCGAACCGCTTCAGCTCAAGCGCGGCCAGTTTCGGCGAGCGCATCGGCCGCCCCCTCCTCGGTGGTCCGGATGGTGATCGTGTTCCCGGGCGCCTCGCTGCACACGGCCAGGACGGTCGTGCCGCCGTCGGCGATGGACCGCAGCAGCGCCCAGGCCTCGGCGCGGTCGGCGTCGGAGAGCTTGAGGTCGATGTCGTCGACGGCCAGCAGGCGCGGCTCGCCGATCAGGGCCAGGGCGATCGACAGGCGCAGCGCCTCCAGCCGCTCCAGGTCCCGCACGGACGTGCGGTCCTTCTTGGGCAGGGCGTCCAGGTCGAGACCGGCGGCGTCCAGGGCGGCCCGCACGCGCGCGCGTGAGGCGGCGGCCCGCTCGGCGCGCGGCCGCAGCAGGGCGAGCGGGGAGCCGTCGAACCGGCGCTGGAGCAGGGCCCGTTCACGGAGGTGCTCGGCGACGGTCAGCGCCGGGTCGAGGTCGCTGACGCCGGGCACCGGGCCGAGCGCGCTGATCCGTCGTACGGCGGCCATCTTGCGCGGCAGTCGCAGCCCGCCGACCTCCGCGTGGCCCTCGGTCGGGCGCATCCGGCCGGTGAGGGCCAGCAGCAGGCAGGTGCGTCCGGAGCCGGACGGTCCCTCGATCGTCACGAGCGCGCCGGGCGCGGCGTCCACGGTGACGCCTCGGAAGGCCCAGCCTCTGGGCCCCTTCATCCCGAAGCCCTCCGCGACGACCGCCGCACCGCGCTGCCGCGGGGCGTCGTCGCCGGGGCGAGGGCCGGGGCCGGGTGCCGTGTCGTCGGCCGGCGCCTCGGCACCGGGCTCCGCCTGGTCACCGGGCTTCGCCTCGTCGTCGTGGTCCGCGTCTTCGGTGTGGTCCGCGTCCTCGGTGTGGGCGGCCTGCGCCTCTTCCCCCGCCACTGTGTCCCGCTTCTCCGGGCGTTCCAGGTCGTCGTCCTGGTGGTCCACGAGCCCCCATTTCTTTGAACTGACCAGTCAGTGCAAAAACTACTCCGAACCTTCGATCGAAGCAAAAGACCAGGTCAGGGCCGATTGTCAGTGGTGGCCTGCACGATGGACACATACGGCCACAGTGCCGTCACACGACGACTGGAGGTTCGTCATGGCCGGTTCCCACGCGGCGGCGAGCGACGTCCACCCCGTGCAGCGTCGCGCCTCGGCGCCCCCCGCCGCCCTCGACCTGCTCGACCAGGCCCGCGCGGGCCTGGAGGAGGCGAGCACCCTCGAAACCCCCAACGAGCGGTACGCCACCGCGCACCTCGCCGCCCTCCGCACCGCGGCCGCCGTGCTCGCGGTCCGGGGCCGCCCCGAGACCACTCCGCGCAAACGCCGGCAGATACGCAGCGCCTGGGACGTGCTCCCGGAGATCGCGCCCGAGCTGACCGAGTGGAGCGCCCTGTTCGCCGCCGGGGCCTCCCGCCGGGCGCGCGCCGAGGCGGGCATACGGGGCGCGGCCAGCAGCCGTGACGCCGACGACCTGATCCGGGACGTGACCATGTTCCTGGGCCTGGTGGAGCGGCTGTTTGTGCCCGAGCCGGTGCTGCCGCGGCCACGGGTCCGAAGGACGCCGGCGGACCAGCCGGATTGAGGGACCGTGCACAGCCCGTCAGGCCATAGGGTGGGAAGCGTTCGTTAACCGTCACCTAGGAGTCAACAGCCGTGTCGGACCCGCAGCGCCCCCGCGCCTCCCTTCGTACCGCCGTGGTGTGGGACGTTCTCGAGGACGCCCTCGACCGCCGGGTCAAGGCGACCGGCAAGGACAGCCTGGACGTCCTCGACACCGGCGGCGGCAGCGGGAACTTCGCCGTGCCCGTCGCGCGGCTCGGGCACCGGGTCACCGTCGTCGACCCCAGCCCCAACGCGCTGTTCGCGCTGGAGCGCCGTGCCGCCGAGGCCGGCGTCGCCGACCGGGTGCGCGGTGTCCAGGGCGACGTCCACGGCCTGTTCGACGTCGTCGAGCGCGGCGGCTACGACGTGGTGCTGTGCCACGGCGTCCTGGAGTACGTGGACGACCCCGCGGAAGGCGTGCGCAAGGCGGTGGAGGCCCTGCGGCCCTCCGGCGCGCTCAGTCTGCTCGCGGCCGGGCTCGGCGGCGCGGTCCTCGCGCGTGCGCTCGCCGGGCACTTCACCGAGGCCCGCCGCGCGCTCACCGACCCGGCCGGCCGCTGGGGCGAGGGCGACCCGGTGCCCCGGCGCTTCACGGCCGAGCAGCTCACCGAGGCCGTGGAGGCGGCCGGCGTGGAGGTCGGCGCCGTGCACGGCGTACGGGTCTTCGCCGACCTCGTGCCCGGTGTCCTCGTCGACACCGAGCCCGGCGCCCTGGACGCGCTCCTCAAGCTGGAGGCGGCCGCAGCCGAGCTGCCCGCGTTCCGGTCGGTCGCCACCCAACTGCACGTGCTGGGCGAAAAGCGCGGCTGAGCCGAGCAGCGGGCTGATCAGCGGCGCAGCGGCAGATGGAGTACGCCACAGGCCCCCCGCTCGCGTCCGGATCCCCGTATGATCGAGGGACACCATCCGGCATGACGGATCGGAGGACGGGGAATCAACGCCTCACCAGCCGAACCGGCATGGCGGCCCGATCGGTGAAATGGCACAGAGGGCGGGTTTCACGGGGGCGAATCCCTGCCTATCCTGAAAGGGCCGCATACCGGTCGCCCCCAGCGACCGACGACGAGGAGGACTCCGTGCCGCTCTCGGAGCACGAGCAGCGAATGCTCGAGCAGATGGAGCGAGCGCTGTACGCCGAAGATCCCAAGTTCGCGACAGCGCTCGAGGGAAGCGGGCTGCGTACATACACCCGGCGACGGGTCTACCAGGCTGTCGCAGGCTTCCTGGTGGGTATCGCGCTCCTCATGGCCGGAATGGTCGCGCAGCAGATCTGGATCAGCGTGGTGGGATTCCTCGTCATGCTCGGCTGTGCGGTCCTCGCGGTCACCGGATGGCGCAAGGCGCCCAAGCCGGGCGAGCAGCAGGCCGAGGGAGGCACGGCCGCCCACGGCCGGCACCACCCCCGGCAACGCCGCTCGATGATGGACCGGATCGAGCAGCGGTGGCAGCGCCGCCGCGACGAGCAGGGCCACTGAACGCACGGCCGCGAGGCCGGGCCCCAGCGTGACTTACGGGTGAGGGGCGACCGCTCAAGGGCGGTCGCCCCTCACCCATGTCCGCGGCCCCGTCGGCCCGTCGGCCCCGCCGACCTTTCCGGCGCCCCGCCCCGCCCGTGCCGCACGGGCACGCACAGGGGAGTCGGTGTCGCGCCAAGGCCGCGGCCCGTCGACCACGGCCCTTGCCCAGGCAACAGGCCGACCACCATCAGGCCCCGGCCACAATGCCCCGGCCGACAAGCCTCCGGACCCTGGCCACCAGGCCCCGGCCCTTGGCCAGGCAACAGGCCGACCACCATCAGGCCCTGGCCAACAAGCCCCCGGACCCTGGCCACCAGGCCCCGGCCCTTGCCCAGGCAGCAGGCCGACCCATCAGGCCCCGACCGGAAGGCCCCGGCCACCCGGCCGGGGCCTTCCGATCGGGAGCGGGCCGCGAGGCGCCGCCCGTCCGCGCGTCAGCCGCGTTGGCGGGTGGGGCGGCGGAGGGCGGCGGACCAGCGGGTCAGCAGGCGGCGGCGGTGGTCGGCCCAGCGGGTGGTGAGCGCCGTCCAGCGGTCCGAGAGCGCCCACACCACCCGCACGGCCGAGCGCGGCAGCAGCAGCGCGCGCAGCCGGCCGGCCCGGCCGGCACCGGCGGCCAGGCCCTGGCGGACACGGGCGGCGTCCTCGGCCAGCCCGGTCGCGGGCCGCGGCCGCGGGGCGTACAGGACCTGCTCCACCGCGTCGGCGACCCGGTGCACCGCCTCGGCCGGCGCCCCGTCCAGGTGGCCCAGCAGGATGATCCGCACGGCCGTCTGGCGCGGCGTCTGCGCATCGTCCGGCGGGATGCCGTGGTCCCACGCCGTGTCGATGACCTCCTCCCACACCGCCAGGGCCTGCCCGGCCGTACGGAGGCGCCGTGCCCGTACCCGCGTCCGCCACAGCAGCGGCAGCAGCGGTATCAGGACCACGGCCACCACACCGGCCGCGACGAGCAGGATCGTGCCCATCGGCGGGCCCGACCCGCCCGCCGCGGCGGCGTCCGGCTCCTCGGTGTCGCCGCACTCGCCCAGCCGCCGCGCCTGCGGCGGGCAGCTCTCCTGGGCGGAAGGCTGCGCGGACGGCGCCGCCGTGGCGCTCGCCTCGGGCGCGGCCGGAGTGCTCGGCTCACCCGTCGGCGTCTCCTGCCGGGTGTACTCGGGCACCGAGCCGCGCGTCGGCGTCGGCTCGAAGCGGGTCCACCCCACGCCCTCGAAGTACAGCTCGGGCCAGGCGTGGGCGTCGCGGATGCCGACCGACATGGTGCCGCCCGACTGCGGCGCACCCGGAGTGAAGCCGACCGCGACCCGCGCGGGAATGTCCAGCGTCCGGGCCATCGCCGCCATCGAGAAGGAGAAGTGGATGCAGAACCCCTCCTTGTTCTTCAGGAACTGGGAGATCGCCGCGACCCCCGTACCCGACCTCACCGCGGTGTCGTAGCGGAAGCCGCCCTCCACGGCGAACCAGTCCTGGAGTTTGACGGCCCGCTCGTAGTCGTTCGCCGCGTCCTTGGTGACCCGCAGCGCCGTCGCCTTCACGTCCTGGGGCAGGTTCTCGGGCACCTTGGTGTACTCCCGCGCCAGTGCGTCCGGGGCCGGCGGGGCGGACGCCAACTGCTGCCGGGTCGGGTTCACGACCAGGCTTCGCACCGAGTACCGCGCGCCCTTGGTGGTCTGGCCCTCGTCGCCGACGAGCGTGCGCCCGGCCGGCTCGTACCGCCAGCGCCCGTCGATGTCGACCCGGGACGCCGGATAGGGCAGCGGCAGCCATTTCTGCTCGTAGGTGCCGGACGCCGAGATGTTGGTGGTGATCTCCGACGTGCTGACGTTCCCGCTCAGCCCCTCCGGGCGCGGCAGCTCCTCCGGTACGTCCCCGATGGGGCGCTCGGAGGTCCTGAAGGACGTGCCGTCGAACCGGTCGAGCGCCACCAGGCGCAGATACAGCCCGGAGGTCTCCTCCGCGTTGGTGTTGTACCGCAGCACCTCGCGGTCCTCGGGCTGCGTCAGGTTGTCCTGCAAGGACACCAGCGGGTTGACCGCCTCGATGGTGCCCCCGCCGCCTTCGCCGCCCGCGTTGCCCACGCTGTCGAGCAGCCCGCCGCTGAGCGACGGCAGCACCGCCGGCACGGCCAGCGCGATGCCCAGGGCCACCACACCGATCCGCCGCCCGGTACGCACCGGGGCCACCGGCCCACCGCCCGGGGACAGCGGCCCGGCCGTCCCCCGGCCGCGCCGGGAGGGCGCCGCGGCGCCGAAGACCCGCCCCCACTGGGAGAGCCGGTCGCGGCCCTCGGCCAGCAGGAGCAGCAGATAACCGGCGGCGGCCAGCAGGAACCACAGCCAGCTCGCGCCGCCGCCCGACAGCCCGGCCGCCACCGAGTACAGCGCGAGCAGCGGCAGACCGGCCGGGGCGGCGCTGCGGAACGTCACCGCGAGGACGTCCACCGCCAGCCCGATCACCAGCACACCGCCGACCAGCATCAGCCGGATGCCGTCCGTCTCGGGCGCCGGGATCGCGTACTTCCCCACGTCCTCCGCACCCGCGGTCAGCAGGACACCGAACTGCCGGACGGCGTCCGGCCCGGGCAGGAACCCGGCCACGGCGTGGTCCCGGGCGAACACGACCGTCAGCGACACCAGGGCCACCACGGCCTGGACCGTCACCGTCAGTGCCCGGGCCGACGTCCAGCGCCGGACCAGCGCGCCCGCACCGCTCTGCACCGCCACCAGCACC
This sequence comes from Streptomyces sp. NPDC031064, assembly GCF_055570965.1. Lineage (NCBI taxonomy): Bacteria > Bacillati > Actinomycetota > Actinomycetes > Kitasatosporales > Streptomycetaceae > Streptomyces > Streptomyces sp. NPDC031064. The sequence goes on from NZ_JBVIGF010000003.1 coordinate 534,830, forward strand.
GCCGCCTGGAGGAGCCAGGTGGCCGGATCGACCAGCGGCAGCAACGCGCCCGCCGCCATCAGCGTGGCGGCGAACGCGCACAGCGCCAGCCTCCCGCGACCGCTCATGACCAACCCCCCGAAACCCCGGTCATCCCACTGCTCGCCGTACCCGATCCCGATCCCGTACGGGCCCGGCCCGCGTCCCGCCACAGTTCGCCGAGCGACGCCCCGGCCGGAACGGCCACCGCCGTCCACCCCGCGTCGCGCAACCGTCGCAGCCTGTCCTCCACGGCCCCGGCGACCGCGCCGCCGGTCAGCCAGGTGCCGCTGTCCAGGACGAAGGCAACGGCCGCACCGGTGCGCTGCCGCATCCGGGCCGTCACCGCCGCCTGCTCCTCGTCCAGGTCGCCGATGAAGGCGACCAGCAGTCCTTCGTTCCCGCCGCGCAGCAGTTCGTACGCGCGCGAGAGCCCCGCCCCGTCGGAGTGGTCGACGACCGCGAGCGTGTCCATCATCAGGCCCGCCGCCTCGGCGGAGTCCTGTGCCGGCGAGGCGAACCCGTCCCCGCCGTCGCCGGGCAGCGCACTGCCCTCGTCGGTCAGCAGCCGGACCGCGAAGCCCCGCTCCAGCATGTGCACCACCACCGACGCCGCGCCCGACACCGCCCACTCGAAGGCGGTGTCCGGCCCGGAACCCTGGTAGGCCACCGCACGGGTGTCCAGGAGCACGGTGCACCTGGCCCGCTCCGGCTGCTCCTCGCGGCGCACCATCAGCTCGCCGTACCGCGCGGTGGAGCGCCAGTGCACCCGCCGCAGGTCGTCGCCGTAGCGGTACTCGCGCGGGATCACGTCGTCCTCGCCGGCCAGCGCCAGCGACCGGTGCCGCCCTTCGCCGTACCCAGACGCCTCGCCCGACAGCGATGTCGGCGGCAGCGGCTCGGTGCGCGGTATGACCGTGAGCATGTCGTACGCGCTGAACGACCGGGTCAGCTCGCACATCCCGAACGGGTCGCTCAGCCGCAACTGGAGCGGCCCCAGCGGATAGCGCCCGCGCAGGTCCGAGCGGACCCGGTAGGACACCTCACGGCGCCCGCCCGCCTCCACCCGGTCCAGCACGAACCGGGGCCGTGGCCCCAGCACGTACGGCACGTGGTCCTGGAGCATCAGCAGCCCCGTGGGCAGCCGCGAGACGTTCTCCATCCGCAGGTGCACGCGCGCCTCGGAGCCGGCCGGCACCCGCTGCGGCGACAGCCGGCGGCTGCCCGCCACCTGGTAGCGGGTGCGGTAGAGCACGGTCACGCAGACCAGCGGCAGCACGGCGAGCAGCAGCCCGACCCGCAGCAGGTCGCCCTGGCCCAGCACGTACGCGCAGATCGCCGCCGCGATGCCGGCCGCCAGGAACGACCGGCCGCGCGTGGTCAGCCCACCGAGGGCGGCCCGTACCCCGCCCATGTTGTCGCCGTCCTGGGCGGCGGGCCCCCCGGCCGTCATCACAGCCGCCGTACGCCGGGCTGCTGCTGGCCGTACAGCGGGGCGCCGGACACGGGGCCGCCGGGCACCTGACCGCCCGGCACGTGCCCACCGGAGACATGGCCACCGGAGACGTGCCCACCGGACACCGGACCGCCGGAGACGTGCCCGCCCGGGACGTGGCCGCCGGACATGGGGCTGCCGGACCTCGGCGCGGCCGCGGGCGGCGCCGCCGTGGGCACCGGTGTGCGCTGGAGGATGTCGCGGACGACCTGCTCGGAGGTGCGCCGGTTGAGCTGGGCCTGGGACGTCGGCAGCAGCCGGTGCGCCAGCACCGGGACGGCCAGCGCCTGGACGTCGTCCGGCAGCGCGTAGTCACGGCCGCTCAGCGCGGCGGACGCCTTCGCGGCGCGCAGCAGGTGCAGCGTGGCGCGCGGCGAGGCGCCGAGCCGGAGGTCGGGGTGGGTGCGGGTCGCCGCGACGAGCTCGACCGCGTACCGCCGGACCGCCTCCGAGACGTGGACCATGCGGACCGCGTCGATCAGCTTCACGATGTCGTGGGCGTGCGCCACCGGCTGGAGGTCGTCGAGCGGCGACACCCCGCCGTGCACGTCCAGCATCTGGAGCTCGGCCTCGGCGCTCGGGTAGCCGATCGAGACGCGGGCCATGAAGCGGTCGCGCTGCGCCTCGGGCAGCGGGTAGGTGCCCTCCATCTCGACCGGGTTCTGCGTGGCCACCACCATGAAGGGGCTGGGCAGTTCGTAGCTCTGCCCGTCCATGGTGACCTGGCGCTCCTCCATCGACTCCAGCAGCGCCGACTGGGTCTTGGGCGAGGCGCGGTTGATCTCGTCGCCGATCACGATCTGCGCGAAGATCGCGCCGGGCTTGAACTCGAACTCACGCCGCTGCTGGTCGTAGATCGAGACACCGGTGATGTCCGACGGCAGCAGGTCGGGCGTGAACTGGATGCGCCGCACGGAGCAGTCGATGGACCGCGCCAGCGCCTTGGCCAGCATCGTCTTGCCGACGCCGGGGACATCCTCGATCAGGAGGTGCCCCTCGGCGAGCAGCACGGTCAGCGAAAGCCGTACGACCTCAGGCTTGCCTTCGATCACACCTTCCACCGACCGGCGGACCCGTTCCGCTGTGGTGGTCAGATCTGTGAGGCTCGCTCGATCGTCATAGGTCGTCACACGGCCCTCCTCGGCCCGTTCCATGGGCCGTGCACGACTGACGGCACGGTCCACCCTTGAAACACGGACACCGTCTCCGAACCATTCAGGAGCGGTGCCACCCCCGCATTCTTGTTGCCGTTACCCGTACGTGTCACTCGGCTGTGGATAACCGCGTGCGATATGTCGGGGTTGGCATGGTCCGTGCGGGTGTCCCGTGCCGAGAAAAGTCAGGAAGACGCGTCGATCTCGCGCAGGAGTCCCGTCTTCACGTCGAAGACGAAGCCCCGGACGTCGTCGGTGTGCAACAGGAACGGTGACGTGCGCACCCGCTGCATCGACTGCCGGACGTCCTGGTCGACGTCGCGGAAGCTCTCCACCGCCCAGGCCGGCCGCTGTCCGACCTCCTGCTCCAGATCGTGCCGGAACTCCTCGGTGAGGGTCTCCAGGCCGCAGCCCGTGTGGTGCACCAGCACCACGCTGCGGGTGCCGAGCGCCCGCTGGCTGATGGTCAGGGAGCGGATCACGTCATCGGTGACGACACCACCGGCGTTGCGGATGGTGTGGCAGTCGCCCAGGTTCAGGCCGAGCGCCGCGTGCAGGTCGAGCCGGGCATCCATGCAGGCGACGACGGCGACCTGGAGCACGGGGCGCGCGTCCATCCCGGGGTCCGTGAAATCGGCGGCGTAACGACGGTTGGCCTCGACGAGGCGGTCCGTGACCGTGCCGCCAGTAGGTATCGGGCTGGGCATGGAGTGCGCGGAAGCGGAAGTCGACATGGCTATGACGTTAATGGTCACCGGCCCTCCGGGCGCGCTGTGAGAGGGGACAAAGAACATCAACGCACCTTGTTGTGAGGTAACCCACAGGCGGGAGCAATGCGCCACCATATGGGTGAGCCGTCCGTAATTGCACCCCTCGCGCGGCCGGGTGCCGGGCGGCCCGCGCGACGCGCTGCCCGGTTGATTGACCGGGCGGGGGAGTGGACTAAAGTGACGCGAAGTTCACGGAGACATTGAGCGAATCCCAGCGAATCCCGCAGTTTCTCCCCCGCGTGTGCGGCGGTACGTACGGCTCGGCCTCCTCCCGCTCGCCGGTCGGCCGACGCCCCCTTTCCGGCGCCGGACCCGGCAGTACGTACGCCGCGCCGAATCTGAGAGGGCGCATGAGCGAGCGCAGCGAGGGTCGTGCATGAACGAGACCCGACACGTCCCGGTGATGCTCCAGCGGTGCCTGGACATGCTGGCACCCGCACTGGCGCACCCCGGTGCGGTGGTCGTCGACTGCACCCTCGGCCTCGGCGGCCACAGCGAGGCGCTGCTGACCCGCTTCCCCGAGGCGCGGCTGATCGCCCTCGACCGGGACAAGGAGGCGCTGCGGCTCTCCGGCGAGCGGCTCGCGAGGTTCGGCGACCGCGCCACCCTCGTCCACGCCGTGTACGACGAGCTGCCCGGCGTCCTGGACCGGCTCGGCGTCCCGCGAGTCCAGGGCGTCCTGTTCGACCTCGGTGTCTCCTCCATGCAGCTCGACGAGGCCGACCGCGGCTTCGCGTACGCCCAGGACGCCCCGCTCGACATGCGCATGGACCAGACGACCGGCATCAGCGCTGCCGAGGTCCTCAACACCTACCCGCCCGGCGAGCTTGTCCGCATCCTGCGCCAGTACGGCGAGGAGAAGCAGGCCAAGCGGATCGTGGCGGCGATCGTGCGGGAACGGGAGAAGGAACCGTTCACCAACAGCGCCCGGCTGGTGGAGCTCATCCGCAACGCCCTCCCGCAGGCCGCCAAGCGCACCGGCGGCAACCCGGCCAAGCGCACCTTCCAGGCCCTGCGCATCGAGGTCAACGGCGAGTTGACCGTCCTGGAGCGGGCCGTCCCGGCCGCGGTGAAGGCCCTCGCGGTCGGCGGCCGGATCGCCGTCCTGTCCTACCACTCGCTGGAGGACCGGCTGGTCAAGCAGGTCTTCGCGGCGGGCGCCGCCAGTACCGCGCCGCCGGGGCTGCCCGTCGTGCCGGAGCGCTACCAGCCGAAGCTCAAGTTGCTGACGCGCGGCGCCGAACTCCCCACCGAGGAGGAGGTCGCCGAGAACCGCCGCGCCGCCCCCGCCCGGCTGCGGGGCGCCGAGCGGATCAGGGAGGACGAGCTGTGACCGGCCGGCACCAAAGAGGCACGACGGCGTGACGCACGAGGACGGCAGCGGGGCGAACCGGGAGGACAGGTGACCAAGGCGGGACCGTTGAAGGGGCGGGCGGCCAGGCTCGCGCGGCTCATGCCGTCCGGGCCGAGCACCGCGGCCCGCACCCCCTTCGTCCTGCTGGTCGTCCTGCTCCTGGGCGGCGGCCTGATCACCCTCCTGCTGCTCAACTCCTCCCTCAACGAGGGCTCCTTCAGGCTGAGCGAACTCAAGAAGCGGACCACCGAACTCACCGACGAGGAGCAGGAGCTCCAGCGGGACGTGAACGGCCGGTCCGCCCCCGACGCGCTGGAGCGCCGGGCCCGTGAGCTCGGCATGGTGCCCGGCGGCAGCCCCGTCTTCCTGGGCCCCGACGGCACCGTCCGGGGCGTACCCAGCCGGGCGACGGCCGAACCCGCCCCGCCCACCGTCCCGACGACGCCCGGCAGGTGACGCAGTGCCCCCCACCCAGCCCCCACGCCGCCGCGTACCGGCCCCCGCCCGCCCGGAGCGCTCCGGCCGCCCCGCCCGCCCGGCCGCCCGGCGCCCGCGTCCCGCGCCCCGCCCGCCCGCCAGGGCCGGCACCATCCGCCTCGGCAGCCCCAGGCCCCGGCTGCGGCTGGTCAGTCTCGGCCTGACGCTGGTCATGCTGGCGTTCGTCGTGCGCCTCCTCCAGGTCCAGGCCGTCGACGCCAGCGCGTACGCGGCCAAGGCCGAGAAGAACCGGTACCAGGAGTACACGCTGTCCGCCGAGCGCGGCGAGATCACCGACCGCGCCGGGATCGCCCTGGCCACCAGCGTCGACGCGTACGACATCACCGCCGACCCCAAGATGTTCACGCCCGAGGAGAGCAAGGCGCCCGACGCCCCGGAGCAGGCCGCCGCCCTCCTCGCACCGATCCTCGGCAAGGACCCCGCCGAGCTGGTCAAGAAGCTCAAGGCGCCCAAGTCCCGCTACGCGATGCTGGCCCGCCGCCAGACCCCGCAGGTCTGGAACCAGATCAAGGACCTGAAGAACGTCTTCGCCGAGAAGGCCCGCAAGGAGAAGGCCGGCGGCGGCGCCGGCGTCAATGTGCTCGCCGGCATCTTCAACGAGCCCAGCAGCAAGCGCGTGTACCCCAACGGCACCCTCGCCGCCGGGATACTGGGTTACGTCAACGCCGACGGCCGCGGCGGAGGCGGCCTGGAGTCCATGCTCGACGACGAGCTGGCCGGCAGGGACGGCAAGATCAAGTACGCCCAGTCGGGCGGCCGCCGGGTGCCCACCGTCGGCGCCCGGGAAACCCCCGCCGTCCCCGGCTCCGACATCGAGCTGACCATCGACCGCGACATCCAGTGGGCCGCCCAGCAGGCCATCACCCGGCAGGTCGAGGAGTCCAAGGCCGACCGCGGCTACGTGATAGTGCAGAACGCCCGGACCGGCGAGGTCCTCGCCATGGCCAACTCGCCCGGCTTCGACCCCAACGACCTGTCCCAGGCCAACTCCGCCGCCATGGGCAACGCCGCCCTCCAGGACGCCTACGAACCCGGCTCCACCGCCAAGGTCGTCTCGATGGCCGCCGTCCTGGAGGAGGGCGTCGCCACGCCCGCCACCCATGTCGTCGTGCCCAACCGGCTGCACCGGGGCGACCGGCTGTTCAAGGACGACGTCGACCACCCCACCTGGTACCTGACGCTCAACGGCGTCCTGGCCAAGTCCAGCAACATCGGCACCATCCTGGCCACCGGCCAGCTCGGCCCGACCCAGGCCCACGCGAACCGGGTCCTCCACTCCTACCTGCGCAAGTTCGGCTTCGGCAGCCCCACCGGCCTCGGCTACCCCGGCGAGACCCCCGGCATCCTGGCCAAGCCGCAGGACTGGTCCACCTCCCAGCAGTACACGATCCCCTTCGGACAGGGCCTGTCCATCAACGCCATGCAGGCGGCGTCCGTCTACTCGACGATCGCCAACGGCGGCGTACGCGTCGAGCCCACCCTCGTACGCGGCACCAAGGGACCCGACGGCCGCTTCACCCCGGCCCCCGCCCCCAAACAGACCAGGGTCATCAGCGAGAAGACGGCCAAGACCCTCGCCGCCATGCTGGAATCGGTCGTCGACGACGAGGAAGGCACCGGAACCAAGGCCGCCATCCCCGGCTACCGCGTCGCCGGCAAGACCGGCACCGCCAACCGCGTCGACCCCCAACTCGGCCGCTACCGCGGCTACACCGCCTCCTTCGCGGGCTTCGCACCCGCCGACGACCCGCAGATCACCGTCTACTGCGCCATCCAGAACCCCACCAGGGGCAGCTACTTCGGCGGCCAGATCTGCGGCCCCATCTACAAGAAGGTCATGGAGTTCGCCCTCAAGACCCTGCAAGTCGCACCAACCGGCAAAAAAGCACCCCGCATGCCGGTCACGTTCAAACCCGGCGAGTGAGCCGGCGGGAGCAACCAGTGACAACCATCACGCCCGACCCCGGGAACCGATCCGGCGACCACGCTGCACCGGCGCCCTCATTTAGCCCGATCGCGGGTGCGCCCGGTACGCTCACCGCCGTGCCACACGCTGATCAGTCCCGAACCACCCCGAAGGACGCCCCCGCGAAACGCCCCGGGGCGCCCCGGCCGGACCAGGTCCGCCCCACACCCCTGGGCGAGCTGGCGACCCGGCTGGGCATCCCGTCGCCGGGCAGCGCGGAGGTGACCGGCATCACCCACGACTCCCGGGCCGTGCGCCCCGGAGACGTGTACGCCGCCCTGCCGGGCGCCCGCCTCCACGGTGCCGACTTCGCCGGCCAGGCCGCGGACCTCGGCGCCGCCGCCGTCCTCACCGACCCGGCGGGCGCCGAACGCGCCGCCGCGACCGGCCTGCCGGTCCTGGTCACCGAGGACCCGCGCGGCCGGATGGGCGAGCTCGCCGCCGACATCTACGGCCGGCCGGGCAGCGACCTGCTCCAGATCGGCATCACCGGCACCTCCGGCAAGACCACCACCGCCTACCTCGTCGAAGGCGGCCTCCAGGCCGCCGGCCGCGCGACCGGGCTCATCGGCACCGTCGAGATGCGCATCGGCGACGAGCGCATCAAGTCCGAACGGACCACCCCGGAAGCCACCGACCTCCAGGCCCTGTTCGCGGTGATGCGCGAGCGCGGCGTCGAAGCGGTCGCCATGGAGGTCTCCAGCCACGCCCTCGTGCTCGGCCGGGTCGACGGCTGCGTCTTCGACGTCGCCGTCTTCAACAACCTCAGCCCGGAGCACATGGAGTTCCACTCCGGCATGGAGGACTACTTCCAGGCCAAGGCGCAGCTCTTCACCCCGCGCCGCAGCCGGCAGGGAGTGGTCAACTTCGACGACGAGTACGGCAGGAGGCTGGTCAAGGAGGCCTCCGTCCCCGTCGTCACCTTCTCCGCCGAGGGGAACCAGGACGCCGACTGGTGGGCCGAGGACGTCGAAATCGGCGCCCTGGGGAGCACGTTCACCATCCGCGGCCCCAAGGGCGAGCGGATCGGCGCCAAGGCCCCGCTGCCCGGCCCGTTCAACGTCGCCAACACCCTCGCCGCCGTCGTCACCCTCGCCGTGGCCGGGATCGACCCCCAGACCGCCGCCGACGGCGTCGCCGCCGTCCCCGGCGTACCCGGCCGCCTGGAGCGCGTCGACGCCGGCCAGCCCTACCTCGCCGTCGTCGACTACGCCCACAAGACGGACGCCGTCGAATCGGTCCTGCGCGCCCTGCGCAAGGTCACCGAGGGCCGACTGCACATCGTCCTCGGCTGCGGCGGCGACCGGGACGTCACCAAGCGCGGCCCCATGGGCGCCGCCGCCGCACGCCTCGCCGACACCGCCGTACTCACCTCCGACAACCCCCGCTCCGAGGACCCGCTCGCGATCCTCGCCGCGATGCTGGCCGGCGCCGCCGAGGTGCCCGTCCACGAGCGCGGTGACGTGATCGTGGAGGCCGACCGGGCCGCCGCCATCGCCGCCGCCGTGGCGCGCGCCCAGCCGGGCGACACCGTGCTGGTCGCGGGCAAGGGCCACGAGCAGGGCCAGGACATCGCCGGAGTGGTACGCCCCTTCGACGACCGCCAGGTCCTCCGCGAAGCCATCCAGAACAGTCAGGGATGAAGTAGTGATCGCCCTCTCCCTCGCCGAGATCGCCGAAATCGTCGGCGGGCAGTCGTACGACATACCGGATCCGGCCGTACAGGTCACCGGCCCCGTCGTCATCGACTCCCGCCAGGTCGAGCCCGGCTCCCTCTTCGCCGCCTTCGCCGGCGAGAACGTCGACGGCCACGACTACGCGCAGCGCGCCATGGACGCGGGCGCGGCGGCCGTGCTGGCCACCCGCCCGGTCGGGGTGCCCGCCATCGTCGTGGACGACGTCCAGACGGCGCTCGGCGCGCTCGCCCGCGCGGTCGTCGGACGCCTCGGTACCAAGGTCGTCGCGCTGACCGGCTCGGCCGGCAAGACCAGCACCAAGGACCTGATCGCCCAGGTGCTCCAGCGCAAGGGCCCCACCGTCTGGACGCCCGGCTCCCTCAACAACGAGATCGGCCTGCCGCTGACCGCGCTGCGCGCGGACAAGGACACCGAGCACCTCGTCCTGGAAATGGGAGCGCGCGGAATCGGCCACATCCGCTACCTCACCGAGCTGACCCCGCCGTCGATCGGTCTCGTCCTGAACGTGGGCTCCGCCCACATCGGCGAGTTCGGCGGCCGGGAGCAGATCGCCCAGGCCAAGGGCGAGATGGTCGAGGCGCTGCCGTCCGCCGAGGCGGGCGGGATCGCCGTGCTGAACGCGGATGACCCTCTCGTGCGGGCCATGGAAAACCGCACCCACGCGCGCGTGACGTTCTTCGGCGAGGCCGAAGAAGCCCACGTACGTGCCGAGAATGTCCGGCTCACAGAGACCGGACAGCCCTCTTTCAGGCTTCACACACCCACCGGGTGCAGTGACGTGACCTTGCGCCTGTACGGTGAGCACCACGTGTCGAACGCGCTCGCCGCGGCCGCCGTCGCCCATGAGCTGGGCATGTCCGTCGACGAGATCGCCACCGCGCTCTCCGAGGCGGGCTCCCTCTCCCGCTGGCGCATGGAGGTCACCGAGCGTCCTGACGGTGTGACGATCGTCAACGACGCCTACAACGCGAACCCCGAGTCCATGCGAGCCGCCCTGCGCGCGCTCGCGGCCATGGGCAAGGCCGCACAGGCCAAGGGGGGCCGTACGTGGGCGGTGCTCGGTCAGATGGCCGAGCTGGGGGACGAGGCGCTCGCCGAGCACGACGCGGTCGGACGGCTCGCCGTCCGGCTCAACGTCAGCAAGCTCGTCGCAGTCGGGGGCAGGGAAGCGTCCTGGCTGCAACTGGGCGCATATAACGAGGGTTCGTGGGGTGAGGAGTCGGTGCACGTGTCCGACGCACGGGCGGCGATCGACCTGTTGCGCAGAGAGCTGCGCCCGGGAGACGTCGTGCTGGTGAAGGCATCAAGGTCGGTCGGGCTCGAGCGGATCGCCCAGGCACTGCTCGAGAACACCACCGAGGGCGAGGTCGCCGGCCGATGAGGCAGATCCTCTTCGCGGGAGCCATCGGGCTCTTCCTGACCCTGATCGGTACGCCGCTGCTGATCAAGCTCCTGGCCCGCAAGGGATACGGGCAGTTCATCCGCGACGACGGCCCGCGTACGCACGGCAGCAAGAAGGGCACGCCCACCATGGGCGGTATCTCCTTCATCCTGGCCACGCTCATCGCGTACGCGCTCGCCAAGGTCATCACCGGCGAGGACCCGACCTACTCGGGCGTCCTGGTGCTGTTCCTGATGGCGGGCATGGGCCTCGTCGGCTTCCTCGACGACTACATCAAGATCGTCAAGCAGCGTTCGCTGGGCCTGCGGGCCAAGGCGAAGATGGCCGGCCAGCTCATCGTCGGCATCGCCTTCGCCGTCCTCGCGCTCCAGTTCGCCGACGGCCGCGGCCAGACCCCGGCGTCCACCAGGCTCTCCTTCATCACCGACTTCGGCTGGTCCATCGGCCCGGTGCTGTTCGTGGTCTGGGCGCTGTTCATGATCCTGGCCATGTCGAACGGCGTGAACCTGACCGACGGCCTCGACGGCCTCGCCACCGGCGCCTCGGTGATGGTCTTCGGCGCGTACACCTTCATCGGGCTGTGGCAGTTCCAGGAGTCGTGCGCCAACGCCGACACCCTGACCAACCCCAACGCCTGCTTCGAGGTGCGCGACCCGCTCGACCTCGCCGTCGTCGCCTCCGCGCTGATGGGCGCCTGCTTCGGCTTCCTGTGGTGGAACACCTCGCCCGCCAAGATCTTCATGGGTGACACCGGTTCGCTCGCCCTCGGCGGCGCGCTCGCGGGCCTGGCGATCTGCTCCCGCACGGAGCTGCTGCTGGCCCTCCTGGGCGGCCTGTTCGTGCTCATCACCCTCTCCGTCGTCATCCAGGTCGGTTCGTTCCGGATGACCGGGAAGCGGGTCTTCCGGATGGCTCCGCTCCAGCATCACTTCGAACTCAAGGGCTGGTCCGAAGTGCTCGTGGTGGTCCGTTTCTGGATCATTCAGGGCATGTGCGTCATCGTGGGACTCGGCCTCTTCTACGCGGGATGGGCAGCCGACAAGTGAGTACCTCCTGGCAGGGCAAGAACGTCACCGTCGCCGGCATGGGCGTGAGCGGCATCCCCGCCGCCCGCGTCCTCGCCGGCCTGGGCGCCCACGTCACGGTCGTCAACGACGGCGACGACGAGCGCTCCCGCGCGCAGGCGGCCGAGCTGGAGGCGGAGGGCATCACCGTCCGCCTCGGCGACGGGGCGACCCTGCCGGAGGGCACCGAGCTGGTCGTCACCACGCCCGGGTGGCAGCCCGACAAGCCGCTGTTCCGCGCGGCCGCCGAGGCGGGCGTGGAGGTCTGGGGCGACGTCGAGCTGGCGTGGCGGCTGCGCGGCCCCGACGCCGCGCCCTGGCTCGCGGTCACCGGCACCAACGGCAAGACCACGACCGTACGGATGCTCGCCGCCATCCTGGAGGCGGCGGGCCTGAAGACCGCCGCCGTGGGCAACATCGGCGTCTCCCTCCTGGACGCCGTCCTCGGCGAGGAGAAGTACGACGTCCTCGCCGTCGAACTGTCCAGCTACCAACTGCACTGGGCGCCCTCCGTGCGCGCCCACTCCGCGGCCGTCCTGAACCTCGCCCCGGACCACCTCGACTGGCACGGCTCCATGCAGGCGTACGCCGCCGACAAGGGCCGGATCTACGAGGGCAACCAGGTCGCCTGCGTCTACAACGTCGCCGACAAGGCCACCGAGGACCTGGTGCGCGAGGCCGACGTCGAGGAGGGCTGCCGCGCCATCGGCTTCACCCTCGGTACGCCGGGCCCCTCCCAGGTCGGGATCGTGGACGACCTCCTGGTGGACCGCGCCTTCGTCGAGAACCGGCAGAAGCAGGCCCAGGAGCTCGCCCAGATCTCCGACGTCAATCCGCCGGCCCCGCACAACATCGCCAACGCGCTCGCCGCGGCCGCCCTGGCCCGCGCCTTCGGCGTCCCGGCCACCGCCGTACGGGACGGACTGCGGGCCTTCCGCCCCGACCCGCACCGCATCGAGCTGGTCGAGGAGGTCCAGGGCGTCCGCTACGTCGACGATTCCAAGGCCACCAACACCCACGCCGCGGAGGCGTCGCTGGCCGCGTACGACCCGATCGTGTGGATCGCCGGGGGCCTCGCCAAGGGCGCGACCTTCGACGAGCTGGTCGCCGCGTCGGCGAAGCGGTTGCGCGCCGTCGTCCTGATGGGCGCCGACCGCGCCCTGATCCGGGAAGCCCTCGCGCGACACGCCCCGGAGGTACCGGTCGTCGACCTCGACCGGACCGACACTGGGGCGATGCCGGAGGCGGTCCGGGAAGCGGCACGGCTCGCACAGCCCGGGGACACGGTCCTGCTCGCCCCGGCCTGCGCCTCGATGGACATGTTCGTCAACTACAACAAGCGGGGCGAGGCGTTCGCGGACGCGGTCCGCGCACTCGCCGCCGAGCGCGCCTGACAGCCACCGGTCCGGCCGCGCCGGGCACGACTGGAGGGGACAGCGACCATGCCGGCCGACCACGCCGCCGCGTACGCACCGCACCGCGCGGGCCTCGCCCTGAACGGCCCCGCCATGGGCCCCGCCGGGTGGGCCCGCGCCTTTGGTCCGGCCCTGAACGGCCCCGCCAGGGGCCCCGCCCGACGGGGCCGCACCCATGGCCCCGCCCCGCGCGGTCTCGGCTTCGGGCTCGCCCTGCGCGGCCGCACCGCGGGGCTCCGGCGGCCGCCCGCGGCCCGTGGCGGTGGCCGGGCCGGGCGGGCCCGCAGGGTGCCGGCCCCCCGGCCGCCGCGGGGGAGCGGGGTGCGGGGGCTCTACGAGCGGGCACGGCGGGCCTGGGACCGGCCTCTGACCGCGTACTACGTGATCCTCGGCGCCAGCCTGCTGATCACCGTCCTGGGCCTTGTGATGGTCTACTCGGCGTCGCAGATCAAGGCGCTGGAGCTGTCGCTGTCCGACACCTACTTCTTCCGCAAGCAGTTCCTGGCCGCCGCCATCGGCACCGGGCTGCTGCTGTTCGCCTCCCGGGTCCCGGCCAAGCTGCACCGGGCGCTCGCCTACCCGCTGCTCGTCGGCACCGTCTTCCTGATGGTCCTGGTGCAGATCCCGGGGATAGGGCATTCCGTCAACGGCAACCAGAACTGGATCTACCTGGGTGGCCCCTTCCAGCTCCAGCCCAGCGAGTTCGGCAAGCTGGCGCTGATCCTGTGGGGCGCGGACCTGCTCGCCCGCAAGCAGGACAAACGGCTGCTGACCCAGTGGAAGCACCTGCTCGTGCCGCTCGTCCCGGTCGCCTTCCTGCTGCTGGGACTGATCATGCTGGGCGGCGACATGGGGACGGCGATCATCCTCACCGCGATCCTCTTCGGCCTGCTGTGGCTCGCCGGCGCGCCCACCCGGATGTTCGTCGGCGTGCTGGCGGTCGCCGCCGCGATCGGCGTCATGCTGATCAGGACCAGCGAGAACCGGATGGCGCGGCTCGCCTGCATCGGCGCCACCGAGCCCGGCCCGGGGGACTCGTGCTGGCAGGCCGTGCACGGGATCTATGCTCTGGCGTCGGGCGGATGGTTCGGTTCCGGGCTGGGAGCGAGTGTGGAAAAATGGGGCCAACTCCCCGAACCTCACACCGACTTCATCTTCGCCATCACCGGGGAGGAACTGGGGCTGGCGGGGACGCTGTCGGTACTCGCCCTCTTCGCGGCTCTAGGCTATGCGGGTATCCGCGTGGCCGGACGCACGGAGGACCCCTTCGTGAGGTATGCCGCGGGAGGCGTGACCACCTGGATCACGGCGCAGGCCGTGGTCAACATCGGTGCGGTGCTCGGCCTGCTGCCGATCGCCGGTGTCCCGCTCCCGCTGTTCTCCTACGGAGGGTCCGCCCTGCTGCCGACCATGTTCGCCGTCGGTCTGCTCATCGCCTTCGCGCGAGAGGAGCCCGCGGCGAAGGCGGCCCTGGCCATGCGACAGCCTGGTCTCGGCAAACGGGCCGGGGTGAGTTGGAAGTCGATGCGACGGCGCGTCAAGAAGCGTCCGTCCGGAGAGCGGTGAATTTCGGTGCATGTCGTACTCGCCGGTGGGGGGACCGCCGGCCACATCGAGCCCGCGCTCGCCCTCGCGGACGCCCTGCGCAGGCAGGACCCGACCGTGGGGATCACGGCCCTCGGTACGGAGCGGGGTCTGGAGACCCGGCTCGTACCGGAGCGGGGCTACGAGCTGGCGCTCATCCCCGCCGTTCCGCTGCCGCGCAAGCCCACCCCCGAGCTGATCACCGTCCCGGGGCGGCTGCGCGGCACGATCAAGGCCGCCGAGCAGATCCTGGAGCGCACGAAGGCCGACTGCGTCGTCGGCTTCGGCGGTTACGTGGCCCTGCCGGGCTACCTGGCCGCCAAGCGGCTCGGCGTACCGATCGTGGTCCACGAGGCCAACGCCCGGCCCGGCCTGGCCAACAAGATCGGCTCGCGGTACGCGGCCGGGGTCGCCGTCGCCACCCCCGACAGCAAGCTCCGTAACGCCCGCTACATCGGCATCCCGCTGCGGCACACCATCGCCACCCTCGACCGCGCCCGGGTCCGCCCGGAGGCGCGCGCCGCGTTCGGCCTGGACCCCAACCTGCCGACCCTGCTGGTCTCCGGCGGCTCGCAGGGCGCCCGCCGGCTGAACGAGGTGATCCAGCAGATCGCCCCGGTCCTCCAGCGCTCCGGCATCCAGATCCTGCACGCGGTCGGCCCCAAGAACGAACTGCCGCACGTCGACAACATGCCCGGTATGCCGCCCTACATCCCGGTACCGTACGTGGACCGGATGGACCTCGCGTACGCCGCGGCCGACATGATGCTGTGCCGCGCGGGCGCGATGACCGTCGCCGAACTCTCCGCCGTGGGGCTGCCCGCCGCGTACGTACCGCTGCCGATCGGCAACGGCGAACAGCGGCTCAACGCCCAGCCGGTGGTCAAGGCCGGCGGCGGGCTGCTGGTCGACGACGCCGAGCTGACGCCCGAGTGGGTCCAGGGCAACGTGCTCCCGGTGCTCTCCGACCCGCACCGGCTGTACGAGATGTCCCGCGCCGCCGCCGAGTTCGGCCGCCGGGACGCCGACGACCTGCTCGTCGGCATGGTCTACGAGGCGATCGCGGCACGCCACAGGGCGTGAGAAGGCAGGGAGCATGGCCGGGCCGACGACGACCACCGAGCGCGGCGCTCCGGGCACCAAGCGGCCGGTGGGTGCCAGGCTCAAGGGCGCCAAGCCCAAGGGTCCGTCCCCGGCCCGGCTCTCCCGGCTGCCCGGTCCCCGCGCCGTGCTCCTGATCGTCACCGCCCTGGCCCTGCTCGCCAGCGGTGTGTGGCTCTTCTACGGCTCCGCGTGGCTGCGGGTCGAGCAGGTCACCACCTCCGGTACGCGGGTGCTGACGCCCGCCGAGGTCAGGGCGGCCGCCGCGGTGCCGGTCGGAGCCCCGCTGGTGTCGGTCGACACGGACGACATCGAGGGCCGGCTGCTGCGCGCCCTGCCCCGGATCGACTCGGTGGACGTCGTCCGGTCATGGCCGCACGGAATCGCCCTGAATGTGGTCGAACGTACGCCGGTCCTCCTGGTGGAAAAGAGCGGAAAGTTCACCGAAGTGGACGCGAGCGGTGTGCATTTCGCCACGGTGGACGCGGCCAAGGCCCCGAAGGGCGTGCCGCTGCTGGAGCTGACGGTGGGTCAGTCCCCCAGCCTGCGCCGCTTCGGGGCCGACCGGCTGACCGCCGCGGCGGTCGGTGTGGCGGGCGACCTGCCGGGGCCGGTCGCCGAGGACGCCAAGGTCCTGAGGGTCCGTTCGTACGACTCCATCACCCTGGAGCTGACGGGCGGCAGGACCGTGGTGTGGGGCAGCGGCGAGGACGGCGAGGCGAAAGCCCGTGCGCTCACCGCACTGATGAAGGCGGCGCCCAAAGCGGGGCACTTCGACGTGAGTGCCCCGACCGCCCCTGCCGTGTCGCGGAGTTGACGCACATATGCGCTGGCCAGCACCCTGGTTGGTCAGCGCTATGGGTGATCACATAGGGTGAAAAGAAAAACGGGAGGTTCGGCGTGTTCGTTGAACGTGCGCCACTTGTCGACTTAGTGTCCTGTTCGGAAGAGTCCAGCGAACAGAGACACTGGTAACCCTAAACTTCAACGTTAGGGTTTGGGTCGGCGTTTCGGACCGTCCCATCGGCATCCGTCGTCGCGGCGCGAGACCACCGCGAAGTGGCGACACGTAACTCGAGGCGAGAGGCCTTCGACGTGGCAGCACCGCAGAACTACCTCGCAGTCATCAAGGTCATCGGTGTCGGCGGCGGTGGTGTCAATGCCATCAACCGAATGATCGAGGTCGGTCTCAAGGGCGTCGAGTTCATCGCCATCAACACGGACGCGCAAGCTCTGTTGATGAGCGACGCCGACGTCAAGCTCGACGTCGGCCGTGAACTCACCCGCGGCCTCGGGGCCGGAGCCAACCCGGCAGTCGGTCGCAAGGCGGCAGAGGACCACCGCGAGGAGATCGAGGAGGTCCTCAAGGGGGCCGACATGGTCTTCGTCACCGCCGGCGAAGGTGGCGGCACCGGCACCGGCGGCGCGCCCGTCGTCGCCAACATCGCGCGCTCGCTGGGCGCCCTGACCATCGGTGTGGTCACCCGGCCGTTCACCTTCGAGGGCCGGCGCCGCGCCAACCAGGCGGAGGACGGCATCGCCGAGCTCCGCGAAGAGGTCGACACCCTCATCGTCATCCCGAACGACCGGCTGCTGTCCATCTCGGACCGCCAGGTCAGCGTGCTGGACGCGTTCAAGTCCGCCGACCAGGTCCTGCTCTCCGGCGTCCAGGGCATCACCGACCTCATCACCACCCCGGGTCTCATCAACCTCGACTTCGCCGACGTCAAGTCGGTCATGTCCGAGGCCGGTTCCGCCCTCATGGGCATCGGCTCGGCCCGCGGCGACGACCGCGCGGTGGCCGCCGCCGAGATGGCGATCTCCTCGCCGCTGCTGGAGGCGTCCATCGACGGCGCCCGCGGGGTGCTGCTGTCCATCTCCGGTGGCTCGGACCTCGGCCTCTTCGAGATCAACGAAGCCGCCCAGCTCGTCAGCGAGGCCGCGCACCCCGAGGCCAACATCATCTTCGGTGCCGTCATCGACGACGCCCTCGGTGACGAGGTGCGGGTCACGGTCATCGCGGCCGGCTTCGACGGGGGCCAGCCGCCGGCCCGGCGCGACAACATCCTCAGCGCCGGGTCGAGCAAGCGCGAGGAGCCGGCGCCCCCGGCGCGGGCCACGGAGCAGCCCCGCCCGGTGAGCGGCCTCGGCACCGTGCCGGTGCGCGAGGAGGCCCCGGCCCCGGCGGCCGAGCCCGCCCCGGCCGTGAGCGACAGCTCCCTGACGGTCACGCCGCCGGCGGTGCCGCCGGCCCGTCCGTACCCGGACACCTCGGCCGAAGAGCTGGACGTCCCGGACTTCCTGAAGTGACCCTGTGACGTGATAGGGCAGCACGACTCAGTGAGCGGCGCGCATTTCGCCTTCACCGATCGGTGGGGCGGGGTGAGCGCCGTTCCGTACGAAGAGCTCAACCTCGGCGGAGCGGTCGGCGACGACCCCGGCTCCGTCACGACGAACCGCCGGCTCGCCGCCGAGTCGCTGGGGCTCGATCCGCGGCGGGTCGTGTGGATGAACCAGGTGCACGGCCGGGACGTGGCCGTGGTCGACGGACCGTGGGCGGCGGACCAGGACGTTTTGGCGGTGGACGGGATCGTCACCGCCCGGCGCGGGCTCGCGCTCGCGGTGCTGACCGCCGACTGCACGCCCGTCCTGCTGGCCGACCCGGTCGCGGGTGTGGTGGGCGCGGCGCACGCCGGCCGGCCCGGGATGGTCGCCGGTGTCGTGCCGGCCACCGTCGAGGCCATGATCGCGCTCGGTGCCGAGCCGGCACGGATCACCGCCCGCACCGGCCCGGCCGTGTGCGGACGCTGCTACGAGGTCCCCGAGACCATGCGGGGCGAGGTGGCCGCCGTCGTACCGGAGGCGCACTCCACGACGAGTTGGGGCACTCCGGCGGTGGATGTGACCGCCGGGGTGCACGCCCAGCTCGACGCGCTGGGGGTGCGCGACCGGCGCGCTTCGGAGGTCTGCACGCTCGAATCGCGCGACCACTACTCGTACCGTCGCGACCGCACGACCGGGCGGCTCGCCGGATATGTCTGGTTGGACTGATAGCAGATGACGGACCGCAAGGCTCAACTCGCCGAGAACCTCGCGCGAGTGGAGGAACGTATCTCTGCCGCGTGCGCGGCGGCCGGGCGTGAGCGCGAGGACGTGACCCTGATCGTGGTCACCAAGACGTACCCCGCGAGCGACGTACGGCTGCTGCACGAGCTGGGGGTCCGTCATGTCGCCGAGAACCGCGACCAGGACGCGGCCCCCAAGGCCGCCGAGTGCGCGGACCTCGACCTCACATGGCACTTCGTCGGCCAGTTGCAGACCAATAAGGCCCGTTCTGTGGCGAGTTATGCGCATGAGGTGCAGTCGGTCGACCGGCTGAAGCTCGTCACCGCGCTGTCGGGCGCGGCGGAGCGCGCCGGGCGCGACATCGGGTGCCTGATCCAGGTGGCGCTCGACGCGGAGTCCGGTGAGCGTGGCGAGCGCGGCGGCGTCGCGCCGGACGGCATCGAGGAGTTGGCGGACGCGGTCGAGGGCGCGCCGGGCCTCCGGCTCGACGGACTCATGACGGTCGCGCCGCTGGCCGGACCCTATGCGGGGCGCGAACGGGCCGCATTCGATCGGCTGATGGAATTCGCATCCCGCCTGCGCGTGTCCCATCCGGCTGCGAACATGGTGTCAGCAGGGATGAGCGCGGACCTCGAGGACGCGGTGGCGGCCGGAGCGACACATGTGCGCATCGGTACGGCGGTGCTCGGAGTCCGACCTCGGCTCGGGTAACGTCGCGAAGCAAGTCGGACCACAGCAGAAAATATGGTCATTTCCGCCGAACAGCGGACAGGCCTTGTGGATCGCGGGCACTTGGTGACGCTGTGCCCATGAGTGATGAGGGCGATCCACCACAGAGCGGAGGACTCAGAGAATGGCCGGCGCGATGCGCAAGATGGCGGTCTACCTCGGCCTCGTGGAGGACGATGGGTACGACGGCCGGGGCTTCGACCCCGATGACGACTTCGAACCCGAACTGGAGCCGGAGCCCGAGCGCGACCGACGGCGCCACCAGCCCCCGCACCAGTCTTCGCACCAGGCGGAGCGCGAGGAGCCGGTGCGTGTCGTCCAGCAGCCGCCCGTGCAGCGCGACCCTGTTCCGCTTCCCGCTGAAAGCGGACGTCCGGCGCGAATCGCCCCCGTGGCATCCATCACACCTGAACGCCCGAGCCTGGAGAAGAACGCACCGGTGATCATGCCCAAGGTCGTGTCCGAGCGGGAGCCCTACCGCATCACCACGCTGCACCCGCGGACCTACAACGAGGCCCGTACCATCGGGGAACACTTCCGCGAGGGCACGCCTGTGATCATGAATCTCACGGAGATGGACGACACGGACGCGAAGCGACTTGTCGACTTTGCCGCCGGTCTCGTCTTCGGCCTGCATGGCAGCATTGAGAGAGTGACGCAGAAGGTGTTCCTGTTGTCGCCTGCTAACGTCGATGTCACGGCGGAGGACAAGGCCCGCATCGCAGAGGGCGGATTCTTCAACCAGAGCTGAGAGCACGACACCGGGAACGGCCCGGCCGGGAGGCCGGTGGACATAGGACCAGGGGAGAGGGAAGCGCGGGATGAGCGTCGCACTACAAGTGATCTACATCGCTCTGATGTGCTTCCTTGTCGTCCTGATCTTCCGGCTGGTCATGGACTACGTCTTCCAGTTCGCTCGTTCATGGCAACCCGGGAAGGCGATGGTGGTCGTTCTGGAGGCCACCTACACTGTCACTGATCCACCACTGAAGCTTCTGCGGCGGTTCATCCCGCCGTTGCGTCTCGGGGGCGTGGCACTCGACCTGTCCTTCTTCGTTCTGATGATCATCGTCTACATCCTGATCTCCATCGTGAACAGCTTCATGATGAGGGTGTGAGGGTGTAGCGATAACGGTCCTGCCGACTGCCGACGACTACGTAGAGGTGAAGGAAAGATGCCGCTGACCCCCGAGGACGTGCGGAACAAGCAGTTCACGACCGTCCGCCTCCGAGAAGGCTATGACGAGGACGAGGTCGATGCCTTCCTCGACGAGGTCGAAGCCGAACTGACGCGCCTGCTCCGCGAGAACGAGGACCTGCGCGCCAAGCTGGCCGCCGCCACGCGCGCGGCCGCGCAGAACCAGCAGCAGCAGGGCATGCGCAAGCCGCCGGAGCAGCAGGACCGACCGGTCGGTCCGGGGGCTCCCGTGCCCGCCGGGATATCGGGTCCGCCGGTCCAGCAGCAGCCCCCGCAGATGGGTCCCCCCCAGCTTCCCGGTGGTGCTCCGCAGCTTCCGGCCGGTCCCAGCCACGGCGGCCCGCAGGGCCAGCACGGCCCCGGTCCCATGCAGGGCGGCCCCATGGGCGGCCCGATGGGCGGTCCCATGGGTGGCCCCATGGGCGGTCACGGCCCGCAGATGCCGCAGCCCGGTCAGGGCCCCGGCGGCGACAGCGCGGCCCGCGTTCTCTCCCTCGCCCAGCAGACTGCCGACCAGGCGATCGCGGAGGCCCGCTCCGAGGCCAACAAGATCGTCGGCGAGGCCCGGTCGCGCGCCGAGGGCCTGGAGCGCGACGCCCGCGCCAAGGCGGACGCCCTGGAGCGGGACGCGCAGGAGAAGCACCGCGTCGCGATGGGCTCCCTGGAGTCCGCCCGCGCCACGCTGGAGCGCAAGGTCGAGGACCTGCGGGGCTTCGAGCGTGAGTACCGTACGCGCCTGAAGTCCTACCTGGAGAGCCAGCTCCGCCAGCTCGAAACCCAGGCGGACGACTCGCTGGCCCCCCCGCGGACCCCGGCGACCGCGTCGCTGCCGCCGTCCCCGTCGATGGCGTCGGCCGGCGCGAGCGCCCCGTCGTACGGCGGCAACCAGACCATGGGTGGCGGCCAGCCGATGGGCGGTGGTCCGTCCTACGGCGGCCAGCAGCAGATGTCGCCCGCGATGACGCAGCCGATGGCACCGGTGCGGCCGCAGGCGCCGCAGCCGATGCAGCAGGCTCCGTCGCCGATGCGTGGCTTCCTCATCGACGAGGACGACAACTGACGCGGGCGCGGCGCGCGGTACGCGCGTAGCCGTCGGTAGGCAGTAGGGGGGGGGGGGGGGGGGGGGGGGGGGGGGGGGGGGGGGGGGGGGGGGGGGGGGGGGGGGGGGGGGGGGGGGGGGGGGGGGGGGGGTGGGGGTGTGTGG
>NZ_JBVIGF010000003.1:556554-918092 GCF_055570965.1 Streptomyces sp. NPDC031064
GGTTTTGTCTGTTTTTGTTGTGTTCGGGGGAAAGGGCGGCGGCGGGTTGTTGTTGGTGGGGTCTTGGGGGTGGGGGGGGGGGGGGGGGGGGCTCCCCCCCCCCCCCCCCTCCCCCCCCCTCCCCCCGGCCCTTTGCGGTGGGCGGTGGGCGGTGCCCCGGTGTCTTGGGAGTCCCTGTTCCCGTTGTGGGCGGTCGTGTTGCACGGCGATGGGGGTCCCCCCTGCTCGAGCGAAGCCGAGAGCCAGGGGGAGGGTGGGCACAACGGGACCGGGGCGGTGCCCTTGCTCGGTTCGCCCTGGGGCGGTGGCTTGTCCGGGTGCGGCCCGATGGGCTGGGCGGTCACCCCGGGTGGGTGGGGGCGGGGCCCCTCCGGGCTCACCTCCTCGAGGCCGGCGGCCTTGGGTGCCATCCAAGGGAGCCCGGCCTTTGCCGCCAACCTCTGCGGGGGCGACCCTGCACGGCCCCGCCCGGGTGGTATGCCGGGTGCGGGACGGGATGCCGAAGGGCCCGGCCACCGAGGTGGCCGGGCCCCAATTCGTCCGGTTACGCCTTGCGGAGGCGGAACGTGAGGGACAGGCCCTCGTCGGTGAACGGCTCGCCGTACGTGGCGTCCGCCTCCCCGGAGGCGAAGTCGGTGGCCAGGACCTCGTCGGCGATCAGCTCGGCGTGGTCCGCGAGGGCCGCGGCGACCTCGGGGTCGGTGGACTCCCAGCGCAGGGCGATCCGGTCGGCGACGTCCAGGCCGCTGTTCTTGCGGGCCTCCTGGATCAGGCGGATCGCGTCACGGGCCAGGCCCGCCCGGCGCAGCTCCGGGGTGATCTCCAGGTCCAGGGCGACCGTCGCGCCCGCGTCCGAGGCGACCGACCAGCCCTCACGCGGGGTCTCGGTGATGATCACCTCGTCGGGGGCCAGGGTGATCGTCTCGCCGTTGACCTCCAGGGTCGCCTCGCCGTTGCGGAGGGCGAGGGACAGCGCGGCCGCGTCGGCGGCGGCGACCGCCTTGGCCACGTCCTGGACGCCCTTGCCGAAGCGCTTGCCCAGGGCCCGGAAGTTCGCCTTGGCGGTCGTGTCGACGAGCGACCCGCCCACCTCCGAGAGGGAGGCCAGGGAGCTGACGTTCAGCTCCTCCGTGATCTGGGCGTGCAGCTCGGGCGACAGGGCCTCGAAGCCCGTGGCGGCGACCAGGGCGCGGGAGAGCGGCTGACGGGTCTTGACGCCCGACTCCGCGCGCGTGGCGCGGCCCAGCTCGACCAGCCGGCGTACGAGGGCCATCTGGGTGGAGAGGGCGGGGTCGATCGCGGAGAGGTCGGCCTCCGGCCAGGTCGAGAGGTGGACGGACTCGGGCGCGTTCGGGGTCACCGGGACGACCAGGTCCTGCCACACGCGCTCGGTGATGAACGGGGTGAGGGGGGCCATCAGGCGCGTGACCGTCTCGACGACCTCGTGGAGCGTACGCAGCGCCGCCTTGTCGCCCTGCCAGAAGCGGCGGCGGGAACGGCGTACGTACCAGTTGGAGAGGTCGTCGACGAACGCGGAGAGCAGCTTGCCGGCGCGCTGGGTGTCGTACGCCTCCAGGGCCTGCGTGACCTGGTCGGTCAGCGCGTGGAGCTCGGAGAGCAGCCAGCGGTCCAGCACCGGGCGGTCGGCGGGCGCCGGGTCGGCGGCCGAGGGCGCCCAGCCCGACGTACGGGCGTACAGCGCCTGGAAGGCGACCGTGTTCCAGTACGTGAGGAGCGTCTTGCGGACGACCTCCTGGATGGTGCCGTGGCCGACGCGCCGCGCGGCCCAGGGCGAGCCGCCGGCCGCCATGAACCAGCGCACCGCGTCCGCGCCGTGCTGGTCCATGAGCGGGATCGGCTGGAGGATGTTGCCCAGGTGCTTGGACATCTTCCGGCCGTCCTCGGCGAGGATGTGGCCCAGGCAGACGACGTTCTCGTACGACGACTTGTCGAAGACGAGCGTGCCGACCGCCATCAGCGTGTAGAACCAGCCGCGCGTCTGGTCGATGGCCTCGGAGATGAACTGCGCCGGGTAGCGCTTTTCGAAGATCTCCTTGTTGCGGTAGGGGTAGCCCCACTGCGCGAACGGCATCGAGCCCGAGTCGTACCAGGCGTCGATCACCTCGGGGACGCGGGTCGCCGTCTCCTGACAGGTGGGGCAGGGGAAGGTGACGTCGTCGATGTACGGGCGGTGCGGGTCCAGGGACGACTGATCGGTGCCCGTCAGCTCGGACAGCTCGGCGAGCGAACCGACGCAGGTGAGGTGGTTCTCCTCGCAGCGCCAGATGGGCAGCGGGGTGCCCCAGTAGCGGTTGCGGGAGAGCGCCCAGTCGATGTTGTTGTTCAGCCAGTCGCCGAAGCGGCCATGCTTGACGGAGTCCGGGAACCAGTTGGTGTTCTCGTTCTCCTCCAGGAGCCGGTCCTTGACGGCGGTCGTACGGATGTACCAGGACGGCTGCGCGTAGTACAGCAGCGCCGTGTGGCAGCGCCAGCAGTGCGGGTAGCTGTGCTCGTACGCGATGTGCTTGAAGAGCCGCCCACGGGCCTGGAGGTCGGCCGTGAGGGCCTCGTCGGCCTTCTTGAAGAACTGGCCGCCGACGAGGTCGAGGTCCTCCTCGAAGGTGCCGTCGGGGCGGACCGGGTTCACGACGGGCAGGCCGTACGCGCGGCAGACCTTGAGGTCGTCCTCACCGAAGGCGGGTGCCTGGTGCACCAGACCCGTACCGTCCTCGGTCGTGACGTAGTCGGCGTTGACGACGAAGTGCGCCGGGGCGGGGAACTCGACGAGGGCGAAGGGGCGCTCGTAGGTCCAGCGCTCCATCTCGGCACCGGTGAAGGTCTGGCCGGTGGCCTCCCAGCCCTCGCCGAGGGCCTTGGCGAGGAGCGGCTCGGCCACGACCAGCTTTTCGGCGCCGTCGGTCGCGACGACGTAGGTGACCTCGGGGTGGGCGGCGACCGCCGTGTTGGACACCAGGGTCCAGGGGGTCGTCGTCCAGACGAGGAGGGCGGCCTCGCCCGCGAGGGGGCCGGAGGTCAGCGGGAAGCGGACGAAGACGGAGGGGTCGACGACCGTCTCGTAGCCCTGGGCCAGCTCGTGGTCGGACAGGCCGGTGCCGCAGCGGGGGCACCAGGGGGCGACGCGGTGGTCCTGGACCAGCAGGCCCTTGTTGAAGATCTCCTTCAAGGACCACCAGACCGACTGGACGTACTCCGGGTCCATGGTGCGGTACGCGTCGTCCAGGTCGACCCAGTAGCCCATCCGGGTCGTCAGCTCGGCGAACGCGTCGGTGTGGCGGGTCACCGACTCGCGGCACTTGGCGTTGAACTCGGCGATGCCGTACGCCTCGATGTCCTTCTTGCCGGAGAAGCCGAGCTCCTTCTCGACGGCGAGCTCGACCGGCAGGCCGTGGCAGTCCCAGCCGGCCTTGCGGGCGACGTGGTAGCCGCGCATGGTGCGGAAGCGGGGGAAGACGTCCTTGAAGACGCGGGCCTCGATGTGGTGCGCGCCGGGCATGCCGTTGGCGGTGGGCGGGCCCTCGTAGAAGACCCACTCCGGGCGGCCCTCGGACTGCTCAAGGGACTTCTGGAAAACCTTGGCCTCGCGCCAGAAATCGAGCACGGCGTGCTCGAGCGCGGGCAGGTCGACCTGGGCGGGTACCTGGCGGTACTGCGACATCGAATCCTCCGGCGGACTGTGACTCGTTCCGTCGGAGGGACGAGAGCGCCAGCGCTGCGCGGCTCCCGCGGTACCACCCTCCTTGGCCCCGGACCGGCCTCGTGGGCGGTCCTGAGCCCCCTCATTGGGGTCGCGATGCCGGTTCTACTGACCGCGCGGTCTCCCGCGGGCGTTCTTCCGGCGGCTCCGGGGTGATGCTTCACATCGGGCTCGCCCCCGGGCTCTCACCGTCCCCGGGTCGCTCATGGCTGCGTACGACGCTACTCGTCCCCATCCAAGCCTTTCGCTGCGCCCAGTGTAAGGGCCCGGACGGACAGCGGCCGACCGGTTTTCCGGGGCGCGGGCGGTGGGCGCGGAAGTGACCCGAATGGCCATACGGGGTCCGGCGGGCTCCGGACGGGCGTGGGGGGCGGATTACCGGGCGGGGAGCTGGGCACAACGGATGCAGGCTGTCCTTGCCGCGGGCATGGGGCGTCCGGACCGGCGGCGTGCCCCGTTGCCGCGGGGCTTGAGTCGATTTATCGTCCCAGCACGATTCGCGAGCAAGATCACAATATGTGAAGGGGCCGCGAGATGGTGGCGAAGAAGACCGCCGCGAAGAAGACGGCGTCCGCGAGATCCACCGCCACGGGCGCGGCGGCCAAGGACACGACGGGGAAGAAGAGCACGGCGTCGTCTGCGGCGGCGACGCGCCCGGCGGCGCCGGCCCGCGCCCGGAAGACGGTCACGAAGAAGACCGTGGCCGGGGCGGGGGCGGTGAGGGGCGACACCACCGCCGCGAAGAAGGCGGACCGGTCCGCGAAGCGCGCCGAGACGGCGGAAGCGGCGGAGGCCGCGGGGCGCACCGCCTCTGAGCGCGCGGGCCCCGCTGCCAAGGAGCCCGCCGCCCGCGCGGCGTCCAGGAAGGCGTCGGCGAGCGATCGGGAAACGGCCGCACAGGAAGGCGGCGGGCAGGCGGCGTCCGCCAAGAGGGCGTCCGCGAAGAAGGCCACGGCTCGGAAGGCCGCGTCCAAGGAGGGTGGCGGCCCCGGCGGGAAGGCGGAGGAAGCGCCGCCCGCGAAGAAGACGGCGGCCCGGAAGAAGGCGACGGCCAAGAAGGCCGACGAGGAGGCGGTCGGCAAGGGCGTGGGCAAGAAGGGAGCGGAAGCAGCCGAGGAGGTGCCCGGCGAGGCGACGGCCAAGAAGGCGACGGCCAGGAAGACGGCGGCCACAAAGGCGCCCGCCAAGAAGGCGCCGGCCAAGAAGGCGCCCGCCAAGAAGACGGCGGCCAAGAAGGCGCCCGCCAAGAAAGCGGCGCCCGAGAAGGCACCCGCCGAGAAGGCGGTCGCCGGGGGCGGGGCCGGGCGAGGGGTGGGAAGGAAGCACGTGGCCGGGAAGGCCGCGGAACAGGCCGCAGTCGCGGCCGAGGGGGCGGCCGAGGCCGCGGAACAGACAGGAGCCAGGACAGTGGCAGCGAAGAAGACCGCGGACGTGACCACGGCGCCGGCCGCCTCGGCCGTACCCCCTGCCCGGGGTGTCGCCGAGACGGCACCGGAGGAGCTCGCCGTACGGCCCGGGGAGGAGCCCTGGAGCTCGGAGGAGGTCGCGGAGGCGCGGGCCGAGCTGGAGGGCGAGGTGGCCCGCCTCCAGGCGGAGATCACCGCCTCCGAGGTGGCCCTGTCCGGGCTGATGCGGGACTCCGGGGACGGCGCCGGGCACGACGAGGCCGACACCGGGACCAAGAACATCACCCGCGAGCACGAGATGGCGCTGGCCGCCAACGCCCGCGCCACCCTGGAGCAGACCCAGCACGCGCTCCAGCGGCTCGACGCGGGCACGTACGGCCTGTGCGAGGTGTGCGGGAAGCCCATCGGCAAGGCGCGCATGCAGGCGTTCCCGCGGGCCACCCTGTGCGTGGAGGACAAGCAGAAGCAGGAACGGCGGGGCTGAACCCGTACGTGTGTGCCGTACCCTCGTGCCTAGTAGGCACCTAGGTTGAGGGACTCACGTGGCAGAGGCGGAGCGCATCATCGGTACGCCGGACGTGGACGGCGAGGCTGCGGCCCCCGCCGAGCAGCCCAAGGGCAAGCGCCGCATCGTCGCGCTGCTCGTCGTGGCCCTGGTGGCCTATCTGCTGGATCTCGGCAGCAAGATGCTCGTGGTGGCCAAGCTGGAGCACCACGAGCCGATCCAGGTCGTCGGTGACCTGCTGAGGTTCGTGGCGGTGCGCAACCCGGGCGCGGCGTTCGGGATCGGCGAGGCGTTCACCGTGATCTTCACGCTCATCGCGGCGGTGGTGATCGTGGTGATCATCCGGCTGGCGCGCAAGCTCTACAGCCTGCCCTGGGCGATCGCCCTGGGCCTGCTCCTCGGTGGTGCGCTCGGCAACCTCACCGACCGGATCTTCCGCTCGCCCGGCGTCTTCGAGGGCGCGGTCGTGGACTTCATCGCGCCCGCGCACTTCGCCGTGTTCAACCTGGCGGACTCGGCGATCGTGTGTGGCGGGTTCCTCATTGTGATCCTGTCGTTCAAGGGGCTGGACCCGGACGGGACCGTTCACAAGGACTGACAAGGCATACTCGACGGGTGAGCACGATTCCCGAGATCCGTACGCTGCCCGTTCCCGATGGCCTCGAAGGCGAGCGAGTCGACGCCGCCATCGCCCGTATGTTCGGGTTTTCCCGCACCAAGGCGGCCGAGCTGGCCGCCGCCGGGAAGGTGCTCGTCGACGGCGCCGCCGTCGGCAAGTCCGAGCGGGTCAGCGGTGGCGCGTGGCTCGAGGTCGAGATGCCCGGGGCGCCCGTTCCCGTGCAGGTCGTCGCCGAACCCGTCGAGGGCATGGAGATCGTGCACGACGACGACGACATCGTCGTGATCGTGAAGCCGGTCGGCGTGGCCGCCCACCCGAGCCCCGGCTGGACGGGGACGACCGTGATCGGCGGCCTCGCGGCGGCCGGGTACCGGATCTCGACGTCCGGTGCCGCCGAGCGGCAGGGCATCGTCCACCGCCTCGACGTCGGCACGTCCGGGCTCATGGTGGTGGCCAAGTCGGAGCGGGCGTACACGCTGCTCAAGGCGCAGTTCCGGGACCGTACGGTCGACAAGCGCTACCACGCGCTCGTGCAGGGGCACCCCGACCCGCTGAGCGGGACGATCGACGCGCCGATCGGACGCCACCCGAACCACGACTACAAGTGGGCCGTGACCGCCGAGGGCAAGCCGTCGGTGACCCACTACGACCTGATCGAGGCGTACCGCGCGGCCTCCCTGCTGGACATCAAGCTGGAGACGGGCCGCACCCACCAGATTCGCGTCCACATGTCGGCCCACCGCCACCCGTGCGTCGGCGACCTGACCTATGGCGCCGATCCCACGATGGCGAAGCGGCTCCGCCTGACCCGGCAGTGGCTGCACGCGGTCCGCCTCGGGTTCGAGCACCCGGCGGACGGCCGGTGGGTCGAGTTCGAGAGCACCTACCCGGACGACCTCCAGGCCGCCCTGGACAGGATCGCCGCGGAGAGCGCGTGAGCGAGTTCGCCGTACGGGAGGCCGTGACCGATGCCGACCGTCAGGCGGGCTTCGCCGTCCGCCGT
This sequence comes from Streptomyces sp. NPDC031064, assembly GCF_055570965.1. Taxonomy (NCBI): domain Bacteria; kingdom Bacillati; phylum Actinomycetota; class Actinomycetes; order Kitasatosporales; family Streptomycetaceae; genus Streptomyces; species Streptomyces sp. NPDC031064. The sequence continues at coordinate 563,803 of NZ_JBVIGF010000003.1, forward strand.
GAGGTCTTCGTCGCGGAACAGGGGGTACCGGAGGAGATCGAGTACGACTCCTACGACGCCACCGCCGTCCACGTGCTGGCCGTCCGCCGTGCCGACGGGGTCGCCCTCGGAACCGGCAGGCTGCTGTACGGGGCCGACGCGGCCGGCAAGACCGGTGGCGCCGAGGGCGTGGGCTCGCTGGGCCGGCTCGCGGTGGCCAGGGCCGCGCGGGGCCTCGGCGTCGGCGTGGCCCTGGTACAGGCCATCGAGGAGGCGGCACGCGCGCGTGGGCTGACCGCGGTGGACCTGCACGCCCAGACGCAGGCGCTCGGGTTCTACGAGCGGCTCGGTTACGAGGCGTACGGCGACGAGTTCCAGGACGCCGGCATACCCCACCAGGCGATGCGGCGCGTGCTGTAACGACCATCGTGGGGTGAACGGCCGGAGGGCGCACCATGGACCAACTGGCTCTGCTTCTCGTGCTGTTGCTCGGGGCGGTGGTGACCGTGCCCCTGGGGGAGCGGCTGGGGCTGCCCGCCCCGGTGCTGATGACGCTCGCGGGCGTGGTGCTGGCGCTGCTGCCCTTCGTGCCGAACGTGGAGATCCCGCCGGAGTTCATCCTTCCGCTGGTCCTGCCGCCGCTGCTGTACGCGACGGTGCAGCGCACGTCGTGGCGCCAGTTCGCCGCCAACAAGCGCCCCATCTTCCTGCTGGCGGTGGCGCTGGTCTTCGTCACCACGGCCGCCGTCGCCGCGGTGGCGAGCGCGGTCGTGCCCGGTCTGCCGATCGCCGCCGCCGTGGCGCTCGGCGCGCTGGTCGCGCCCCCGGACCCGGTCGCCGCGACCGCCGTCGCCGGCTCCCTGGGGCTGCCGCGCCGGCTCGTGTCGATCCTGGAGGGCGAGGGGCTGTTCAACGACGTCACGGCGATCGTGCTCTACCACGTGGCGATCGGCGCGGCCGTCGGCGGAACGTTCTCCTGGGCGGGCGCGGCCGGGGAGCTGGTGCTGTCCGCCGTCGTCGCCATCGTGGTCGGGTTCGCGCTGGGCTGGCTCTCCAACAAGCTGATGGGGCTGCTGGGCGACGCGACCCTCCAGACCGGGCTCACGCTGCTGGTGCCCTTCGTCAGTTACGTGCTCGCCGAAGAACTGCACGGTTCCGGCGTCCTCGCGGTCCTGGTCACCGCCCTGTTCCTCGCCGAGCACGCCACGGACGCGGACGACGTGATGGGCCGGATCGCCGGGCGGACGTTCTGGGAGATCGTCGACACCCTCGTCACGGGCATCGCCTTCGGGCTGATCGGCCTGGAGCTGCACAACGTCTTCGGCACGGCCGACGGGCGCGAGCTGCGGATGCTGGGCTGGGGCGCGGCCATCGCCGGCTGCGTCGTGGGCGTGCGGCTGCTGTGGCTGCTGCCGGCCACCTGGCTCGCCAAACGGCTCCACACGCGCCGGGACTACGACGAGGAGATCCCCATGAGCTGGCGGGAGACCGTCGTCATGTGGTGGTCCGGCATGCGGGGCGTGGCGTCGGTCGCGCTGGCGCTCGCGATCCCGTTGCGCACGGAGGACGGGGCGCCGTTCCCGGGGCGGGACGAGATCGTCTTCATCGCCTTCTGCGTCATCATGGCGACGCTCGTCCTCCAGGGCCTCACCCTGCCGTGGCTCGTGAAGAGGCTCGGCGTGCGCGCCGACACGGACGCGGAGCGGGAGCTGGAGCGGAAGCTCGCCATCCGGGCCGCGAAGGCCGCGAAACGGCGCCTCAAGGAGATCCAGGAGGTGGAGCCGCTCCCGGAGGACCTCCAGGAGCGGCTCCAGCGCGTCGCGTTCGACGTGGGGGCGCGGATCAGCCCCGACCTGGTCGACGAGGAGCGGCGGTCGGCCTCCGCCCGGCGGGCGGAGCGGTTCCAGGCGATGCAGCGCATCCAGCGGGAACTGATGTCGGCGGCCCGCCACGAGGTGCTCTCCGCCCGCAGCGAGCCCGGTGCCGACCCGGAGGTCGTCGACCGCGTCCTGCGCCACCTGGACGTCCGCAGCCTGCGGTGAGGGCGGGCCGGCGGGGTCAGCCGCGGCCCGTGCGGGGCGCGTCCTTGGCGGGGGCCTCGCCGTCCAGGGCGTAGGCGTCCGCGTTGTTGGTGTGGACCTCGGCCGGGCGGGGCTGCCGGGCGGACACGCCGCGTTCGGGCCACTGGCCGTCCGGGGGCAGCGACGCCGGGGACGTGGCGATGCGGGGGAGCGCGTAGCGGTGCTTCTCGTACAGCCAGGCGATCATCTGCTCGCGTACGACGCACCGCACCGTCCAGATGTCGTCCGCGTCCTTCGCCGTGACGACCGCCCGCACCTGGATCGTGCTGGGGGTGGTGTCCGTGACGGCAAGGGACCAGTCGCGGCCGTCCCAGGCCGGGCAGTCCGCCAGGACGGCCTTGAGCTTCTCGCGCATCAGGCCCACCGGAGCCGAGTGGTCCAGGTGGAAGAAGACCGTGCCGGTCATCTGGGCGCCGCCGCGTGACCAGTTCTCGAACGGCTTGCTGGTGAAGTACGACACCGGCATCGTGATCCGCCGCTCGTCCCACGTCCGTACGGCCAGGAACGTCAGCGTGACCTCCTCCACCACGCCCCACTCGCCGTCCACGACCACCGTGTCGCCGATCCGCACCATGTCGCCGAAGGCGATCTGGAAGCCGGCGAAGAGGTTCCCGAGCGTGGACTGCGCCGCGACACCGGCGACGATGCCGATGATGCCCGCCGAGGCGAGCATGGACGTACCGATCGTCCGGAAGTCCGGGAACGTCAGCAGCATCGCGGCGACCGCGACCACGCCGACCACCGCCGTGACGATCCGCATGATCAGCGTGACCTGGGTCCGGACCCGGCGCACGCGCGCGGCGTCACGGGTGGATGAGGCGTAACGGGCGTAACTGGACTCGACTATGGCCGCCGCGATCCGCACCACGAGCCACGCGCTCGCCCCGATCAGTACCAGTGTCAGGGCCTGGCCGATCCCGGCCTCATGGTCCTCGATCACCGCCCACTTCGTCTGCCGGTACGAGCCGCGGAGCAGCGCGGTGAGCAGAACCACCTGAAGGGGCAGCCTGCAGCGGCGCAGCAGCCCCCACAGCGGGGTCTCGTGGTGCCGGGCGTCGGCTCGGCGCAGCGTGACATCGGCGAGGTAGCCGACCACCAGCGTGAGCACGACCGAGCCGCCGACGACGGTCAACGGGCGCAGTACGTTCTCCATGGCTCCGCATTCCAAATGGCAGGATGGCCGGATGGACATCATGCTCTTCCACTCGGCCTACGGTCCGCGCCCGGCCGTGCACGCGGCAGCCGACCGGCTGCGCGCCGCCGGGCACCACGTGCACGTGCCCGACCTGTACGACGGTCAAACGGCCGGCACCGTGGAAGAGGGCATGGCCATCAAGGACGGCATCGGCAAGGAGGAGCTGCTCAAGCGGGCCGTCATGGCGGCCGCCCCGTACTCCGAGCAAGGGCTCGTGTACGCGGGGTTCTCCCTGGGCGCGTCCATCGCGCAGACCCTGGCGCTCGGCGACGAGAAGGCGCGCGGGCTGCTGCTGTTGCACGGGACGTCGGACATCGCGCCGAACGCCTCGGTGGACGAGCTTCCCGTACAGCTCCATGTCGCCGACCCGGACCCGTTCGAGCCGCAGGACTGGCTGAACGCCTGGTACCTGGGGATGCGGCGGGCGGGCGCGGACGCCGAGGTGTACCGCTACCCGGGCGCCGGGCACCTGTACACCGACCCGGACCTGCCCGACTACGACGAGGAGGCCGCCGAGCGGACCTGGGCGATCGCCCTGTCGTTCCTGGACGGCCTGTAGGGCCTGGAGCGCCTGTGGTGCCTGCAGGAGGGCCCGTGGCGCTTCACGCGCGCGTGCAGCGGCCGCTGATGGCGCCGGGGCCGGGGACGCACTGGTAGCCGAAGTCCGAGGAGCGGTGGCTCAGATAGCGGCCGAGGCAGTCGTTCTTGGAGGTGAGCCCCGCGGACCGGCACCATTGCGCGGCTTCCGTGCCGCTGTTGAAGCCCGGCACGTAGAACACCCAGTAGCCGGGGCGCAGGGAGGCGTACGCGTCGCTGTCCAGGTAGTCGGCCTCCTCCAGGCCCTTGTCGCGCAGGGACGCGGCCATGCGCGCGCGTGCGCCGGTGCCCGAGGACTTGGACACGGAGGCGAGCTGGGCGATCCAGCTCTCGGCCAGCGGGTCGGAGGGCGTGGACGGCGGCGGTGGCGCCTGGGTGGGGCTGTGCGTCGTCGGCCGGGCGGTCGTGGGCGTGGCGGTCGTGGGCGTGGCGGTGGTCGGCCCGGCGGTCGTCGGGTGTGCCGTGGCGGTCGGGGAGGGCGTCGAGCCGTTCACACCGTCGGCGCGCGTGGCCGGCCCGTCGCGCAGTACCAGTACCAGGGCGGTCGCGGCGGCCAGCGCCACGGCCACCGAGACGGCCGCGACCACGACCGGGGTACGGCTCCGGGCCGGGTGGTCGGCCCGTGTGACGGCATCCGGGAGCGGCGCTGGTGGCGTGGGACGCGGCGGCGCGGTCACCGTCGGCTGCGCCGACCAGTGCGGCGGGGGTGTCGTGTCGCTCTCGGCCAGCGCGAGCATCGCGTCCAGCCGGGCCGCGTCGGGGCGGGCCACCGGGTCGCGGACGAGCAGGGCGGCGAGGACGGGCGCGAGGGGCCCGGACCGTACGGGCGGGGGGACCGGGTCGTCGAGGACGGCCGCCAGGGTGGCCAGCGTCGTGGCGCGGCGCAGCGGGCTGACGCCCTCCACGCACACGTACAGCACGAGGCCCAGCGACCACAGGTCGGAGGACGGGTCGTCGTCCACGCCCCGGATGCGCTCGGGTGCGATGTACTCGGGCGAGCCGACCAGCTCGCCGGTCACCGTCAGCGACGTGGAGCCCTGGAGCGCGGCGATGCCGAAGTCGGTGAGGACCGCGCTCCCGTCCGCCCGCAGCAGGACGTTCGCGGGCTTGACGTCCCGGTGCCGGATGCCGGCCGCGTGGGCGGCGCGCAGGGCGGCCAGCACCTGCCGGCCGATGCGCGCCGCCTCCACCGGGGGCAGCGGGCCCTCCCGGGCGAGCCGGTCCTGGAGGGAGGTGCCGGGCAGCAGCTCCATCACGATCCACGGATGGGGCCGCACGTCCACGATGTGATGGACGGTCACCACGTGCGGGTGGCTCAGCCGGGCCAGCGCCCGCGCCTCGCGCAGGACCCGCTCGCGCATGGCGTCGGCTGGCCCGGCGTCGTACCGCACCTCCTTGAGGGCCACCTCGCGGTGGAGCACGGTGTCGCGTGCCCGCCACACCGTGCCCATGCCCCCGCTGCCGAGCCGTTGCAGCAGCTCGAACCGACCGTCGATCACGTCCCCCGGCGCACTCATGGCGCCAGGTTAGAGGGAAGTCAGCCTGCCCGGTACGCCGTCCAGTGGTCCTTCATCCGCTGCACCTGGCCCGCCGTGAACTGGTACATGCACGCGTCGTACGTGTAGTCCATGAAGTTGTGGATCGGGTCGGCACCCGTCTTGTTGACGCAGGTGTCGCGCCCGGTCGGGCACTCGTAGGCCGGGCTCTTCTCGGCGGGCGTGTCGGTCACGTAGTCGCCGTTGCCGTTACAGCCGCCCTGGAAGGTGTGGTAGAGCCCCATCCAGTGGCCGACCTCGTGCGTGCCGGTGTCGCCCTCGGCGTAGTTGGTGGCCGAGCCGCCCGGCAGGGAGGCGTCGAGCACGACGACACCGTCCATGGTCGGGTTGGACTTGTACGAGGACGGGAAGGTCGCCCAGCCGAGGAGGCCACCGCTGAGGTTGGCCGTGTAGAAGTTGAGCGCACCGGCGCCGCCCTGGCGGAGGGCGGACTTCATGGCCTTCTCCTCGGCGGAGCCGGAACTCAGGTTGTACCAGGCGGCGTTGTTCGTGTAGTCCGTGCCGGCCAGTGTGAAGGTGAAGCCGGAGTCGGTGTTGCCGGTGCCCTGGCCGCCGAAGGCGGAGTTGAGGACGGCCATCTGCGCGTTGATGTCGGTCGCGCTGAGCTTGCCCGTCTCGCCGTCGTGGATGACGTGGAAGTAGACCGGGATCGTGGTGGCGGCGGCGACGTTCATGCGGCCCCCGTTCGCGCGGGCCGCCTCCAGTCTCTTCTTCAGGTCCGCGTCCATGGCCTTGGCCTTGGCGTCGGTGACCTCGTTGGGCTCGTGCGCGTGACCCGCGCCCTCGGGGTGGATCTCGCGCGCGTTGGCGGCGCCCGAACCCTCGGCGCACTCCTCGGTGACCGTGGTGGCGGCCGGCGACGTGGCGGCGGCGACACCCGTCGGGGCGGAGAGCGGGAAGAGGGCCAGGGATCCGGCCATGACCGCCGTGCCCAGAACACGGCGGTGCATACGCGGAGATATTCGGGCAAGAGCACGCATGGTGACTCCTCGCGTGGGGGTGTGGAGAGGGCCTTCCTCGCCACCGCGGGGAGATTACGTGGCCATGTCAGATCTTGATGAGCATTGAACAAGCCCAATCAATCGTTGAGTAATTGAAGACATCAGGGAGAAATCCTTCGGTCCGTTCCAGACTCCGAGACGTCCGCGTAACAGAACTGGCACCCAGTGCGGGCGGTGTGTCCGCATTCGATCTACGGAACACACCGCCCGCCATGGTGCTGTGATCTCCTGTTAACAACCAGAGGATTGGCTGAAAATCATCGCTGAAGGACCGTCATCGAACCGGTTCGTTCACCCGCTCGACCTTCTGCGTTCCGCTGAGCGTCCGGTAGGACCGTATCCAGGCCGAGGACGCGTCCGGCTTCGTCTTGTCGGAGACGGTGTAGTAGTCCATCTGCGAGCGCTCCGCGGTCACGTCGAGGACGCCGTACCCGTGGTTGTCCATGTCCACCCACTTCACATGGCGGTTGGCGCCCCTGATCGCCGCCGCGGCGGCCAGCGAGACCGTGCCCGGCGCCACGTGCAGGATGTCGTCCAGGTTGTCGGAGGTCACCGACGTCACCACGAACTCGGTCGCCGCCGACCGCGACGCCGGGTAGGTGGCCGCCGTCACCGGTACGTCGTTGGCCCACGCCATGTGGATGTCGCCGGTCAGGAACACGGTGTTGGTGATGGAACGGTCCGTCAGGTGGGCGAGCAGCTCCTTGCGGTCGTCCGTGTAGCCGTCCCACTGGTCCACGTTGATCGCCAGGCCGCCCTTGGGCAGCCCCAGCAGCTCCGCCACGGGGCCCATCAGGTGGGCGGGCAGGGAGCCGAAGGCGACCGGCGAGATCATTACCGAGGTGCCGACCAGTTTCCAGGCCGCGTCGGAGGACGCCAGCCCCGCCTTCAGCCAGTCCAGTTGGGCCCGGCCCGTGATCGTGCGGTCCGGGTCGTCGACCCGGCCGCTGCCCGTGGACGCCTGCTGCGAGCGGAACGAGCGGAGGTCCAGCAGGTGCAGGTCGGCCAGTCGGCCGAAGCGCAGCCGGCGGTAGACCGTGCCCTCGGTGGAGGTGCGCACCGGCATCCACTCGAAGTACGCCTGCTTCGCGGCCGCCGCCCGCGCCGCCCAGTCGCCCTCGGTGCCCGGTGTGTGGTTGTCCGCGCCGCCCGACCAGGTGTCGTCGGCGAACTCGTGGTCGTCCCAGATGGCGATCACCGGGTGCGCGGCGTGCAGCGCCTGGAGGTCGCCGTCCGTCTTGTAGGTGCCGTGCCGCAGGCGGTAGTCGGCGAGGGTGACGATCTCGTGCTTCGGCTCGTGCTGCCGTACGACGTACTTGGGCTTGGGGTAGGCGCCGGTCGCGTACTCGTAGATGTAGTCGCCGACGTGGAGGATCGCGTCCAGGTCGGTGCGGGCGGCGAGGTGGCGGTAGGCGGAGAAGTGGCCGGCCTCCCAGTTGGCGCAGGAGACGACGCCGAAGCGGACACCGTCCGTCGTGGCGTCGGCGGCCGGGGTCGTGCGGGTCCGGCCGACGGGGGAGACGGACGTCGCGGCATCCGTACCGGCCGTGAAGCGGAAGTAATAGGCGGTCTCCTGGCGAAGGCCCCTTACATCCACCTTGACGGTGTGGTCGGACGCGGCCGTCGCCGTGGCCGTGCCCCTGGACACGGTCCGGGTGAAGGCTCTGTCCTCGGCGACCTCCCATCTCACCTCGGTGTCCGGGCCCTTGCCGGAACCGGGGAGGGCGTCGGGGGAGGGGGTCACGCGCGTCCAGAGCAGGACGCCGTCGGGCAGCGGATCGCCGGAGGCGACCCCGTGGAGGAAGGCCGGGGCCCGGACCTCCGCCGCGGCGGGCGGGGCGGCGGCCAGGACGGGCGCGGCGACAGCGGTGGCGGCAGCGGCCTTGACGACCGTGCGGCGGCTGGGTGTGGAAAGAGAACGACTGGTCACGGCCGATCAGATTACTGATCGGTAGAGCACTTGGGCGGACGAACTACCCTGAGTTCGCCCGCCCGTTGGCCGAAAGCCGCGCCTTGCTCCCCAGGCGTACCCGCCCCGTGCCTGAGCGGCGGCTTCAGGCGCGGTCGCCCTTCTGGAGCGGTTTCCTTCCGGAGCGGCTACTTCTTGAGCGCCTCGTCGATCGCGGCGGTGAAGTCGGCAGCCGTCATGGGGGCGTTGCCCCGCGCGTCCGTCACCGGCTTGCCGTCCATCTTCACCGTGGGCGTGCCCTTCACCCCGCTCTTGCCGAAGGCCTCGGACATCTTGAGCGCCCAGGCGTCGAAGGTGCCCTCCTCGACGTTCTTCTTGAACGCGGCGTTGCTCTTGAGCGCCGGGACGGTCTCGGCGATCTCCAGGAGGTAGGAGTCCTTGGCGAACTTGTCCTGGCTCTCCTCGGGGTGGAACTTGGCCGAGTAGAGGGCCGCCTTGTAGTCCAGGAACGCCTCCGGGCTGACGTCGAGGGCGGCACCCAGCGCGGAGAGCGCGTTCTTGGAGCCCTCACCCTGGTCGCTGTTGTCGATGAAGGTGGCGCCGATGTACTTGAGCTTGTACTTGCCGGCCGCGACGTCCTTCTCGATCGTCTCGCCCACGCCCTGCTCGAACGTCGCGCAGATCGGGCAGCGGGAGTCCTCGTACAGCTCCAGCGTCTTCTTCGCGGCCGGCTTGCCGATGACGAGGGTGGTGCCGTTCTCGCCCGAGGTGTTCTTCGGCGCGGTGACGCTCTTCTGGTCCTTCGCCGCCTCCCAGTGGGAGGGCTTGTTCGCCTGCATCACGGCGTAGCCGACACCACCGGCCACCGCCAGGACGGCGACGGCCGAGACGGCGACGGTGATCTGCCGGCGGAGCTTGTCCTTCTTGGCCTGGCGCTCCCGCTCCTGGCGCAGCCGCTCGCGGGCGGCCGCCTTGTTGGCCTGGCTGTTGCGTGCACTCATGGTGGTGTTCTCCGTGGAATCCGTGCTGAACCGGTGCGAACAGCGCGAATGGCGCGAACGAAGCAAGCCGGTTCGCTCCGGTGTGAAAAGGGACTGCTGCGCTCAGGCGGCGAGAGCCGCCCGGCACGGCGGTCCACGCCGCCCCACGGAGTGCACGAGAAGGCGGGTACGGGACGGGCGCGGCCGGCTCGCGAGCGGGCCGCCCCGCCGCGCGGTCAGGCCGGGCGCGGCCACGACGGCGACCGCGATCAGCAGGGGCCGGAAGGCGAAGGCGGCCACCGCCCGCACCAGGCCGGCCAGCGCGCTCTCGCCCCGCCGCAGCCACGCCGAGGCCACCAGTCCCACCGTGACGTGCGCGGCCAGCAACAGCCACGGCAGCGCCGGGTCGGCGGAGCGGAGCAGGGCGGCGGCACCGCCCTCGGGGGCGACGACACCGGGCAGCGGGGCGCCCACGTCGCCGCCGCACAGCACGTCGACGCCCACCGCCCGCAGGGACCCCGCCACGGGGCCGCCGGCCGGGCCGTAACAGACGTGCTGGCCGGTGGTGAACACCGTGTCGGCGGCCAGCTCCAGCGGGACGAGGAGCCCCGCGATGCGCCAGTACCCGCGCTCGGCGCCCGCCAGCGCGTACGCCACGCCGAAGACACCGGCCGCGACGGCGGCGACGGTCGCCAGCGGTAGCGGCGCCCCCGAGAGCAGCACATGGGAGGCCACGGACAGCGTCACGACCAGTGCCGTGAAGAACGCCGCCCGCAGCCACCTGAGCCGGGTCCCGGAAATGTCGTCCATCGCCCGAGAGTGTGCCACGCCTTGCTGTAAGCGGTCCCTAAAGGATCCGGCCTACCAGGGCCCGCCAGGAGCGGGTCAGAGGCCGGGGATGCGGCCGTTGCGGAAGAGGTCCACGAAGATCTGGTGGTCCGCCCGGGCCCGGGCGCCGTAGCCGTGCGCGAAGTCCACCAGCAGCTCGCCGAAGCCCTCCTCGTCCGCCGCGATCGCCGCGTCGATGGCCCGCTCCGTGGAGAACGGCACCAGGGAGTGCCCGCTCTCGTCGTCCGCCGCCGCGTGCATGGTGGCCGTCGCCCGGCCCAGGTCGGCGACTGTCGCCGCGATCTCCTCCGGGTCGTCGATGTCCGACCAGTCCAGGTCCACGGCGTACGGCGAGACCTCCGCCACCAACTGCCCGGCGCCGTCCAGCTCCGTCCAGCCCAGCCACGGGTCGGCGTGCGCCTGGAGCGCCCGCTGCGAGATGACCGTGCGGTGCCCCTCGTGCTGGAAGTAGCCGCGCACCGCCGGGTCCGTCACATGGCGGGAGACCGCCGGGGTCTGCGCCTGCTTCATGTAGATCACGACGTCGTTCTCGAGGGCGTCGCTGTTGCCTTCGAGGAGGATGTTGTACGAGGGCAGGCCGGCCGACCCTATGCCGATGCCGCGCCGCCCCACCACGTCCTTCACGCGGTACGAGTCCGGCCGGGCCAGGCTCGACTCGGGCAGCGTCTCCAGGTACCCGTCGAACGCGGCCAGCACCTTGTAGCGGGTCGCCGCGTCCAGCTCGATCGCCCCGCCGCCGGCCGAGAACCGGCGCTCGAAGTCCCGGATCTCGGTCATCGACTCCAGCAGCCCGAACCGGGTCAGCGACCGGGCGTCACGCAGCGCGTCCAGCAGCGGGCCCTCGGCCGTGTCCAGGGTGAAGGGCGGGACCTCCTCGTTCTTGGCGCCCGTCGCCAGGGCGTGGATCCGCTCCCGGTAGGCGGCGGCGTAGATCCGTACCAGCTCGGTGATCTGCTCGTCGCTGAGCGCCTTGGTGTAGCCGATCAGCGCCAGGGACGCCGACAGCCGCTTCAGGTCCCAGGTGAACGGCCCGACGTACGCCTCGTCGAAGTCGTTGACGTTGAAGATCAGCCGGCCGTTGGCGTCCATGTACGTGCCGAAGTTCTCGGCGTGCAGGTCGCCGTGGATCCACACCCGGCCGGTCCGCTCGTCCAGGTACGGGCCGCCGTGCCGTTCCCGGTCGAGATCGGCGTAGAACAGGCAGGCCGTGCCCCGGTAGAAGGCGAAGGCCGAGCCGGCCATCTTCCGGAACTTGACCCGGAAGGCGGCCGGGTCGGCGGCCAGGAGCTCGCCGAACGCGGTACCGAAGACGGAGAGGATCTGCTCACCGCGTTCCTCGGCGGTGGGCTGCGGGACCGACATCGCGGGGTGCCTCCTGGTGCGTACGTACACGGGCGCGCGCATGACCGCGCGCATGACAAAAGGGACAGGTGTTCCGTCCCCCTCCAACGCGCGACCGTACTCCCGAGTGCCCGCCCGCCACTCCTCATCGGGCACATCCGTTGTCAGTGGGGCGACGTAGACTTCCGAGCTGTCCCCCATCCCCGACCCCCGGAGGCAGCAGCCGTGTCGAAGCCGCCGTTCACGCACCTTCACGTGCACACCCAGTACTCGCTGCTGGACGGTGCCGCGCGGCTCAAGGACATGTTCAACGCCTGCAACGAGATGGGCATGACGCACATCGCGATGTCGGACCACGGCAACCTGCACGGGGCGTACGACTTCTTCCACTCGGCGCAGAAGGCGGGGGTCACGCCGATCATCGGCATCGAGGCGTACGTCGCGCCCGAGTCCCGGCGCAACAAGCGCAAGATCCAGTGGGGCCAGCCGCACCAGAAGCGGGACGACGTCTCCGGTTCGGGTGGTTACACCCACAAGACGATCTGGGCGGCGAACGCGACCGGCTTGCACAATCTGTTCCGGCTCTCCTCCGACGCGTACAAGGAGGGCTGGCTCCAGAAGTGGCCGCGTATGGACAAGGAGACCATCGCCCAGTGGTCCGAGGGGCTGATCGCCTCCACCGGCTGCCCCTCCGGCGAGCTCCAGACCCGGCTGCGCCTCGGCCAGTTCGACGAGGCGCTGAAGTCGGCCTCCGAGTACCAGGACATCTTCGGCAAGGACCGGTACTTCCTGGAGCTGATGGACCACGGCATCGAGATCGAGCGCCGGGTCCGCGACGGCCTGCTGGAGATCGGCAAGAAGCTCGGCATCCCGCCCCTGGTCACCAACGACTCGCACTACACGTACGCGCACGAGGCCTCCGCCCACGACGCGCTGCTGTGCATCCAGACCGGCAAGAACCTCTCCGACCCGGACCGCTTCAAGTTCGACGGCACCGGCTACTACCTCAAGTCCACCGACGAGATGTACGCCATCGACTCCTCGGACGCCTGGCAGGAGGGCTGCCGCAACACCCTCCTGGTGGCCGAGCAGATCGACACCACCGGCATGTTCGAGAAGCGCGACCTCATGCCGAAGTTCGACATCCCCGAGGGCCACACCGAGGTGAGCTGGTTCAAGGAGGAAGTCCAGCGCGGCATGCACCGCCGCTTCCCCGGCGGCATCCCGGAGGACCGCCAGCAGCAGGTCGAGTACGAGATGGACGTCATCATCCAGATGGGGTTCCCGGGGTACTTCCTCGTCGTCGCCGACTTCATCATGTGGGCCAAGAACCAGGGCATCGCCGTGGGCCCCGGCCGAGGCTCCGCCGCCGGTTCGATCGTGGCGTACGCCCTGGGCATCACCGACCTCGACCCGATCCCGCACGGCCTGATCTTCGAGCGGTTCCTCAACCCCGAGCGCGTCTCCATGCCCGATGTCGACATCGACTTCGACGAGCGTCGGCGCGTCGAGGTGATCAGGTACGTGACCGAGAAGTACGGCGAGGACAAGGTCGCCATGATCGGCACGTACGGCACCATCAAGGCCAAGAACGCGATCAAGGACTCCGCGCGCGTGCTGGGCTACCCGTACGCGATGGGCGACCGCATCACCAAGGCCATGCCCGCCGACGTCCTCGGCAAGGGCATCCCGCTCTCCGGCATCACCGACCCCTCCCACCCCCGGTACTCGGAGGCCGGCGAGGTCCGCTCGATGTACGAGAACGAGCCGGACGTGAAGAAGGTCATCGACACCGCGCGCGGCGTGGAGGGCCTGGTCCGGCAGATGGGCGTGCACGCCGCCGGCGTGATCATGTCCAGCGAGCCCATCGTCGACCACGTCCCCGTCTGGGTGAGGCACACCGACGGCGTGACCATCACCCAGTGGGACTACCCGAGCTGTGAGTCGCTCGGCCTGCTGAAGATGGACTTCCTGGGCCTGCGCAACCTCACGATCATGGACGACGCCGTCAAGATGGTGAAGGCCAACAAGGGGATCGACATCGATCTCCTCGGCCTCCCGCTCGACGACCCGACCACCTTCGAGCTGCTCCAGCGCGGCGACACCCTCGGAGTCTTCCAGTTCGACGGCGGCCCCATGCGGTCCCTGCTGCGGCTGATGAAGCCCGACAACTTCGAGGACATCTCCGCCGTCTCGGCCCTCTACCGGCCGGGCCCGATGGGCATGAACTCGCACACCAACTACGCGCTGCGCAAGAACGGCCAGCAGGAGATCACCCCGATCCACCCCGAGCTGGAGGAGCCGCTCAAGGAGGTCCTCGGCGTCACCTACGGCCTGATCGTCTACCAGGAGCAGGTGCAGAAGGCCGCCCAGATCATCGCCGGGTACTCGCTCGGCGAGGCCGACATCCTCCGCCGCGTCATGGGCAAGAAGAAGCCCGAGGAGCTGGCGAAGAACTTCACCATCTTCCAGGCCGGCGCCAAGAAGAACGGCTACAGCGACGAGGCCATCCAGGCCCTGTGGGACGTGCTGGTCCCCTTCGCCGGATACGCCTTCAACAAGGCCCACTCCGCCGCGTACGGACTGGTCTCGTACTGGACGGCCTACCTCAAGGCCAACCACCCCGCCGAGTACATGGCGGCGCTGCTCACCTCGGTCAAGGACGACAAGGACAAGTCGGCCGTCTACCTGAACGAGTGCCGCCGCATGGGCATCAAGGTGCTCCCGCCCAACGTCAACGAGTCCGAGTCGAACTTCGCCGCCCAGGGTGACGACGTCATCCTCTTCGGCCTGTCCGCCGTGCGGAACGTCGGCACCAACGTCGTCGAGTCGATCATCCGGTGCCGCAAGGCGAAGGGGAAGTACACCTCCTTCCCCGACTTCCTCGACAAGGTCGAGGCGGTCGTCTGCAACAAGCGCACCATCGAGTCGCTCATCAAGGCCGGTGCCTTCGACGAGATGGGCCACACCCGCAAGGGCCTGGTCGCCCACCACGAGCCGATGATCGACAACGTGGTCGCGGTCAAGCGCAAGGAGGCCGAGGGGCAGTTCGACCTCTTCGGCGGCATGGGGGACGAGACCAGCGACGAGCCGGGCTTCGGGCTCGACGTCGAGTTCTCCGACGTCGAGTGGGACAAGTCCTACCTCCTCGCCCAAGAGCGCGAGATGCTCGGCCTGTACGTCTCCGACCACCCGCTCTTCGGCATCGAGCACGTCCTGTCCGACAAGACCGACGCGGCGATCTCCCAGCTCACGGGCGGGGAGCACGCGGACGGCGCGGTCGTCACCATCGGCGGCATCATCTCCGGCCTCCAGCGGAAGATGACCAAGCAGGGCAACGCCTGGGCCATCGCCACCGTCGAGGACCTCGCCGGCTCCATCGAGTGCATGTTCTTCCCGGCGACGTACCAGCTCGTGTCCACCCAGCTCGTCGAGGACACCGTGGTCTTCGTCAAGGGCCGCCTCGACAAGCGCGAGGACGTGCCGCGGCTGGTCGCCATGGAGCTGATGGTCCCCGACCTGTCGTCGGCCGGCACCAACGCGCCCGTGGTGCTCACCATCCCGACCGTCAAGGTCACCCCGCCGATGGTCAGCCGCCTCGGCGAGATCCTCACCCACCACAAGGGCAACACCGAGGTGCGGATCAAGCTCCAGGGCCCGCGGTCGACCACCGTGCTCCGGCTCGACCGGCACCGCGTCCAGCCCGACCCGGCACTCTTCGGCGACCTCAAGGTGCTGCTCGGCCCCTCCTGCCTGGCCGGCTGACGGGCTGACGGGCTGACCGACTGGGGCCCGGCTCCGGCTGGGGCCTGCCCCGGCTGGGCCCGGCTCGACGCGGGCCGGCTCCGGCTGGGCCCGGCTCGGGCTCGTCCCTGGGGCCCGGCTCGGGCTCGCCCCTGGGTCCCCGCCCCGGTCGCGGGCGCGGCCCGTGCCCCGGCTCGGCTCGGTGCGGCCGCGGCCCGGCCCCGGCTTCCCGCGCGGAAGGGGCGCGCCCGTCGTCACGGGTGCGCCCCTTCCGGCGTACGCGGGGTACGCCGCGCGTTCAGGCGTGCCTAGTTGTGGCCGAACCTCTTCTGCCGCCCCTTGCGCGCGACGTCCGCCGGAGAGGCCGCCATGCGGTGCTCGGACTGGGCCTCCAGCGAGGTCTGCTGGGCCTGCTGCGCGCCGCGCTCCGCAGCCGACGCCTTCTGCTGACTGCGGTTCTGCTTCTTGTCCTTGGCCATGGTGATGCCTCCTGTGGGGGTGTAGGGGCCAGGGCCGCTGCCAGACTCACATACGTACATAATGCGCGCATTTTGGATCATTGCGGACGGTAGTCGGCGGCCCTCATGGGGGCTTGCGGCGATCCGCCACGCCGATGATCCAGTTCCGGCCGTTAACCCCTCGGCAGTCGGGCAGACTCGAAGGAAACCCGAAGCAACTCCCGATCCCGAGGTTCCCGAAAGAGGGTGGAACACGTGGACCGCTGCGTCGTTCTGGTGGACGCCGGCTACCTGCTGGGAGCCGCCGCCAGCCTTCTCGCCGGGGAACCGGCCCGCTCCCGGATCACCGTCGACCACACCGCCCTCATCCAGGGCCTCCGCGAACGCGCCGAGGCCGACACTCAGCAGCCCCTGCTCCGGATCTACTGGTTCGACGGCGCCCCCGACCGCGTACCCCAGCCCGAACACCGCCGGCTGCGCGTCATGCCGCGCGTCACCGTCCGGCTGGGCGCCCTGACCCGCAGCGACGGCCGCTGGGCCCAGAAGGGCGTCGACGCGGCCATGCACGCCGAACTCACCGAACTGGCCCGCAACCGCGCCTGCTCCGACATCGTGCTGGTCACCGGCGACGGCGACCTGCTGCCCGGCCTGATGTCCGCCAAGGAACACGGCGTCGCCGTCCACCTGTGGGCCGTCCAGGCCGCCGACGGAGACTACAACCAGTCCGAGGACCTGGTCGCCGAGGCCGACGAACGCCGGGTGCTCGACCGCGAGTGGATCACCCGGGCCGTACGCGCCAAGGAGCTCACCGGCCCCTGCTCGCCGCCCCCCGCCCCGCGCCCCGAGATCGCCGCGATCCTCTCCGCCCCGCTGCCCGAGTCGGCGCTCGCCGCCTCCGCCGAGCGCGCCGCCGAAGCCTCCACCGCGGCCTTCGGCGCGGGAGGCACCCCCGCTGCCGCCGCCGTCAACGGTTCGTCGTCCGTCAACGGCTCCACGGCCGTGAACGGCACATCGCCCGGCCACGGGACGTCCGTCAACGGCAGCCCCGTCCACGGCGCCCCCCGCGAGGGCGGGGCCGGGGCCGACGAATCCGGCGCGCCCACCCCGGCCGGCGGCGGCAAGGGCGGCGTCCCCACCCCCAAGGACCTGGCGGCCCTGCACGCCCCCGGCCACCAGAACGCCGGCCCGGGACCCGCCCAGCCCACGAACGCCACCCTCCGCTGGTCCTCCGACCGGGGCTGGGTCGACCGCCCCGGCGGCACCGTGGGCGAACCGCCCGAGACCGCCTCGCTGCCCACCCTCGCCCAGCTCACCAGCGCCGAGCAGCGCTGGGCCGACCGCGAGGAGGACATCACCACGGTCGGCGGCGACCCCTTCGAGGTCGGCCAGGTCTTCGCACGGCGCTGGATGGAACGGCTCCCCGACCCCGCTCACGTACAGAAGCTGTCCACCCTGTACCCGCGCATCCCGCACCGCATCGACGGCGAACTGCTCCGCTACGCCGCCCGCTTCGGGCTCCTCGCCCACAAGGACGACCAGATCGACGAGCACGACCGGTACGCGATCAGGGCGGGGTTCTGGCGCGAGATCGACGTCCGCACGGCGGCCGAGCACGCCCCCGTGGGCGAATAGGGCAGGGCGACCCTTTAGGCTCATCCCTCGTGAGTACGGTGTGCGTGGTGCGGGAGCTGGTCAAGACGTACCCCGCCACGCGCGGCAGGCGCGGGAGGCCCGCGACACCCGAGGTGCGCGCCACCGACGGGGTGTCCCTGGACGTGCGCGGCGGCGAGATCTTCGGCCTGCTCGGCCCCAACGGGGCCGGCAAGTCCACCCTCGTGCGCCAGCTCACCGGCCTGATGCGGCCCGACTCCGGCACCGTGGAGATGCTCGGACACGATCTCGTACGCCACCCCGAGCGCGCCGCGCGCCTCATCGGCTACCTCGGGCAGGAGTCCACCGCGCTGGACGAGCTGACCGTCGCGCTGGCCGCCGAGACCACCGGGCGGCTGCGCGGCCTCACGGCCCGGGACGCGCGGGCCGAGCGGGACGCCGTACTGGACGAACTCGGGCTGTCCGGGCTCGCCGGGCGGCCCCTGAAGCGACTGTCCGGCGGGCAGCGGCGGCTCGCCTGTTTCGCGGCCACGCTGGTGGGGGAGCGGCCCGTGCTGATCCTCGACGAGCCGACCACCGGCATGGACCCCGTCGCCCGGCGCGCCGTATGGGCGGCGGTCGACCGGCGGCGCGCCCAGCACGGCACGACGGTGCTGCTGGTCACCCACAACGTCATCGAGGCCGAGACGGTACTGGACCGGGTCGCCGTCCTGGAGCGCGGCCGGGTCATCGCCTGCGACACCCCCGCCGGGCTCAAGGAACGAGTGGCCGGCGAGGTACGGGTGGAGCTGGTGTGGCGCGAGCGGGCCCCGCTGGACGTGCCCGAGGTGGCGGCGCTGCGGGAATCCGCGCAGGAGTCGGGGCGCACCTGGGTGCTGCGGCTCGCGCCGGACGAGGCGCGGGCGGCGGTCGCGGCGGTGACGGGCGGCGCGGCGTTCGCGGCGCTCGATGACTTCACGCTCGCCACGCCGAGCCTGGAGGACGTGTACCTGGCGCTGGGCGGCGAGACGAAGGGCCTGGTCAAGGCATGAACAGGAGCATCCGTTGAGCATCGTGCCCGCACAGGCCGCTCTGTCGTCCGGCGCGGTCGTCTCCGCGCCGGCCGCCGACGCCGCCACACGTGACGCCGCGCCGCTCGCGCCCCGGGCGCGGCTGCTGCCGGCGCTCGCCGCCGTGTACCGGGCCCAACTGTCGCGGGCCCGGGTGGCCCGTATCCCGCTGCTGTTCGTGGCGACCTTCCAGTCCGTCGGGATCATGGTCCTGATGCGCGGGGTCGTGGACGGCGGGGCGGAGGCGCGGGCGGTCGTGGCCGGCTCCTCGGTGCTCGTGGTGGCGTTCGTCGCGCTGAACCTGCTCGCTCAGTACTTCGGGCAACTGCGGGCGAGCGGCGGGCTCGACCACTACGCCACGCTCCCGGTGCCCCCCGCCGCGGTGGTGCTGGGCGCGGCGGGCGCGTACGCCTCCTTCACGGTGCCCGGGACGGTGGTGACGGCGGTGACCGGCTCGGTCCTCTTCCAGTTGCCGCTCACCCACCTGTGGATCCTGGCCGCGGTCGTGCCGCTCGCCGGGGCCGCCCTCGCCGGGCTCGGCGCGGCGCTCGGGCTGCTCGCGCCGCGCCAGGAGCTCGCCACCCTGCTCGGCCAGCTCGGCATGTCCGCGGCCCTGCTACTGGGCGTGCTGCCGGCCGACCGGCTGCCGCAGCCCATCGGGTGGGCACGCGACCTGCTGCCGTCGACGTACGGGGTGGAGGCGCTCGCCCGGACGTTCGACGCGCGGCCCGACTGGGCGGCCGTCGGGCTGGATCTCGGGGTGTGCGCGGTGGTCGGCGTCGTCTCGCTGGCCGCCGCGACATGGGCGTACCGGCGGGCGGCGGTCCGGTGAGGCACCGGGCCGGGACGCCTGGCACGATGGCAGGGTGACCGCACCGCTGACTCCGCCGCATCGGCCCTCCCCGCACGACCCGCACGGTTCGCATGGCTCGCAGGACTCGCACGGCTCGCGCGAGACCGAGGCCGGGTGGCCGCCGCCGTATCCCGCCGCCGCGAAGGACGCGGGCGACGCGCCGGACGTGGCCACGGAGGTACGCCAGGGCGCCGTGGTGCTGCTCGGGGTGACCCTCGCGGGTATCGCGCTGGGGCTGCTGTGGCTGTGGCTGGCCCCCCGGATTCCGCTGGTCTCGGACGGCAGGGCGGTGTTCCTCAAGGACACGGAGGGCGAGGGCGCGGTCGGCGCCGACGGTACGTTCGCCCTGCTGGCGCTCGGCCTGGGGGCGCTCAGCGCGGCCGTCGTCTTCTGGTTCCACCGGCACGGCGGCATCGCGATCGTGGTGGGCCTGGCCCTGGGCGGCCTGCTGGCCTCGCTCCTCGGGTGGGGCGTCGGCACCCTGCTCGGCCCGGCGCACGACGTGGCCGAGCACGCCCGCGCGGTGGGCGCGGGCGTCACGTTCGACGCGCCCCTGAAGCTCCAGGCGCACGGGGCGGTGCTGGCGTGGCCGGTGGCGTCGATGCTGGTGCACCTGGCCCTCACGGCCCTCTTCGGCCCCCGCGATCCGGAACCGGACTGGGACGCCCCTGCCTGAGCCCGGCCGGACGGGCGGCGTCAGGACGGGCCCGGAAGGACGGGCCCGGCAGGACGGCGGCGTCAGGACGGGCGGCGGCCGTGGTTGGCGCGGTGTTTGCGGATGCGCCACTTCCGTTTACGGGTCCTCTTCGACATGGGCGGCCCCTTCCGAGACACGTTCCGTTCCTACGGTCGTAGCCGAGGACGGGACCGCCGTCGAGGGGTTACGCGCGACCGATCGGCGCCAGCACCGCGTCCGTCAGGGAAGCCAGGTCCGACGGGGCCAGTTCGACCTCCAGGCCCCGGCGCCCCGCCGAGACGCAGATCGTGTCGTGCTCGGAGGCCGAGGCGTCCAGCACCGTGGGCAGCCGCTTGCGCTGGCCCAGCGGGGAGATGCCGCCCCGGACGTACCCCGTCGTGCGTTCCGCCGCGGCCGGGTCGGCCATCGTCGCGCGCTTGCCGCCCACCGCAGCCGCGAGGGCCTTCAGGTCGAGCTGGCCGGCGACCGGGACGACCGCGACCGTCAGGGTGCCGTCCACGTCGGCGACCAGGGTCTTGAAGACGCGGTCGGGGGAGACCCCGAGGGCCTCGGCGGCCTCCTCGCCGTACGAGGGGGAGGCGGGGTCGTGGTCGTAGGCGTGCACCGTGAAGGGGGTGCCGGCCGCTGTCAGCGCCACCGTCGCGGGCGTGCCATTGGCCTGCTTCTTGGGCTTCTTCGCCACCTGTCGTGTCCTCGGGTCGGTTGGGGCTCGCGTCAGTTGGGGCTCGTCGGCGCCCGGGTCAGTTCCACCGCCGGCAACGACGGCAGGTGGCGCAGCACCGCCGTCTCCGCGCGCAGCAGGTGCAGTTCCTCCCGCAGCCGCGTCGCCGTGTCCGGTGCCTGGAGGAGCCGCTGCTTGGCCGGGGTGTCGAGCACGGCCGCCGCGGCCACCAGGTACGAGACCACCGACGGCTCGTCGGGCAGTTCCTGACCCGCCGTCATGGACCGTTCCCGGGCTCCCGCCAGCCGCTTCTGGTAGGCGCGGAAGGCCCGCAGGACGCCCTCCGCGAGCGCCCCGGCCCCTTCGCCCTGTTCCTCCTCCAGCTCCTCCAGCTCCGCCGTGAGGAACGGGCCGCTCGCGTCGACCGAGAGCAGCTTGACCCGTTTCGTCCCGGTCGCCAGTACCTCGAAGCTGCCGTCCTCCCGTTCCCGGATCGTCGCCGCGTCGGCGACGCACCCGACCCGGTGGAAGGCCTGGATCGGGTCGGGGCCGAAGCCCGCGGCGGGCCCCTTCTCCGGCAGCGCCGTCTGGTCGGGCATCCCGGGCGCGGTGGGCGCGACCTCACGCCCGTCGCGGATCGCCACGACGGCGAAGCGGCGCGGCTCCGACTCGTCGGTCTTCAACAGCTCGCGCATCATGGCGCGATAGCGCTCCTCGAAGACGTTCAGGGGCAGCACGAGGCCCGGGAACAGCACCGCGTTCAGCGGGAAGAGTGGCAGGCGAGCGGTGGTCACAGCGGTTAAGCGTAATGGCCGCCGAAGCGGCCGCGTCCGGCCCGTCCGCGCAACGGGACGGCCGAGGCCACCTCCAGCCGTACGCCGTGGCGCGCGTCGAGGAACCGGCCCAGCGGGTCGTCGCTCACCGACGACCACGGAAACGACGTCGCGTACGGGCCGATCAGCCGGAACTGGTCCAGCGCCGCCGTCCACCGCTCCCGCCCCACCAGCACGTACGCCAGCACGTTGCGCACCTCGGCCGGCCACGGGTCGGCCACCGCGTACCGCCCGGACAGCTCGACCGCCAGGTCCGCCGCCGCGTCGATCCGCTCCTCCCGTACGGGCTTGGCGCCACCGGCCAGCAGCTGCGCGAACGCGGCCCGCACCGGCAGCGCCCTTATCAGCGAGCCGGGCAGCGCGTCGGCGGCGGCCTGCTCGGCGAAGTCGAAGCAGAAGGCGAAGCCGGACGACTCGCGGTGCGTACCGCGCCGCTGGGTGGCCAGGTACTTCAGCGCGGCCACGTGGCAGCCGTAGTGGTGGGCGGCGCGGCGCAGGGCCTGTTCCCACAGCGTCTCGAACGCGGCGTGCGTGGCGTGCGTACCGCGCGCGTGGTCCAGCGCCAGGCGCCAGGGCACCGGATCGCCGGGCGTGGCCTCGGCCGCCGCGTCGACCAGCGGCCCGAGCTCGCGCAGCCGCTCGGCCCGCGCCGGGGACTGCCACGCCCGGCGGACCGCGACCTCCGCCTTGACCAGCAGGGCGTCCGGGTCGTGGGGCGTGGCCGCCAGCCAGCCGGTCAGCCACTCGTCGCGGCTGTGCGCGAAGGCGGCCAGCCGCTTGACGTACCGGTCACGGCTCTCCCACTCGGCGGCCCCGCGCGTGGCGGCCAGCAGTTTCGCGGCCGGCTCGTGGTCCCCGAGGGCGGCGGAGACCAGCGCCGGGGCCAGCCGCTCGTCCGGCGCGTCGAGCAGCACCGCGTGGTCCGGCGGCAGCCCGTCGGAGAGCTGCGGGGCGTGCCGGACCGAGCGCGCGGTGCTGAGCAGGGCACGGAGCAATGACATGGTGCGGACCATTGAAAACCGCAGGTGGGAGCCGCGCCAGAGGCCTGCTGTGAAGCTTTGGTGGCGGCGGAATGGTTGCACGGACGAATGCCAAGAGAGCGTAAAGAAAGCGGTGTACGGGTGTGTCAACTGCGCCTCAGGAGACGGGAGGCACCGGCCGCGACGGTAGTGGCGAGAATCCAGCCCAGCAGGATCAGCACGGTCGACGCCCACTGCCATATGCCGCTCACCCGCCAGTACCCGTCCTGGCCGAGATTGATCACCGGCAGCAGCAGATCCAGCGCGTACAGGGCCGCGTTCCAGTCCGGGTGCTCACCCGGCTTGATCGGCGGCGGACCGGACCGCGAGAAGGCGAGCGTCCCCGCCGCCCACAGCACCGCCATCCACAGCGCCGCCCGGCCCGGCCGGTAGCCGTAGGCCACCGTCCAGTCCTGTAAGTACCCCCACATCTTCGCCGCCAGCGGGAGCGTCTCGCGCCGCCGGCGCTGCTTGGCCAGCAGCACCTCGCGCGCGTCCGCGTCCTCCCCGCTGTTGCGCAGCACGGTCGCCAGCCGCTCGTACGGCTCCGGGGCGAACTCCGGGGTCGCCGCCGCGACCCACTCCAGGCGGCGGGCGAGCGGGAAGTGCCCGTACGGCACGAGGTTCTCGTACACGAAACCGCCCATCGCCAGCCCGCCGGGTCCCGGCCAGCTCGTCGACAGGTCGATCAGCGTCACGACCTTCGCGCCGTTCAGCACCACCCGCCCCTCCTCCGGGCGCTCCCCGTTGAAACGCAGCTCCGGGGTGACGATCCGGCGCAGCGACAGCTCCTCCCGCCGCTCCGACGACAGCAGGAACCGGGCGTGGTGGAAGTCCACCGCGTCCCCGAACCGGCCGTCGTCCAGCCGTACCCCGCCCCGGCACTCGAAGGGCTGCACGCGCGTGCCGCGCATCGGCGTGTTGAAGTTCGCCAGCCCGCCGGGCGGCGTCGTGCCGGCCGCGTTCCCCGTGCGGTCGCTGACCCAGGCGTACGTCATGTACAGCGTCCGCTCCACGGTGAGCTGCGGCGCGTTCAGCGCCCGGCGGCCCTCCGCGCCCCGCAACTTGCTGCCGCGCAGGCTCAGCGAGACGCCGATCTTCGCCCCGCGCAGCGAGAACTCGCCATGCGTCTCGATCAGCTCCGCCGTCAGGTCCTGCGCCACCGACATCCCGTCCGCGACGATCGCCCGCCCGCGCCGGTCCGGACCCACATGGATCTGGCTGATCAGCAGGTCCGTGCCGATCTGGGCGTCGGTGAGCCGCATCCCGTGCTCCACCCGGCAGCGCGGCAGGTGCAGGTCGCCCTCCGTGTGCAGCCGCGCCGCCTCCAGCCGGGGTATCGCGCACTTGACCATGCGCAGCGTGGTGAACCGCGACTCCGGCAGCACCACCTCGTTCTCGAACCGGCAGCCGTACAGCTCCACGTACGGCCCCACCGTGCCGCCCGCCAGGTCCAGCGTCCCGGTGATGTGCACCCCGCGCAGCTTCAGCGCCGAGACGCGCCCGGCCAGCGCGGGCGGCCCGTCGAGCAGCAGCAGGGCCACCTTCTCCGCCCGCACGCTCCGCTCGGGCGGCCAGACGCGCGGCGAGAACGGATCGTCCAGCATCGCGTTGCCCGCGCTCAGGTCGTACGTGGCACCGATCCGGAACGCCTGCCACATGCCCACCTCGGACGGGGTGAGGTCGTCCGGTACGTCGTCGTCGTGCGGCTCGGTCACTGCCGCCCCCTCCGCTTCCCCTGTTTCGTACGGCTGTTCTTCCCGCTGTGTGACGGACTGAACGCTAACGGTCAGGTGTGACAGTCCAGGCCTGTCGTGGCGTGTATCAGCCAGTGATACGGACGTCCGGCCCCGGGAAGCCGTCTGCGAGAATTGACCTGTGATCTCACGAATCGATCTGCGCGGCGACGCCCTCCCGAAGGGTGGCGCTCTGCGCGACCTGCTGCCCCGTGCCGAGTTCGACGTGGAAGCCGCCCTGGAGAAGGTGCGGCCGATCTGCGAGGCCGTGCATCATCGGGGAGACGCGGCGCTGATCGACTACGCGGAGAAGTTCGACGGCGTGGTCCTGGACCAGGTACGGGTTCCGGCCGCCGCGCTCACGCGCGCGCTGGAGGAGCTCGACCCGGCCGTCCGCGCCGGACTGGAGGAGTCGATCCGCCGCGCCCGCATCGTCCACCGCGAGCAGCGCCGCACCCAGCACACCACCCAGGTGGTGCCCGGCGGCACGGTGACCGAGAAGTGGGTTCCGGTCGAGCGCGTCGGGCTGTACGCGCCGGGCGGCCGCTCGGTCTACCCCTCGTCCGTGATCATGAACGCCGTACCGGCGCAGGAGGCGGGCGTCGAGTCGATCGCCCTCGCGTCCCCGCCGCAGAAGGAGCACGGCGGCCTGCCGCACCCGACGATCCTCGCCGCCTGCGCGCTGCTGGGCGTCGACGAGGTGTACGCGGCCGGCGGCGCCCAGGCCGTCGCCATGTTCGCGTACGGCACCGAGTCCTGCGCCCCCGCCAACATGGTCACCGGTCCCGGAAACATCTGGGTCGCCGCCGCCAAGCGGTACTTCACCGGCCGGATCGGCATCGACACCGAGGCCGGCCCGACCGAGATCGCGGTCCTCGCCGACGACACCGCCGACCCCGTCCACATCGCCGCCGACCTGATCAGCCAGGCCGAGCACGACCCGCTCGCCGCCGCCGTCCTGGTCACCGACTCCGTCGACCTCGCCGAGGCCGTCGAGAAGGAGCTGGAGCCGCAGGTCGCCGCCACCAAGCACGTCGAGGACCGGATCGTGCCCGCCCTGCGCGGCAAGCAGTCCGCGATCGTGCTGGTCGACGGCCTGGAGGAGGGTCTGCGCGTGGTCGACGCGTACGGCGCCGAGCACCTGGAGATCCAGACCGCCGACGCCGCCGCCGTGGCGCAGCGCGTGCGCAACGCGGGCGCCGTCTTCGTCGGCCCCTGGGCACCGGTCTCGCTCGGTGACTACTGCGCGGGCTCCAACCACGTCCTGCCCACCGGCGGCTGCGCCTGCCACTCCTCGGGCCTGTCCGTGCAGTCCTTCCTGCGCGGCATCCACATCGTGGACTACACGCGCGACGCGCTCGCCGAGGTGGCCCACCACGTGGTGACCCTCGCGGAGGCGGAGGACCTGCCGGCCCACGGCGCGGCGATCAAGGCGAGGTTCGGATGGAAGGTGCCCCAGCAGTGACGATCGGCATCGACGACCTGCCCATCCGCGACGAGCTGCGCGGCAAGTCCCCCTACGGCGCGCCCCAGCTCGACGTGCCCGTACGCCTCAACACCAACGAGAACCCGTACCCGCTGCCCGAGCCGCTCGTCGAGCGGATCGCCGAGCGCGTCCGGGAGGCGGCCCGTACGCTCAACCGCTACCCCGACCGCGACGCCGTCGAGCTCCGCACGGAACTGGCCGCCTACCTGACCCGCACCACCGGCCACGAGGTCGGCCTCGCCAACGTCTGGGCCGCCAACGGCTCCAACGAGGTCATCCAGCAGCTCCTGCAGACCTTCGCGGGACCGGGCCGCATCGCGATGGGCTTCGAGCCCTCGTACTCGATGCACGGCCTGATCTCGCGCGGCACCGGGACGGGCTGGATCTCCGGCCCGCGCCGGGACGACTTCACCATCGACGTGGCCGACGCCACGGCCGCCATCGCCGCGCACCGCCCCGACGTCGTCTTCATCACCTCGCCCAACAACCCCACGGGCACCGCCGTCGACGCGGAGACCGTGCTGGCGCTGTACGAGGCGGCGCAGGCGTCCAAGCCGTCGCTGGTGATCGTCGACGAGGCGTACGTGGAGTTCAGCCACCGCCCCTCCCTGCTGTCCCTCATCGAGGGCCGCCCCCACCTGGTGGTCTCCCGGACCATGTCCAAGGCGTTCGGCGCCGCCGGACTGCGCCTGGGCTACCTCGCGGCCCACCCGGCCGTGGTCGACGCCGTCCAGCTCGTACGCCTGCCGTACCACCTCTCGGCCGTCACCCAGGCCACCGCGCTCGCGGCCCTGGAGCACACCGATACGCTGCTGGGGTACGTCGAGCAGCTCAAGGCGGAGCGGGACCGGCTGGTCGCCGAGCTGCGGGCCATCGGCTACGAGGTGACCGAGTCCGACGCCAACTTCGTCCAGTTCGGACGCTTCACCGGCGAGGGCGGCGCCCACGCCGTGTGGCAGCGGATCCTCGACCGGGGTGTCCTGGTCCGGGACAACGGCGTACCGGGCTGGCTGCGGGTCACCGCCGGCACACCCGAAGAGAACGACGCGTTCCTGGATGCGGTTCGCGCACTGAAGAAGGAGCAGAGCTCATGAGCCGCGTAGGACGGGTCGAGCGCACCACCAAGGAGACGTCCGTCGTCGTCGAGATAGACCTCGACGGCACCGGTAAGGTCGACGTGTCGACCGGCGTCGGCTTCTACGACCACATGCTCGACCAGCTCGGCCGCCACGGTCTGTTCGACCTCACCGTCAAGACCGACGGCGACCTGCACATCGACTCGCACCACACCATCGAGGACACCGCCCTCGCGCTCGGCGCCGCCTTCAAGCAGGCCCTCGGCGACAAGGTGGGCATCTACCGGTTCGGCAACTGCACCGTGCCCTTGGACGAGTCCCTCGCCCAGGTCACCGTCGACCTCTCCGGCCGCCCCTACCTGGTGCACACCGAGCCGGAGAACATGGCGCCGATGATCGGCTCCTACGACACGACGATGACCCGGCACATCCTGGAGTCGTTCGTCGCCCAGGCCCAGATCGCGCTGCACGTCCACGTCCCGTACGGGCGCAACGCCCACCACATCGTGGAGTGCCAGTTCAAGGCGCTCGCCCGCGCCTTGCGCTACGCCTCGGAGCGCGACCCGCGCGCGGCCGGCATCCTGCCCTCCACGAAGGGCGCGCTGTGAGCCCGCTGTCCACGCTTCTCATCGTCGTGGGACTGTTCCTGGCGGGCGGCGTGTACTCCTTCAGCAAGCAGAAGATGCCCAGGGGCGTCATCGTCCTGCTGGCCGTCGCCTCGGCGATGTGCCTGCTCGCGGGCGTCCTGCGCATCCAGGGGATCTGGGAGTGAGCGGAATGAGCACTGCGAAGAAGGTCGTGGTCTTCGACTACGGATTCGGCAACGTCCGCTCCGCCGAGCGGGCCCTCGCCCACGTCGGCGCCGACGTCGAGATCACTCGCGACTACGACAAGGCCATGAACGCCGACGGGCTCCTCGTCCCCGGCGTCGGCGCCTTCTCCGCCTGCATGGCCGGGCTCAAGGAGGCCCGCGGGCACTGGATCGTGGAGCGCCGGCTCTCCGGCGGCCGCCCCGTCATGGGCATCTGCGTCGGCATGCAGATCCTCTTCGAGCGCGGCATCGAGCACGGCGTGGAGACCGAGGGCCTGGACGAGTGGCCCGGCACGGTCGGGCCGCTGAAGGCCCCCGTCGTCCCCCACATGGGCTGGAACACCGTGGACGCGCCGGAGGACAGCGAGCTGTTCGCCGGCCTCGACGCCGACGCCCGGTTCTACTTCGTGCACTCCTACGCCGTGCACGACTGGAGCCTGGAGATCACCAACCCCGCGATGCGCGCGCCCAAGGTCACCTGGTCCACGCACGGCGAGCGGTTCGTGGCGGCCGTCGAGAACGGGGCGCTGTGGGCGACCCAGTTCCACCCCGAGAAGTCCGGCGACACCGGCGCGCAGCTCCTGACCAACTGGCTCAACACCTTCTGACCCTCCTTCTTGAGAATCTGGGACCCGCTGAGATGAGCAAGCTCGAACTCCTCCCCGCCGTCGACGTCCGGGACGGCCAGGCCGTACGGCTCGTCCATGGCGAGTCCGGTACGGAGACGTCCTACGGCTCCCCGCTGGAGGCCGCCCTCGCCTGGCAGCGCGCGGGCGCAGAGTGGCTGCATCTCGTGGACCTCGACGCCGCGTTCGGCACCGGTGACAACCGGGAGCTGATCGCCGAGGTCGCGAAGGCCATGGACATCAAGGTGGAGCTGTCCGGCGGCATCCGGGACGACGCGTCGCTGGCCGCCGCGCTCGCCACCGGCTGCACCCGCGTCAACCTGGGCACCGCCGCGCTGGAGACCCCCGAGTGGGTCGCCAAGGTCATCGCCGAGCACGGCGACAAGATCGCGGTCGGCCTGGACGTACGCGGCACGACGCTGCGCGGCCGCGGCTGGACCCGCGACGGCGGCGACCTCTACGAGACGCTGGCCCGCCTCGACTCCGAGGGCTGCGCCCGCTACGTGGTCACCGACATCGCCAAGGACGGCACGCTCCAGGGCCCCAACCTGGAGCTGCTGCGCAACGTCTGCGCGGCCACCGACAAGCCGGTCGTCGCCTCCGGCGGCGTCTCGTCGCTCGACGACCTGCGGGCCCTGTCGGGCCTCGTTCCGCTCGGCGTCGAGGGCGCGATCGTCGGCAAGGCGCTGTACGCGAAGGCGTTCACCCTGGAGGAAGCGCTCGCGGTGGTGGCCGAATGACACAGACCGTACGCAAGGTCGTCACCGGCGCGCCCTGGGAGGAGCAGTTCGGCTACTCCCGGGCCGTCGAGCTGCCCAACGGCCTGGTCCTGGTCTCCGGCTGCACCTCCGTCGTGGACGGCGTGATCGCCGAGGGCGGCCCCTACGAACAGGCGGTCAACTCCTTCAACGTCGCCCTGGGCGCGCTGGAGCAGCTCGGCCTCGGCGCGGCGGACGTCGTCCGTACGCGCATGTACATCACCCACGCCCGGGACGTGGAGGAGGTCGGCCGCGCCCACAAGGAGCTGTTCGACGCCGTCCGCCCCGCCTCATCGATGATCATCGTCGAGGGCTTCGTCGACCCACGGCTGGTCGTCGAGGTCGAAGTCGAGGCGTACCGGGCAGCAGAGCGAGGAGGTGCCTCGTCATGACCCTCGCGGTCCGAGTGATCCCCTGCCTGGACGTGGACAACGGCCGGGTCGTCAAGGGCGTCAACTTCCAGAACCTGCGCGACGCGGGTGACCCCGTCGAGATGGCCAAGCTGTACGACGCCGAGGGCGCCGACGAGCTGACCTTCCTCGACATCACCGCGTCGTCCGGCAACCGGGAGACCACCTACGACGTGGTGCGCCGCACCGCCGAGCAGGTCTTCATCCCGCTGACCGTCGGTGGCGGCGTGCGCAGCGCCGAGGACGTCGACCGACTGCTGCGCGCCGGCGCGGACAAGGTCGGCGTCAACACGGCGGCCATCGCCCGCCCGGAGCTGATCCAGGAGATCGCCGAGCGCTTCGGCCGCCAGGTGCTGGTCCTGTCGGTGGACGCCCGCCGTACCGACTCGGGCACGCCCTCGGGCTTCGAGGTGACCACGCACGGCGGCCGCCGGGGCACCGGTATCGACGCCGTCGAGTGGGCCCACCGGGCCGCCGAGCTGGGCGCGGGCGAGATCCTGCTCAACTCGATGGACGCGGACGGCACCAAGGACGGCTACGACACGGAGATGATCGCGGCCGTGCGCAAGCACGTCACCGTGCCGGTGATCGCCTCGGGTGGCGCGGGCGGGCTCGCGCACTTCCCCCCGGCGATCGACGCGGGCGCGGACGCGGTGCTGGCGGCGTCCGTGTTCCACTTCGGCGACCTGCGGATCTCCGAGGTGAAGGCCACCTTGCGGGAGGCGGGCCACCCGGTCCGCTGACGCCCTTCGCGCCGGGCAGGCCCTTCGCGCCGGGCAGGCCCTTCGCGCCGGGCGGGCCCGTCCGGCGGTCAGGCGAGCGGCTGGGCGAGCTGTATGAGGTTGCCGACGGTGTCGTCCAGCACGGCCGTCACCAGCGGGCCCTGTTCCGTGGGCGGCTGGGTGAACCGCACACCCAGCCCGCTCAGCCGCCCGTACTCGCTCGCCAGGTCGTCCACCCCGAGGACGATGCAGGGCAGCCCCGCCTCGCGCAGCCCCTGGCGGTACTGCTCCGCCACGGGGCTGTCGCCGGGCTCCAGCAGCAGCTCCACGTCCTGCCCGGGGGCGGCCACCGTGATGAAGCGCGCCTCGCCCAGGTCGAGGTTCGTGCGGGTCTCGAAGCCGAGCACGTCCGTGTAGAAGGCGTGGGCCTTGTCCTCGTCGTCGACGTACACGCTCGTCATCGCGATCTTGATCATGGTCCGCCTCCGGGGTGAGCCGCGTACGTCCGATGATGCCCGCCCCCACTGACAACGGCTCCCCGAGGCCCCTGCGGGCGGCGGGCTAGATCCCGAGCTGCTTCGCCCCGTGCAGCCGCTCCACGGCCTCCTTGTCGCCCTCCACCTCGACGTTCGCCGCGTCCTGGCGGCCGAACGCGAACATCGTCAGCTCGCCCGGCTCACCCGTCACCGTCACCACCGGCGCACCCCGGTGCGCCACGACCGTCTGGCCGTTGGGGCGGCGCAGGACCAGGCCCACCGGGACCTTGCGGCACAGCATGCGGGCCGACTTCTCCAGGCGCACCCACAGGGCCTCCGTGAAGACCGGGTCCAGCTCGCGGGCCGTCCAGCCCCGCTGCGCGCGCCGCACGTCCTCGGCGTGCACATAGAACTCGACCGTGTTGGCGCCCTCGTCGACCTGCTTGATCGCGTACGGGGACATCCTCGGCGGGCCCGTCCGGATGAGCTGGATCAGCTCCTCGTACGGCTTCGAGGCGAACTCCGCCTGCACCTGCTCCAGGCGCCCGCGCAGCGGGGCCAGCAAGATCCCCGCCGCCGCGTCCGGGCGGCGCTCCCGCACCACCACGTGGGCCGCCAGATCGCGGGTCTTCCACCCCTCGCACAGGGTCAGGGCATCGGGGCCCGCCGCCTCCAAAAGGTCGGCGAGCAGGAGCCGTTCACGCTTGGCATGGGTCGACATGGAGGCCAGCGTACGGCCGCACGGTCCGGTCCGCCCAGTGGACGCACCACCGGAAACACCCCGCCGTCACGGCACAATGGCGACATGACCAGCAACCTTGACCCGGCCATCGCCGCCCGTCTCAAGCGCAGCCCCGACGGGCTGGTCCCGGCCATCGCCCAGCAGTACGACACCGGCGAGGTGCTCATGCTGGGCTGGATGGACGACGAGGCCCTGCACCGCACCCTCACCACCGGCCGCTGCACCTACTGGTCCCGCAGCCGCCAGGAGTACTGGGTCAAGGGCGACACCTCCGGTCACGTCCAGCACGTCAAGTCCGTCGCCCTCGACTGCGACGCCGACACCGTCCTGGTCAAGGTCGACCAGGTGGGTGCCGCCTGCCACACCGGCGCCCGGACCTGCTTCGACGCCGACGTCCTCCCGCTGGGAAAGTAGCGCCATGGATCTCGAGACCTTCCGCAAGCTGGCGGCCGACCGCCGCGTCATCCCCGTCAGCCGCCGCCTCCTCGCGGACGGTGACACCCCGGTCGGCCTCTACCGCAAGCTCGCCGCCGAACGCCCCGGCACCTTCCTCCTGGAGTCCGCCGAGAACGGCCGCTCCTGGTCGCGGTACTCCTTCATCGGCGTACGCAGCTCCGCCACCCTCACCGCCCGTGACGGCCAGGCCCACTGGCTCGGCACCCCGCCCGTCGGCGTGCCCGTGGACGGCGACCCCCTCAAGGCGCTGCGCGCCACCGTGGAGGCACTCCACACCCCGAGGGACCTGGCCTCCGGGATGCCCCCCTTCACCGGCGGCATGGTCGGCTACCTGGGGTACGACATCGTGCGCCGCCTGGAACGCATCGGCGACCACGGCACGGACGACCTCCACCTGCCCGAGCTGACCATGCTGCTCACCTCGGACCTCGCCGTGCTCGACCACTGGGACGGCACGGTGATGCTCATCGCCAACGCCATCAACCACAACGACCTCGACACGGGCATCGACGAGGCGTACGCGGACGCCGTCGCCCGCCTCGACGCCATGGCCGCCGACCTCGCGAAGCCGCTGGCGACGGAGCCCACCGCCCTGCCGCCCTCCGAGCTCCCGCCGTACACCGCCCTATGGGGCGGCCAGGCCTACCAGGACGCCGTCGAGGACATCAAGGAGCGCATCCGGGCCGGCGAGGCCTTCCAGGTGGTGCCCTCCCAGCGCTTCGAGACCCCCTGCACGGCGAGCGCCCTGGACGTCTACCGGGTGCTCCGGGCCACCAACCCGTCCCCGTACATGTACCTCTTCCGCTTCGACGGCTTCGACGTCGTCGGGTCCAGCCCCGAAGCGCTGGTCAAGGTCGAGGACGGGCACGCCATGGTCCACCCGATCGCCGGCACCCGCCCGCGCGGGGCCACGCCCCAGGAGGACCAAGCCCTCGCCGACGAGCTCATCGCCGACCCCAAGGAGCGCGCCGAGCACCTGATGCTCGTCGACCTCGGCCGCAACGACCTCGGCCGCGTCTGCGAACCCGGCTCCGTCGAGGTCGTCGACTTCATGTCGATCGAGCGGTACTCGCACGTCATGCACATCGTCTCGACCGTCACCGGCCGGGTCGCCGAGGGCCGCACCGCCTTCGACGTGCTCACCGCCTGCTTCCCTGCCGGAACGCTCTCCGGCGCGCCCAAGCCGCGCGCCATGCAGATCATCGAGGAGCTCGAACCCACCCGGCGCGGCCTGTACGGCGGCTGCGTCGGCTACCTGGACTTCGCCGGCGACTCCGACACCGCCATCGCCATCCGCACCGCCCTGCTGCGCGACGGCACGGCGTACGTCCAGGCCGGCGCGGGTGTCGTCGCCGACTCCGACCCGGTCGCCGAGGACACCGAGTGCCGCAACAAGGCGGCCGCGGTCCTCCGCGCCGTGCATACCGCCAACCGGATGAATGGCGCATGACGGCATAAGGGATAGTGGTGACGTGAGTGCCGCATCCGTACCCCAGCCCCGTGCCACCCGCGCGGACGAGACGGCGGCCGCTTCGGGCGGCCGCCGCAGCCTCGCCGCCGCCCTCCTCCTCGGCGCCGTCGGCGCGGCCGTCGTGCTGCTCGCCTCGGGTCAGACCTGGGCCGAGGGCACGGTCGCGGTCGGCGGCGGCACCGTGCCGCTCGAAGCGTCGGGCGGCGACGTCACCGGCGTGCCGACCGCCCTCGCCATCGTGGGCCTCGCGGCCCTCGTCGCCGTCTTCGCGGTACGCCGCGCCGGCCGGTTCCTGGTGTCGCTGCTGCTCACCCTGAGCGGCGCGGGCGCGGCCGTCGCCGCCTACCTGGGCGCCACCGACAGCGCGGCGCTCAACGCGAAGGCCGCCGCGACCACCGGCGACGCCGCGGCCCGCATCGGCACCCTCACGCACGGCGCCTGGCCCTACATCACGGCCGCCGGGGGCGTGCTGATCCTCGTCGCCGGGCTCCTCGCCCTCCGCCACGGCCGGACCTGGCCCGCCATGTCCGGGCGGTACGAACGCGACGGCGGCCCCCGCACCGGCAAGAGCACCCGCGCGGCCGGGCCCACCGGCCCAGACCGGCCCGAGGACCTCTGGAAGGCCCTGGACCGGGGCGAGGACCCCACCCGCGACGCGTGACGCGCGGCGGCCGAGGAGCCGATCCGGGGGTACCCCCCGGATCACCCCGCACGCGTGCGTGCGGGACAATGACGCTGAGCGTCCGCACCCGGCGGGGCCGTACACAGAGCAACAGCAACGAGGAGCAATTCATGGCGGGCAGCGACCACGGACACACCCCGGCCGCCTGGACCGGAGTCACCATCTCCTTCATCGGCTTCTGCGTCGCCGGTGTCTTCATGGTGGCGGCCAACCCGCTCGGCTTCTGGGCCGGCATGGCCGTCATCCTGCTCGGCGGTGTCGTCGGATACGCGATGAAGCTCGCCGGTCTCGGTCAGAAGGAGGCGCCCGAGCTCGTCCGGGCGCGTGAAGAGGCCGCCCGCAAGGACCACACCCCGGAGACGGCCCGCGCGGACGTCCACGCCTGACCCGTCCGGGCGCATCACGACACGAGGCGCGGTCCGGCACCAGCCGGGCTGCGCCTTTCCGTATGACCGGCGACAATCACCCGGTGGACCCCAACCCGACCCCCGCGTCGCCCGCCGAGCACCCCGTCCCCGCCCGGACCCCCGGCCCCGGGCCGTCCGGCCCCGCACCGGCGCTCGTGCGCCCCGGTCGGGACGGGGCGGCGCCCGGGGGGCATGGCCCCGCACCGGCATCCGCGTGGCCCGCACCGGACGGGGCGGCGGCCGTGTGGCCCGGCCAGACCGTGGCGGCGGCCCCGCCCTCGCTCGCGCGGCGGCTCACCGCGCCCCTGGGCATCCTCGCCGGGGTCGCCGGGGCGTTCGCGTACGTCGGCGCGGTCGACCCCAACGAGCCCGGGCACTACCCCGTCTGCCCCCTGCTCCGCTTCACCGGCATCCTCTGCCCCGGCTGCGGCGGCCTGCGCAGCGCCCACGCCTTCATCCACGGCGACCTGACCACCGCCCTCGGCGCGAACGCCTTCGCCGTCGCCGGATACCTGGTCTTCGCGGTGTGGATCGTGTACTGGCTGGCGCGCGCCGTCCGGGGACTGCCCGTACGGATCACCCTCGGGCCCGTGTGGTGGTGGTCCGCCGGCGCCCTGCTGGCGGTTTTCTCCGTCGTCCGGAACCTTCCCTTCGGCTCCGCCCTCGCTCCGTGAAACCCCAGGTCACAGCGGTGCGGTCGGCCGGATGAGGACTCTCGGCCCCGGTACGGATACCATCAAGGTGACTGATCCTGATCCAACATCACCGTCGTGGAAGGGGGCCTCTCGCGTGAGTGTGCTCGACGAGATCATCGAAGGCGTTCGCGCCGACCTCGCAGAGCGACAGGCGCGGGTGTCCCTCGACGAGCTCAAGGAGCGGGCGGCCAAGGCCCCCCAGGCCAAGGACGGCGCCGCCGCGCTGCGCGGCGACGGCGTCAAGGTCATCTGCGAGGTGAAGCGCTCCAGCCCCTCCAAGGGCGCGCTCGCCGCGATCGCGGACCCCGCAGGGCTCGCCGCGGACTACGAAGCGGGCGGCGCCGCCGTCATCTCCGTACTGACCGAGCAGCGGCGCTTCGGCGGCTCCCTCGCCGACCTCGAAGCGGTGCGCGCCAAGGTCGACATCCCGGTCCTGCGCAAGGACTTCATCGTCACCGCGTACCAGCTCTGGGAGGCCAGGGCGTACGGCGCCGACCTCGCCCTGCTGATCGTCGCCGCGCTGGAGCAGCCGGCCCTCGAGTCGCTGATCGAGCGGGCCGAGTCCATCGGCCTCACCCCGCTGGTCGAGGTGCACGACGAGGAAGAGGTCGAGCGGGCCGTCGACGCGGGAGCCCGCGTCATCGGCGTCAACGCCCGCAACCTGAAGACCCTCAAGGTCGACCGCTCCACCTTCGAGCGGGTCGGCCCCGAGATCCCCGCCGGGATCGTGAAGGTCGCCGAGTCCGGCATCCGCGGCCCGCACGACCTGATCGCGTACGCCAACGCGGGCGCCGACGCGGTGCTCGTCGGCGAGTCCCTGGTCACCGGGCGCGACCCCAAGTCCGCGGTGGCCGACCTGGTCGCCGCGGGCGCCCACCCGGCCCTCCGGCACGGACGGGGCTGAGCCTCTCCCATGACCGCCGCCCGCCCTCGCGTCTGCGCCGCCCCGGCACCGCACCGCACGCCGCCGCGTGCCGTGCCGCCGGGTGCCGCGGCGCGCCCGCGGGCGAGCCGTTCCACGGCTTCGGCTACGGCGGCCACCGCGGTGACCGGCACCGCCGCCACCGGTGTGGCGGCCGCGAGCCCGGCCACGCGTGCGTGCGTGGCCTCCGCGACGGCGGGGCGCGTCTGCCGCCCCCACGCGGCGGACCTCCTCACCGGCGTGCACGCCGTCCCCGACGCGTACGCCCGGCTGGCCCGGGGCTGCCGCCCGCGTGGCTGCCGGGCCCCGGCCCGGCGCGTGCACGGGCGCCGCGTCCGCTACGTCATCGGCGACGAGCCCGGCCAGGTCAACGGCATGCGATGGCGCGCGCGCACCGCGCGCCTCCGCCACCGCTGACCCACAGCCCTCCGTCCCGTACGACACGGACGTGACGACGGACGACGGGCGGGCAGCGGTCGCTCGGTGGCGTCGGCGCACACCGTGACCACCGTCAAGCCGAGACTTCCGGGGGCGAACACCGCCCCCGTAGAGGAGCATGTCGCATGCCCAGCGAGTTCTTCATTCCCGATCCCGAGGGCCAGGTCCCGAGCGCCGAGGGCTACTTCGGTGCCTACGGCGGCAAGTTCATCCCCGAGGCCCTTGTCGCCGCGGTCGACGAGGTGGCCGTCGAGTACGACAAGGCCAAGAACGACCCCGCGTTCGCGGCCGAGCTCGACGACCTGCTGGTCCACTACACCGGCCGTCCGAGTGCCCTCACCGAGGTGCCCCGGTTCGCCGAGCACGCGGGCGGTGCCCGGGTCTTCCTCAAGCGCGAGGACCTGAACCACACCGGCTCGCACAAGATCAACAACGTGCTCGGCCAGGCCCTGCTCACCAAGCGCATGGGCAAGACCCGGGTCATCGCCGAGACCGGCGCCGGACAGCACGGCGTGGCCACCGCCACCGCCTGCGCCCTGTTCGGCCTCGAATGCACCATCTACATGGGCGAGATCGACACCCAGCGCCAGGCGCTGAACGTCGCCCGAATGCGGATGCTCGGCGCCGAGGTCATCCCGGTCAAGTCCGGCAGCCGCACCCTCAAGGACGCCATCAACGAGGCGTTCCGCGACTGGGTCGCCAACGTCGACCACACGCACTACCTCTTCGGCACGGTCGCCGGACCGCACCCGTTCCCCGCCATGGTCCGCGACTTCCACCGCGTCATCGGCGTCGAGGCCCGCCGCCAGATCCTGGAGCGGGCCGGCCGGCTCCCCGACGCGGTCGTCGCCTGTGTCGGCGGCGGTTCCAACGCCATCGGCCTCTTCCACGCGTTCATCCCGGACGCCGCCGTACGTCTGGTCGGCTGTGAGCCCGCCGGACACGGCGTCGAGACGGGCGAGCACGCGGCCACCCTCACCGCCGGCGAGCCCGGCATCCTGCACGGCTCCCGCTCGTACGTCCTCCAGGACGACGAGGGCCAGATCACCGAGCCGTACTCCATCTCCGCAGGCCTCGACTACCCGGGCATCGGCCCGGAGCACTCGTACCTCAAGGACAGCGGCCGCGGCGAGTACCGCGCGGTCACCGACGACGCCGCCATGCAGGCCCTGCGCCTGCTGTCCCGTACCGAGGGCATCATCCCGGCCATCGAGTCCGCCCACGCGCTGGCCGGAGCCCTGGAGCTCGGCCGGGAACTCGGCGAGGACGGCCTCATCGTGGTGAACCTGTCCGGCCGTGGCGACAAGGACATGGACACCGCCGCGCGCTACTTCGGCCTGTACGACACCGACGCCGCCCCGGTCGAGGCCGACGCCTCCGCCGACGACGGCGCGGCCGAGATCCAGACGGACACCACGATCCAGGGGGGAACCAAGTGAGCGGCAACATCCAACTCCTGACCGACACCCTGGAGCGGGCCACATCCGAGAACCGGGCCGCGCTCATCGCGTACCTCCCGGCCGGATTCCCGACCGTCGACGGCGGCATCGAGGCCATCAAGGCCGCCTTTGACGGCGGTGCCGACGTCGTCGAGGTCGGCCTGCCGCACAGCGACCCGGTCCTGGACGGCCCGGTCATCCAGACCGCCGACGACATCGCGCTGCGCGGCGGCGTGAAGATCGCCGACGTGATGCGCACCGTCCGCGAGGCGCACGAGGCCACCGGCAAGCCGGTCCTGGTCATGACGTACTGGAACCCCATCGACCGGTACGGCATCGAGCGCTTCACCGCCGAGCTGGCGGAGGCCGGGGGCGCCGGCTGCATCCTGCCGGACCTGCCGGTGCAGGAGTCGGCCGTGTGGCGCGAGCACGCCGAGAAGCACGGCCTGGCGACCGTCTTCGTCGTCGCGCCCAGCAGCAAGGACGAGCGGCTGGCCACCATCACGCGCGCGGGGAGCGGCTTCGTGTACGCCGCGTCCCTGATGGGCGTCACCGGCACCCGTGAGTCGGTCGGCGAACAGGCCGCCGACCTGGTGCGGCGCACCCGCGCCACCTCCGAGCTGCCGGTCTGCGTCGGCCTTGGCGTCTCCAACGCCGACCAGGCCGCCGAGGTCGCCTCCTTCGCCGACGGCGTCATCGTCGGCTCGGCCTTCGTCAAGCGGATGCTCGACGCCGACGACCACGCGGCCGGCGTCGCCGCCGTACGGGAACTGGCGGGCGAACTGGCACGAGGGGTGCGGCGCTCCGCGACGGTTTCGTAGCTCGTACGGGTGGATCTGGACCGGGGAGGCGCGCGGGCGCCTCCCCGGTTCGTTGCTGTGGGCGTGAGCGACAAGAACAGTGCAGGGAAGCGGAGCGCGCGAGAACGGCTCCAGGTGGAACGCGAGCGGCAGAAGGCCCGCGAGAAGCGCAGGCGCACGCTGATCGTCGCGGCCGCCGTGGTCGGCGTGCTCGGCCTGGCCACGGTCGTCGGGCTGATCGCCGCCAACACCGGCGACGAGAGCGACGGCTCCGGCTCCGGCCCCGTCGCCGCCCCGACGGGCGCCGCCGGCAAGGACCGGCTCGCGATCCCGATCGGCGCCACCGATGCCCCGTCGACGCTCACGATCTGGGAGGACTTCCGCTGCCCGGCCTGCGCCCAGTTCGAGAACGCCGTCCGGGACACGATCCACCAGCTCACCGACTCCGGTCAGATCAAGGTCGAGTACCACCTCGCCACGATCATCGACGGCAACATGGGCGGCAGCGGCTCGCTCAACGCGGCGAACGCCGCGGCGTGCGCCCAGGACGCCGGCAAGTTCGTGCCGTACCACGACGTGCTCTACCAGAACCAGCCCCCGGAGCCGGACGACGCCTTCGCCAGGGACGCCAAGCTGTTCGAGCTGGCGGCCAAGGTGCCCGGCCTGGACAGCCCCGCCTTCCGCTCCTGCGTCACGGAGGGCACGCACGACAGTTGGGTGAACAAGTCCAACGAGGCCTTCCGTGCCGGTGACTTCCGGGGCACGCCGACCGTGCTGCTCAACGGAGAATCGATCTTCCCGACCAAGGGCAAGGAACAGATCTCCATCGAGAACCTGAAGAAGTGGGTCGCCGAGGCGAACAAGGGCAAGAAGCCGGGCACGGCGTTCCCGTCCCCGCCCGTGTCGCCTCCCGCGTCACCGGCCCCCGCGAGCCCCACGACGAGCTGAGCCGGCGCGGCTGTCCCGCGCTGTTATGCACTCTTTGCCGGGCGGGTTGCCCCGTCTCCCGCCCGGCAGGGTAGCGTCGGTCCTGCCATGGACCTTGCCTACATTCCCAGCCCGTCGACCGGCGTCCTCTACCTCGGACCGGTCCCGCTGCGCGGCTACGCCTTCTGCATCATCATCGGTGTCTTCGTCGCCGTCTGGTACGGCAGCAAGCGCTGGCTCGCCCGGGGCGGCAAAGCCGGTACCGTCGCCGACATCGCCGTCTGGGCGGTGCCCTTCGGCCTCGTCGGCGGCCGGCTGTACCACGTCATCACCGACTACCAGCTCTACTTCAGCGAGGGCGAGAACTGGGTCGACGCCTTCAAGATCTGGGAGGGCGGCCTCGGCATCTGGGGCGCGATCGCGCTCGGCGCGGTGGGCGCCTGGATCGGCTGCCGGCGG
This sequence comes from Streptomyces sp. NPDC031064, assembly GCF_055570965.1. Taxonomy (NCBI): domain Bacteria; kingdom Bacillati; phylum Actinomycetota; class Actinomycetes; order Kitasatosporales; family Streptomycetaceae; genus Streptomyces; species Streptomyces sp. NPDC031064. The sequence continues at coordinate 603,755 of NZ_JBVIGF010000003.1, forward strand.
CGGGGCATCCCCCTCCCGGCGTACGCCGATGCCATCGCGCCCGGCATCGCGTTCGCCCAGGCGATCGGCCGCTGGGGCAACTGGTTCAACCAGGAGCTGTACGGCAGGCCCACCGACCTGCCGTGGGCGCTGAAGATCAGCGAGGGCCCCAACCGCGAGGCCGGGCTCTACCACCCGACCTTCCTGTACGAGTCGCTCTGGTGCATCGGCGTCGCCCTGCTGGTGATCTGGGCGGACCGCAGGTTCACGCTGGGTCACGGCCGGGCGTTCGCGCTCTACGTCGCCGCGTACTGCGCGGGACGCGGCTGGATCGAGTACATGCGCGTCGACGAGGCGCACCACGTCCTGGGCCTCCGGCTGAACGTGTGGACCGCGATCCTGGTCTTCCTGCTGGCCGTGGTGTACATCGTCGTCTCGTCGCGGATGCGTCCGGGGCGCGAGGAGGTCGTGGAACCGGCGGCACTCGCCGACGAGGCGAAGGCGCACGCGGCGAAGCTCGCCAAGACGGACGCGAGTGACCCGGCCGGTCCGAGTGACGCCGGTCCGAGTGACGCTGGTCCGAGCGACGCCGGTGGCGGCGGCAAGCCCGGGGCCGGTGCGAAACCGGAGTCGGCGGAGAAGAGCTGATTCGTTCATGGTGCGAGGCGGCCGTCGGGACCTGGAGGTTCCGGCGGCCGCCTCGCTTTCGTGTGCGGGTACGCGCGGCGTCACGGGCGGTGTGCCCTGAAGAGGGAGAGCGTGCGGCGGGCGGCCGCGACGACCGCCGCGTCGACGAAGCGGCCGTCCGGCAGGGCCAGCGCCCCGGCGTCGGCGGTGGCCGCCTTGACGACCTCCTCCGCCGCGGCGACCTCTTCCGGGCTCGGGAGGTAGGCCTGCTCGATGACCGGCAACTGGCGGGGGTGGATCGCCGCCCGGCCCAGGAAACCCAGCGCCCGGCCGTGGGCGCACGACGCGGCGAGGCCGTCGAGGTCGCGGGTGTCCGGGTGGACGGACTGCGCGGGTGGCGGGAGGCCCGCGGCGCGGGCGGCCACCACGACCCGGCCGCGCGACCAGTCGAGGCCGCTGTCGTCGCGTACGCCCAGGTCGGCGCGGAGGTCCGCCTCGCCGATGGCGATGCCCCGGACGTCCGGGTGGGCGGTGGCGATGCTGTGGGCCTGCTCGATGGCCAGGGCGGATTCCAGCAGCGCGTACAGCGGGACGCCGGGGGCGAGGGCCGCGATCCGGTGAATGTCAGTGCCGTGTGTCACCTTGGGGATACGCAGTGCAGCGAGGCCGGGCAGGGGGGCCAGGGCTGCGATGGCCGTGGTGTCGTGCGCGCTGGGGAGGCGGACATGGACCGGTACGGGGTGGGGCGAGGAGAGCAGGTCGGTCGTGGCGGCGAGGGCGTAGGCCTTGCGGCCCTGGGGCACCGCGTCCTCCAGGTCGACGATCACGACGTCGGCGCCGGACGCGAGGGCCTTGGCGACGACGTCGGGGCGGTCGCCGGGGGCGTACAGCCAGGTGAGCGGGGTGGTGGGTGCGGAAGTCATAGCGCGCCCTCGGAACGCAGGGCGGCGATCTCGTCCTGGGTCAGGCCGAGTTCGGTGAGGACGGCGTCGGTGTCGGCGCCGTGGGGGCGGCCCGCCCAGCGGATGGCGCCGGGGGTCTCCGAGAGGCGGAAGAGGACGTTCTGCATACGGAGGGGGCCGAGTTCGGGGTCGGGGACCTCGGTGACCGTGTCCAGCGCCTGGTACTGGGGGTCCGCCATGACGTCGCGGATGTCGTAGATCGGGGCGATCGCCGCCTCGGCCTTCTCGAACGCAGCCATGGCCTCCTCGCGGGTGTGCCGGGCGATCCAGGAGCCCACCGCTTCGTCCAGGACGTCCGCGTGCTGGGCGCGGGTGGTGCCCTCGGCGAACCAGGGCTCGGTGATCAGGTCGGGGCGGCCGACCAGGCGCATCACGCGTTCCGCGATGGACTGGGCGGAGGTGGAGACGGCCAGCCACGTGCCGTCGGCGGTGCGGTAGGTGTTGCGGGGGGCGTTGTTGCGGGACCGGTTGCCGGTGCGGGGCTGGACGTAGCCGAGCTGGTCGTACCAGAGCGGTTGCGGGCCGAGGACGGTGAGGATCGGTTCGATGATCGCCATGTCGACGACCTGGCCGCGGCCGGTGGCGGCGCGGGCGTGGAGGGCGGTCATCACGGCGTAGGCGGTGGCGAGGGCCGCGATGGAGTCGGCCAGACCGAAGGGAGGGAGCGTGGGCGGACCATCGGGTTCGCCGGTGATCGCCGCGAAGCCGCTCATGGCCTCGGCGAGGGTGCCGAAGCCGGGGCGCCGGGCGTACGGGCCGTACTGTCCGAAGCCGGTGACCCGGGCCAGGACCAACCGGTCGTTGGCGGCGGAGAGTTCGGGCCAGCCCAGGCCCCACTTCTCCAGCGTGCCGGGGCGGAAGTTCTCGACGACCACGTCGGCGGTGGCGGCGAGGCGGAGCAGGGTGGCGCGGCCGCCGGGGGTGGACAGGTCGAGGGTGATGGCGCGTTTGTTGCGGCCGAGCAGCTTCCACCAGAGGCCGACGCCGTTCTTGGCGGGGCCGTGGCCCCGGGACGGGTCGGGCTTGCGGGGGTGCTCCACCTTGATGACGTCGGCGCCGAAGTCACCGAGCATGGTCGCCGCGAGCGGGCCGGCGAAGAGGGTCGCGAGGTCAAGAACGCGTAGTCCGTGGAGGGGAGGTGTGGTGGTCATACGGCGTCGATCTCCGTGCGGTACGGCATCGAGGACGAGGCTCCGGGGCGCTGGACGGACAGCGCCGCGGCCGACGACGCCCAGGTGAGGGCGTCCGGTACGGGCCGGCCCTCGCCGAGCGCGACCGCCAGCGCGCCGACGAAGGTGTCGCCCGCCGCGGTGGTGTCGACGGCCCGGACGCGGGGTGCGGGGACCGTGACGGGGTCGGTGCCGCGGGCGGCGTGGAGGCTGCCGGAGGCGCCGAGAGTGATGACGACCTCGGGCACGTGGCGGAGCAGTTCCCGGGCGGCGGCGCGCGGGTCGGCGAGGCCGGTGAGGATCGCGGCCTCGTGCTCGTTGGGCACCAACAGGTCGGTGGCGGCCAGCAGTTCGGGAGGGAGGGGCTGGGCCGGGGCGGGAGTGAGGATCGTGCGGACGCCGTGGCGGCGGGCGGCTTGCGCACCGGCGGTGACGGCGGAGAGGGGGAGTTCGAGCTGGAGCAGCAGCGAGTGGGCGGTGGCGATGAGCGTCTCGTCGCCGGGGGAGAGGGAGGTGACGGTGCCGTTGGCGCCGGGGATGACGACGATCGCGTTGCCGCCCTCGTCGTCGACGACGATATGGGCCGTGCCGGAGGGGCCGTCGACCGTGCGGAGGAGATCGGTGTCGACGCCGGCGGCGGCCAGACCGGCCCGGAGCCGGGTGCCGAACTCGTCGGAGCCGACGGCGCCGATCATCGACACCTCGGCCCCGGCGCGGGCGGCGGCGACGGCCTGGTTGGCGCCCTTGCCGCCGGGGATCGTACGGAACTCGCGTCCCGTGACGGTCTCGCCGAGCTTGGGGGCGCGGCTCACATAGGCGACGAGGTCCATGTTGGTGCTGCCCAGCACCACGATGCGGGTCATGGGCGGAGTGCCTCCTGGTGGGCGAGGGCGTGTGTGAGGTCGGCCAGCGTGTCGAAGCCGATGCCGTCGAAGGTGTGGACGGAGCTGGCGAGGCGGTTCTTGAGAGGGGTGGTCCAGCGGTCGGGGATCCGGTCGGGGCGGCCGGCGAGGAGTCCGGCGACGGAGCCGGCGGTGGCGCCGTTGGAGTCGGTGTCCCAGCCGCCGGAGACGGCACGGCAGATGGAGAGGGTGAAGTCGCCGTCGGCATGGGTGAGCGCGGCGGCGAGGAGGGCGGTGTTCGGGACGACGTGCACCCAGTGGTAGGAGCCGTAAGCGGCGTGGAGCCGGTCGGCGACGGTGTCGAAGTCGGTGTGGGCGTGGGCCGTCGCGATGCCGAACCGGACCGCGCGGGCCAGGCGTGAGCCGGGTGGGATCACGGTCAGCCCGGCGGCGAGCGCCTGGTGGACGTCGGCGGTGCCGGAGGCGGCGGTCGCGATGACGGCCGCGGTGAACATCGCGCCGTACACGCCGTTCGCCGTGTGGGTGAGCGTGGCGTCCCGGTGGGCCTGTTCGGCGGCGGCCGCCGGGTCGCCGGGATGGGTCCAGCCGTGCACGTCCGCGCGGATCTGGGCGCCGATCCACTCGCGGAACGGGTTTCGGTGGGTGGCGGTGAGCGGTGGTTCGAGACCGGAGAGGAGGTTGCGGTAGGCGACGCGTTCGGCGGTGAAGGTGCGGCCGGCGGGCAGTTCGTCCAGCCACAGGCGGGCGACGTCGGCGGTGGAGAAGCCGGTGCCGTACCGCTGGAGGAGCAGCAGGTTGAGAAGGGGGTAGTTGAGGTCGTCGTCCTCGGGCATGCCGTCGATGTTCTCGGCCAGCGACGTGGCGGCCGAGCGCCGGTTCCAGGGATGGGCGGCGGCGAGCTCCGGAGGCACGCCCCTGGCGGTGAACCATGAGGTGAGCGGCCAGTTCCTGGTCGCCCGGGCGAGCGCCCGGATGGCGGGGAGCGGCAGCTTCTCGACGGGCTTGCCGAGCAGACACCCGGCGGCGCGCCCGAGCCACGCGGCATGCAAGCGGGCGTGCAGCCCGGGCGCGACGGCCACCCCACCGGGCGGTCGCCCGGCCGCGCCAGGTGGTGGCGCGGATGCTGCGGCGGGGGCCGGGGCGGCCGCGGCCGGGGGAAGGGGGGCGCTCGGAGTCCGGGCCGATGCCGGGGGTGGGCGGCGGTCCGCGCCGGGCGGGCGGTGCGGTGCGGCGACCGGCGAGTCCCCCGGGGTGGCGCCTCCCCCGGGGGGTGATCCGTGCGGGGCGTCCGCCCCGGTGGTGGGCCAGTGGGGGGAGAGGCGCCTGATGTGGGGGAAGGGGGTCGGCTCGGCGGCGGCGAGGGGGGTGGGGAGGGAGGCGAGTTCGTCCAGGAGGTGTTCCGCGAGGGCGCGGAGGTGTGGGGGCACGGGGACCGGGGAGGCGCCGGCCGCCGTGGGGGCGGGGGTGCCGCCCGCGGCGTGCCAGCGGGCGGCGACGGCGGAGGCGTCGCGGCCGTCCTCCGCGGCCTGGCGCAGTTCGTGGCCGATGAGGTCCTCGGGCTGGACCCAGGTGAGGCGCACGTTCACCGGGGCACCCCGAGGGCGGGGGAGAGGGCGACGAACGCCCGCTCGTGGGCGCGGCGGCGGGCCGTGTCGAGCATGAAGACCTCGTGGGCGACCTCGGCCAGGACCGCCGCCGGGGCGTGCAGGTCCAGGCGGCTGGCCTCGGCGACCCGTTTCGCCCAGTCGGCGGGGACCGCCGCCGCCCCGTGCAGCGCGCCCGCGATCGCGCCCGCCATGGTGGCGATCGAGTCGCAGTCACGGCCGTAGTTGACGGAGCCCAGCACCGTACGGCGGTAGTCGCCCTCGCCGACCAGCAGCATGCCCAGCGCGATCGGGAGCTCCTCGATGGCGTGCACCCGGGACGGGCGGCGCGCGCCGAGGGAGGGGGAGCGGTAGTCGGGGCCGACCGTGTCGAAGGGGGCGACAGCGTCCCGGAGGGGCCGGAGGGCGGACTCGAAGTCGGTGTGCCGGGCGGCGACTTCGGCCACCGCCTCGATCGCCGAGCGGGTGCCGTCCTTGGCGAGGTCGAGCGCCGTGTCCACCACGGAGCCGGGCGTCGCGCCCGGCAGACAGGCCGCCGCGACCGCCGCCGCGAACACCCCCGCCGCCTCGCGCCCGTAGGAGGACTGGTGGGCCCCGGCGACGTCGAGGGCCTCGGCGTACGCGGCGGGCGGGTTCGCGGCGTTGACCAGCCCGACCGGGGCCATGTACATCGCGGCGCCGCAGTTGACGATGTTTCCGGTGCCCGCCTCGCGCGGGTCGACGTGGCCGTAGTGGAGGCGGGCCACCAGCCACTTCTCGGCCAGGAAGATCCGTTGGAGGGGGAGCGCCTCGGCTTCGAACTCGGGGATCCAGCGGGGGGTGGAGATCAGGTCGGGTACGAGATGGTCCGCGACGGCGTAGGCGTCGAGGTGGTCGCGGACCGCGTCGTACACCCGGATCAGCGCGTGGGTCATCAGGGTGTCGTCGGTGACGTGCCCGTCACCCTTGTGGTACGGGGCGATGGGGCGGGCGGTGCGCCAGTCGTCGCCGTTCCAGGGGCCGACGATGCCGGTGACGCGGCCGCCGTGGCGTTCGGCGATCTGGTCCGGGGCGTAGCCCTCGACCGCGCCGCCGAGCGCGTCACCGACGGCTGCTCCGACGAGGCTCCCGGTGATCCGGTCCTCGAGTGTGGGGTTCGACGTCATGCCGGAATTGTCCACCCGGGGTGGCGAGTTCCGTGTGTGCGAGCTGCTCGGCGAGTTCCACGAGATCGGTGCCCGCGAGGCGGGGCAGTGCGCAGCCCGCGAGGGTGCGGCAGGCGTCGCGCCAGGTGGGCGGCACGCCGGGGCCACCGCTGAGTGCGCCGGTCAGCGCGCCGGCCAGGGCGGGCGCGGAGTCGGCCACCCGGGACAGGCAGGCGGCGGACGGTACCGCCTCGGTGACCCGGCCCCGGGCGGCGGTGGCGAGCGCGAGGGCGACCGGGACGGTCTCGGCGGCGGCGATGCCGTAGCTGTAGACGTGGTCGACGATCTGGTGCTCCAGGAGCGGGACGAGCTCGAAGGCGCTGTCGGCGGCGCGGGCGAGCCGGGTGGCGTGCCGGGCGTTGCGGCCGATCTCCGTGGCGGGCGGGAGCTGGCCGAGCGCGGCGTCCACGGCGTCGTCGACGCCTGCCCCGCCGAGCGCCGCGGCCACGGCGGCGGCCATGGCGCGGGCGCCGTGCACCCCGTCGCCGTCCTGGGTGTAGCGGGCGTCGAACTCGGCGAGCTCGGCGGCGGAGCGGGGGTCGCCGGGGTGGGCGACGGCGAGGACGGCGGCGCGGACGCAGGCGGCGTCGTCGAAGTAGTGCGGGTTGTCGTGGCCGGTGGCGGGCGGGCGCAGCCCGGTGGCGAGATTGCCGAGTCCGGCGCGTACCGAGATGCGGGCGCGGAGGGGGAGGACGGCGGACTCGACCTCGGGGGCGCGGTCGGCGGCCGCGGCGATCTCGGCGGCGAGGGAGTTCCAGGCGAGGTCGACGGCGGCGCACAGGCGGCGGGCGGCGGGCAGGGAGCGGAAGAGCCCGCCGGCGGCGGCGAGCAGGGTCTCGGCGGTGAACACCGCCCACTCGGCGTCGTCGGAGGGACCGAGCCGGAGCGGCTCGGGAGGCTGGTTGAGGGCGATGGGCACGGGGAGGGTGGTGGTGGCGTTCTGCTCGGCGAACGTGTCCAGCTCCCGGGTGAGGCGGCGCGTCCACTCGGGCATCCGCGAGGCGCGGTGGCGCGCGGCGGGCCACCCGGCCGCGTCCCCGGCCGCCAGCCCGAGCAGCAGGCCCTCGATACGCCGCGCCCCACCACCGGCGCCACGCGGTCGGGCGCGCTGCGGCCCGGTGCCCCCCGGGCGGCGCCCCGCCTCCCCGGCCGGGCTCCCGGGCTCCCAGGCGGCGCCGCCCCCTGTAGCTGGTGGGACTGCGGGGGCCACGGGGGCTACAGGGGGTGCAGGGGGTGCAGGGGCTGCCGGTGCTGCTGATGCTGTCGGCGCGATGGACGCCGCCGGGGCTGTGGGCTCTGCTGGGGCCGGCGGGACCGCCGGTGGTTCGGGGGCTGCTGGGGCTGTCGGTGCCGCCGGGGGTGTGGTCGCTGCTGGGGCTGCGGGCAATACCGAGGCGGCTGAAGCTGTGGGCCCTGCCGGGGCCACAGGGGCCACCGGGGCTCCCGGTTCTGCCGGGGCCGCGCGGGTCACCGGTGCTCCGCATGCTGCCGGGGCAACCGAAGCCGCCGGGGCCGCCGGGGCTCCGGACATCGCTGCCGCCCCGGACGCCGCGGCCTGCGCTGCTGGGTGCGTGGGGTGCATCAGGGGGCCTCCGTGTCGTCGTACGGGGTGAGCAGCTCCGCGATGTCGAGGACGTGGTAGCCGCGCATCGAGGGGAGGCAGTTGCCGCGTACGGGGCCGATGGCGGCCGCCCAGTCCGGGGGGATCGCCGTGGCGCCGGACATCGCGCCGGCCAGGGCGCCCGCCACCGCCGCGGTCGTGTCGGCGTCGCGGCCCATGTTGACGGCGGTGAGGACCGACGTACGGAAGTCGCCCCGGGCCGCCGCGAACGCGCCGAAGGCGAGCCCGACCGCCTCCGGGGCCAGGTCCGTCCAGGGGTAGCCGCCGATGACCACCGCCGAGCGGACGGTCCGTTCGCGGACGAGCGGGTCCGGCTGGACGCGCTGGGCCGCCACGACCGCGCGGCGCATCGAGCGGGCCGTCCAGGAGTCCATGGGCACCACCGACAGGGCGGCCGCGATGACCGATGCGGGACCGGCGCCCGACATCGCCGCCGCCACGCCCGCCGCGACCGCCTGGCCCCCGTAGATGCCCTCGCCCTCGTGGCTCACCGTGCCGTCGATGGCGACCAGCCGCGCCGCCTCCGCCGGGCGCCCCGCCGCGAAGACGCCGAAGGGCGCCGCCCGCATGGCGAGCCCGTCGCTCCAGGCGTGCCGGTGCTGGGCCGAGATGGGCGCGGCCAGGCCCCGCCGGAGGTTCTCCAGGGTGCCGCGCTCGCTGAAGCCCGCCCCCCGGAACGGCCCTTCGTCGAGGTCGGCGATCCACCGGTGCCACGCCTTCTCGACATGTGAGACGGTCAGGGCGGAGCCGTGCCGGGCCAGCAGGAGACCTGAGAAGATCGCGTACTCGGTGTCGTCCGTACCCACCGGGTCCTCGCTGACGAACCCCTCGATACGGCCCCAGCGGCGGCGGATCTCGGAGGGACGCATGTTCTCGGCGGGCGCCCCGAGCGCGTCGCCGACGGCCAGTCCCAGCAGCGCGCCCCGCGCGCGGTCGAGCAGCACCGCGGTGTCGGCGGGGGCTGGCTCGCAGGCGATCGGGTCCATGCCGTGGCCCTTCCGTGCGCACCGGTCCGATTCCTGGATCTGTGCCACGCCCGGGGTGCCGGGTCGTCAGGCCGGCGGCAGCTTCACCCAGGTGCCTCACCCGCCGGTCAACGCTGGTTAGTAAAGCCTGCCTTGCTGGCGCGCCCCTTACATCGCGCGTAGTTTCGAGGGTGTTGGGGGGAGCGGGATCGCCCGTGCCCGCTGCTGTACGCACGTATCAAGGGGAGAGCTGTGTCCATCATCGAGACCGAGGCGACGCTTCACGAGGCGCACCGCGACAACCACACGCACCGCGATGTGAACGGTGGCTGGCTCCGCCCCGCCGTCTTCGGCGCGATGGACGGTCTCGTGTCCAACCTCGCCCTGATGACGGGTGTGGCGGGCGGCGCGGTGTCGCAGCAGACCATCGTCATCACGGGCCTGGCCGGGCTGGCGGCCGGCGCGTTCTCCATGGCCGCCGGCGAGTACACCTCCGTGGCCTCGCAGCGCGAGCTGGTCCAGGCCGAACTGGACGTGGAGCGTCACCAACTGCGCAAGCACCCGGTGGACGAGATGGAGGAGCTGGCCGCGCTGTACGTGGCGCGTGGCGTCGAGCCGCCGCTCGCCCGTGAGGTCGCCATGCAGTTGTCGAAGGACCCGGAGCAGGCGCTGGAGATCCACGCCCGCGAGGAGCTCGGCATCGACCCCGACGACCTGCCCTCGCCGATGGTCGCCGCCGTCTCGTCGTTCGGGTCGTTCGCGCTCGGCGCGCTGCTGCCCGTCCTGCCGTACCTGCTCGGCGCGACGGCCCTGTGGCCGGCCGTACTGCTGGCGCTCGTCGGGCTCTTCGCGTGCGGCGCCCTGGTCGCCCGGGTGACCGCCCGTAGCTGGTGGTACAGCGGCCTGCGCCAGCTCGTGCTGGGCGGCGCGGCGGCGGCCGTCACCTACGGGCTCGGGGCCCTGTTCGGCGCGGCAGTCTGATCCGGCGCGGGACCGTTCCGGCGAGGTGGTCTGTTCCGGCGCGGCAAAGTTCCGGCATGGCCGTCTGATCCGGCGCCGCCGTCCAATCCGGCTCGCGACCGTTCCGGCCCGGGGTCGTTCCGGCTCGGGGTCGTGCTGACGCGGGACCGTTCCGGCCCGGGATCGTTCTCCGGCGCGGGGCCGTCACCCACAGCGGTGCGGCGGCCGTCACCCAGGCGGCGCGGCGGCCGGCACCCACAGCGGCCCGGCGGCCGGCACCCGCGGCGGTCGGCGCCTGCTGGCCCGGGCGCTGCTCGGTGCCGGGACTTGAGAACCCCCAGCTCAGCCCCCTCGGCAGGCGATCGAGGGGGCTTCGCCGTACCGTTGCCGTACCGTTGTGCGGAAGGCCGTAGTCGTTGTGACGAACGTCCAATAGCCCGATCCGCTTCTCCGATGAGACACTATGCGACGCGGCACATAAGTAGCCGTAACACGGCGGTTTCGATCCCCTCATCACAGGGCATGAGCCGTTAGCGCTGCGGGCAATGAAGCCCGCGCTCCCCCGTAGGCCGCCGGACGACGATCCTTCGACGGCCTGCCCCTGGAAGCCGATGAACCACCTCCACCGCCACCAGCGGTGTCCGCATGCTGGAATGAGCTATCCGTTCTTCGAGAAGCACTCCATCATGTAACCTGCACGAAATTTCGCGGAGGGCCAACGTCGTCCCTCTGGCACTTGCATATGCCACGACGACGACGGGAGAGCCGATGCGTTCCGACGCCTGGTCGCCCATGGACGGTCGCCCCGCCCCGCAGGGTATGTACGACCCCCGCAACGAGCACGACGCCTGCGGTGTCGGGTTCGTCGCCACCCTCACCGGTGTCGCCAGCCACGCGCTGGTGGAGCAGGCGCTGACCGTTCTGCGCAACCTGGAGCACCGGGGCGCCACCGGCTCCGAGCCCGACTCCGGCGACGGCGCGGGCATCCTCCTCCAGGTCCCGGACGCGTTCCTCCGCGAGGTCACCGACTTCGAGCTCCCGGCAGCCGGCGAGTACGCCGTCGGTATCGCCTTCCTCCCCGCCGACGGCTCCGCACAGGCCGTCGAGCGGATCGAGGCGATCGCCGCGGAGGAGAACCTGACCGTCCTCGGCTGGCGCGACGTCCCCGTCGCCCCCGAGCTGCTCGGCGCCACCGCCCGCTCCACCATGCCGGCCTTCCGCCAGCTCTTCGTCAGCGACGGCGGTACGAGCACGGGCATCGCCCTGGACCGCAAGGCGTTCGTGCTGCGCAAGCGCGCCGAGCGCGAGGCCGGGGTGTACTTCCCCTCGCTCTCCGCCCGCACCATCGTCTACAAGGGCATGCTCACCACCGGTCAGCTCGAGCCCTTCTTCCCGGACCTGTCGGACCGCCGCTGCGCCACCGCCGTCGCGCTCGTCCACTCCCGGTTCTCCACCAACACCTTCCCGAGCTGGCCGCTGGCCCACCCGTACCGCTTCGTCGCGCACAACGGCGAGATCAACACGGTCAAGGGCAACCGCAACTGGATGCGGGCGCGTGAGTCGCAGCTCGTCTCCGACCTCTTCGGGCAGGAGAAGCTGGACCGGATCTTCCCGGTCTGCACGCCGGACGCCTCCGACTCCGCCTCCTTCGACGAGGTGCTGGAGCTGCTCCACCTCGGTGGCCGTTCGCTGCCGCACAGCGTCCTGATGATGGTCCCCGAGGCGTGGGAGAACCACGACTCCATGGACCCGGCCCGGCGCGCCTTCTACCAGTACCACTCCACGATGATGGAGCCCTGGGACGGCCCCGCCTGTGTCACCTTCACCGACGGCACCCAGGTCGGCGCCGTTCTCGACCGCAACGGTCTGCGCCCCGGCCGCTACTGGGTCACCGATGAGGGCCTGGTCGTGCTGTCCTCCGAGGTCGGCGTCCTCGACATCGACCCCGCCAAGGTCGTCCGCAAGGGCCGCCTCCAGCCCGGCAAGATGTTCCTCGTCGACACCGCCGAGCACCGCATCATCGAGGACGACGAGATCAAGGCCGCCCTCGCCGCCGAGCACCCGTACCAGGACTGGCTGGAGAGCGGGATCATCGAGCTCGAGGACCTCCCCGAGCGCGAGCACATCGTCCACACCCACGCCTCGGTCACCCGCCGCCAGCAGACCTTCGGCTACACCGAGGAGGAGCTGCGCGTCCTCCTCGCGCCGATGGCCCGCACCGGCGCCGAGCCGATCGGCTCCATGGGCACGGACTCGCCGATCGCCGCGCTCTCCGAGCGCCCGCGACTGCTGTTCGACTACTTCACCCAGCTCTTCGCGCAGGTCACCAACCCGCCGCTGGACGCCATCCGCGAGGAGCTCGTCACCTCGCTGCACTCCTCGCTCGGCCCCCAGGGCAACCTGCTGGAGCCGACCGCGGCCTCGTGCCGGTCGGTGACCCTGCCGTTCCCCGTCATCGACAACGACGAGCTGGCCAAGCTCATCCACATCAACGCCGACGGCGACATGCCCGGCATGAAGGCCACCACGCTCTCCGGCCTCTACCGGGTCTCCGGCGGCGGCGAGGCCCTGGCCGCCCGCATCGAGGAGATCTGCGCCGAGGCCGACGCCGCCATCGAGGGCGGCGCCCGCCTGATCGTGCTCTCCGACCGGCACTCCGACGCCGAGCACGCGCCGATCCCGTCGCTGCTCCTCACCTCGGCCGTCCACCACCACCTCATCCGCACCAAGCAGCGTACCCAGGTGGGCCTGCTGGTCGAGGCCGGTGACGTCCGCGAGGTGCACCACGTCGCGCTGCTCATCGGCTACGGCGCCGCCGCCGTCAACCCGTACCTCGCCATGGAGTCCGTCGAGGACCTGGTCCGCGCCGGCACCTTCGTCGAGGGACTGGAGCCCGAGCAGGCGATCCGCAACCTGATCTACGCCCTCGGCAAGGGCGTCCTGAAGGTCATGTCCAAGATGGGCATCTCGACCGTCGCCTCCTACCGCGGCGCGCAGGTCTTCGAGGCCGTCGGCCTGGACGAGGCCTTCGTCGAGAAGTACTTCAACGGCACCGCCACCAAGATCGGCGGCGCCGGCCTGGACGTCGTCGCCAAGGAGGTCGCCGCCCGCCACGCCAAGGCGTACCCCGCCTCCGGCATCCCCTCCGCGCACCGCGCGCTGGAGATCGGCGGCGAGTACCAGTGGCGCCGCGAGGGCGAGCCGCACCTGTTCGACCCGGAGACGGTCTTCCGCCTCCAGCACGCCACGCGCTCCGGCCGCTACGACATCTTCAAGAAGTACACGGACCGGGTGAACGAGCAGTCCGAGCGCCTGATGACGCTGCGCGGCCTGTTCGGCTTCAAGTCCGACCGCCCCTCGATCCCGATCGAGGAGGTCGAGCCGGCGTCCGAGATCGTCAAGCGGTTCTCCACCGGCGCCATGTCGTACGGCTCCATCTCCCAGGAGGCGCACGAGACCCTCGCCATCGCGATGAACCAGCTCGGCGGCAAGTCGAACACCGGTGAGGGCGGCGAGGACCCCGAGCGCCTCTACGACCCGGCGCGGCGTTCGTCGATCAAGCAGGTCGCCTCCGGCCGCTTCGGCGTCACCTCCGAGTACCTGGTCAACGCGGACGACATCCAGATCAAGATGGCCCAGGGCGCGAAGCCCGGCGAGGGCGGCCAGCTCCCGGGCCACAAGGTCTACCCGTGGGTCGCCAAGACCCGGCACTCCACCCCGGGTGTCGGCCTGATCTCCCCGCCGCCGCACCACGACATCTACTCCATCGAGGACCTGGCCCAGCTCATCCACGACCTCAAGAACGCCAACCCGGCCGCCCGCATCCACGTGAAGCTGGTGTCCGAGGTCGGCGTGGGTACGGTCGCCGCCGGTGTGTCCAAGGCCCACGCGGACGTCGTGCTGATCTCCGGCCACGACGGCGGTACGGGCGCCTCGCCGCTCACGTCGCTGAAGCACGCGGGCGGCCCCTGGGAGCTCGGCCTCGCCGAGACCCAGCAGACCCTGCTGCTCAACGGCCTGCGCGACCGGATCGTCGTCCAGACCGACGGCCAGCTCAAGACCGGCCGTGACGTCGTCATCGCCGCGCTGCTCGGCGCCGAGGAGTTCGGTTTCGCGACCGCGCCGCTCGTCGTCTCCGGCTGCGTCATGATGCGCGTCTGCCACCTCGACACCTGCCCGGTCGGCATCGCCACCCAGAACCCGGTGCTGCGCGACCGCTTCTCCGGCAAGGCCGAGTACGTCGTCAACTTCTTCCAGTTCATCGCGGAGGAGGTGCGCGAGCTCCTCGCCGAGCTGGGCTTCCGCACGCTGGAGGAGGCCGTCGGCCACGCCGAGCTGCTCGACACCACCCGTGCCGTGAACCACTGGAAGGCGCAGGGCCTGGACCTGGAGCCGCTGTTCTACGTGCCCGAGCTGCCCGAGGGCGCGGTGCGCCACCAGCTCGTCGAGCAGGACCACGGCCTGGAGAAGGCGCTCGACAACCAGCTCATCGAGCTGGCCGCCGAAGCGCTCGGCGCCGCCTCCGCGGAGGAGGCCCAGCCGGTCCGCGCCCAGGTCGCGATCCGCAACATCAACCGCACGGTCGGCACCATGCTCGGCCACGAGGTGACGAAGAAGTTCGGTGGCGCGGGCCTGCCCGACGACACCATCGACATCACCTTCACCGGCTCGGCCGGCCAGTCCTTCGGCGCGTTCGTGCCGCGCGGCATCACGCTGCGCCTGGAGGGCGACGCCAACGACTACGTCGGCAAGGGCCTGTCCGGCGGCCGGGTGATCGTCCGCCCCGACCGGGGCGCCGACCACCTGGCCGAGTACTCCACCATCGCGGGCAACACCATCGCGTACGGCGCGACCGGCGGCGAGATCTTCCTCCGCGGCCGCACCGGCGAGCGGTTCTGCGTCCGCAACTCCGGCGCGCTGGTCGTCTCCGAGGGCGTGGGCGACCACGGCTGCGAGTACATGACCGGCGGTCACGCGGTCGTCCTCGGCGAGACGGGCCGCAACTTCGCGGCCGGTATGTCGGGTGGCGTCGCGTACGTCATCGACCTCGACCGGGACAACGTCAACTCCGGCAACCTCGGCGCGATCGAGGCCCTGGACGAGACGGACCAGGCGTGGCTGCACGACGTCGTGCGCCGCCACCACGAGGAGACGGGCTCGACCGTCGCCGAGAAGCTCCTTGCCGACTGGGACACCGCGGTGACCCGATTCAGCAAGATCATCCCGACCACGTACAAGGCAGTGCTCGCCGCCAAGGACGCCGCTGAGCTCGCCGGTCTCTCCGAGCAGGAGACCACCGAGAAGATGATGGAGGCGGCGACCAATGGCTGACCCCAAGGGCTTCCTGACCACCGGGCGCGAGGTCGCCAAGACCCGGCCCGTGGCCGAGCGCGTCAAGGACTGGAACGAGGTCTACGTCCCCGGCTCCCTGCTGCCGATCATCAGCAAGCAGGCCGGCCGGTGCATGGACTGCGGCATCCCGTTCTGCCACAACGGCTGCCCGCTCGGAAACCTCATCCCCGAGTGGAACGACTACGCCTACCGCGAGGACTGGTCCGCCGCCTCGGAGCGGCTGCACGCCACCAACAACTTCCCGGAGTTCACCGGGCGGCTGTGCCCGGCTCCGTGCGAGTCGGCGTGCGTGCTGGGCATCAACCAGCCCGCCGTCACCATCAAGAACGTCGAGGTCTCGATCATCGACAAGGCGTGGGACTCCGGTGACGTCACGCCGCAGCCGCCGGAGCGGCTGTCCGGCAAGACCGTCGCCGTCATCGGCTCCGGCCCGGCCGGTCTCGCCGCCGCGCAGCAGCTCACCCGGGCCGGCCACACGGTCGCCGTGTACGAGCGGGCCGACCGCATCGGCGGCCTGCTGCGGTACGGCATCCCCGAGTTCAAGATGGAGAAGGTGCACATCAACCGGCGCATCGAGCAGATGCGCGCGGAGGGCACCAAGTTCCGCACCGAGATCGAAATCGGCCGCGACATCGACGCCGCGAAGCTGCGCCAGCGGTACGACGCCGTCGTCATCGCCGCCGGTGCCACCGTCTCGCGCGACCTGCCGGTCCCCGGCCGGGACCTCAAGGGCATCCACTTCGCGATGGAGTACCTGCCGCTCGCCAACAAGGTGCAGGAGGGCGACTTCATCCAGCCGCCCATCACCGCCGAGGGCAAGCACGTCGTCGTCATCGGCGGCGGCGACACCGGAGCGGACTGCGTGGGCACCGCCCACCGCCAGGGCGCGGCCTCCGTCACCCAGCTCGAGATCATGCCGAAGCCGGGCGAGGAGCGGAACGCGGGCCAGCCCTGGCCGACCTTCCCGATGCTCTACAAGGTCACCTCGGCCCACGAGGAGGGCGGCGAGCGGATCTACTCCGTCTCCACCACCCACTTCGAGGGCGACGAGGACGGCAACGTCCAGTTCCTCCACCTGGTGGAGGTGGAGTTCAAGGACGGCAAGTTGGAGCAGAAGCCGGGCACGGAGCGCAAGATCCCGGCCCAGCTCGTCACCCTCGCCATGGGCTTCACGGGCACCGACCAGTCCAACGGCCTGGTCCAGCAGTTCGGCCTGGAGCTCGACGAGCGCGGCAACATCGCGCGCGACGAGAACTTCGCGACCAACGTGGACGGCGTCTTCGTCGCCGGTGACGCGGGCCGCGGCCAGTCGCTGATCGTCTGGGCCATCGCCGAAGGCCGCTCGGCGGCGCGCGGCGTGGACCGCTACCTGACCGGCGCCAGCGAACTCCCGGCCCCGATCCGCCCGACGGACCGCGCGCTCACGGTCTGACACCCACCGGCCGGGCGTCCCGCACAGCGTTGTGCGGGCCGCCCCCGGCCACCACCCCCGGGCCACCACCCCCGGGCCACCACCCCCGGGCCCACCGCCCCCGGGCCACCCCGGCCGCCGGGCACGCGGCGATGGCGCCGAGCCGCCGCAGACGGCCGGTGCGCAGCCGCGGCGCCGCACGCGGTAGAGTCTGGGGGCCGGTACGGACGACCGGCTCTGCCTACGCGCATCCACTGGGCGCCCCGCACGACGTGGTGCGCGACGCCCCGGGCCGTTGACGCCCCGCACGGCACCACCGCCCTCCCCGCCACGCGGGCCGGGCACCCCTCATACGTCCCGTACAACGGCGTGCGGAACACAGCAGCGCCTGCCGTGTCCCCGACCGGACCTTCGGCAGGCGCTGCGCCCTGTGTGCGCCACGTGCGCCCTGTCGGTGGGCGCACCGCGTCTCCTACGATCGGTTACCCGATCGGGGGAGGGGATGCGGTCATGGCGTTGCCGGAGCGAACGGAGCGAACGGAGCGAACGGGGCGGACGAACCGGGTGGAGCGGGCGGTCGCCTTCTGCCTGCGCAACTTCGAGGTGGTCTTCGCGGCCGGGATCGGTCTGACCGTCGGCTTCCTGGACATCTTCGGCGACCAGCTCATCGAGTCCGACCTGGCCTCCGGCGCCACCCTCGTCGTCCTCGGCGCCCTCGCCGTCGGCTCCCTGTCCGAGCGGGTCCGCCGCCCGCACGCCATCCAGGAGGCCATGGCGGGCACCCGCCGCGCCATCGAGGACCTCACCATGGTCCGCTCCCTGGCCGGCAACGAGGTCCGCGAGGCGCTCCGCGAGGCACGCCAGGGCACCAACCTCTGGTACTTCAAGGGCGGCACCGGCACCTACCTCAGAGCCGTCACCCTCCCTCAGTGCGTACGCGCCGCCAAGGAGCAGCGCTCCCAGCTCAACGTCAAGATCGAAATACTCAACCCCGCCGACGAGCAGGCGTGCGGCGCCTACGCCCAGTTCCGCCGCATGTTCTCCGGCAGCCGCTCCCAGACCGGGGACGTGTGGACCGCCGGCCGGGCCCGCAAGGAGTCGTACGCCACCGTCCTCGCCGCCTGCTGGTTCCGCATGCAGCTCACCACGCTCGACATCAGCGTCCACCTGTCGTCGACCGTGCCGACGCTCCGCTTCGACCTGTCCGATTCCAGCCTCATCATCACCCAGGACGACCCCTCCAGGGTCAACCTGGAGGTCAAGCGTGGACAGCCGCTGTACGACTACTACCTGACGGAGCTTCATCAGAGCCGCGAGCAGGCAAGCGCGGTCGACCTGCGCAACGCCACCCTTCTCAGCCTGTCCCCGACCGTCGACGAGGTGCGCGCCCTGTTCGACGCGCTCGCGCTGCCCCTGCCCCGTACCTTCACCGACGCCGACGTCGGCGAGGTCATCGCCAAGGCCCTGCACGCAGAGGACCCCTACGGGAGGTGAACCGTCCGCCATGGACGACATGGACGACATGGACGAGCTGGACACCCGGCAAGACGACCCCATG
The DNA here is from genome assembly GCF_055570965.1 of Streptomyces sp. NPDC031064. Lineage (NCBI taxonomy): Bacteria > Bacillati > Actinomycetota > Actinomycetes > Kitasatosporales > Streptomycetaceae > Streptomyces > Streptomyces sp. NPDC031064. The sequence goes on from NZ_JBVIGF010000003.1 coordinate 622,010, forward strand.
CGCAGTCACGTCGACACCTTCGTTCCCGTCCTGGAGGAGATCGCCTCGGGGAAGCGGGACCTGTCCGCCGTCCGGCACCCGCTCGGCTTCCTGTGCCTGCCGCTGGTCCGGGAGGGAGCCGACGGCGTCTGCGTCCACCTCTTCGGCGGCGGCCGCGACACCGCCGAGGTGCCGCCGCTGCACGCCCACAGCTGGGAACTGCGCAGCCACGTCCTGTACGGGGAGGTCGGCAACGTCCGCGTACGCGTACGGGACGACACCGACACGCCCACCCACCGCGTCTTCGAGGTGCACAGCGGTCCCGGCGGGGTGGACGAGATACGGCCCACCGCGCGGCTGGTGCGCGGCGAGCCCGGGCCCGTCCACCACAGCCCGGCGGGGGAGACGTACGCACTCGAAGCGGGCGAGTTCCACACCACGGTGGTGACACCGGGCCGCGCGGCCGCCACCCTCGTCCTGGGACGGTCCCTGCCCGGCGGACGGGACCTGTCGCTCGGCCCGCTCGACGGGCCGCCGCGCCGCACCACCCGCCGGCTGTACGGGACCGAGGCGACCATGCGGGCCGTGCGCACGGCCCTGGGGAGGATCCATGCAGAACGCCGCGCCTGACATCGGCCGCCGCCCGCCGTTCGCGGCCGAACGCCGGGTGGCCGTCGCCGCGGCCGAGGCGACCGGACGGCTGCTGCGCGGCCACTTCGCCGAAGCGAAGGCGGTACGGACCAAGGGCACGCACGGCGACGTGGTCACCGACCTGGACCTGGCCGCCGAGGAGCTGATCCTCGCCCGGCTCCGGCGCCACTTCCCGCACGACCGGATCCTCTCCGAGGAGGCCGGGCTGCTGGAGACGGGCAACGGCCGCACCTGGCTGGTCGACCCGCTGGACGGCAGCAACAACGTGGCCATCGGCCTGCCCGCGTACGTCGTCGGCATCGGGCTGTGCGTCGGGGACACTCCGGTCGTCGGCGTCGTCCACGAACCCGTCACCGGCCGCACCTGGCACGCCGTCACCGGGCAGGGCGCCCACGACGACGACGGCACCCGGCTGCGCGGCCCGTGCGGCACCCTGCCGGGGCCCGGACCCGTGCTCGCCTGGACGCAGGGCCACGCCGTGGGGCGCGGCGACCCCACGGCGACGGCGCTGCGCGGCGCGCTGGAGCGGCGCTGCCGGCGCGTCCTGCAACTGTGGGCGCCGCTGCTGGGCTGGAGCATGCTGGCGCGCGGCACCATCGACGGGTTCGTCGGCTACCGCGCCGAGGGCGTCGACCTGCCCCCCGGGGCCCTGCTCGCCGCCGAGGCGGGCGCGGAGCTGCGCACCCTGCGCGGCGCGCCGTTCCGGCCCGGCTTCACCGGCCCCGACTCCGGGCGCAGCTTCGTTGCCGCCCGGGCGGAAACCCTCACCTACGTACTCGAAGAGGTCGCCGCCGCCCTTCGCGGCGCCTGAATCACGACGTCGCCGCCAACGCCACCGTCGCCGCCAGCGTGCCCGACGCGGCCAGCACCAGGCTCGTGCCCATGAAACGGCCCAGGGCGATGCGGGTGCCGTGCCAGCGGCAGCGCTCGAACCACAGCAGGGTCGCCAGCGACGCCCACGGGGTGACCAGCGGACCCACGTTGACGCCGATCAGCAGCCCCAGCAACTGCTCCCGGTGCCCGAGCGGTACCACCGCCTCACCGGCCACGTACGCCGGGAGGTTGTTGAGCGCGTTGGAGAACCCCGCCCCCACCGCCGCCGTGCGCAGCACCCCCAGCGGGCCCTCCTGGGCACCGATCGCCGACGCCAGTATCCGGTCCATGCCCAGCGCGCCGGCCGTCTCCACCACCAGGAACATCCCCGGCACCAGCACCAGCAGCCGCCACGGCACCAGCGACCACCGCAGCTCCTCGCGGCGGCGCCGTGCGAACGCCACCGCGACCACCAGCGCCGCCGTCGTCGACGCCGCCCACAGCGGCACCAGGTCGACCAGCAGCACCAGCAGGAACCCGCCGCACGCCAGCGCGCACACCCGCAGCAGCACCGGGTCGGCGGGACGCGGCGGCTCCGGCGGGACGTAACGGTCCTCGCCACGCCGTCCGCGCCGCCAGTAGAACAGCCACAGGCACACCATCGTCGCCACGATCGCCGCCACCTGCGGCGGCCACATCACGGCCGCCATCTGCGACGGCGACAGCGCCACCCGGTCCGCCGCCAGCAGGTTCGTCAGGTTCGACACGGGCAGCAGCAGGCTCGCCGTGTTCGCGAGCCACACCGTCGTCATCGCCAGCGGCACCGCCGCGATGCCCACCCGGGTCGCCAGCGCCAGCATCACCGGCGTCAACAGCACGGCCGTCGTGTCCAGATTGAGGGTGATCGTGGTCACCGACGCGAACACCACGCAGAGCCCGAACAGAAGCGCGTAACTGCCCTTCCCCGCCCGCGCCACCCAGGTGGCGACCACGTCGAAGACCTCGGCCTTCCCCGTCAGCTCCGCCAGCACGATCACCGTCGCCAGGAACACCAGCAGCGGCCCGATCCTGGCCAGCACGTCGGACGCCGGACCGGACGGCAGCAGGCCCGTGGCGACCGCGACCAGTCCCAGCGCGAGGAGCCCGGCGGCCAGCCAGTCCAGCGGATGCAGGCGTCCACCCACACGTACGCTCACACGTCCGATCGTGCGTCCGAGGAAAGTCACGGGGACGAGCATAGATTTTCCCCCGGACACCGCACCCCGGCGCGTCCTAATGTGGACCCATGCTGAGGGGTGACGAAACAGGGCAGCGCACCAGCGAATTGGACTTCTTCATCAGCTACTCGCCCGCCGACGAGGCCTGGGCGTCCTGGATCGCCTGGACACTGGAAGAGGCCGGATACCGCACCGTCGTACAGGCCTGGGACTTCGTCCCCGGCAGCAACTTCATCGACTTCATGGACCGCGGCGTCAGCGAGTCCGCCGCCGTCATCGCCGTCCTCTCCCGCCACTATGAGCGCTCCACCTACGGCCGGATGGAGTGGACCGCCGCCCTCCGCGCCGACCCCGAGACCCCGGAACGGCGCCTGCTCACCGTCCGCGTGGACGACATCCCCGTCGAAGGGCTGCTCGCCACCATCACCTACGTCGACCTCGTCGGCGTCCACGACAGCGCGGCCGCCCGCTCCCTCCTCCTCGCCCGCGTCGAGCAGGCCCTCGACGGCCACGCCCGCCCCGGCCGCCGCCCCGGCTACCCCGGCGACGCGGCCACCGCCCGCACCACCGGACAGCCCGTCGCCCCCGAGGCCCGGCTGCCCGCCCAGCGGTGGATCGGCGGCCCCGGCTGGGCCGGCCGCAGACGCCCCCAGAAGGCGCCCCGCTACCCGCAGGGCCCGCACAGCGCCGCCGCCCAGGACGCCGTCACCGTACTCCACCTCGCCGGCCCCGACTTCGGGCGCGGCCGCGAACCCGAGGCGCTGCGCCGCGAGATCCGCGGCGACCTCATCGTGCTGCGCGACAGCGGCGCGCCCGCCCCCGACCTGCTCGTCGTCACCGGCGACCTCACCGCCTCCGGCAGCCCCCGCGAATGCGACCAGGCCCTCGCCTTCCTCACCTCCGTACGCTCCCTGCTCGACCTGCCGCCGCAGCGCGTCGTCATCGTCCCCGGCGCCCAGGACGTCAACCAGTCCGCGTGCCGCGCCTACTTCCACACCTGTGAGGCCGACGAGGTCGCCCCGCAGCCCCCGTACTGGCCCAAGTGGCGCCACTACACCCGGCTGTTCCGCAGCTTCTACCACGGCCTCGACACCGTCTTCGACAGCGACCAGCCCTGGACGCTGTTCCCCGTGCCGGAACTGAACACCGTCATCGCCGGGTTCAACTCGTCCATCGCCTACAGCCACCGCCTGGAGGACCAGTACGGCCACATCGGCCGCGACCAGGCCGCCTGGTTCGCCGAGGCGCTGCGCACCTACGAGGAGGAGGGCTGGCTCCGGATCGGCGCCCTGCGCCACCCTCTCACCCCCGGCACCCGCCCCGGCGACGCCGAGGGCGGACCCGGCGCCCTCGACGACTCCGCCACCCTCACCGAACTCGCCGCACCCCGCCTCCACCTGCTCCTGCACGGCCCCACCGGCGGCCCCCGCACCACCGGCTCCGTCCCCAGCCACACCCGGCTGCCCGGCACCGGCGCCGACCCCGGCGCCGGCCTGCCCGTCCTCGGCGCCGCCGCCCCCGCCCGCTTCCAACTGCTGCGCATCGCCGCCGACGGCATCACCCGCTGGTACGACCGCGGCCGCACCGGACCGGAGACCTTCCCCGGCACCTGGCCCCGCGCCCGCCGGATCTTCCCCGCCGCCGACGTCACCGTCACCAGCGCCGCCGACCCCGACCCCGTCCACGAGCACACCCCCTTCGACGAGCCCCCCGACTCGCTCACCGAGCGCGTCAAAGAGGTGTGCCTGGCCCGCCGCGACGGCGTACGGCTGCGTGACGTGCCCCGCCGCACACCCGGCGACATGGCCCAGCTCATGGTCACCTGGCGCGAGGAGGGCGTCGTCCGCCAGCTCCGGATCGCCATCCACCCCGGCACCCCCACCGAGGACCAGCTCGACCGGTTCCTCGCCCAGCTCCACGCCACCGGCCCCGGCGTCGAAGCCGAACTCGTCCACGACGGCCCCGCCCCCGCCCAGGCGTTACGCGACCGCGCCGTCCGCCACGGCATCCGCGTCCGCAGCTTCCTCGAATTCCAGGGCCTGCTCGACCTGCGCGGCTACGTCGCCGCCCAGACCGGCCGCCTCCTCGCCAGCGACAGCTACGCCCCCGTCCGCTACCTCCCCCAGCGCTACCGCGACGCCGACCGCCCCGACATGGACGCCGGCGCCGAACACGACAACCTCGTCGAAGACCTGCTGGAACTCCTGGAAGCCGACCACGGCCGGTTCGTCCTGCTCCTCGGCGACTTCGGCCACGGCAAGACCTTCGCGCTGCGCGAGCTCGCCCGCCGCATCCCCGAGGAACTCCCGCACCTCACCCCGCTGCTCATCCCGCTCAACACCCTCGACCGGGCCCACAGCCTCGAAGGACTCGTCGCCGCCCACCTCGCCGGCAACGGCGTCGACACCATCGACCTCCGCGCGCTGCGCTACATGCTCGCCCAGGGCCGCGTCGTCCTCCTCTTCGACGGATTCGACGAACTCGTCAACCGCGTCAGCTACGACCGTGCCGCCGACCACCTCCAAGTACTCCTCGACGCCGCCGTCGACAACGCCAAGATCGTCGTCTCCAGCCGCACCCAGCACTTCAAGTCCCACGAACAGGTCCTCACCGCCCTCGGCGAACGCGTCGGCCTGCTGCCGCAGCGCCGCATCCTGTCCGTGCAGGGCTTCACCCCCGACCAGATCCGCGCCTACCTCGCCAAGAGCTACGGCGACGAGGACGCCGCCGCACGCCGCTTCCAGCTCCTGCAGAACATCCCCGACCTGCTCGCCCTGTGCCGCAACCCCCGGCTGCTGTCGTTCGTCGCCCAGTTGGGCACCGACCGGCTGCGCGCCGTCGCCGGAGCCGGCCGCGCGCTGAGCCCCGCCCGCCTCTACGAGGACATCTTCACCTCCTGGCTCCAGTACGAGGCCGACCGCGGCCGCAAGGGCCCCGGCTCCCCGCCCGGCCTCACCCTCACCGAACTGTGGGCCGCCGTCACCGCGCTCGCCCAGCGCCTGTGGGAATCCGGCCGCACCGCGCTGCGCCTGGACGAGCTCACCGACGCCGTCGCCGACACCCTCAGCCGCCTCACCGAAACCGCCCGCTCCAGCCTCGAACTCGGCCACGCCGTAGGCGCCGGCAGCCTCCTCGTCCGCACCGACGACGGGCTGTTCCACTTCATCCACGGCTCCGTCGAGGAGTGGCTGATCGCCCGCGAGGCCGCCCTCCGCCTCGACAACGGCGACGACGGGCTCCTCCACGCCCGCGCCCTCAGCCGCCTCGCCGTCGAGTTCCTCTGCGACCTCGCCGACCACGAACGGTGCGTCCAGTGGGTACGCGAGACCCTCGGCGGCCACACCACGGCGGGCGAGACCGCCCGCGCCAACGCCGTCCGCATCGGCGACCGGCTCCGCGTACCCGCCCACGCCGATCTGCGCGGCGCCCGCCTGGCCGGCGAGGACCTCTCCCACCGGGACTTCTCCGGCGTCGACCTCACCGGCGCCGACCTCACCGACACCCGCCTCGTCGGCGCCAACCTCCAGCAGGCCGACCTCACCGACGCCCGCCTCACCGGCGCCCGCCTCGACCGTGCCGACCTGCGCGGCGCGAACCTCACCGGCGCCGACCTCCGCCGCGCCCGCCTCACCCGCACCGACCTGCGCGACGCCCGCCTCACCGGCAGCCGCTGGCACCGCGCCGCCCTCATCGACCCCGTCGTCGACGACACCACCCGCGCCGCACCCGAACTCCGCACCGCCGCCCTCGCCCCCGGCATGCCCGTCGACGCCAGTTGCCGCCCCTCTTCCGTGGGCGTCCCCTACGGCTACGGCATGCGCACCGGCCGGCTGCCCGAACCCATCGCGTACAGCCCCGACGGCGAACTCCTCCTCGTCGGCAGCGAGGACGGCGGCATCCTCGTCTGCGACACCGCGGACGGCCGCGCGCTGCGCACCCTCCAGGGCCACGAGGGGCGGGTGTACGCCGTCAAGCACGCCCCCGGCGTCATCGCCAGCGGCGGCTCCGACGGTGTCGTACGCCTGTGGGACCCCGTCTCCGGCGAGTGCCGCCACCGCCTGGACATCCACCCCGACGGGGTGTGGCCGGTCACACTGAGCGCCGACGGCACCCGGCTCGCCACCGGTGACGCCGAAGGACTGGTCACCGTCTGGGACGTGGCCACCGGCGAGCCCGTGCACCGGCTGCCCGGCCACGTCGCGCCCGTCTACACCGCCGTCTTCAGCCCCGAAGGGCACACGCTCGTCACGGGCGACGCCGCCGCCGACGTACGGATGTGGTCCGTGGACAGCGGGCGCTGCGAACGCGAGCTGCCCCGCCACGGCGGCGCCGTCTACCGGGCGCGGTACAGCCCCGACGGCACGCTGATCGCCACCGGCGACCGGGCCGGGACGGTACGCGTCTGGCAGGCCGACGAGGGCCGGCTGCGGCAGGAGTTCGCCGGGCACACCGGGCGCGTCTACACCCTCGACTTCCACCCCGGCGGGCGGCTGCTGGTCAGCGGCTGCACCGACGGCCAGGTCCGGATGTGGGACCCGGTCGTCGGCACCCCGCTCGGCAGCCTGGAGCGCTGCCCGGGCGCGCTGTACCAGGTCCAGTTCAGCGCCGACGGCAAACTGCTCGCCGGCTGCGACAGCGACGGCACGGTCCGGCTGTGGACGGTCACCAGCACACCCCGCCAGGGCCACGTCGTCACCCTCCACGCCCGCCGGCCCACCCCGCACCGGGGCTCCGCCTGGGCGTGCGCGTTCCACCCGCACGAGCCGCAGCTCCTGACCGTCGGCAACGACGGCGGCGCGCAGATCTGGGAGGCCGCCACCGGCCAGGGCAAGCGCATCCTGCGCGGTCACGGCCGGCGCGTCACCGGCGTCACGTTCAGCGCCGACGGCACCCGCCTCGCCTCCTGCGGCAGCGACGGCGCCGTACGGCTGTGGGACACCCGCACCGGCGCGCGCACCGAGGAGCTCACCGGGCGCGGCGACCGGCTCGTCTCGGCCGCCTTCAGCCCCGTCCGGTCGGTCCTCGGCACCGCCAGCAACGACGGCGGCATCTACCTGTGGAACCAGGACGGCGAGTTCCTGCGCGAACTGGACGCCGAGACCGAGCACATCTGGGCCCAGGCGTTCAACCACACGGGCGACCTGCTGGCGACCGCCAACGACGACGACACCGTCCGCCTGTGGATCCGCACCACCGGCGCCCGCATCGCCACCCTCGACCGGCACCGGGGCCGGGTGCGGTCCATCGCCTTCCGTGCCGACAACTCGCGCGGCGACCTGCTCGCCACCGGCTGCGACGACAGTTTCGTACGGCTGTGGGAAGCGCGCGAGGGCCGTCTGCTCGCCGAGCTGTCCGGACACGAGGACCGGGTGTACGGCGTCGCCTTCGGACCCGGCGACGCCTGGCTCGCCAGCGCCTCCTGGGACGGCACCGTCATCGTCCGGCACGACGGCGAGGCCCGCCCACGGCTCCGGCTGCGGGCCGGCGGCGGCAAGCTGTGGACGGTCGCCGCGCACCCCTCGCGGCCGGTCATCGCCGCCGCCGGCGACAACCGCACGGTCGTCCTGTGGAACGCCGACACCGGCGCCCGGCTCGCCGAACTCACCGGCCACACCGGCCGCGTCCTGTCGGTCGCGTTCAGCCCGGACGGCACCGCACTGGCCAGCGGCGCCGAGGACGGCACGGCGCGCCTGTGGAACCTCCCCGCCGACGGCGGCGCCCCGTCGCCGCGCGCCACCCTCATCGGCGTACAGGGCGGCTGGGCGGCACTGACACCGTCCGGTGGCTACAAGTACGAGGGGAACGTGGCGGGCGAGTTCTGGCACGTGGTGGGCATGTACCGGTTCCAGCCGGGGGAGTTGGACGAGCTCGTGCCGGGGGTGCGCCGGCTGCCGCTCGGGGAGGAGCTGTGACCGTCGCCTAGTCTGATCGTCATGCCGATCAGCCTCCGGAAGATGGAAGAGACCGCCCCAGAGCTGGTCAGCCTCTACAAGAGCGCGGGCGTCAGCCTGCGCAAGCACGGGCTGAGCGGCGAGCGGGCGGCGGTCTACCTGGTCATCGACTACTCGGGGTCGATGAAGCCGTACTACAAGGACGGCAGCGTGCAGGCCCTCGCCGACCGGGTGCTGGGCCTGTCGGCCAACCTCGACGACGACGGGCGGGTGCCGGTGGTCTTCTTCTCCACGGACATCGACGCCGAGACCGACATCGCGCTCGCCGACCACCAGGGCCGGATCGAGCGGATCGTGGCGGGCCTCGGCCACATGGGCAAGACCAGCTACCACCTGGCCATGGACGCGGTCATCGACCACTACCTCGACAGCGGCGCCACCGCCCCGGCGCTGGTCGTCTTCCAGACGGACGGCGGACCCATCAACAAGCTCGCCGCCGAGCGCTACCTGTGCAAGGCGGCGAAACTGCCGCTGTTCTGGCAGTTCATCGGCTTCGGCGACCCCGGCAGCCGCCAGTTCGAGTTCCTGCGCAAGCTCGACGAGCTGGCCGTCCCGGGCAAGCGGTGCGTGGACAACGCGGGCTTCTTCCACGCGGGCACCGACCCGCGCCGCGTCCCGGACGCCGAGCTGTACGACCGGCTGGTCGCCGAGTTCCCCGCCTGGCTCACCGCCGCCCGCGCGCAGGGCATCGTGCGGTGAGCACCGTACTGCGAGCGGCCGGCCGGACGGCGGTGCCGTGGAAGAACGGCGGCGGCGTCACGCGCGAGATCGCCGCGTACCCCGGGGGCGCCGGCCTGGAGGGATTCGACTGGCGGGTGAGCCTCGCCGACGTCCGCGCGGACGGGCCGTTCTCCGCCTTCCCCGGTACGGAACGCGTCCTGACCGTCGTCGACGGCACGGGCATGGACCTCGACGCCGGCGGACGGCACCTGCTCGCCGAGCGGTACGTCCCCCGGCCATTCCCCGGCGACGTCCCGACCGAGGGGCGGCTCCTCGCCGGGCCGGTCGTCAACCTGAACGTGATGTACCGGCGCGGCGCGGTCCGGGCGGCGGTCGCGGTGGTGCGGGGCGAGCTGACCGTGGCGGCTCCGCCGGACGCGACGGTGCTCGTCGTCGCCCTGGACGGCCCGGCTGAGGTGGCGGGCGCCCAACTGGGCCGTTACGACGCCGTGTTGTGCGACGCGCCCGGGGCTGCCGTGCGTACGGACGGGCACGCGGCGGTCGTCACGCTCGGCCGAACGGGCTGAGCCGGGCGTGTGATTGTCCCCGGCCCCTCGTGACCGGCCGCGCCCGCCGGGTAGTGCTGCACCTCGGGGCAGACCACCGGACAGGAGACATTCACATGCGCCGTGCAGGTTTCGTCGTCGCCGCCACGACCGCGCTCACCCTGGGATCCGCCGGGCAGGGCTGGGCGACCACCTCCAGTGGTGACATCACCGCTAGCTGGGGAGACCGGACCCGCATCCAGGTGACCTGGGTCGACAAGCACTCCTTCCGCGACGGAACGCTCGCCGTCGCCGACCAGACGTGCGACGACAAGTCCCTCTACGCCACGCTCACCGTCCGGACGGGCTCCGGCGCCACGCGCTCGCTGGGCGACAGGCACAACACCCGCGGCTGCGGCACGACCGCCGACTTCCGGGACATCCGGGCCACGGACCCGAGCGGCATCAGAAGCGTCACGATGACCCTGTGCCGCCGGTCGGCCGGCGCCGCCGACCACTGCGAGACCCGGTACATCACCGCCAACCCGTACTTCGGATTCGGGGCCGTGTCCGGACTCGGCTTCGGACTCTGACACCCGGCATCAGCGTGTGTACTCCCTCAGGTAACGGAGCACCTTCTCCACATGGGGGCGGGTGCGTTCCGGTACGCCACGGGCCTCGATCACGGTCTTGTCGCTGGTGCGGTAGCCGGCGGCGAATGGCGGCGAGGAACGCCGGGGTGACCTCGGGGTCCGTGCAGCGCTTGGCGGCGTTCGTGATGGTCGCGCGCAGGGCGACCGGCACGTCCGAGTCCGGGGGAATGGCTCCGGGCGGGCCGGACGCGGCCCCGGTCGCGGCCGGCTGCTCGCGCCACTCCGGCGGCAGCCCGTCGTCGAGGCGGAGCTGCGCCGAACCGGCGGCGTAGGATGCGCGAGTTGGGCACAGCCCTCGCGGCGCTGGGCCTGGCGGCCCTCGGCGTCGCGGTCCCCACGTCCGCCCAGGCGTGACCGTCCCCCTCCCGCACAGACGGCCCGCCGGTCCACCCGGCGGGCCGTACGCGGACCACACGGGGTGTGGCCTAGGCGTCATCGTCCAGCACCCGCTCCCGGCACCACGCGGGCGTGCCCCACGCGTCGCGGAGGGGGCGCGCCTTGCGGAGCCAGAGCGCCAGGTCGAGCTCCTCGGTGTAGCCGATGGCGCCGTGCAGTTGGAGCGCGGTGCGGGCGGCCCCGTACGCCGCCTCCCCGGCCGTCACCTTGGCGGCGGCGACATCGGGGGTACGCGACGAGAGGGCCGCCCCGTACAGCAGTGGCCGGGCGAACTCCAGCGCCAGCAGGGTGTCCGCCAGCCGGTGCTTGACCGCCTGGAACGAGCCGATCGCCGCCCCGAACTGGGTGCGCCGCCGGACGTACGCCACCGTCCGGTCCAGCAGCGCGTACCCGACGCCCAACGCCTGCGCGGCCGTCGCCAGCGCCGCCCACCGTGCCGCGTACCGTGCCGCCTCCACCACGTGCGGCCCCGCCGCGAGGACCTTCCCGCCGGGCGAGGGCCGCGCGAGCCGCCGTGCCGGATCGGCGCCCACCCGCACCGGACCCTGCCCGGGGGCCACCCGCAGCTCGTCACCCGCCACCACCAGGACCAGGTCGGCCGTGTCGGCGTCCAGGGCGTACCCCGACCCGATCGCCAGGGTGGCCGACAGTTCGCCCGCGGCGATGCCCGGCAGCCGGCGCTCGGCGGGCCCGCCGTCCCCCAGCCGGTCCAGCAGCGCCGCCACCGCGACCGTCTCCACCACCGGCCCGGGGACCGCGTGCCGCCCCAGTTCCACGAACGCCAGCGCCACCTCCAGCGGCAGCACGCCCAGCCCGCCCTCGTACGCCTCCGGCACCGCCAGGGCGAACACCCCGGCCTCCGCCAGCCGCGCCCACAGCGCACGCCCCGGGCCCGTGTCCCCGGCCGCCCACGCCCGTACCACCGACGGGGTGGCCGAGGCGGTCAGCATGGCGTCCAGCGACCGGGCGAAGTCCCGGTGCTGCTCGGTGAGGTGAAGCGGCATCAGCGGCGGCCCTTCGGCAGGCCGAGCAGCCGCTCGGCGATGATGTCCCGCTGGATCTCGTTCGTCCCGGCGTAGATCGGCCCGGCGAGCGCGAAGGTGTACCCCTCCGACCACGGGCCGTCGAACTCGCCCTCGTCGCCGAGCAGGTCGAGCGCCGTCTCGTGCAGGGCGATGTCGTACTCCGACCAGAAGACCTTGTTCAGGCTGGACCGCGCGCCCGTCCCCGGGCCGGCGGACGCGGCGAGTTCCGTGAAGAGCCGGTACGCCCGCGCGCCGATCACCGCGTCCGCCACCCGGTCGCGCACGCCCGGGTCCCGTCCGCGCTCCCGCCACAGCCGCACCAGCCGGTCGGCGGACGCCAGGAAGCGGCCCGGGGAGCGCAGCATCAGACCGCGCTCGTTGCCGGTCGCGGCCATCGCGATCCGCCAGCCGTCCCCGGGCGCGCCGATCACGTCCTCGTCCGGGACGAACACCCCGTCCAGGAACAGCTCGGCGAACGCCGGCTTCCCGTCCAGCCGGGGAATCGGCCGCACGGTCACCCCCGGCTCGCGCAGCCCGAACATCAGGTACGTCAGGCCCTGGTGCGGCCTGGCCGCCGCCGGGTCCGTACGGAAGATCCCGAACGCCCGGTCGGCGAACGCGGCCCGTGACGACCAGGTCTTCTGCCCGTGCAGCAGCCAGCCGCCGTCCGTGCGGACCGCCCGGGAACGCAGCGAGGCGAGGTCCGAGCCCGCCTCGGGCTCGGACCAGGCCTGCGCCCAGACCGTCCGGCCGCTCGCCATCGGCGGCAGGACGCGGGCTCGCTGCTCGTCCGTGCCGTGGTCGAAGAGGGTCGGGGCGAGCAGGCTGACGCCGTTCTGCGAGACCCGGCCGGGCGCGCCCGCCGCCCAGTACTCCTCCTCGAAGGCCAGCCAGTGGAACAGGTCCACGCCCCGCCCGCCGTACCGCTCGGGCCAGGTGACCGCCGACCAGCCCCCCGCGTGCAGCTCCGCCTCCCACGCGCGGTGCGCCTCGAAGCCCTCCGCCGTCTCCAGCGACGGCAGCGGCTCGGGCGGTACGTGCGCGGCCAGCCAGACCCGGGCCTCGTTCCGAAGGGCCTGTACGGAATCCCGCGCGGAATCCTCCATGGCGCCACCTTCCCTAACAAGCGTTTGGCAGGTTAGCGTACGGCCATGAACAGCGTCGAGTACGTGCCCGGACACGGCCTCCTCGCCGGGCGCAGCGCGGTCGTCACGGCCGCCGCCGGAACCGGGATCGGCGGCGCCACCGCACGCCGCTTCCTGGAGGAGGGCGCACGGGTCCTGATCAGCGACGCGCACACCCGGCGCCTGAAGGAGACCGAACGGGCGCTCGCGGAGGAGTTCGGGGCCGCCGCCGTCGCCGCCCAGCCCTGCGACGTCACCGAAGAGGCCCAGGTCCAGGCTCTGTTCGCGGAAGCGGTACGGCTCCACGGCGCACTCGACGTGGTCGTCAACAACGCCGGCCTCGGCGGCACCGCGCACCTCGCCGACATGACCGACGACCAGTGGACGCGGGTCCTGGACGTGACGCTGAACGGCACCTTCCGGTGCACCAGGGCGGCGCTGAGGCTCCTCCGCGAACAGGACGGCGGCGGGGTCGTCGTCAACAACGCCTCCGTCGTCGGCTGGCGCGCCCAGGCGGGCCAGGCCCACTACGCCGCCGCCAAGGCCGGCGTCATGGCGCTCACCCGCTGCGCGGCGATCGAGGCCGCCCCGTACGGCGTCCGCGTCAACGCCGTCGCCCCGAGCCTCGCGATGCACCCGCACCTGGTGAAGGTCACCTCCGCCGACCTGCTGGAGGAGCTGACCGGGCGGGAGGCGTTCGGGCGGTACGCCGAGCCGTGGGAGGTCGCCAACGTCATCGTCTTCCTGGCCAGTGGTTACTCCTCGTACATGACCGGCGAGACCGTGTCCGTCAGCAGCCAGCACGCCTAGGACCACAATGTCCCCGTGCCGAAGCAGACGAAGAAGCCCCAGGTGACCGCCCCCGCCCCCGAACGGCGCGCCGAACTCCTCGCCACGGCGGCGGAGGTGTTCGCCGCACACGGCTACAACGCCACCACCGTCCGGAAGATCGCCGACGAGGCCGGCATGCTCGCCGGCAGCCTCTACTACCACTTCGATTCCAAGGAATCGATGGTCGACGAGATCCTGTCCGACTTCCTCGACGAGCTGTGGACCGGGTACGACGCCGTCCTCGCCGCCGGGCTCGGGCCGCGCGAGACCATCGAGGCGCTCGTCACCGAATCGTTCCGCGAGATCGACCGCCACCGCGCCGCAGTCGCCATCTACCAGAAGGAATGGCGCCACCTCGCCACCCAGCCCCGCTTCCAGTACCTCTCCGACTCCCAGGTGAAGTTCGAGAAGGCGTGGCTCGGGACGCTGGAGCGCGGCGTCGCCGCCAGGGTCTTCCGCGCCGACCTGGACGTCCGGCTCACCTACCGGTTCGTGCGCGACACCGTGTGGGTGGCGGCGTCCTGGTACCGGCCGGGGGGCCTGCACAGCCCGGAGGAGATCGCCCGCCAGTACCTGTCGATGGTGCTGGACGGAATCGCCGTACGAACGTAGAGGAGCTGGAGACATGGCCGAGGCCTACATCGTCGAAGCGGTACGCACCCCCGTCGGCCGGCGCGGAGGCGGCCTCGGCGCCGCCCACCCCGCCGACCTCGGCGCCCACGTCCTGAAGGCCCTGGTCGACCGCTCGGGCGTCGACCCGGCGGCCGTCGACGACGTCGTCTTCGGCTGCCTGGACACGGTCGGCCCGCAGGCCGGCGACATCGCCCGCACGGCATGGCTGGCGGCCGGGCTGCCCGAGGAGGTGCCCGGCGTCACCGTCGACCGCCAGTGCGGCTCCTCCCAGCAGGCCGTGCACTTCGCCGCGCAGGCCGTCATGTCCGGCACCCAGGACCTGGTCGTGGCGGGCGGCACCCAGAACATGACGATGGTCCCGATCGCCTACGCCTCCCGGCAGGCCGCCGTCCCCCTCGGCCTCGACCAGGGCCCCTTCGCCGGCTCGGAGGGCTGGCGCGCCCGGTACGGCGACGCGCCGGTCAACCAGTTCGCCGGGGCGGAGATGATCGCGCGGCAGTGGGGCATCACACGGGCGGACCAGGAGGAGTACGCCCTCGCCTCGCACCGGCGGGCGGTCCGCGCGACCGACGAGGGGCGCTTCGCCCGCGAGACCGTGGCGTACGGGGCGGTCACGGCCGACGAGGGCCCGCGCCGGGACACCAGCCTGGAGAAGATGGCCGGGCTGAAGCCCGTCCTGGAGGGCGGCACCGTCACCGCCGCCTGCTCCTCCCAGGTCTCCGACGGGGCGGCGGCGATGCTGCTGGCGAGCGAGCGGGCCGTCGTCGCGCACGGGCTCACGCCCCGGGCCCGTATCCACCACCTGTCCGTACGCGGCGAGGACCCCATCCGCATGCTGACGGCGCCCATCCCGGCGACCGCGCACGCCCTGAAGAAGACCGGGATGACCATCGGCGACATCGACCTCGTCGAGATCAACGAGGCGTTCGCCCCGGTCGTCCTCGCCTGGCTCACCGAAACGGGCGCCGACCCCGACCGGGTGAACGTCAACGGCGGCGCCATAGCCCTCGGCCACCCCCTGGGCGCCACGGGCGTCCGCCTCATGACCACGCTCCTGCACGAACTGGAGCGCACCGGCGGCCGGTTCGGCCTCCAAACCATGTGCGAGGGCGGCGGCCAGGCGAACGTGACGATCATCGAGCGGCTGTAGCGGGGATCCGGCGTGCCTGGTTGCGGAGGGCCTGCCGGGATGGTGTGCTACGGTTGTCCACGTTGCAGTTTTGGTACCCATGAACTTTATGTGCGCCTGACGGGAATGTTCCTCAGGCGCATTATTGTTTTACCGGCTTTCTCCGGATGGGGCCCCGACACCATCAGGAGATAATTATGGCCACCGGTACCGTGAAGTGGTTCAACTCGGAAAAGGGCTTCGGCTTCATCGAGCAGGACGGCGGCGGCGCCGACGTCTTCGCCCACTACTCCAACATCGCCACCTCGGGCTTCCGTGAGCTCCAGGAAGGCCAGAAGGTGACCTTCGACGTCACGCAGGGCCAGAAGGGCCCGCAGGCGGAGAACATCCTCCCCGCCTGATCACCGGACACACAGCACCGGTATCTCGCAGCCGGGACCCGCACCATGCAGTCGCAGGTGCGGGTCCCGGCTTGTGCTGTGCTCAGGCCCTGCACAGGCCTGCTCAGGCCAAGGAAGGCAAATGTATGACGACGACTCGACCCGAACGCCCCGCCCGTAAGCGCCCCGCGCGGTCCGGGAACGCGGATTCCGCGCGCTCCGGAAACGGCAAGGCAGCCGGAAACGGCAGGACGGCCGGAAACGGCAAGGCGCCCGCCCGCGGCACCGGCAACCGCGCCACCGTCGCGCCCCCGCGCGAATTCACCCTGCCGGAAACCGCCACTCCCGCGCTGCCCCCGGTCACGGCCTTCGACGACCTCGACATGCCGGCCGCCCTCCTCAAGACGCTCACCGCCCAGGGCGTCACCGAGCCGTTCCCCATCCAGGCCGCCACCCTCCCGAACTCCCTCGCGGGCCGCGACATCCTCGGCCGGGGCCGCACCGGGTCCGGCAAGACCCTCGCCTTCGGCCTCGCCCTGCTCGCCCGCACCGCCGGCCGCCGCGCCGAGCCCAAGGCCCCGCTCGGCATGGTCCTGGTCCCCACGCGTGAGCTCGCGCAGCAGGTGACCGACGCCCTCACCCCGTACGCGACCTCCGTGCAGCTCCGGATCGCCACCGTCGTCGGCGGCATGTCGATCACCCGGCAGGCCGGTGCGCTGCGGCGCGGCGCCGAGATCCTGGTCGCCACCCCCGGCCGCCTCAAGGACCTCATCGAGCGCGGCGACTGCCGCATCGACCAGGTGTCGGTCACCGTCCTGGACGAGGCCGACCAGATGGCCGACATGGGCTTCCTCCCGCAGGTCACCGCGCTGCTGAAGCAGGTCGAGCCGGACGGGCAGCGCATGCTGTTCTCCGCCACGCTCGACCAGAACATCGACCGGCTGGTGCGGATGTTCCTCACCGACCCCGTCGTCCACTCGGTCGACCCGTCGGCGGGCGCGGTCTCCACCATGGAGCACCACGTCCTGTACGTCGCCGACGAGACCGACAAGAAGGCCGTCACCGCGCGCATCGCGGCCCGCGACGGCCGGGTGATCCTCTTCCTGGACACCAAGCGCTCCGTGGACCGGCTGGTCAAGCGGCTCCTCGCCAGCGGCGTACGGGCCGCCGGCCTGCACGGCGGGCGCTCCCAGCCGCAGCGCAACCGGACCCTGGACCAGTTCAAGAACGGCCAGGTCACCGCGCTCGTGGCGACCAACGTGGCGGCCCGGGGCATCCACGTCGACGACCTCGACCTCGTCGTGAACGTCGACCCGCCCACCGACCACAAGGACTACCTGCACCGAGGCGGCCGCACCGCCCGCGCGGGCGAGTCCGGCAGCGTCGTCACGCTCGTCCTGCCCGAGCAGAAGCGCGACATGACCAAGCTGATGTCCCACGCGGGCATCACCCCGCGCGCCGCCCGCGTCAAGTCGTCCGACGAGGAGCTGGCCCGGCTCACCGGCGCCCGCGAACCGTCCGGCATACCGGTCACCATCGAGGTCCCGCAGCCGGCCCAGCCCGCCGCGCAGACCTCCGGCAAGCCCGGGCGGCGCCGCCGCCCCCGCCGCGGCGGCCAGGGCGGCGGCACCGGCTCCGGCGCGGCGACGGCCGCCGGCGCGAGCACCCAGGCGGGCGCACCGCGCCGCCGCCGTGCCACCACCGGCGGCGGCACCACCGGCTCCGGCGCGGGCGCGGGTCGCCCGAACGGGCGCGGCGGCCGCCGCACCGCCGCCTAGGCCGGGCAGGGGCCGGGGCGGGGGCCGGTCCCCGGCCGCTCAGCCCACGAGCTGGGCCCGGAGCGCCGCGAGTGTGCGGTGGTCCAGGCCCAGCCCGGCGGTCAGGTACCGGTACAGGCCGCCGTACACCTCCGACACGGCCGCCAGCGCCGCGTCCAGGTACTCCGTCCGCACCTCCTGCAACGGAATGATCAGGTCGGGGTTCTGCATCAGCCCCGCCTGCTTCAGGTACGCCCGCAGCGCGGCGTCGTACGCGGCGCGGTAGGTGTTCGACGCCAGGTAGTCCGCCACGGCCGTCCGCTCCGGTACGCCGAGCGCGGTCAGCAGCAGCCAGCTCGTCCAGCCGGTGCGGTCCTTGCCGGCCGTGCAGTGGTAGAGCAGCGGGGCCCGGCCCGCGGCCGCGACGTCCCGGAGCGTGGCGCCGAACTGCGCCCGGTTGTCGGCGCTGGTGACGAAGGTGCGGTACACGTCCCGCATGAACGCCGCCGCCCTGCCGCCGCCCAGCAACTCCTCCTGCCGGACCGGGTCGGCCGACCCGATCGCGCTGCGCAGGCGCGCGTACAGCCCGTTGTCGGTGACCGGGCGGGAGACCGGCGTGAGGCCGTCGGGCAGGCGGTCGGCCCCGTCGTACTGGACCTCCAGCGGGATACGGAAGTCGATGACCTTCGCCAGGCGGAGGCCGGAGAGGGTGGCCAGGTCGGCGTCGGTGAGCCGGTTCAGCGCGTCGGCCCGGTAGACCAGGCCGGGGCGGACCGTCTCGCCGTCGTAGGTGAGGTGACCGCCCAGGTCGCGGACGTTGACCGCGCCCTGGAGCGGGATGTGACGGCCGGCGGTGCTCGCCTTGGCGGCCGTCCCCGTGGCCGCGAGGAACGCGACCGTCGTCGCGGTGGTCAGGAGTGTGCGTCTCGTCAGGTTCATGGACCGGCTCCTTCGGGTGAGGGCAGGGAGCGGAGCACGTGCTGTGTCTCGGACATGACGCGCCGGACGAGGTCCTCGCAGCTCGGAAGGTCCTCGATCACCCCCGCGACCTGCCCCGAGGCCATCACGCCGAGGTCGGTGCGGCCCTCGACCATGGACGCCCGCAACAGCACGGGCGTGTTCGCGGCGAGCAGGACCTGGCTCCACGACAGGTCCTTGCCGCGCTTCATGGCCCGCCCGTCCCGGACCATCCGCGCCCACGACAGGCCGGACAGTTTCCGGAACCGGGCGGCCCGCCGTACTGCCTCCGCCAACGCCCGTACGCGGCCCGCGCGTTCGAGTGAGGTGACGAAGCCGGTACGCAGCATGCGGTGCGGCAGCCCGTCGACGGCGGTCGTCACCGTGACGTCCCGGACCGTCGCCGCCAGGTAGGCGGCCTTCACCGGGCCGGGGACGGGCGAGTCGGAGGTCAGCAGGAAGCGGGTGCCCATGGCGATGCCCGCCGCCCCGTACGCCAGCGCCGCCACCAGCCCGCGCCCGTCGTGGAAGCCGCCCGCCGCGACGACCGGGACGTCCACGGCGTCCACGACCTGGGGGAGCAGCACGGACGTGGCCACCTCGCCGGTGTGACCGCCGCCCTCGGCGCCCTGCGCGATCACCGCGTCCGCGCCCCACGCCGCGACCTTCTCGGCGTGGCGGCGGGCCCCCACGGACGGGATGACCACCACGCCCGCGTCCTTCAGCTCGGCGATCAGCTCCCGCGAGGGCGCCAGCGCGAACGAGGCGACCCGTACGCCCTCCGCCACGATGATCCGCACCCGTTCCCGGGCATCGGCCGCGTCCGCCCGCAGATTGACGCCGAACGGCGCGTCCGTGCGGGACTTGACCTCGCGGACCGCCGCCCGCAGCTCGTCGGTGGTCATGGTGGCGGAGGCCAGGATGCCGAGCGCGCCCGCCCGGGCGGTGGCCGTGACCAGGCGCGGGCCGGCGACCCACCCCATGCCGGTCTGGACGATGGGGTACCGCACACCCGTCAGCCTGGTCAGCGCGGTGTCCATCAGGCCTTCACCTCGCGCTCCCGCGTACCGTCCGGGTCCAGCACCTCGCGGATCAGCCGGAGCTCCTCGGCGGCCGGTTCACGGGTGTACGGCACGTCGTCGGCGACCGCGAGCGGGAAGCCGGTCGCCGCCCGGACCTCCTCGACGGTGACGCCCGGGTGGACGGAGACCAGCCGCATGGAGCGGTCGGGCGTCGCGAAGTCGAAGACCCCGAGGCCGGTGACCACGCGCGGGACGCGGTGGAAGCGGGCTCCGGTGGCGGCCGCCCGGTCGTACCCGACCCCGCACACCATGTCGACGCACTCGACGAAGACGCGGCGCGAGTGGCGCGGCACCCAGTAACTCGTCGGGTTGTTGAGGGTGTTGACGGGCGCGCCGCGCACGCCGAGGAGCTGGCGGGCGGGCCGGGACCAGTCGCCGATGCAGGAGATGTTCTGGTTGCCGTACCGGTCGAGCTGGCTCGCGCCCATCATCACGTGCCGCCTGCCGCCGGTGACCAGCTCCAGGTGGCGCCGGTAGGGCAGCCAGCCCTCGACGGTGCCGTCGGGGCGGACGAGCATCGCCTCGCCGTCGGTGAGGAGCAGGTCGGGGGAGAAGGTGAGCCGGGCGAGCCGGGCGCCGAGCGAGGGGATCAGGCCCATGGGGCTCGCGAGGACCTCGCCGTCACCGCGCCAGGCCTCGGCGCACGCGACGACGCAGTACTCGGCACGGGAGGGACGGGACGCACGGGACGCGGTCATCGGTCCTCCTCCCGCCAGGCCTGGACGGCCGCCTGGTACGCGCGCTCGCTGCCGCCCGACAGGAAGCGGTCGGCGAACTCGGGCCAGGGCGTCGTCGCGTACAGCTTCTGGAACGCCTCGTCGCGCCCGTGGTCGGGGGCGCAGGAGGTGAAGTGGGCGCCGTTCGGCGTCTCGACGACCCCGGTGACGTACTGGCGCTGGATCAGCAGCGTCTGCGGGGCGGCGCCCTTGAGGAGCTCGGCGGTCCCGACGAGCCGTTCGCACGAGACGTACGCGGTGTCGGCGGCCTGGCAGAACAGGTCGTCGAAGTAGGGGTCGGGGCCCAGGTACTGGCCGTTGCCGAGCCGGTCGGCGCGGTTGACGTGCACGAGGGCGGCGTCCATGCGCAGCGCGGGCACGGCGGTGAACTCCTCGCCGTCCTCGTACGGGGACCGCACCGTGCGCAGCCCCGGGTTGACCCGCATGACGTCGGAGCCGAGCCCCGCGCGGACGGGGAGGAAGGGCAGCCGGTGGGCGGCGGCCGTGAGGCCCCACATGACCATGGCCTCGTCGTACTCCGTCAGTTCGAAGGCGCCGCGCTCGCGGGCCGCCCGGAAGTGCGGCTCAAGGGGGATCGAGTCCAGGGTGGCGAAGGCGGTGACGAGCCTGCGGATACGGCCGGCCGCGGCGAGGAGGCCGACGTCGGGACCTCCGTACGAGATCACCGTGAGATCGGTGATCCCGGACTGGAGCAGTGCGCGCACCAGGGCCATGGGCTTGCGGCGCGAGCCCCAGCCGCCGATGCCGATCGTCATGCCGCTGCGCAGCCTCGCGACGGCCTCGTCGGGTGTCATCGTCTTGTCGGTCACGGCGTCGCCCGGTCCTTCCCGAAACTGTCGCGTACGCGGTCGGCGGCCCCGCTCAGGCTCGCCTCGAAGGTGAAGCCCTGCTCGAAGCGGTAGCTGCGGCGTACGTCGACGGGGTCGATCCCGTTGATGGCCGCCTTGGCGAGCCGCAGCAGGGCGCCGTCCTTGCGGGCGATCTCCCGGGCCAGGTCCAGGGCGGCGCGGGACAGTCCGTCGCGGGGCACGACCCGCCAGACCGACCCGTGGGCGTGCAGTTCGGCGGCGGTGGCGGTGCGCGAGGTGTAGTACAGCGCCCGCATCAGGTGCTGGGGGACCAGCCGGGCCAGGTGGGTGGCGGCGCCGAGGGCGCCCCGGTCCAGCTCCGGCAGCCCGAAGGTGGCGTCCTCGGAGGCCACGATCGCGTCCGCGTTGCCGACGAGCCCGATGCCGCCGCCCAGGCAGAAGCCGTGCACCGCCGCGACGACCGGCACCTCGCACTCGTACACCGCCGAGAACGCCTCCGCGCAGGCCCGGTTGACCCCGATGAGCGCTCTGCGGTCCGGGGTGTCGCGCTGCAACTCCTTGATGTCGACGCCCGCGTTGAAGCCCCGACCGGCGGCGGCCAGGACGACACAGCGCGTGTCCGGGTCCCGCCCGGCGGCGCGCACGGCGTCGGCCAGCTCGTACCAGCCGCGTACGGGAAGCGCGTTGACGGGAGGGAAGTCGGCTTCGACGACCGTGACGCCCTTGTCCGGGCTTGTGGTGGAGACACCCATGAGCGGATCAGCTACCTTTCCACCAAACATTTGTTAGGCGCTGTTCTGGTGAGGAAGGTAGCAGCGGATGGAGCTGGACGGGAGGGTCGCGGTCGTGACCGGCGGCACGAGGGGCGTCGGCGCGGGCATCGCCCGGGCGTTCCTCGCGGCGGGCGCCCATGTGGTGGTGTGCGCCCGGCGGCCGCCGCCGCAGCCGGTCGAAGCGGCCGGCTCGCGCCGGGCCGAGTTCGTGTCGCTCGACCTGCGCGAGGCGGCCGCTGTCCAGGGGGTCTTCGCGGCCGTGGTGGCGTCCCACGGGCGCCTGGACGTGCTCGTGAACAACGCGGGCGGCACGCCGTACCGCCCTCTGGCCGAAGGGACCGCCGAGCAGCACGCGCGCGTGGTGGGGCTGAACCTGCTCGCCCCGCTGACCGCGTCCCTCGCCGCGTACGAGCACCTGCGGGCCGCCCGGGGCTCGGTCGTCATGGTCGGCAGCGTGAGCGG
This sequence comes from Streptomyces sp. NPDC031064, assembly GCF_055570965.1. Taxonomy (NCBI): domain Bacteria; kingdom Bacillati; phylum Actinomycetota; class Actinomycetes; order Kitasatosporales; family Streptomycetaceae; genus Streptomyces; species Streptomyces sp. NPDC031064. The sequence continues at coordinate 644,574 of NZ_JBVIGF010000003.1, forward strand.
GACGCGCCCCTCGCCCGGCACGGCGGCGTACGGCGCGGCCAAGGCGGGCCTGGAGAACCTGGCCCGTTCGATGGCCGTGGAGTGGGCGCCGGAGGTACGGGTGAACACCCTGACCCTCGGCATGGTCCGCACCGAGCTGGCCCACCTGCACTACGGCGACGACACCGGCGTCGCGGCGGTCGCCCGCACCGTCCCGCTCGGGCGGCTCGCCGAGCCGTCGGACGTGGGTGACGCGGCGGTCTTCCTCGCCTCCGACCGCGCCGCCTACATCACCGGGGCGTCGCTCCACGTCCACGGCGGCGGCGAACGCCCCGCGTTCCTGGACGCCGCGACCGCCAACAAGGAGACCTGACATGACCGTGGAAGAACGTGCCGGTATCTGCGCGGGCCGGGTCGTCGCCGTCACCGGCGCCGGCCGGGGCCTCGGCCGCGCCCACGCGCTCGCCTTCGCCGCCGAGGGCGCCCACGTCGTCGTCAACGACCTGGACGTCGGCCTGGACGGCACCCCGGCGGCCGACGGCCCCGCCCGGCGGGTGGTGGACGAGATCCGGGCGGCCGGCGGGGAAGCCGTCGCCCACGGGGGCGACGTCGCCACCACCGAGGGCGCCGCCTCGCTCGTCGCCACCGCCCTCGACGCCTTCGGACGGCTCGACACGCTCGTCAACAACGCGGGGTTCCTGCGCGACCGGATGCTCGTCAACCTCGGCGAGGACGACTGGGACGCCGTCGTGCGCGTCCACCTCAAGGGCCACTTCCTGCCCCTCAGGCACGCCGCCGCCCACTGGCGCGCCGAGGCGAAGGCGGGCCGCACACCCCGGGCCCGGGTCATCAACACCAGCTCCGGCGCCGGGCTCCTGGGCAGCGTCGGCCAGGGCAACTACGCCGCCGCCAAGGCCGGCGTCCTCGCCCTCACACTCGTCGCGGCCGCCGAACTCGCCCGCTACGGCGTCCAGGTCAACGCCCTCGCCCCGGCCGCCCGCACCCGCATGACGGAACGGACCTTCGCCGCCACCATGGCCGCCCCCCGCGACGGCGGGTTCGACGCCATGGCCCCCGAGAACGTCTCCCCGCTCGTCGTCTGGCTCGGCTCCGGCGAGCCGAGCGAGGGCGTCACCGGCCGGGTCTTCGAGGCGGAGGCGGGCCGCATCACCGTCATGGAAGGCTGGCGCCCCGGCCCCACCGCCGACAAGGCGGCCCGCTGGACCCCCGCCGAAGCGGGCGCGGCCGCCCGCGAACTGCTCACCCGCGCCGAGCCCCCGCAACCGGTGTACGGGACCCGGTAGTACACCGGCTCACCCCTGTGCCCGGGGCGTGGCGGCGACGGCGTACCAAGACGACGTTCACCGTCTCACCCCGTAAGTGTCGGACACGTCAACATCCGGGAAACACAACGGACTTGGCGTTGACGTGACCACATCTACACGCGTCATCATCGGCGTATGCGAATCCCCCCACGGTTCACCCTGCTCGGCGGCGCGGCCGCGCTGCTGTCCACCCTGCTCGTCGGCCCGGCGGCCGCCGTCCCCACCACGGCCGCCGCCGTCGGCGACATCTGCTACTCCGCTCTGCCCTCGCAGGCACACGACACCCTGCGCCTCATCGAGAGCGACGGCCCCTACCCCTTCCCCCAGGACGACACCGTCTTCCAGAACCGCGAAGGCATCCTGCCGAGCCGGACCACCGGCTACTACCACGAGTACACGGTCATCACCCCCGGCTCGGACACGCGCGGCGCCCGCCGCATCGTCACCGGCGAGGCCGACCGGGAGGACTACTACACCGCCGACCACTACGAGTCCTTCGACCTCGTCGACCACACCTGTTGAGCGTGTACGTGATCGAGGGCCGCCGGGTCACCGCACTGGCCGACTTCTGGCAGGCCATCGGCGAAGCCGTGAACGGCCCCGGCGGCTACTTCGGCCGCAACCTCGACGCGTTCGCGGACTGCCTGAGCGGAGGGTTCGGCACACCCGAGGACGGCGACTTCACCGTCGAGTGGCGCGACCACGACGTCTCGCGCCGCGCCCTCGGGCCCGCCCTCTTCGACGAGCTCGTGGAGATCATGGAGGAGCGGGCGCCGGGAGCGCTCCGGCTGCGCTGACCCTTCGTGGCCGGGCCGGCGGCCGGACGCTCAGCGGCCGCGCGGCAGCGTGTGCTCCAGGCGGCGCCTGTTGTGCTCGTCCCTCACGTGTACGAGCGCGGCCTCGGCGATGCCGCGGGCCGAACCGCCCGGAGCCTCGCTGCCCAGGATGCGCGCCAATACCTCCAGGGCACGGTCGTCCTGACGCATCGCCAGGCCCCGGGCGGCCTCGGCGGCCGTGTCCGCGTCGGAGTCGTCCAGCCGGGCGGCCAGGGCCTCCCGCAGGGCGGGGGAGTCGTCCGGCACCTCCGCGAGCGCCAGGGTCGCCCAGTCGCGCACCTCGCACTCCGCGTCGCGGCTCAGCCTGATCAGGGCCTCCACGCCCTCGCGGTGCCCGGCCGGGACCAGCCCGGTGAGCGCGACGGCCACCCCGCGCCGTACCCCGGCGTCCGGGTGCCCCGAGTGCCGGAGGATCTCGGGCAACGCGGCCGGGTCCCCGATCTGCCCGAGCGCGGCCACGACGGCCGCCACCAGTTCCGCCTCCCGCGCCTCCCGCGCCACCTCCCGCAACACCGGCAACGCCCGCCCCGCGAACGGCATCCCGGGCAGGTGGCGGTCCCTGTCGACGCGCCTGCCCCGTGCTTCCGTCCCGCCCCGCGTGGGCCGCCGGGTGCCGTCCCCGTCGCCCTGACCCTCGCCGCGGTCCTGACTCTCACCGCGGCCTTCGCCCTCACTGCCGCCCTCGCCGTGGCCCTCACGCTCACCGCCGCCCTCGCCCTCGCCGCGGCCGAGCTGGGCCAGGACGTCCACCGCGAAGGCCCGGCGCAGGGGGTCGTCGCTCGCGGTCCAGGCGACCGCCGCCCGGAACGTCTCCTCGTCGCCCGCCCGCCACAGCGCCCGCACCGACTCGATCCAGTCGTCCTGCCCGGGGTCACCGCAGCGCAGCGCCCGCGCGGCCAGCTCCTCGTGCCCGGCGTGGACGCCCAGCGCGGCCTCCAGGAGCGTGACGATCGCCGCGTGCCCGGTCTGCTGTTCGGCGCCCGCGCCGGGCACCCCGTCGCGCAGCAGCTCCACGACGACGGTCACCCCGCCGTCCTCCGGGACCCGCCGGGTGTCGATCTCGTACTCGCCCGGCCCGTACGCCTCGACCAGGTTCCGCCGCAGAGCCTCCGCCACATCCGTCGCGGCCCACCACCGCGCCTCGCGCAGCGCCTCCTCCAGGCCCGGCGCGCCCCGCTCCAGCAGCGCCCGCACCACGGAGGGCGAGCCGCGCCGGGCGGCGGCGACCAGCGGCAGCTCCCCGCCGGGCCCCGGCCCGGGCAGCCCGGGGTCGGCCCCGTACTCCAGCAGGGCCTCCACGGTGTCGGCGAACCCCTGCCGTACCGCCCACGCCAGCGCGGTGAACCCGAACTCCTCCCGCTGGTCCGGCCGCGCCCCGGCGGCGAGCAGCGCCCGCACCACACCGGTGTGCCCGCCGCAGGCGGCGCCGCACAGCGGCAGGTCACCGCCGCGCTCGCCGCTGCCCCGCCCGGGGTCGGCCCCGGCGGCGAGCAGCAGCCGCGCGATCCCCGCGTGGCCGCTCACCGCGGCCAGGTAGAGCGCGGTCTCCCCGTCCCCGTCGGCCGCCTCGGCGGGCACGCCCGCCCGCAGCAGGCGGACCATCGCGTCCTCGTCGCCGTCGTGCACGGCTTCGAACAACGCGTCCTCCATGTCCTTGGTCATGGTCCGACCTTCGCCCGCCGCGGCCGGGGCCGCCAAGTCAATTTCGCCCCGGGCGTCTTATGTGTCGCATTCCAGTACGGTCCGGCACAGTCCGCAGCGGGCCCGCACCCGCCCCCGTACCGGAACCCTGATGCGCTGCTGGCAGGTGGGGCAGGGGAACGACACCCGCAGCGCGGCGTCCCGCCCGCCGCCCTCGAAGGCGTACGCGAGCCCCGGCCCGGGGGCCGCGCCCGGCCCGTGGTCCTGGGCGTGCCGGCGGTCCCTGGCGTACCGGTGGCGGCCCGCCCAGCCCGCCGCCGTCAGCGGGGGCTGCCGCCCGTCGCGCAGCGCCAGCGCCCGCCCGTCGGTGTACGCGCCGTACCCCTGCGGGCTGGTGAACCACGGCGACGGGTCCTCCCCGAACGCCAGCGCCCGCTTGGCCAGCACGTACCCGAACTCCTCCGGCGTCAGGTAGCCCAGCTTCTGACTCGACACCGCGTCCTGGCGGTAGGCGTCCAGCAGCAGCCAGCCGGCCCCCAGGTACGTCGCCACCGTGTCGGTGAGGATCTCGTTGTCCCGCGTCCCGGGGAAGCTCAGGCCGAGCCGGTGCAGCAGCACGTGGGTGATCTCGTGGGCGAGGGCCGCCCCGATGTCGCGGCGATGGGTGCGGAACCGGTCGTTCAGTTCGATGAAGTACTCCGGGCCCGCCGCGAGTTCGACGCTCGCCGCGTGCGTCATCTCACGGAAGCTGACGATCATGCGTGCGTCCGGCAGCCGCAACTGCTGCACCAGCGCGTGGGCCACCCGCTGCGCGCCCAGGTGCAGGTCGTCGTCGTCCGCGAAGGCCACGTCGGCGGGGGCGACGCTGATGGCGTACGCGTACAGGCCCTCCTGGGTCAGCCGCCGGTACAGGGCGGTGATCGACGCCCGCACGGTGTCGATGTGCGGGTAGCCGTGCACGACCTCACTGCCGTTCGCCACGTCCCTGCCCCCATGTGCGACGTCGACCCACTTCCACTGTACGGGCCTCCTCCGGTCCGCTCCTGGAGTCGAAGGTCAGTGCGATGGCCGAAAACACGGCCTTGTCGCGCCGTCGGCGGCCTCCGGATAATCCGGGACACGCCTTGACGGGCCCATGTCATAGAGCTGCCTGCCGGCAGGGGTCCGTCGTGCGCGCAAGGCTCAACCCCCCACGAAAGGCAGACAGTTGTCCAAGCTTCTTCGCGCCATCAAAAGATGCGCCGCGGCCGGCGCCGTCGTCCTCGCCGCGGTCAGCCTCCAGCCCACCTCCGCCCACGCGGCACCCGCGCCCGTCGTCGGTGGGACGACGGCCGCACAGGGCGAGTTCCCCTGGATGGTCCGGCTCTCCATGGGCTGCGGCGGCTCCCTGCTCACCCAGCAGATCGTGCTGACCGCCGCCCACTGCGTCAGCGGCTCCGGCAACAACACCAGCATCACCGCCACCGCCGGTGTCGTGGACCTCCAGAGCTCCAGCGCCATCAAGGTCCGCTCCACCAAGGTCCTCCAGGCGCCCGGCTACAACGGCAAGGGCAAGGACTGGGCCCTGATCAAGCTCGCCCAGCCGATCAACCTGCCCACCCTCAACATCGCGACGAACACCGCGTACAACAACGGCACCTTCACCGTCGCCGGCTGGGGCGCCACTCGCGAGGGCGGCCCCCAGCAGCGCTACCTGCGCAAGGCCACCGTGCCGTTCGTCTCGGACGCCACCTGCAAGCAGGCGTACGGCAACGACCTGGTCCCGGCCGAGGAGATCTGCGCCGGCCTGCCGCAGGGCGGCGTCGACACCTGCCAGGGCGACTCCGGCGGCCCGATGTTCCGCCGCGACAACGCCGGGGCGTGGATACAGGTCGGCATCGTGAGCTGGGGCCAGGGCTGCGCACGGCCCGACTACCCCGGCGTGTACACCGAGGTGTCCACCTTCGCCTCCGCCATCAAGTCCGCGGCGGCGAGCCTCTAGCGACGCGACAGGACACGGGGGGCAGGCCCGGCGGGGCCTGCCCCCTTCCCGCGCACAAGCCGCCTACACCAGCCGTACGGACGCCCCGGCGCCCTCCAGTTCCAGCACCCACACCTCGTTCGTCCCCTCCCGCAACACCGGCCCCGGCACGAACAGCGACTCCTGCGGGCCCACGCCCCAGTACCGCCCCAGACAGAACCCGTTCAGCCACACGAACCCCCGCGTCCACCCGGGCAGTTCCAGCGCCGCGTCCCCGGCCCCGGCCACCTCCACGACCATGCGGTACAACCCCGGCTCCCCGCCCGCCGCCGGTTCCCCGCCAGGCGCGGGCTGCCCGTCCGTCGCCGGTTCCCCGCCAGGCGCGGGCTGCCCGTCCGTCGCCGGTTCCCCGCCAGGCGCGGGCTGCCCGCCCGTCGCCGGTTCCCCGCCAGGCGCGGGCTGCCCGCCGGGTACGGGCTCTCCGCCGGGTACGGGAGTGACGCCCGGCACGGGCTCTCCGCCCGGCACCGGCTGTTCGCCCGGCACGGGGGTGCCGCCCGGCGCGGGGGCGACGACCGGCATCGGGGTGAACCGCACCTTCGCGACCCCGTCCGCCGTGAACGCGTCCACCCGCAGCCCCCGCGCCCGCACTCCGTGCACGTACTGCCGCTCGTGCAGCACCCCGCCCGTGATGCCCTTCGCCTCACCCAGGCGCGGCCCGTAATTGACCCGCCCCAGCGACTCCACCCACAGCTCCACCACCGCGGGCCCCGCCACCGGCTCGGCCAGCACCGCGTCCTCCGACTCCAGCACACCCGCCCGGACGCCGTCCACGTACACCACCGCCCGGTCCCTCAGGCCCGTCACCGTCAGCGGGTACGGCTGCCTCGGCCCCGGCACCTCCAGCCGGTAGCGGACCAGGCCCCGGTCCACACCGAGGTCCTCGAACGTCGGCGGCACCGGCCCGTCCCACTCCTCGTCGCCGAGCGCGTCCAGCACTCCCTCCAGCGGCGCCCACTCGTGCGGCACCGCCGCCACCCGGCCCGCCAGCCGCGCGGGCGGCGCCGGAACGGGCGGCAGCGGACCGGTCGCGTACCGCTCCAGCACCGACCGGAACGCCCAGAACTTCGCCGTCGGCAGCCCCGCCTCGTCGACCGGCGCGTCGTAGTCGTACGACGTCACCGTCGCCTCCAGCGCCCCGTCGTGCAGCGCGCCGGCCCGGTTCGCGCCCGCCCAGCCACCGAAGCTGGTCCCCCCGTGCGCCATGTACACATTCACCGACGCCCCGCACTCCAGGACCTCCGCCAGCGCCGCCGCCGCGACCTCCGCGTCCCGCACCGCACGCGCGTCGCCCCAGTGGGCGAACCAGCCGCACCAGAACTCCATGCACATCAACGGCCCCCGCGGCTGGTGCCGGCGCAACACCTCGAACGCCGCCCGCGCCCCCGACCCGAAGTTCACGGTGGCCAGCACACCCGGGATCGACCCGCCCGTCAGCATGTGGTCCTCGGGCCCGTCCGACGTGAACAGCGGCACGGTCACCCCGCACGCCGCCAGCAGGTCCGTGACGTGGCGCAGATAGCCCTGGTCGGAGCCGAAACTCCCGTACTCGTTCTCCGCCTGCACCATGATCACCGGGCCGCCCCGGTCGATCTGCCGCGCCACCACCTCGGGCAGCAGCGCGCGGAACCAGCGGTCCACGTGCACCAGGTACTCGGCGTCCTCCGACCGCACCCGCCGCCCCAACCGCCCCGTCAGCCAGTGCGGCAACCCGCCGTTCTCCCACTCGGCACAGATGTACGGGCCCGGCCGCACGATCGCCCACAGCCCCGCCGCCCGCACCGCGTCCAGGAACCGCCCCAGCGCCCCGACGTCCCGGTACCGCCCGGGTTCCGGCTCGTGGAGGTTCCACGGCACGTACGTCTCCACACAGTTCAGGCCCATCGCCCGCAGCATCGCCAGCCGGTGCTCCCACTGCTCCTCGTGCACCCGGAAGTAGTGCAACGCGCCCGACAGCAGCCGCACCGGCCGGCCGTCCAGCAGGAAATCCCGATCACCCACCGTGAACTCGCCCACGACCCCACCCATCTCCTGGTCACGTACCGCGACCAACTGTCGCCCTCTGGCGGTCGGCCGGTCCATGGACAAAGATCGGCGCTGATTGGACGCAAAAACGATTCGTTGATTCGTCGGTTCGTCGGGGAGGGCGGGGCATGTACCACACCTGGATGCGCTTCTTCACGCCGAGCCCGCTGCACACCCGGCTCGGCCTCACCTGCCTCGGCGTCGGCCTCCAGCACGGCACCCTGCCCACGGTCGGCCCCCGCACCCTCGACCACCACGTCGCCGTCGTGATCAACGCGGGCGGCGGCTGGTACCGGTGCCCCGACGGGCGCCGCCTGACCGTCACCGCCCCCGCGCTGCTCTGGCTCACCCCCGGCGTTCCCCACCACTACGCGCCCGACCCCGCGACCGGCTGGGACGAGGGCTTCGTCGACTTCACCGGCCCGGTCACCGCCACGTACACCGAGCTCGGCTACATCGAGCCCGACCGGCCGGTCGTCCCGCTCGCCGACGCGGGCCCCGCCCGCTCCGTCATCGGCCGCATCGCCCGGGCCGCCCGGCGCGGCAACCCGCTCCTCGAAGTGGAGACCGCCGCCGCCGTGCACGAACTGCTCGTCACCCTCCGCCGCGCCCGCGCCGACACCAACGCCGACGGCGACCCCGTCCTGGAGGCCCTCGCCCGCGACGCCTTCCAGCCCCTGTCGGTCGCCGAACACGCCGCCCGGCACGGCATGACACCCGCCGAGCTGCGCACCGCGGTACGCCGCGGCGCCGGGTGCAGCCCCAAGGACTTCCTCCTCGGCATCCGGCTCGGCCGCGCCAAGGAGCTCCTCGCCGGCACCGAGCTGCCGGTCGCCGCCGTCGCCCGCCGCGTCGGCTACGACGACCCCGCCTACTTCTCCCGCCTGTTCACCCGCCGTGTCGGCATGGCCCCGGTCCGTTTCCGCGAGCAGCAGGGCCGCACCGTACCCGGCGGCTGGAGCACCCGGATCCCGGATGCCGAACACCCCCCGACGATCATCACGGGACACGTCTAAGCTCGCTCACCATGAGCACCAGCGAGACCGAGGACTCCGTACGCGCCGAACTGACGCGGCTGCGCGAAAGCATCGACAACATCGACGCGGCGGTCGTCCACATGCTGGCCGAGCGGTTCAAGTGCACCCAGCAGGTCGGCCACCTCAAGGCCCGCCACCACCTGCCCCCGGCCGACCCCGAGCGCGAGGCCCGCCAGATCGCCCGGCTGCGGCAACTCGCCGAGAGCGCGAACCTCGACCCCGCGTTCGCCGAGAAGCTGCTGAACTTCATCATCGCCGAGGTGATCCGCCACCACGAAACGATCGCGGGCGGCCGCCCGGCGCGCTGAGCCGCAGCCCCACCCGCCCCTCCGCCCCCCCGCGAGGCCCCACCACGGCCGCCCGAAGCGCACGACCCGCCCGCCCCCCTCGACCGGACGCCGCCCCGCCGGGCGCCCACCCCGGCGCACCGACCCCGCTGAGGGGGCCGCCCCCCGCCCGGACACGCGCCCCCACGCCCCACCTGCCCCGCCACCGGATCAGCCCTCAGAAGAACACCCGTGCCCCGGCCCCGCCCCATCGGGCAGCATGGGCCCATGCCCGTACTGACGCGCGACGAAGCGCAGACCCGAGCCCGGCTCCTCGACGTCCACCGGTACACGGTCGACCTCGACCTGACCACCGGCGAAGAGACCTTCGACTCCACCACCGTCATCCACTTCACCGCCCGCGCCACCGGGAACACCTTCGTCGAGCTCAAACCGGCCACCCTCCGCTCCGTCACCCTCGACGGCTCGCACCTCGACCCCGAGACCCTCGCGGACAACCGGCTGCCCCTCACCCTCACCGAGGGCGAGCACACCCTCCGCATCGACGCGGCCATGCGCTACTCCCGCACCGGCGAGGGCATGCACCGCTTCACCGACCCCAGCGACGGCGAGACGTACCTCTACACCCAGCTCTTCATGGAGGACGTCCAGCGCGTCTTCGCCGCGTTCGACCAGCCCGACCTCAAGGCCGTCTTCGAGGTCGCCGTCACCGCCCCCGACGGCTGGACCGTCCTCGCCAACGGCATCACCGAGCACACCGGCGGCGGCCGCTGGCAGGCCGCGCCCACCCCCCTCATCTCCACCTACCTGGTCGCCGTCGCCGCCGGCCCCTGGCACTCGATCCGCACCGAGCACGCCGGACTGCCCTTCGGCATCCACTGCCGCCGCTCCCTCGCGCCCTACCTCGATGCCGACGCCGACGAGATCCTCGACGTCACCCGGCAGTGCTTCGACCGGTACCACGAGAAGTTCGAGGAGCCGTACCCCTTCGACTCCTACGACCAGGCGTTCGTCCCCGAGTTCAACGCGGGCGCCATGGAGAACCCGGGCCTCGTCACCTTCCGCGACGAGTTCGTCTACCGCTCCGCCGTCACCGTCACCGAACGCCAGACCCGCGCCATGGTCATCGCCCACGAGATGGCCCACATGTGGTTCGGCGACCTCGTCACCCTCAAGTGGTGGGACGACATCTGGCTGAACGAGTCCTTCGCCGAGTACATGGGCTACCAGATCATCAACGAGGCCACCAGCCGCTACCCCCACACCTGGATCGACTTCGGCGTCGCCCGCAAGGCCTGGGGATACGACGCCGACCAGCGCCCCTCCACCCACCCCGTCGCCCCCGACCCCGACGCCGTCCCCGACACCGCCTCCGCGATGCTCAACTTCGACGGCATCTCCTACGCCAAGGGCGCCTCCGCGCTCCGCCAGCTCGTCGCCTGGCTCGGCGAGAAGGAGTTCCTGGCCGGCATCAACACCCACTTCGCCCGCCACAAGTTCGCCAACGCCACCCTCGCCGACTTCATCGAAAGCCTCGCCTCCGCCACCGAGCGGGACGTCCACGGCTGGGCGGAGCGATGGCTGCGCACCACCGGCGTCGACACCCTCACCCCGGCGTACGACCGGGCCACCGGCACCCTCACCGTCAACCGCACCGGCAGCCGGCCCCACCGCATCACCGTCGGCGTGTACGACCACGACCTCGCCGACGCTCGGCGCCTGGTGCTCCGCGACCGCCTGGAGGTCGACGTCCCGCAGGACACCCCGGCGCACCTCCCCGGCCCCCGCCCCGCGCTCATCGTCGCCAACGACGGTGACCACACCTACGCCAAGATCCGCCTCGACGCCCACTCCGAGGAACCGGCCCTCCGCAACCTCTCCGGCATCCCTGACGCCCTCACCCGCGCCGTCGTGTGGAACTGCCTGCGCGACATGGTCCGCGACGGCGAACTCGAACCCACCGCCTACCTGGAGACCGCCCGCGCCCACCTGCCCGAGGAGAAGGACCTCGCGATCGTCCAGGGCGTCCTCGGCTTCGCAGCCGTCCAGATCGCCGACCGGTACGTCCGCCCCGAGGACCGCCCCGACGCCCTCGCCACCCTCACCGACCTGTGCCGGGACCTCATCCGCCGCACCGAGGACGGCGACCACCCCGGGCTGCGCCTGATCGCCGTGCGCCACCGCATCGACACCGCCGCCCACCCCGACACCATCGCCGCCTGGCTCGCCGACGGCACCGTCCCCGGCGGCCCCGAGCTCGACCCCGAGCTGCGCTGGCGCATCCTGGGCCGGCTCGCCGTCCTCGGCGCCACCGACGAGGCCGCCATCGCCGCCGAACTCGACCGCGACGCCAGCGCCACCGGCCAGGAGGGCGCCGCCCGCTGCCGCGCCGCCCTGCCGACGCCCGAGGCGAAGGCGGCCGCCTGGGAGCGGATGTTCACTTCCGACACCCTCTCCAACTACCTGTTCACCGCCACCGCCCAGGGATTCTGGCAGCCCGAACAGGCCGACCTGGTACGGGAGTACGTCTCCCGCTTCTACCCCGACGCCACCGCCCTCGCCGACCGCCGGGGCCCCGCCATCGCGGAGGCGGCCGGCCGCTACGCCTTCCCCGCCCACGCCGTCGACCCCGCGCACCTGCGCCTGGCCGAGCAGCACCTGGAGTCCGACAACCTCCTGCCGGCCCTCCGCCGCAAGCTCACCGACCAGATCGACGACCTGCGCCGCGCCCTCCGCGTCCGCAAGGTCTGACCGCCCCCGGCCCCAACCCCGCCCGGCCGACAATCACCCCCGGCCCGGGCGGGGCCCCACAACGCCCCGCCCCGACAAGTGGGCCGGGCACCCAAGCGGCCGGGACCCGCACCCAAGCACCGCCCCCACCCCTACCCGGAGCACCGCCCCGCCCTTACCCCGGAACCCCGGACCCCGCAACCCCGGACCCCCGACGCCGGGCTCCGACACCCGGCCCCCGACGCCGGGCTCCGACACCCGGCCCCGACCGCCCCACCGCCACTGCCGCGCGCCACCGGGAGGAGCGGGACCCGGAAGCCCACCCCCGCCGGCACCCCATGACCATCCAACTCCCGCCATTAGCACGCCCAACCCGCCCCGCCACCCCCTCGTCCCCCTTTCGGGTTGTGATCGCCCCGCACCGCAACCGCGCTCCACCGGGCCGGGCCAGGCTGGCAGCATGAGCAGCAGCCCGTCGAACACCCCGTGGAGCATCCCGTGCGGCCCGCCGCCCCTCGCCGGAGGCCCCGGAGGAGCCGACGCGCTGCGGCCGCTCGTCGCAACCGTGCTGGACGCGCTCCGCGAAGGCGCCGCCGCCCGCGGCGGCCCGCTGCCGCCGGGCGGCCCCGAAGCGGTCACCGCACACGTGCGGGACGCGCTCGCCGACGTCCTGCCCGAGACGGGCACCGGCGCGGAGGAGGCCCTCCGTACCCTCGTCACCGCCCTCGCGTACGGCGCCGCCGACCCCGCCCACCCGCTCTGCGCCGCGCACCTCCACACCCCGCCCCTCGCGCTCGCCGTCGCCGCCGACCTCGCCGCCTCCGCGCTCAACCCGTCCCTCGACTCCTGGGACCAGGCCCCCGCCGCCTCCGCCCTCGAACAGCTCGTCACCCGGGCGCTGGCCACCCGGACCCACCCCACCGGCCCGGCGCCCGACGCGCTCGTCACCACCGGCGGCACCGAGTCCAACCACCTCGCGCTCCTGCTCGCCCGCGAGCACCACGGCCCCACCCTCCAGACCGTCTGCGGCGCGAACGCCCACCACTCCATCCGCCGCGCGGCCTGGCTCCTCGGCCTCCCCGAACCGGTCACCGTCCCCGCCCCCGGCGGCACGATCGACCTCACCGCCCTCGCCGCCGTCCTCACCGACCTCCGCGGACCCCTCCTCGTCACCGCCACCGCCGGCACCACCGACACCGGCGGCATCGACCCGCTGCCCGAGATCGCCGACCTGTGCGACACCCACGGCGCCACCCTCCACGTCGACGCCGCCTACGGCGGACCGCTCCTGTTCAGCGACACCCGCCGCCACCTCCTCACCGGCCTCGACCGCGCCCGCACCGTCACGCTCGACCTGCACAAACTCGGCTGGCAACCGGTCGCCGCCGGCCTCCTCGCCGTACCCGACAGCACGCTGCTCGACGCCCTCGCCCACACCGCGCCCTACCTCAACCCCGACGACGACACCCGCGCCGGCCTCCCCGACCTCCTCGGCCGCTCCCCGCGCACCAGCCGCCGCCCCGACATCCTCAAGGCCGCCGTCACCCTCCGCGCCCTCGGCCGCACCGGCCTCGGCGACCTCGTCGACCGCGTCTGCGCCACCGCCCAGCAGCTCGCCGACCTCGTCGACAAGAACCCCCACCTCGACCTCTACGAACGCCCCACCCTCACCACGGTCCTCTTCCGCCCCACCGACGCCCCCGACGACACCGTCGCCACCACCCGCCGCGACCTCCTCACCCACGGCCACGCCGTGCTCGGCCGCGCCCACGCCGACGGCCGCCTCTGGTTCAAGGCCACCCTCCTCAACCCGCACACCACGCCCACCGACCTCGACACACTCATCGCACTCGTGGAAGGCAGCACCACCCGATGACCGGCAGCACACCCCAGCGCGACCCCGACCAGCCCCACGACCTGGTGGGCATCGGCATCGGTCCGTTCAACCTCTCCCTCGCCGCGCTCGCCCACGGCGTACCCGGAGGTCTCGCCGCCGCCTTCTACGAACAACGCCCCGCCTTCCACTGGCACCCCGGCCAGCTCATCGACGGCACCACACTCCAAGTCCCCTTCCTCGCCGACCTCGTCACCCTCGCCGACCCCACCAGCCCCTGGACGTTCCTCAACTACCTCCGCGGCCGCGAGCGCCTCTACCCCTTCTACTTCGCCGAGCGCTTCCACATCCACCGCGCCGAATACGACGCCTACTGCCGCTGGGTCAGCGACAACCTCCCCGGCCTCCACTTCGCCCACCAGGTCGACGCCGTCCGCTGGAACCCCGAACGCGACCTGTTCGAAGTCGACTACACCCAACTCGACCCCAACGGCGAAGCCGAAGCCCTCGGCCGCACCCACACCCGCCACATCGCCCTCGGCGTCGGCACCGAGCCGTATGTCCCCGAACCGCTGCGCCCCCTCGCCGAACAGCCCGCCGTCCCCGTCATCCACTCCGCCGACTACCTGCACCACCGCGAACGCCTCCTCACCGCCGAGCACATCACCGTCATCGGCTCCGGCCAGTCCGGCGCCGAGATCTTCCTCGACCTCCTCCGCACCCGCCCCGCCGGAGCCGAGAAGATCCACTGGCTCACCCGCACCGAGGCCTTCGCCCCCATGGAGTACTCCAAACTCGGCCTCGAACACTTCACCCCCGACTACACCCGCTACTTCCACGCCCTGCCCGAACAGGTACGCAGCGACCTCGTCCCCCGCCAATGGCAACTCCACAAAGCCATCGACGCCGACACCATCGCCGCCATCCACGACGAGCTCTACCGCCGCACCCTCCACGGCGGCTGGCCCGACGCCGTCCTCACCCCCGGCGTCCGCGTCCGCACCGCCGGCCGCCTCGCCACCACCAAGGTCGAGCTCCACCTCGAACACATCCAGCAGGGCACCCGGGCCCGCCTCACCACCGACGCCGTCATCCTCGCCACCGGCTACCGCGAACGCCCCCTCGGCCGCCTCCTCGCCGGACTCGACCCCTACATGCGCCGCGACTCCGCCGACCGCCCCCGCGTCGACGCCCACCACCGGCTCGTCCTCGACCCGTCGGTCACCGGCTCCATCTACGTACAGAACGCCGAAACCCACACCCACGGCGTCGGCGCACCCGACCTCGGCCTCGCCGCCTGGCGCAGCGCCACCATCCTCAACCACCTCACCGGCAAGGAGCCCTACCCCCTCCCACGCCGCACCGCCTTCACCACCTTCGGCCTGGAACGGCAGGAGGCGCCCGGCATTCCCAGCCAGACGCCTCCACTCAAGACCCACCGCGACCGCTAGGCCGCGAGCTCTGCCAGGCCGCGAGGTCTCAGAACACCGGCACACCGTCCCGGGTCAGTCGCCAGTCCACCGACGCGAACCGGCCCGGGTCGACCGTCCCCTGCGCCTTCACCCACTGGATGATCGTGTTCCGGATCTCGTCCGAGTTCGCCCACACCTGCTTCGCCCCCGCCACGTGCGGGAACGCACCGCCACCGGACGCCCGGTAGTTGTTCACCGCCAGCACGAACCGCGCCGCCGGGTCCAGCGGCTTGCCCTGGAACGACAGGTTCACGATCCGCGACCCCGCCGGCTTGGCGATGTCGATCTCGTACGACAGCCCGTACACGGCGTCATAGTTGTAATCCGGCGTACCGCCCGCGTTCGTCAGCTTTGCCGTGTCCACCGGCGCACCCGCCGGGGTCTGGACGTAGTACCGCGCCGAGAACTCCAGATAGTCCTTGAGCTGCGCACCCGTCAGCAGCCGCGCCTCCAGCGTGTTCTCGAACGGGTACAGCCCCGCCGCGTCCCGGATCGTCACCGCACCCGCCGGAATCCGCGCCGAACGGGAGAAACACGACGCCTGCGACAGCACCGGCAGCGACGCGTACTCGCCACCCGCCAGCGCCGCCTTCACCGTCTCCGCCTGGACGTGGTTGATCAGGTCGATGATCGGCTCGTCCTTCCACGGCGCCTCGGCCGTGGACATCGCGGCCGTCGACGTACCGATCACCTGGTTGACGTACGCCACGACCTTCTCGTGCTCGTCACCCAGCAGCTTGACGATCTGCGGGTCCTCCTCGACGGTGTTGGAGTTCAGCACCTGCGCGCCGACCTTCTCCACCACCCAGCGCCCCTTCGACCACACCACGTCGAAGTCGAACAGCGTCAGCCGCTGGCCCCACTTCAGGGGCTCCGACAGCACGACGTCCTTGCCGGTCTCCTTGTTCCTCACCCGGTACTCGGGGATCTCCGTGTGCGCGTGACCCACCAGGATCGCGTCGATACCCGGCACCTGCTCCGCCACCAGCGCCGCCGCGTTCTCGATGTACGGGAGCTGGTCGCCGTACGAGGACGTGCCGCTCGACCCCGAGTGCGCCGACACGATCACCACGTCCGCGCCCATCGACCGCAGCTTCGGCACCCACTTCGCGGCCTGCTCCTCCAGCCCCGGGAAGACCATCTTGCCGCTCACGTTCGCCTTGTCCCAGATCGCGATGCCCGGGTTCGTCAGGCCCAGCACCGCCACCCGCACATCCCGGCCGCACGGCGTACGAAGCCGGTGCATGCTGTACGGGGGGAACGCCGGACGCAGCGTCTTCGCGTCCAGCGCGTTCGCGCCCAGCAGCGGGAAGTCGCACTGCTCCTGGAACTTCCGCAGCACCGGTATGCCGTAATTGAACTCGTGGTTGCCCAGGGCGGCGGCGTCGTACCCGATCGCGTTCATCGCCTGCGCCATCGGGTGCACCGGCCCGCGCTCGGCGGTGATCGGGTCGACCTTGGCGTAGTAGTACGACAACTGCGTGCCCTGGATGGTGTCGCCCGCGTCGATCAGCAGCGTGTTGCGGCGCCCCTTCTGCCCCCGGACCCGCTCCACCAGCGTCGAGATCTTCGCCAGGCCGACATCGTTGTGGGCCTTGTCGTCGAACTCCTTGTCCGTGAAGTAGTCCCAGTTGAAGACGTTGCCGTGCAGGTCCGTCGTGCCCATCACGGTGAAGGAGTACCGCTTCGCCCGAGGCGCGGCGGCCGCCGCGGGTGCCACGACCGCGCCGGCGATCGCCACACCGGCACCGGCCACGGCCGAACTCCCCAGGAACGTCCTTCGATTCAGCGGCATGTGGTCTCCTTCGTTCAGTGCATGACGCGCGTAGATTCTGGCGCAGACACGCCCCTCGCAACAGCCCCCACAGGTTTCGATCCGATGACCAGGTACGGAAGAGTGGAACGCAGAGCGGAACGCGCCGACCCCCGAGCCAGCCCGGAACCGACCGAAGGAGCCGACCGGCGATGACCCACCCGACCGACCCACCCACCGACCGTCCCAGCGGCCACCGCGCCGACCCGCCCACCGACCTCCCCTACGGCACCCCCCACGCCCCCCGCGTCGCCGTACGCGGCGAAGCCCACCTCGAAGTCGACCCCGAACTCGCCCGCATCGGCATCACCGTCACCGCCCGCGGCACCGACCGCCGCAGCGCCCTCGACGACCTCACCCGCCGCAACACCACCGTCCTCGACCTCGTCAAGAGCTACGGCGACGCCGTCGAGAACCTCCAGACCGGCGCCCTCTCCATCACCCCCGAACTCTTCCGCCACGGCCGCGCCGAACGCGTACGCGCCTACCACGGCAGCGTCCACATCACCGCCGAACTCACCGACTTCACCGCCCTCGGCGAACTCACCACCCGCCTCGCCGACCTCGAACTCACCCGCGTCGACGGCCCCTGGTGGGCCCTGCGCCCCGACTCACCCGCCCACGGCGAGGCCCGCCGCCTGGCCGTCAAGGAAGCCGTCCAGCGCGCCCGCGAATACGCCGAAGCCCTCGGCACCCGCCTCGCCGCCCTCGTCGAGCTCGCCGACCTCGGCGCCGAGACCGCCACCCCGTCCTACCCGCCCGCCACCGGCGGAACCCGCATGGCCTTCGCCGCCGCCACCACCGAATCGGCCGCCCCACCCCTCGACCTCGAACCCCAGCGCCAGACCGTCACCGCACAGGTCAACGCCCGCTTCACCATGCACCCGCCCCAGCTCTGACGCTCATTAGAGCAACCCCCCGCACACATTCAACACTTGTCAATAACCCTTCATCGAAAGGTTGTTGAGTAGTCACGCGGGACCAAATCTCTACCGACCGGTAAGCCATAGGGTCGACCCATGCGCCGAGCCAAAATCGTCTGCACCCTGGGCCCAGCCACCGACACATACGACCAGATCAAGACACTGGTCGAAGCCGGAATGGACGTCGCCCGCTTCAACCTCAGCCACGGCAGCTACGCCGACCACGAGGAGCGCTACCAGCACGTACGCAAAGCCTCCGACGAAACCGGCCGCAACGTCGGCATCCTCGCCGACCTTCAAGGCCCGAAGATCCGCCTCGGACGCTTCCGCGAAGGACCCGTACTCCTTGAACGCGGCGACAGCTTCACCATCACCGTCGAACCCGGCGTCGAGGGCGACCGCCACACCTGCGGCACCACCTACGCGGGCCTCGCCGCCGACGTCACCCCCGGCGAACGCATCCTCGTCGACGACGGCCGCGTCACCCTCCACGTCACCGCCGTCGACGGCCCCCGCGTCCACACCACCGTCCTCGAAGGCGGCATGGTCTCCGACAACAAGGGCCTCAACCTCCCCGGCGTCGCCGTCTCCGTCCCCGCCCTCTCCGACAAGGACGTCGACGACCTCCGCTGGGCACTGCGCACCGGCGCCGACATCATCGCCCTCTCCTTCGTACGCAGCGGACGCGACATCGAGGACGTCCACCGCGTCATGGACGAGGAGGGCCGCCGCGTACCCGTCATCGCCAAGATCGAGAAGCCGCAGGCCGTCGACAACATCGACGACATCGTCGCCGCCTTCGACGGCATCATGGTCGCCCGCGGCGACCTCGGCGTCGAAATGCCCCTCGAACAGGTCCCCATCGTCCAGAAGCGCGCCATCAAGCTCGCCAAGCGCAACGCCAAGCCGGTCATCGTCGCCACCCAGATGCTCGACTCGATGATCGACAACTCCCGCCCCACCCGCGCCGAGGCCAGCGACGTCGCCAACGCCGTCATCGACGGCACCGACGCCGTCATGCTCTCCGGCGAAACCAGCGTCGGCCGGTTCCCCATCGAAACCGTCCGCACGATGAGCCGCATCGTCGAAGCCGCCGAAGAGGACATCCTCGCCAAGGGCCTCCCGCCCCTGACCGAACGCAACAAGCCCCGCACCCAGGGCGGCGCCGTCGCCCGCGCGGCCGCCGAAATGGGCGACTTCCTCGGCGCCAAGTACCTCGTCGCCTTCACCCAGTCCGGCGACACCGTCCGACGCCTCTCCCGCTACCGCTCCCCGATCCCCCTCCTCGCCTTCACCCCCGACCCGGCCACCCGCGCCCAGCTCAACCTCACCTGGGGTGTGGAGACCTTCCTCGGACCGCACGTGGACTCGACGGACGCGATGGTCGCCCAGGTGGACGAGCACCTGCTGAAGATCGGCCGCTGCCAGAAGGACGACATCGTCATCATCACCGCCGGCTCCCCACCGGGCGTCTCCGGCTCCACCAACCTGGTCCGCGTCCACCACATCGGCGAACCCCTGGCGTAACCCGCTCAGTACTTCGGCCCGACGTGCGCGTCCATCAACCCCACGGACGCGCGTCGGGCAACCGAGATGTTGTACGGATTCCCGTTCCGCGTGCAGTGCGTCCACTCCACCCCGAGCGTGTCGAGCGTGTCCGTGAACAACTGCCGGATGTCGTCGGACGCGTTGGTGAAGAAGTACCGCGGATACTCGTACCGCTTCCGCACCCCGCCCACGAGGCGCGTGGTCCAGTTGGTGATCCGGCACCCGTCGGAATGGATGAGCCCCCGGACGAACTCCCACGGGTGGGCGTCGACGATCTCCTGCTGCCAGCCTTCGAGGACGATGCGGCGCTCGTGCTTCTTGCCGGGGCCGTGCTGGGGGAAGAGGCACACCAGGTGCTTCGAGTAGACCTTCACGTTGCGGCATCCTGTGCGGCGAACCCGGCACACCGCGTTGCCCGGGAACACGGTGCGCATGGCCTTCTCGCAGTCGTCCATCAGCCCCGGCCACGTCTCATCGCAGGTGATCATGAGGTTGGGTACTCGGTGAGCCGAGTACTGACTGATGTGACCGTCCCCGAGATACAGGCCCAGAAGGTAGGAGTAGGCGGCTGGGTCGAGGTCCCGCCCATCGCAACGCGGGCACTCCGGGTCATGCTTGCCCGGACACTCTCCGCGCTTGGAGCGATCCACGTGGAGCCAGTACGCGACCGTCCCGGGGGGTACGTCGAGCCGGCGCGCCACGTCCGCGTTCCTGGCGCCGCCGCGTAGGAGCGTCAGGGCCTTTTGTCGCACTGCTGTGCCGTGAAAGTTCATGCGACCACTCTGCGTGAGTGAATGTCACGGTGAGCAGCAAAAAGCGGATGTTCACGAGAATGGGAACATCCGCTTTGGTGCGCTGTACCGGGTGCGGGACTCGAACCCGCAAGCCCTCTCGGGCAGAGGTGTTTGAGACCTCCGTGTATACCGTTCCACCAACCCGGCGAGGTGTCTTGTCGGAGTGTACCCGGTGCCCATGATCCCTGACAGCTAGGTAGGCTCATGGGGAGCTGTACCTGCCCTTGGAACGAGGAGCCCACGTGACCGCCCCCGAGTCGCCCCAGCCCGACGCCGCCGACGACGACAAGTCGCACGTCCCGCCGATGACGACCCGTGTCGTGATCGCCGAGGACGAGGCCCTCATCCGCCTCGACCTCAAAGAGATGCTCGAGGAAGAGGGCTACTCGGTCGTCGGCGAGGCCGGTGACGGTGCCCGTGCCGTCGAGCTGGCGCGGGAGCACCGGCCGGACCTGGTGATCCTGGACGTGAAGATGCCCGTCCTGGACGGGATCTCCGCCGCCGAGAAGATCGCCGGTGAGTCCATCGCGCCCGTCCTGATGCTGACCGCCTTCTCGCAGCGGGACCTGGTCGAGCGGGCGCGGGACGCCGGGGCCATGGCGTACCTGGTGAAGCCGTTCAGCAAGAGCGATGTCGTGCCGGCCATCGAGATGGCGGTGTCGCGGTTCGCGGAGCTGAAGGCGCTGGAGAAGGAGGTCGCGGACCTCTCGCAGCGGCTGGAGACGCGCAAGCTGGTGGACCGGGCGAAGAGCATCCTGCAGACGCAGTACGGCCTGACGGAGCCGGCGGCGTTCCGGTGGATCCAGAAGACGTCGATGGACCGGCGGATGTCGATGCAGCAGGTCGCGGAGGCGGTCATCGAGGACGCCGAGGAGAAGAAGGCCGCGAAGGGCCAGTAGGCGCGGTCGCGTAGGTACGTGAAGAGGCCCACCCCGCGACGGCGGGGTGGGCCTCTTCGTGTGCGTACGGCTCAGTCCTCGCCGAGGTAGGTCTTGCGGACCGACTCGTCGTGGAGGAGGTCCTGGCCGGTGCCGGAGAGCTTGATGGTGCCGGTCTCCATGACGTACGCCTGGTCGGCGAGCGAGAGTGCGGCCTGGGCGTTCTGCTCGACGAGCAGGATGGTGGTGCCCTGGGCCTTCAGCTCGGCGATGGTTTCCATGATCTTCTGCATCATGATCGGGGAGAGGCCCATGGAGGGCTCGTCGAGCATGAGCAGTTTGGGCTGGGACATGAGGGCCCTGCCCATGGCGAGCATCTGCTGCTCACCGCCGGAGAGGGTGCCGGCGGCCTGCTTGCGGCGTTCCCCGAGGATGGGGAACAGGTCGTAGGCGCGCTGGATGTCCTTCTCGATGCCGGCCTTGTCGTTGCGGAGGAAGGCTCCGAGCTGGAGGTTCTCCGCGATGGTCAGGCGGGGGAAGATGTGCCTGCCTTCGGGCGAGTGGGCCATGCCGAGGGCGACGATCTTGTGGGCGGGGATGCCGTTCAGCACCTTGCCCTCGAAGTTGATCTTGCCGCCGGAGGGCTTGAGGAGCCCGGAGAGGGTGCGCAGCGTGGTGGTCTTGCCGGCGCCGTTGGTGCCGATGAGGGTGACGACCTGGCCGGCTTCGACGGAGAAGGAGATGCCCTTGACGGCTTCGATCTTGCCGTAGGCGACTCGGAGGTCCTCAACCTCCAGGAGTGCGGTCACTTGGAGTCTCCTTCTGTGGTGGTGCTGTGCGCGGAGGAGTCGTCCGCGTCGGTGCCCGCCGGGTCCTCGGCGGAGGCGGTCTCGCCGTCGCCGTCCTCCTCCGTGGCGTCCGCGTCGGGGGCGTCGTCCCCGTCCGCCTCGGCCTCGGGGGTGGCGTCCGTGTCCGTCGGGGCGGCGGTGTCCGGGGCGTCGTCCCCGTCCGTGGCGGCCTCGTCGGTGGCGCCCTCGTCCGTGGCGGCCTCGTCGGCGTCGGCCTCGTCCGTGGCGTCCTCGGAGGTCTCGGCCTCGGGGGTGTCGGCCTCGTCCGTGGCGTCCGCCGCTGCTTCCGCCGCAGCGACCTCCGCGGCCTCCTCCGCGCCCGGCTCGCCCTCGAAGGGCGTGCCCAGGTACGCGGCGACGACCCGCTCGTCGCCCTGGACGACCGAGGGCGTGCCCTCGATGAGCTTCTGGCCCTGTACCAGGCAGGCGACCCGGTCGCAGAGGTTGAAGATGAAGCGCATGTCGTGCTCGATGACGAGCACGGCGATGCCCTTGTCGCGGATCGCGAAGATCAGTTCCTCCGCGGCCCGGGTCTCCTGCGGGTTCATGCCGGCCGTGGGCTCGTCGAGCAGGAGCAGGCCGGGGTCGCTGGCGAGCGCGCGGGCGATCTCCAGCTTGCGCTGTTCGCCGTAGGGGAGGTTGCGGGCCAGGTGGTCGGCCTTGTGCTGGAGCCCGATGAACTCCAGCAGTTCCATCGCCCGCTCGTGGGACGCGGCTTCGGCCTTCTTGAAGCCGGGGCCGCGCAGCAGCGCGGACCACAGGCCCTCCTTGGTCCGGGTGTGGCGTCCGACGAGGACGTTCTCCAGGACGGTCATGTTGGCGAAGAGCCGGATGTTCTGGAACGTACGGGCGATGCCGGCCTTGGTCACGAGGTGCGGCTTCGGCGGCAGCACGGTGCCCTTGTAGCTGACCTTGCCCTCGGTGGGGACGTACAGCCCGGTGAGGCAGTTGAAGAACGTCGTCTTGCCGGCGCCGTTGGGGCCGATGAGGCCGACGATCTCGCCCTCGCGGACGGTGAGGTCGACGGAGCGTACGGCGGTGAGGCCGCCGAAGCGCATGGTGACGCCGCTCGCGTCGAGCACGGTCGCGGCAGTGGTGGTAGTGGTGGTCATGGTGTCACGCCCCAGCCTTCGCCGCGCCGGCCGTCGCGTCGTCGGTCAGCTTCTCCTGCTGTGGTACGTCGAGTTGGCCGGTCTCGTGGTACTCGAGCTGTGCGCGCCGGTTGGCGATGAGGCCCTCGGGGCGGAAGCGCATCAGCAGGATGAGCGCGATGCCGAAGCCCAGCAGTTGATAGTCCTTGAGGAACTCCAGCTTGGCCGGGATGAGGTAGAGCAGCGACGCGCCGAGCAGCGGTCCGCTGATGGTGCCCATGCCGCCGAGGATGACGGCGGCCAGCAGGAACGCCGAGTTGGGCGGGACGGGTCCGGCGAACTGGTACATCTCCGGGACGACCGTGCTCTGCACGTGGGCCTGGACCGTGCCGGCGAGGCCGGCGAGGGTGGCGCCCAGCGCGAAGGCGATCAGCTTCACGCGGAAGCCGTTGATGCCCATGGCGGTGGCGGCGGTCTCGTCCTCCCGGATGGCGACCCAGGCGCGGCCGATGCGCGAGTTCTGGGCGCGGCTGAAGACGAGCACGACCACGATCATGGCGAGCAGCATCAGCAGGTAGTAGTTGGCGTACGAGCCGAGCTCGATGCCGAGGACGGTGTGGGACTCCCCGAAGTCGTACCCGAAGAAGTTGAGGTCGGGGATGTTGGGGATGCCGTTGGGGCCGTTGGTGATCTGCGGTCCCGACTCGCCGTCGAGGTTCAGCATGACGATGCGGAAGATCTCACCGAAGCCGAGGGTGACGATGGCGAGGTAGTCGCCGCGCAGCCGCAGCGTCGGCGCGCCGATGACGACGCCGAAGATCAGGGAGACGACGGCGCCGGTGAGGACGGCGGCCCAGAAGGGGAACTGGACGTCGAAGGCGGAGGCCGTCGATCCGGAGACGATGGCGGCGGTGTAGGCGCCGACGCCGAGGAAGGCGACGTAACCGAGGTCGAGGAGGCCGGCGAGGCCGACGACGACGTTGAGGCCCAGGGCGACGGTCGCGAAGATGAGGATGTTGACCGCGACCAGGGTGTACTGGTCGGTGCTCTGGGTGAAGGGGAACGCCGCGGCGGCGACGAAGGCCGCGATGACGGCGATGCCGCGGTACTTGGCGGTGAGAGCGGAGAACCGCTGGACGAGCCCGGCCTTGAGCAGCGCCGCGACGGCGAAGCCGACGGTGATCAGGTAGCCGATGAAGAGCTCGGGGTACTCGGTGTCGATGCCGTAGGTGACCGTGTACAGGCCGGTCGCGAACGCGGCGACGATGATCAGGATCTCGGCCCAGGAGGGGAGTTCCTTCGGCCGCACGAGCTGGCGGCTGTCGTCGGGCAGGCGCAGCGCGGCGAGCGGGATCAGGGTGACGACGGCGGCGACGAAGCCGCCGGGCTCCAGGTTGACCAGGCCGCCGAGTTCGACGGCGATGGCGAGGACGGTGTACCAGGTGGTGCCGAACGCGCCGAGGGCGAGGAGCTTCAGCGGCTTGTTGGCGCCGGCGGGGGTGAGCCAGCCGAGGCCCTTGATGCCGAGGGCGGAAAGGGCGAAGAGCACGAGGAGTGCGCCGGCGACGAGGGTGAGGACCTGGAGGCCGCCGGGGTAGCCGTAGACGGTGAGGTCGCCGGGGAATTCGCTGGTGTACGTCCAGGAGAGGAACGTACTGGCGACGGTGGCGACGCCGCCGAGTGCGACGGCCCAGTACAGGGGCTTCGCCGTGAGGGCGCCGGCCGACGTGGCCGTGGTGGTCTTGGTGGTGGTGTCTGTGGTCATCGCTCTCACGCCCTGTCCGCGACGCGTTCGCCGAGCAGGCCCTGTGGCCTGAACAGCAGCACCAGGATCAGCAGGGAGAAGGCCCATACGTCCTTCCAGGCGCCGCCGCCGAACTGCTCCATGCCGGGGATCTCCTGGACGTACGCGATCGACAGCGTTTCGACGATGCCGAGGGCGACGCCGCCGACCATGGCGCCGTAGATGTTGCCGATGCCGCCGAGGACGGCCGCGGTGAACGCCTTGAGGCCGAGCAGGAAGCCCATCTCGAAGCGGATCTGGCCCTTGTCGAGGCCTTCGGCCACCGCGGCGACGGCGGCGAAGGCCGCGCCGATGGCGAACGCCATCACGATGATGCGGTCGGTGTTGATGCCCATGAGCTTGGCGGTGTCCGGGTCCTGGGCGGTGGCCTGCATGGCGCGGCCGCTGCGGCTCTTGGAGACGAACAGGCCGAGGGCGAGCATGCACGCGGGTGCGGCGACGAGGACGAAGGCGTCGGCGCGGGAGATGGCCAGGTTGTCCAGGATCTTGAACGAGTCGCCCGTGAATTCGGGGAAGCTCACCGGTCCCTTGGCGCCGGGGTAGAAGCGCCATACGAGCTGCTGCAGCGCGATCGACAGGCCGATCGCGGTGATGAGCGGGGCGAGGCGGGGGGCACCGCGCAGGGGCCGGTAGGCGAAGCGTTCCGCGGCGGTGGCCACGGCCACGGACACGATCGCGCCGCCGATGAGCATGAGGGGCAGGGCGACGGCTATGGATATGCCGTTGGGGAGGAGCGTGTACGTGGCGAGGGCGCCGAAGCCCCCGATCATGAAGATCTCGCCGTGGGCGAAGTTGATGAGCTGGACGATGCCGTAGACCATGGTGTACCCGATGGCGATCAGACCGTAAAGGGCGCCGAGGGCAAGGCCGTTGGCCAGCTGTTGCGGCAGTTCGTTCACCGCAGGGCCTCCGATGAGCGTGTCGGATATGAGTCCGCGCGAGGGCGCTGTTTGCGCCCTCGCGCGGCGTGATGCTTTCGTGCGGGGCAGTGCGGTGAGGTCAGTCCTCGAAGGTGGCGGACTTGACGTCCTTCCACTCACCGCCCTTGACCTGGTAGACGGTGAGCTGCTTGTTCGTGGTGTCGCCGTACTGGTCGAAGGAGACCTTGCCGGTCACCCCGTCGAAGGACACCTTGGACATGGCCTCGACGACCTTCTCGCGGGCGTCGGCCGGGACCTTGCCGTCGTTCTCGGCGACGACGGCCTTGACGGCCTGGATGATGGCCCAGGCGGCGTCGTAGGAGTAACCGCCGTAGGCCGCGTACGGGTCCTTGTAGCCGGCCGCCTTGTAGTCGTCGATGAACTTCTTGGCGGTCGGGAGCTTCTCGACCGGGTAGCCCACGGAGGTGGCGAGGTCGCCCTCGTTGGGCTCACCGGAGGCCTTGATGAACTGCGGGTCGTAGATGCCGTCGCCGCCCATGGTCGGGATCTTGGCGCCGGCCTTCTTGACCTGGTCGGAGAGGAGGCCGCCCTCGGGGTACTGGCCGCCGAAGTAGACCGAGTCCGCGCCGGAGCTCTTGATCTTGTCGGCGGTGGAGGAGAAGTCGGTCTCCTTCACGGTGACGCTGTCGGTGCCGACGACCTTGCCGCCGAGGCGCGTGAACTCCTTGGAGAAGATCGCGGCGAGACCGGCGCCGTAGGTCTGCTTGTCGTTGACGACGTAGACCTTGCGCTTCTTGGCGTCGTTGAAGAGGTACTGGGCGGCGAAGCGGCCCTGGATGACGTCGGTGGTGGCGGTGCGGAAGTACGTCTTGAACGGACGCTTGAACTCGCCGGAGCCCCACTTGTCGCCCTGGCTCAGCGACGGGTTGGTGTTGGCGGGGGAGACCTGGGTCAGGCCGGCCTTGTCGAAGACGCCCTGCATGGACTGGGCGACGCCGGAGTTCAGCGGGCCGACGACGCCGAGGACGTCCTTCATGCCGACGAGCTTGGTGGCGTTCTGCTGGCCGGACGCGGGAACGGCCTGGTCGTCGAGGGCCTCGACCTTGAAGGTGACGCCCGGAACCTCGTTGTTCTTGTTCGCCGTCTGGACCGCCAGGTCCACGGAGTTCTTGATGCCCTGGCCGAGCGCGGAAAGCGATCCGGTGAGCGGAGCGTCGACGCCGATGACGACGGTCGTCTTGCCGCCGCTGTCCCCGCCGCCCTTGCCGTCGTCGCGCGACCCGCAGGCGGTCAGGGTGAGTGCCCCCGTGGTGACCACGGTGGTGAGTATGAGCAAGGAACGGTGTCGCACGATGAATCCTTTCCCTGGCGCGGCCTCCTCGGGTTGAGGTGCCGTGTGATCGCCGGGCCGCACTGGATTGATACGCACTGGGTAGGTGCTGGGTAGTGCAGCAGACGCGCCCGGCGGCGCGGTGACTGGCGGTGACTCTAAGCGCAGCCGGTTGAGTGCGGGACTCCCCAAGTCAGGATGTGACTGTCTTGTTATGCCGGAGGGGAGGCCCCGTGTGTGAGGCCTGGACAGAAGCGGGTTTTCCGGTCGGTGCCGTTCTGCTCACATAGTGAGAACGCCCAGTTCCGCTAAGGGGCTTGGGCGGATCATGGTGCTGACAGGGGTCTGAGGCGTGACACGCCTGGCGGGGGGCCGGCGCGGTGCCGGGACGGTGGTCGCGGGTCGGCTGCCTCATTGCGTTTTTGTTACTCAGTGTTACATCGGGGCGGGTCCTCTCTCGTGCGCGGCGGAGCCGGTGGTCGGTCCGTTCAGCGCGGCGGCCGCCAGTTCTCGGAGCTTCCGGTGGCGCCGTCGGCCGCCTCGCAGCGCTCCCGCGTCCGTCGGTCGATCAGCCGCACGGCCGCGGCGCGGCCCTCGCGCGCATCGGTGGCGCGGGCGGCGGAGAGGACGTCGTCGTGGATGGCCAACTGTTCGTTGGACAATCCCTTCTGTTCCCAGTCCAGCCCCGCCCAACTGCTGTTTTTCAAAGCCTCCTTGACCCAGTAGGAGACGAGGGCGGTGCAGATGTCGGCAGGTGTACTGCTGTGCGGTGCGGGAGCTCCGGATTTCGAACAGCCGGTCGTCGAGGGCATGGTGAGCAGCGCGCACAGCACCAGTCCGGCGAGCGGTCCGCGCCGGGCGGTTCCCCGGTGACCCCTGGACCTCATGCGGGCCACGCTAGGTGGTTGCCCTCGGTCACACAATGGCCTTGGCTTGTGCGGGGTTTGCCGTCTGGTGCCGGCGATACGGAAGCGGTGGAATGTGTGCGCGCCGCCCACGTGATCGTCACACCCACCGGCCCTCTGGAGGCAGGCACGATGGCGAGACTGCACGGAACACGCACCATTCGCACCCCCCGAGCACGCGGCCTGGTGCTCCTCGCCGCCGCACTGGTCGCGGCCGTACCGGCGCCCACGGTACGCGCCGCCGACGCCAGTCCCGCGCTGCGGATCGAGGGGCGGGCGACCCAGCCAGTCTTCTCCCGCGCGGACGCCGTCCACCAGCAGGTGGACATCGAAACGGCGACGGACAGCGACAGAGACGGCAGGCGCGACACCGTACGGATGCGCATCCTGCGGCCCAGGGAGACCGACGCCGGGCTGAAGGTCGCGACCATCATCGAGGCGAGTCCGTACTGGGGCGGCGGCAACGACGTCCCCTTCCACAACGTCGACGTGGAGGAGGACGGACTGCCCGGCGGTAAGGGGCGAGATGGGCTTCCGGGCCTTTTCGAGACGTCCGCCGAGATGCCGGCCGGGCCGGGTGCGCCCCTGCTCGGCGCCTCTTCCGTGGTGTTCCCCGGCTACACCGACAACTACTTCCTGCCCCGCGGCTACGCCGTGGCCCAGCTCGACAGCGTCGGCACGGGCGGCTCGACGGGGTGCCCGGTGTCCGGCGGCCGCGCGGAGACGCTCGGCGCGAAGGCGGCCGTCGACTGGCTGAACGGCCGGGCCCGGGGCTGGGACCTCCAGGGCCGGCCCGTCGGCGCGGCGTGGTCCACCGGCAACGCGGCGCTGATGGGCATCTCCTACAACGGCACCCTGCCGACCGCCGTCGCCACCACGGGCGTGGCCGGGCTCAAGGCCATCGTGCCGATCTCGGGGATCAGCTCCTGGTACGACTACTACCGGGCGGGCGGCGGGGTCGTGGCGCCCGGCGGCTACCAGGGCGAGGACGCGGACATCCTGGCCAAGGCCGTCTACAGCCGGGCCGACCGGGAGATCTGCGTGCCCGTACTGGACGGGCTCACCGCCGCGCAGGGCCGGGGGAGCGGTGACTACACCGGATTCTGGCGCGAGCGGGACTACCTGAAGGACGTCGGGCGGATCAAGGCCGGGGTCTTCCTGGTGCAGGGCCTCAACGACTGGAACGTGAAGACCCGGCACGCCGGCCTGCTGTGGGAGGCGCTGGAGAAGCACGACGTGCCGCGCACCCTGTGGCTGCACCGGGCCGGGCACAGCAATCCGATGCCGTTGCGCATGGAGGCGTGGCTGAGCCGGCTCCACCAGTGGTTCGACTTCTGGCTGTACGACGTGGACAACGGCGCCCTCGACGGGCCGAAGGTCGACGTGGAGCAGGCGGACTTCTCCTGGCGGCAGCAGCGGGAGTGGCCGGCGCCGGGCACACGGGACGTCACTTTGCGGCTGACCGCCGACGGCGGCCTGTCACCGGTGCCCGGCCGGCCGGCGCGGCAGGCCCTGCACGACGCGGGCCGCGCGCTGCGGGCCGAGCAGCTCGTGGCCTCCCCGGAGGCGGCGAACCCGAACCGGCTCGCGTACACCACCGGTCCGCTCGCCGCCGACCTGAGGGTCAGCGGGACGCCCACGATGTCGGTGCGGGCGTCCCTGGACGGGACGTCCCCGTTTGTGACGGCACTGCTCGTCGACTACGGCACGGACACCCGGGCGACGGCCGGGACGGTGGCGGACACCTCACAGCTCGTCTGTTACGGCGAGGGCGTTCCCGGCGACACCGGCTGCGCCTACCGGACCCGGCACCGGACCGAGACCGCCGACTTCAGGATCGTCTCGCGCGGGTGGCTCGACGCCCGCAACCGCGACTCGGTCGAGCGGCAGAGCCCGGTGGTGGAGGGGCGGGAGTACCGGCTGGAGTGGGAGATGCAGCCCCAGGACTACGTCTTCAAGAAAGGGCACCGGCTGGGCGTGGTGCTGATCTCCACGGACCACGACTACACGCTGCGCCACCCGGCCGGGACGCGGATGACGGTCCGGGCCGGGCTCAGCGCCATCACCCTGCCGGTCAGTCCGTAGTACCGGGACCGATACCGGCGGCGGGGATGTTGTCCGCGTCCTTGGGGGAGACGTCGCGCAGCAGGCAGGTCAGGCGGGCCGTGCAGACCCGCTTGTCCTGCTCGTCGGTGATGACGATCTCGTACGTCGCGGTGGAGCGGCCGCGGTGGACGGGGGTGGCCACGCCGGTGACCAGTCCGCTGCGCACGCCCCGGTGGTGCGTGCAGTTCAGGTCCACGCCGACGGCGATCTTGGAGACGCCGCCGTGGAGCATGGAGCCGACCGAGCCGAGCGTCTCGGCCAGGACGGCGGAGGCGCCGCCGTGCAGCAGCCCGTAGGGCTGGGTGTTGCCCTCGACCGGCATGGTGCCGACGACGCGGTCCGCGGACGCCTCGATGATCTGCACGCCCATGCGGTTGCCGAGGTGCCCGGCGGAGAAGAGGGCGGGCAGGTCGACGCCGAGCGAGGCGTACTCGTCGATGACCTCTTGAGGGAACTTCACCTGTGTCTGCTCGCCCATGGGGCCCGGCTCCGATCGTCGTGCGGTCTTGTCCCTGCTCTGCCGTGCTGCCTAAGCGAACGCTCAGGCGGAGGGTGATTGTTCCAGACGCACGATGACGGACTTGCTGGCGGGGGTGTTGCTGACGTCGGCGGTCGCCTCCAGCGGCACCAGGACGTTGGTCTCCGGGTAGTACGCCGCCGCGCAGCCACGGGCGGTGGGGTAGTGGACGACGCGGAACCCGGTGGCACGGCGCTCGGTGCCGTCCGTCCACTCGCTGACCAGGTCGGTGTACGCCCCGTCGGCCAGGCCCCGCTCACGGGCGTCGTCGGGGTGGACCAGGACGACACGGCGCCCGCCCTTGATCCCCCGGTAGCGGTCGTCCAGGCCGTAGATCGTGGTGTTGTACTGGTCGTGCGAGCGCAGCGTCTGGAGCAGCAGCCGGCCCTCGGGGACCTCGGGGTACTCGACGGGCGCGGCCGTGAAGTTCGCCTTGCCGGTCTTCGTCGGGAAGCGGCGCTCGTCGCGCGGGGCGTGCGGGAGGGTGAACCCGCCGGGGTTCGCCGCCAGCCTGGCGTTGAAGTCCTCGAAGCCGGGCACCACGCGCGCGATGCGGTCGCGGATCGTGGCGTAGTCCTTCTCGAACTCCTCCCACGGCGTGGCCGACGCCTCGCCCAGCACCGCCCGCGCCAGGCGCGCCACGATCGCCGGCTCGGACAGCAGGTGCGGGCTCGCCGGCGGCAGGTTCCCGCGCGAGGCGTGGACCAGGCCCATCGAGTCCTCGACGGTCACGAACTGCTTGCCGCTCGCCTGCACGTCCTTGTCGGTGCGGCCCAGCGTGGGCAGGATCAACGCGCGCGTGCCGGTGACCGCGTGCGACCGGTTCAGCTTGGTCGACACGTGCACGGTGAGCCGGGCCCGCCGCATGGCCGCCTCGGTGACCTCGGTGTCGGGCGTCGCGCCGACGAAATTGCCGCCCATGGCGAAGAACACCTTGGCCTTGCCGTCCCGCAGCGCCTCGATGGCGCGGACGACGTCGAAGCCGTGGTGCCGGGGGGAGGTGATGCCGAATTCCTTGTCGAGCGCGTCCAGGAAGGCGGGCGCCGGGCGCTCGAAGATGCCCATGGTGCGGTCGCCCTGCACGTTGGAGTGGCCGCGGACCGGGCACACGCCGGCCCCGGGGCGGCCGATGTTGCCGCGCAGCAGCAGGAAGTTGACCACCTCGCGGATGGTCGGCACCGAGTGCTTGTGCTGGGTGAGGCCCATGGCCCAGCAGACGATGGTGCGCTCGGAGGCCAGCACCATGCGCAGCGCCCGCTCGATCTCGCCGCGCTCCAGGCCGGTGGCGGCGAGGGTCTCGTCCCAGTCGGCGGCCTTGGCGGCGGCCGCGAACTCCTCGTGCCCGTGGGTGTGCTCCCGTACGAAGGCCTCGTCGACCGCGCCCTCGGTCTCAAGGATCAGCTTGTTGAGCAGCCGGAAGAGGGCTTGGTCGCCGCCGATGCGGATCTGGAGGAACAGGTCGGTGAGGGCGGCGCCCTTGATCATGCCCTGGGGGGTCTGCGGGTTCTTGAACCGCTCCAGGCCCGCCTCGGGCAGCGGGTTCACCGAGATGATCCGCGCGCCGGCGGCCTTGGCCTTCTCCAGGGCGGACAGCATCCGGGGGTGGTTCGTGCCCGGGTTCTGCCCGGCCACGATGATCAGGTCGGCGCGGTGCATGTCCTCCAGCGAGACGCTGCCCTTGCCGATGCCGATCGTCTCGGTGAGCGCCGAGCCGGACGACTCGTGGCACATGTTCGAGCAGTCCGGGAGGTTGTTGGTGCCGAACTCGCGGGCGAAGAGCTGGAGCAGGAACGCGGCCTCGTTGCTGGTGCGGCCGGAGGTGTAGAAGACGGCCTCGTCGGGGGAGCCGAGCGCCGTGAGCTCCTCCGCGATGATCCCGAAGGCCCGCTCCCAGGTCACCGGCTCGTACCGGTCGGCGCCCTCGGCCGCGTACATGGGGTGGGTGATGCGGCCCTGCTGACCCAGCCAGTACCCGCTGCGGGTGGCCAGGTCCGCGATCGGGTGGGCGGCGAAGAAGTCGGGGGTGACGCGGCGCAGCGTCGCCTCCTCGGCGACGGCCTTCGCGCCGTTCTCGCAGAACTCCGCGACGTGCCGCTTCTCGCCCTCGGGCCAGGCACAGCCGGGGCAGTCGAAGCCGTCCTTCTGGTTGACCTTGAGCAGCGTGCGCGCGGTGCGGCGCAGCCCCATCTGCTGGTGCGAGACCTTGAGCGTGTGCCCGATCGCGGGGAGGCCGGCGGCGGCGTGCTGCGGCGGCGCGACCTGCGGCGCGTCCTGGACCGGGTCACCTGCGGGCGGCTTGCTGGCCATCGCGCTCCCCCTTGAGCGGTTGTCTCCGAAGTACGTCTCCGATGTACGTCTCCGATCCTGTCACGTGGCACCGACAGCGGCCGACCCACGGCGCTCGGTCGGCATTGTCAGTGGTCCGTGGCAGGATCGTCCCCGTGGCTGAGACAGCATCGAAGAAGACCGAAGACAACCGTCCGCGCCTGCTCCTCATGGACGGGCACTCCCTGGCGTACCGGGCGTTCTTCGCGCTGCCCGCGGAGAACTTCACGACCGCGAGCGGCCAGACGACCAACGCCATCTACGGCTTCGCGTCGATGCTGGCGAACACGCTGCGTGATGAGTCGCCCACGCACTTCGCCGTGGCGTTCGACGTCTCCCGCAAGACCTGGCGCTCCGAGGACTTCCCTGAGTACAAGGCGAACCGCTCCAAGGCCCCCGACGAGTTCAAGGGGCAGGTGGAGCTGATCGGCGAGCTGCTGGACACCATGAACGCGGAGCGGTTCGCCGTCGAGGGTTTCGAGGCCGACGACATCATCGCCACCCTGGCCACCCAGGCCGAGGCGGCGGGCTTCGAGGTGCTGATCGTCACCGGCGACCGCGACTCCTTCCAGTTGGTCTCCGACCACATCACCGTGCTGTACCCCACCAAGGGCGTCTCCGAGCTGACCCGGTTCACCCCGGAGAAGGTCCAGGAGAAGTACGGGCTGACCCCCGCGCAGTACCCCGACTTCGCCGCCCTGCGCGGCGACCCGTCCGACAACCTGCCGGGCATCCCCGGTGTCGGTGAGAAGACGGCCACGAAGTGGATCAACCAGTTCGGTTCCTTCGCGGAGCTGGTCGAGCGCGCCGACGAGGTCAAGGGCAAGGTCGGCCAGGCGCTGCGCGACCACCTGGAGTCCGTCAAGCTCAACCGCCACCTGACCGAGCTGGTCCGGGACGTGGAGCTGCCCAAGGCCGTCGCGGACCTGGAGCGCCGGCCCTACGACAGGACCGCGCTGAAGGGGTTCCTGGAGGTCCTGGAGATCCGCAACCCAAGCCTGCGGGAGCGGCTCCTCGCCGTCGACCCGGGCGCGGAGGAGGAAGAGGCCCCGGCCACGGCCGCCGGCGTCGAACTGGACGGCACGGTCCTGGGCGCGGGCGAGCTGGCCTTCTGGCTGGAGCAGCACGGCCGCCAGCCCCTGGGCGTGGCGACCGTCGCGACCTGGGCGCTCGGCGTGGGCAATGTCAGCGAGGTCGCGCTGGCGGCCGCCGACGGCAAGGCGGCCTGGTTCGACACGACCCAGCTCGACGAGGCCGACGAGAAGGCCTTCGCCGCCTGGCTCGCCGACCCCGACCGCCCGAAGATCATGCACAGCGCCAAGGAGGCGCTGCGGGTCTTCCCCGAGCACGGCTGGCACATCGCGGGCATCACCATGGACACCGCCCTCGCCGCGTACCTGGTCAAGCCGGGCCGCCGGTCCTTCGCGCTGGACGCCCTGTCCGTCGAGTACCTGCACCGCGAGCTGGCCCCGGCGGCCGCCGACGGGCAGCTCGCCTTCGGCACCGACGAGCAGGCCGAGGCCGACGCCCTGATGGCGCAGGCCCGCGCGGTCCTCGACCTGGGCGACGCGTTCGGCGAGAAGCTCAAGGAAGTCGGCGCCACCGAGCTGCTGCACGAGGTGGAACTGCCCACCTCGCTGCTGCTCGCCCGCATGGAGCGGCACGGAATCTCCGCCGACCGCGCCCATCTGGAGGCGATGGAGCAGCAGTTCGCGGGCGCGGTGCAGCAGGCCGTGAAGGAGGCGCACGCCTCGGTCGGGCACGAGTTCAACCTCGGCTCGCCCAAGCAGCTCCAGGAGGTCCTCTTCGGCGAGCTGAACCTGCCCAAGACGAAGAAGACCAAGACCGGTTACACCACGGACGCGGACGCGCTGGCGTGGCTGGCCGGCCAGACCGAGCACGAACTGCCGGTCATCATGCTCCGCCACCGCGAGCAGGCCCGGCTGCGCTCCACGGTCGAGGGCCTGATCAAGACGGTCGCGGCGGACGGCCGCATCCACACCACCTTCAGCCAGACCGTCGCGGCCACGGGACGTCTGTCGTCCACCGACCCGAACCTCCAGAACGTCCCGGTGCGCACCGACGAGGGCCGCGCCATCCGGCACGGCTTCGTCGTCGGCGAGGGCTTCGAGTCCCTGATGACGGCCGACTACAGCCAGATCGAGCTGCGGGTCATGGCTCACCTCTCGGAGGACGAGGGCCTCATCGAGGCGTTCACCTCGGGCGAGGACCTGCACACCACGGTCGCCTCCCAGGTGTTCTCGGTGGAGCGGTCCGCCGTCGACGCGGAGATGCGCCGCAAGATCAAGGCGATGTCGTACGGCCTGGCGTACGGGCTGTCCGCCTTCGGCCTGTCCCAGCAGCTCAACATCGAGGCGGGCGAGGCGCGTGCCCTGATGGACACGTACTTCGAGCGGTTCGGCGGCGTGCGCGACTATCTGCGCCGGGTCGTCGACGAGGCCCGCGCCACCGGGTACACCGAGACGATGCTCGGCCGCCGCCGGTACCTGCCGGACCTGAACAGCGACAACCGCCAGCGCCGCGAGGCGGCCGAGCGGATGGCGCTGAACGCCCCGATCCAGGGCACGGCCGCCGACATCGTGAAGGTCGCGATGCTCAACGTCGACCGGGCGCTGCGGGAGGCGGGCCTGAGCACCCGCATCCTGCTCCAGGTCCACGACGAAATCGTCCTGGAGGTCGCGCCGGGTGAGCGCGACCGGGTCGAGGAACTCGTCCGCCGCGAAATGTCCACGGCCGTCGAACTCCGTGCCCCCCTGGACGTCTCGGTCGGCGTGGGCCCGGACTGGGACTCGGCGGCCCACTGACGGACCGGTCGCCCCCGGCGGGGGGCGGGGCGCCTGCGTTCGCCCACGTGCCGCTACGGCGTCGCCGCCCCGCGCGGGCCCGCGGCTTCGGGGTGGGCCCGTCCGCGGGCCCGGCCCCGGTGCCCGCCCGCCGGGGGCGCGCGCCCCCGGGCGCCCGGGCCGGCCCCCTACCCCGCCGCCCCGCGGGCGCCCGACGCGCGAAGGCGCATCCCCGCGCCGTACAGCAGCAGCCCCGCAGCCAAGCCCGCGCCCGCGCCGAAGCAGGCCGTCGGGATGATGTCCAGCGGCGTGTCGATCCGGCCCCAGTACGCGTACCACCGCACGCACCGGTGCACGATCCCCGCCGCCACGCACGCCCCGAGCAGGCCCGCCGCCAGCCACCGGCCCCGCCGGTCCAGCACCGGCACCGACTCCGGAGCCCGCACCGCCGCCTCCGGCGGTACCCGCCGCAGCGCGCCGCCCACGAACCACACCAGCACCACCAGCGCGACGGCTGAGCCGCCGTACTGCGCGTACAGGTACATCGGGAAGCCCGCCACCACCTCGCCGAGCACCGGCAGGACCTTCATGCCCCACCGGTCCGCGTGCGTGAACAGGTCCCACACCACATGCGTCGCCGCCCCGATGACGGCCGAGACGTAGAACCGGACCGCCAGCCCCGCCGGCTGCCGCTCGCGCCAGGACTCACCCCGTACCAGCGCGTGCACCCGCCCTTGCCACCCGCCCGGGACCAGCGCCAGGAGGGGCTCACGCACCATCAGCCAGACCGCCACCAGCGCGGCGGCGATGAGGACGTCGACGGTGAGGATGCCCAACAGGCTGTGCGTGACGTCCCCGAAGAGCATCGCCCCCGGGATCGCGGTGTCCGCGAAGTACGTCATATCGGGAGAGAACGACCCCATGACGAGCGCCGAGGCGACCAACGGCCCCCGCCCGGTGCCGGTTCTCCGTATCCCCGGCAGGACCGCCGCGGCGTGGCTGAGCGTGAATGGCATGGCTGTCGTGCCCCCCGAATTGCGAACCTCAGGTCAATGGCGCTCAGTATGCGTGACGTTCGCACACCGGATTCCGGGCAACCCAGAGGTGACGAAAGCGTGAAAAACGGTCAGGTGCCGGTATGCCCGACCGCAGAGTTGACGTAGGGTCGCCTGAGTGACCGCGCTGGGGAGCGCGACAGGGCCGTCATCGGGGAGGGACCGGACGTATGGCAGCGCACATCGGCCGTCGACTGCGCAAGGGAGCCACCAGCACAGCGGTGGCAGCGGCGGCGGTGGCGGCGCTCTCCGCCTCGCAGGCCCCCGGTGTGACACCCTCGGGCGGCGGCGCCGACCAGCGGTTGTCCGACGAGACACCGCCCCCCTCGGCCGACGGCTCCGCCACCGGCAACTCCCCGTACTACACCGATCTGCCGCCGCTCAACACCCCCGCCAAGCCCGGCGGTTCCCCGGACGCGCCCGTCGTCACCGGCCCGGCGGAAGCGGGCATACCGGCGACCGTGCTCGCCGCCTACAAGCAGGCCGAGCAGTACCTGAAGACCAGTGACCCCGGCTGCAACCTCCCCTGGCAGCTCCTCGCCGGCATCGGCAAGGTCGAGTCCGGTCAGGCGCGCGGCGGCCGCGTGGACGCCAACGGCACTACCCTCACGCCGATCCTCGGCCCCGTCCTCAACGGCGTCGGTTTCGCCAACATCTCCGACACCGACAACGGCGCGTACGACGGTGACACGACCCACGACCGTGCCGTCGGCCCCATGCAGTTCATCCCCTCCACGTGGGCGAGCTGGGGCCAGGACGCCAACGGCGACGGCCGCAAGGACCCGAACAACATCTATGACGCCGCGCAGGCGGCCGGCATGTACCTGTGCGCCAACAACCGTGATCTCGCGGTCAAGGTCGACCTGGACAAGGCGATCCTCAGCTACAACCGCTCGACGGAGTACCTTCGTACCGTCCTGTCCTGGTTCGAGTACTACAAGAACAACAGCCACCAGGTGCCCGACGGTACAGGCGTCCTGCCGGTGGACCGCAGCGACGACGGCGTCGGCCGGACCGGGACGACCACCCCGACGTCGACCCCCGGACCGTCGGTCACGCCCACGCCCACGCCGCCGGCGAGCCCGAAGCCCACCCCGACGCCCACGCCCAAGCCGCCGACGTCCCCGACGCCGACGCCCACCCCGCCCTCGACGCCGGCGC
Organism: Streptomyces sp. NPDC031064; assembly: GCF_055570965.1. NCBI lineage: Bacteria > Bacillati > Actinomycetota > Actinomycetes > Kitasatosporales > Streptomycetaceae > Streptomyces > Streptomyces sp. NPDC031064. The sequence continues at coordinate 682,543 of NZ_JBVIGF010000003.1, forward strand.
CGACGCCGACGCCCACTCCGACTCCGACGCCGCCTTCCGCCACCGTCGCCCGCCTCAAGGACGCCGGCACCGGGCCGCTGACCGCGACGGCCGGCACCCGGTTCGCGGAGCGCCCCGCCGTCACGGCGCTGGACGGGGCGGGCAAGCCGGTGGCCAGGGTCGGCGTGAGGTTCGCGATCGTCGGCGAGACCGACTCCCGCTTCCCGGACGGCGCCACCAGCGTCACCGTCCTCACGGGCGCCGACGGCACCGCCACCGCGCCCCAGCTCCAGGCGGGCGAGCGGACCGGCGAGTTCACCGTCCGGGCCACCGTCGTGGGCCGCACGGTCACCCCGGTCGAGCGCACCGCGACCGTCACCGCCCGCCAGTCCGACGCCCTGGTCCGTACGGACGGCAAGGAGCTGACGGCCAAGCCGGAGACGGAGTTCGCCGACCAGGTCCAGGTGAAGGCGACGTACAAGGGCGCCGTCGCCTCCGGTGTCGCGGTGACCGCCACCATGATCAAGGCGGCGGATGACGCGACCGTCAACGACAAGGGACCCTTCTTCAAGGACGAGCAAGGGAACCCGGTCCGCACCCTGGAGACCCTGAAGACCGACGCGAACGGCATGCTCACGCTGCCGAAGATCTTCGCCGACGGCCAGACCGGCACGTTCCTGCTCCGCCTGACCACCACCGGCGGCGCGAACCTGACCATCGAGCTCAAGGTCGCCTGACGCCCCTGGCACGGCACGCACGCACCGCCTCACCCGCCGGTGGGGCGGTGCGTGTGTGTTCTCATCTCACGGCGCGATTGCTACGGTGCCTGCCACCTGACGGAGCATCAGACAGGGAGGCCGATCCATGCGCGCCCTCGTAGCCGCCGCCATAGGCCTGGCTCCAGTCCTGCTCCTGGTGCTGCTCCTGGCCGTGACCAACCCGGCGCCCGAAGGCGAGACCTCGCCCGAGCCGCTGCTCACCACGGTCCCCGGACCCAAGAAGTAGGGGGCGCCCGCCATGCGCCGCCGAGCCGGCCTCGTCCTCCTCTCCTTCGCGGTGTTCTTCGCCGCCATGGCACCCACCCTGCGCTGGTACGCCTTCCCGCGCCTGGCGAAGATCCCGGCCGGCCAGTACCAGGAGATGGTGCTGGAGGCGAAACCCGCCACCCTCCTGAAGTACGACACCATGAAGGCCGAGCAGGTCGACAAGGTCACCATCGTCCAGACCCTCAAGGGCAACGTCGAGGAGTCCCGGAGGATCGAACGCGACGCCGGCCGAGACGTCGTCGTCTGGGACACCCTCTCCCATGTCGTCGGCCCCGACGGCGCGATGGTGTCCCAGATCCCCGAGCGCTACATCTTCGACGCCCACACCCAGCAACCCGTCCACGCCACCGGCGAGACGGTCGACGGCGACCCCGTGCGACGCGAGGGCATCGAGTTCAAGTGGCCCTTCCTCACCGAGAAGCGGGACTACGAGTACTTCGACGCCCAGACCCGCACCTCGGCGCCCATCCACTACAAGGGCACCCGTACGTTCCGGGGCCTTGAGGTGTACTACTTCGAACAGACCATTCCGTGGACGAAGGTGCCGTACCCGAAGAAGATGCCGCTGCCGGGCATCGACGCGACGAAACTGGAGCAGCAGACCGGCACCACCCGCTGGTACACCACCAAGCGCATGTTCTGGGTCGAACCGGTCACCGGCGCCCCCGTCAACGGCGAGGAGATCCACCGGGAGGAACTGCGCGGCGGCACCCTGCTCGGCGGCCGCGACAAGGTGACCGCCTTCGCCGGACACGTCAGGATGCGCGAGGACTACCTGGACCACACCGTCGACCTGGTGCGCTCGCAGCGGCGCCTGATCCTGCTGATGACGTCGTACCTGCCCTGGGGCTTCCTGTTCCTCGGTACGGGACTGGCGGCGCTGTCCCTGTGGCTGGAGGCCCGCTCCCGGCGCGGTGCCGTGGAGGGGCCGCCACGCCACCCGGCCGTCAACGGCGCGCGTTCGTCCGCCGGGTCGGCTCCGCCGCCGTAGGGTCCTCCGGCCACGGATGCTTCGGGTACCGGCCGCGCAGTTCCGCGCGTACGGAGCGGTACCCGTCGCGCCAGAAGGACGCCAGGTCCGCCGTGACGGCGGCAGGGCGCCCGGCCGGGGACAGCAGGTGCACGAGAACCGGAACGCCCGCTATGGAGGGCGTTTCCGACAGGCCGAACATCTCCTGGAGCTTCACCGCCAGTACGGGCTGCCCGTCGCCGTACTCGACGCGGATCCGCGACCCGCTCGGCACCTCGATCCGCTCCGGCGCCAGTTCCTCCAGCCGGGCCGCGTCCCCCGTGGACCACGGCAGCAGCCGCTGGAGGGCCTGACCCGCGTCGATCCGCCCCAGGTCCGCGCGGCGCCGGGCCCGCGACAGCTCCGGCTCCAGCCACTCCGCCGCCCGCTCCAGCAGCGCGCCGTCCGACACCTCAGGCCACGGCGCGCCCAGCACCCGGTGCAGGAACGCCAGCCGCTGCCGCAGCTCGCCCGACTCCCGTGACCAGCGCAGCAGCCCCAGCCCCTCGCGCCGCAACCCCTCCAGCAGCGCCTCCCGCACGAGCGCGGGCTCCGGGTCCTTCAGTGGTCGTACGGCCGTCTCGACGGCGCCCAGCCGTTCCACCGAACGCGCGACGACGTCGCCGTCCTCCCAGCGCACCTCCTCGCCCGCCACGAGCAGATGCCGGGCCGCCGCCCGCGCGGTCTCCTCATCCACCACGGCGGCCAGCCGCACGCGCGCGGAGGCGGCGTGCGAGGGCCGGTCCGCGACTGCGACGGCCAGCCAGGGAGCCGCCCGCAACCGGGACCCCTCCCCGAGCTCCGCGCCGGTCCCCGACGCCATCAGGAAGGCCCCCTCGCCCCTGGCCCGTGCCACCCGCTCGGGGAAGGCCAGCGCGGCGACGAGCCCGGTGACGGCATCGTCATGCGGCGCCCCGGCCCCACCGGGCGATGCCCCGCCCGCGCCGGCCGCCGGCCCCGACGGGCCGCCCGCGCCCGACGTCGACCCGCCCGCGTCGGCCGCCGGCCCCGACGGGCCACCCGCGTCGGCCGAGGCTCCGCCCGTGCCGGACGCCGACCTCGACGGGCCGCCCGTGCCGGCCGTGGCCCCGCCCGTGCCGGACGCCGACCGAAACGGGCCGCCCGTGCCGGCCGCGGCCCCGCCCGTGTCGAACCCCGACCTCGACGGGCCGCCCGCGCCGGCCGCCGCCCCGGCCCCGCCCGACGTCGCCCCGGCCGCGCCGGACACCGGCCCCGGCGTGGCTGACACGCCAGTCGCCTCCAACTGCCCCGTCAGCCGCCGGGCCTCCTGGCGCCAGCGCGCCCCGTAGGCGTCACCGCCACGCCGCGCCGCGCGCCACGCGGCCGAGAGGTCGTCGCCGTACTCGCGCGGCGGCTCCTCGCTCAGCAGCGCCACCACCTCCGCGGCGCGCCGCGCACCCACCACGGGAGCCCCGTCCAGCAGCGCGCGGGCCAGCCTCGGATGCAGGCCCAGCCGGGCCATCCGCGCGCCCCGGTCCGTCACCCGCCCCTGCCCGTCCACGGCGCCGATCGCCGCCAGCACCGACCGGGCGGCGGCCATCGCGCCCGCCGGCGGCGCGTCCAGCAGCGCCAGCCCCGTCGCGTCCGGGTCGCCCCAGGCGGCCGCCTGGAGGGCGAACGCGGCGAGGTCGGCCACCTGGATCTCGGGCGCCGGGAACCGGGGCAGGCGCCCGTCCTCCGCCTCCGTCCAGCACCGGTACACCACGCCCGGCGCCTCGCGCCCGGCCCGTCCCGCCCGCTGCCGGGCGGCCGCCCTCGACGCCCGTACCGTCGTCAGCGAGCCCAGGCCACGCGCGTGGTCCACGCGCGGCTCACGCGCCAGGCCGGAGTCGACCACCACCCGCACACCCGGCACGGTCAGCGACGACTCGGCGACGGACGTCGCCAGCACCACCCGCCGGCCCCCGCCGGAACCGGCCAGCACCGCGTCCTGCACGGCCGCCGCCGCCCGCCCGTGCACCTGGAGCACCTCGGCGTCCACGGAGGACAGCAGGCCCGCCACGCGCGCGATCTCACCGACACCGGGCAGGAAGCACAGGACGTCACCCGAGCGCTCCGCCAGCGCCCGCCGCACCACCGCCGCCACATGCGCCAGCAGCGCCGGGTCCACCTTCATCCCGTGCGGCGGCCGGACCGTCCCGGCCGGGGGAGCCCACACCACCTCCACCGGATGGGCCGTGCCCCGTGCCTCCACCACGGGCGCACCGCCCAGCAGCCGGGCCCAGCCCTCGGCGTCGGTCGTCGCGGAGGCGGCCACCAGCCGCAGGTCGGGCCGCAGGGTGGCCCGTACGTCCAGCAGGAACGCGGCGGCGGTGTCGGCGTCCAGGTGCCGCTCGTGGCACTCGTCCAGGATCACCACGTCCACCCCGGCCAGCTCCGGGTCCCGCTGGAGCCGCTGGAGCAGCACGCCCGTCGTCACCACCTCGACGACCGTCCCGCGCGACACGGCCCGCTCCCCGCGCACCGTGAAGCCCACCCGGCCGCCCACCTGCTCGCCCAGCAGCCACGCCATCCGCCGGGCCGCCGCCCGCGCCGCGATCCGCCGCGGTTCGGCGACCAGCACCCGGGCGCCCTCCTCGGCGAGCGCCAGCGGCACCAGCGTCGTCTTGCCGGTCCCCGGCGGCGCGCACAGCACCGCCGCCCCATGCCCCTCCAGCGCCCGCTCCAGGGCGGGCAGGGCGGTACGTACGGGCAGTTCCAGCGCCTCGGCACGCATCACGCGCGCTCGCACACGAAGATCGCCGTCCCCGGGATCAGGTTGCCGCGCAGGGGCGACCAGCCGCCCCACTCCTGGGTGTTCCAGGCGGGCCACTCCGGCTCGACGAGGTCGACCAGGTGGAAGCCGCCCGCCACGACGTCCCGCACGCGGTCCCCGATGGTCCGGTGGTGCTCCACGTACACGGCCCGTCCTTCCTCGTCCTGCTCCACATAAGGGGTGCGGTCGAAGTAGGAGGCCGAAAGGGACAGGCCCTCCGGGCCCGGCTCGTCGGGGAAGGCCCACCGGATCGGATGGGTCACCGAGAACACCCACCGTCCGCCCGGCCGCAGCACCCTGTGCACCTCCCGGAACACCCGCACCGGATCGGCCACGAAGGGCACCGCCCCGTACGCCGAACACGCCAGGTCGAAAGCGCCGTCCCGGAAGGGCAGCGCGGTGGCGTCGGCCTCCACCAGGGGCACGTCCTGTCCGATGCGGAGGGCGTGCTGGAGCTGCCGGTGGGACAGGTCCAGCGCGACGGGACGGGCACCCTGGGCGGCCAGCCAGCGCGAACACTGGGCGGCGCCCGCGCCGATCTCCAGTACGTCGAGCCCCGCGACGTCCCCGAGGAGGCCCGCCTCGGCCTCGTCCAGCCCCTCCGGGCCCCACACGAACCGGTCGTCCCCGAGGAACGCCCCGTGCTCGCTCTGGTACTCGTCCGCGTTCCGGTCCCACCAGCCCCGGCTCGCCCGGCTGCTCTCGACGTCACCGGCGTGGCGCCGAGTGGCTTCAGGCTCGTACTCTTGGATCATCCCGCCCGCCGTTGTAGGTTGCGCACGGCCCTCCGGAAGCGGTAGCCGCGGCCACGATGGCCTTGGGAAACTTTAAATGTGCCGGGTATGCGACGTTCTGCCCCGGGTGTGCGCCTTCGCGCATTGACCGTGTCCGGCCGTCCCCGTATGCTAAAGGTTGCGCTGCGGGCCTGCGCGCCTCAGACGGAGCAGGTCGCGCTCGCATCTGTTGTATGTCCCCTCGGTTGTCGAGGCGCCTCCCCTGGCAGGGTCGGGCGCTTCCTTGGCTGTCCGGCTTCTTCAGCTGCGATACGGGCTCTCGGCGTAGCAGTACCTACGACTTCAATGTCCGTACCGGAGCCCTTTCCCACATGACGAGCAGCACCGAGACCACCGCCACCACCCCGCAGGTTGCGGTCAACGACATCGGTAACGAGGAAGCCTTCCTCGCAGCGATCGACGAGACGATCAAGTACTTCAACGACGGCGACATCGTCGACGGCGTCATCGTGAAGGTCGACCGGGACGAGGTCCTGCTCGACATCGGTTACAAGACCGAAGGTGTCATCCCGAGCCGCGAGCTCTCGATCAAGCACGACGTCGACCCGAACGAGGTCGTCAAGGTCGGCGACGAGATCGAGGCCCTGGTTCTCCAGAAGGAGGACAAGGAAGGCCGCCTGATCCTCTCGAAGAAGCGCGCCCAGTACGAGCGTGCCTGGGGCACCATCGAGAAGATCAAGGAAGAGGACGGCATCGTCACCGGCACCGTCATCGAGGTCGTCAAGGGTGGTCTCATCCTCGACATCGGCCTCCGTGGCTTCCTGCCGGCCTCCCTCGTCGAGATGCGTCGTGTCCGCGACCTCCAGCCCTACGTGGGCAAGGAGCTCGAGGCGAAGATCATCGAGCTGGACAAGAACCGCAACAACGTGGTCCTGTCCCGCCGCGCCTGGCTCGAGCAGACCCAGTCCGAGGTGCGCCAGACGTTCCTCACCACCCTCCAGAAGGGTCAGGTCCGCTCCGGCGTCGTCTCCTCGATCGTCAACTTCGGTGCCTTCGTGGACCTGGGTGGCGTCGACGGTCTGGTCCACGTCTCCGAGCTGTCCTGGAAGCACATCGACCACCCGTCCGAGGTTGTCGAGGTCGGCCAGGAAGTCACCGTCGAGGTCCTCGACGTCGACATGGACCGCGAGCGTGTCTCCCTGTCGCTGAAGGCGACGCAGGAGGACCCGTGGCAGCAGTTCGCCCGTACGCACCAGATCGGTCAGGTCGTCCCGGGTAAGGTCACCAAGCTGGTTCCGTTCGGTGCGTTCGTCCGCGTGGACGAGGGCATCGAGGGTCTGGTCCACATCTCCGAGCTGGCCGAGCGCCACGTGGAGATCCCGGAGCAGGTCGTCCAGGTCAACGACGAGATCTTCGTCAAGGTCATCGACATCGACCTCGAGCGCCGCCGCATCAGCCTCTCGCTGAAGCAGGCCAACGAGTCCTTCGGTGCCGACCCGGCCTCGGTCGAGTTCGACCCGACCCTGTACGGCATGGCCGCGTCGTACGACGACCAGGGCAACTACATCTACCCCGAGGGCTTCGACCCGGAGACCAACGACTGGCTGCCGGGCTACGAGGCCCAGCGCGAGGCGTGGGAGACCCAGTACGCAGAGGCGCAGCAGCGCTTCGAGCAGCACCAGGCCCAGGTCATCAAGTCCCGCGAGGCCGACGAGGCCGCCGCTGCCGAGGGTGGCGCCGCCGCTCCGGCCGGTGCCCCGGCGGGTGCCTCCGGCGGCTCGTACTCCTCGGAGTCGGACGACAACTCCGGCGCCCTGGCGTCGGACGAGGCCCTGGCCGCGCTCCGCGAGAAGCTGGCCGGCGGCCAGAGCTGAGCCATCGGCTCCGGCTCACCGCTGAGCGGTAGAGGCTGAACATTGAGGCCCGTCCCCGGAAGGGGGCGGGCCTCAGTCGTGTGCCTGGCCGCCGGTCGCTAGCCGATGGGTACGCCCGGTGTGACCAGGCCCCGGCCGCCGGTGCGGGTGTTGTCCGCGTACACCGTCGTCCGGCACGACGACGAATAGTGCGGCACGTGGATGGCGTACCGGTGGGCGCCCGTCGCGCCGGTCAGGTCGGCCTTGTTGGCGCGGAACACCGTGCCGCAGCCCCAGCCGCTCTGCTGGGTGTGGACCTCGAAACCGTTGTTGAGGGTGTTGCGGCCGGTGTTGTTCTCGACGAGGACGTTGTTGCCCTTCACGTCGACCCACGAGTCGTCGTAGTGGACCCCGGTCATGCCGCGGCCGTCGAAGGTGTTGCCGATGATCTTCGCGCCGGTGGTGCCCTCCTTGATGTCGATGCTCTCGCCCCCGACGTCCGGGCCTATGACGTTGTTGAGGATCTGTACGTTGTCACTGCGGTCCGACAAGGTGTTCGCCGTGCCCACGTAGACGCCCTCGCCCATCCCTCGGCCGTCGTTCCCGGTGTCGTGGATCCGGGAGTTCTTGATGACGCCGTTGCTGCTGGACTTGCGGAAGTGGACGCCCTCCATGTCGAGGCCGTGGACGGTGACGGAGTCGACGACGACTCCGGTCGCCGTGTCGATCATGATGCCCTTCTGGCCGCCGGTGACGGTGATCCCCTTGACGGTCCAGTGGGAGGCGCCGTCGAGGTGCAGGCCGTAGCCGCCGCCCGCCGAGAGCACGGCCCGCGAGGAGCCGGTGAGGGTGATGCGGGCGGAGGCGGTCGCGGGAGTCGTGGCCTTGAAGTTGCCGGTGTACGTGCCGTCGGCGAGGCGGATCGTATCGCCGGGGCGGGCGGCGCTCAGGGCGGACTTCAGTTGGGCGGCGCTCGTGACGTCGATGACGGCGGCGGTCCCGGCTCCGCCGGCGGTCGGGGCGAGGGTGGTGGAGGGGGCTCCGCCGGCGGCCGGGGCGAGGGCGGTGAGTCCGGCGGCGATGGCGAGCGTGGTCGCCAGGGCGGGGAGCAGTGTTCGGGTGCGCATGTGGGGGTGCCTTCCCGTGGGGGATCGAGAGGGGCTGGCGCGTGTTCGCGTATATGTACGCCGGGCGGGTTTCTGAACCGGCGCGTTGCCCCGTGACGGTAGGGATGGGGTGTGAGCATGTCAAGGTCTGGACCAAGGCCCCACAGGAACCTGCCCGTCCGGTACCGCAGGCCGGATATGGCCCTCCATGGGGAATGCCTGTACGGCGAGTGACGTTCTTCCGTACGAACACGAGGAGGAGCGGTAATCGTGCTTGATCCGCAGGATTTGTACGAATGGGAGCCGAAGGGCCTGGCCGTCGTCGACATGGCGCTGGCCCAGGAGTCGGCCGGCCTGGTCATGCTCTACCACTTCGACGGATACATCGACGCGGGCGAGACCGGCGAGCAGATCGTCGACAGCCTGCTGGACTCGCTGCCCCACCAGGTGGTGGCCCGCTTCGACCACGACAGGCTGGTGGACTACCGGGCGCGGCGCCCGCTGCTGACCTTCAGGCGCGACCGCTGGACCGCGTACGAGACCCCGGCCATCGAGGTCCGCCTCCTCCAGGACGCCACCGGCGCGCCCTTCCTGCTCCTGTCCGGGCCCGAGCCGGACGTGGAGTGGGAGCGGTTCGCCGCGGCCGTCCGGCAGATCGTCGAGCGGCTCGGGGTGCGCCTTTCGGTCAACTTCCACGGCATCCCCATGGGCGTGCCGCACACCCGCCCCGTCGGCCTCACGCCGCACGGCAACCGCACGGACCTGATGCCGGGGCACCGCAGCCCGTTCGACGAGGCCCAGGTGCCGGGCAGCGCCGAGGCGCTGACCGAGTTCCGGCTGATGGAGGCCGGGCACGACGTCCTCGGTGTCGCCGCCCACGTCCCGCACTATGTGGCCCGGTCCGCCTACCCGGACGCGGCACTGACCGCCGTGGAGGCGATCACGGCGGCCACCGGTCTCGTGCTGCCCGGAATCGCGCACTCGCTGCGGACGCAGGCACAGCGGACGCAGACCGAGATCGAGCGCCAGATCGGCGAGGGCGACGAGGAGCTGATCGCGCTCGTCCAGGGGCTGGAGCACCAGTACGACGCCATGGCCGGCGCCGAGACGCGCGGCAGCCTGGTCGCCGAACCGGTGGACCTGCCCTCGGCGGACGAGCTGGGCCGCCAATTCGAACGGTTCCTGGCCGAGCGGGAGGGTGACCTGTAGGGCCCGGTCCGCGAGGGCCTAGGCTTCGGCTCATGCTGAAGGTTGGGTTGACCGGCGGAATCGGTGCCGGGAAGAGCGAGGTGTCGCGGCTGCTCTCCTCGTACGGGGCGGTGATCGTCGACGCCGACAAGATCGCCCGCGAGGTCGTCGAGCCCGGGACACCTGGGCTCGCGGCCGTCGTGGCGGCGTTCGGGCCGGACATCCTGACGCCCGAGGGAACCCTCGACCGCCCCAGGCTCGGCTCGATCGTCTTCTCCGACGCCGAGCGGCTGGCCACGCTGAACGGCATCGTCCACCCGCTCGTCGGTGCCCGCTCGGCCGAGCTCGAAGCCGCGGCGGGGCCGGACGCGGTGGTCGTCCACGACGTACCGCTGCTCACGGAGAACGGCCTGGCGCCGCTCTATGACGTCGTCGTGGTCGTCGACGCGTCCCCCGAGACGCAAGTGGACCGGCTCGTACGGCTGCGCGGCATGAGCGAGCCCGAGGCCCGCGCGCGCATGGCCGCACAGGCCACCCGCGAGCAGCGGCGAGCCGTCGCGGACCTGATCATCGACAACGACGGCCCGCTGGAGGACCTGGAACCCCAGGTACGCGAGGTCTGGGCGCGGCTCACCGAACGCGCCGCCGCCGGCCCGCCGGCCGACCGGGGCGTGTGAGTCCGCCGGGACGTGCGGGTCGGCCCGGGCGTGTGTGGGCCCTGCCCTGGTGAGCGGGCGCGCTCGGTGTGTGGGTCGGACCCGGGCGTGTGAGGCCGCCCGGGTGTGTGGGTCCGCCCGGGCGTGTGAGCGTGCCGGTACGGGAGAGGCGCCGGGAGGGAGAGCGGGCGGCCCGGAGGTATCCGGTATCCGGCGGGCGGAGGTATCCGGAGGAATAGCGTCCGCGCCAGGCATGTTGAACCGCCGCAGCGAGGGAAGGATGCGAGCGTGCCCGAGACCAACCCGGAGACCCACGTCATCGACTACCGCGCGGCGGAGCAGCTCCTCGCCGCACGGGACCCACGCGGGGCCGTCAAGCTGCTCGATTCCGTGATCGCGGCCCATCCCGAGAACACCGCCGCCCGGCTGCTGCGCGCCCGCGCCTTCTTCGCGGCGGCCCAGCTCCGGCCCGCCGAGTTGGAGTTCGAACTGGTGCTGGAGCGTGAGCCCGACAACGCCTTCGCGCACTTCGCGCTGGCCCGCACCTTCCAGCGCTCCGGCCGCCCCGAGCAGGCCAAGCGCCACTTCCGCCTCGCCGCCGCCCTCGACCCCAAGCCGGAGTACCTGGAGGCGGCGCGTTTCCCCGTCGACTTCCCGGCCGACCTCCCGCCCGAGGAGTGACCGCGCGTTGACCGGCCCTGGCGGACGTGCGGTCAGGGCCCGCGAGGCCGCAGGACCGGCCGATCGGCCGATCGGCCGACCGATCGAACGGCCGGCGCGGACCGGCCGGGCCTAGCGCCGGTCGTCCGGTTCGTACGGGGGGACGTCGCGGCCAGGCTGGTAGTGCGGGCCCTGGCGGATGTGGCGGACGATGACCACGAGGTCCACCAGGACCACCACGCCCAGCAGCCCGCAGGCCACCGCCCAGCCGGTCCGGCCGGCCAGGGCGAAGGCCGCCGTTCCGGCGCCCGCCCAGATCAGGCCCCACACACCCAGCCAGAAGCGGATCCGCAGGGGACTGCGCGCGGTTCTCGGTTCACTGCCGGTACGCATGGTGATCGCTCTCCCTGCCCGCCGGGTACCCGGCCATGAACCGTTCGATCCAAGCCAAAGGAGGCCGGGCGGGGAACGGGCCCCTGGTGTCGGCCGTTCAGGGCACATGAGCGGACGGACACGCGAGGGATACCGGGGCACGGGCCCGGGGGCGATCACCCCGGACGGTTGTGCCGTGGACCTGTACAGCAGGCTCGTCGCCGGCCCCGAGCCGGACATCATCGCCGCCGCCGTCCCGGCGCGCGCGACCCTGCTCGAACTCGGCAGCGGGGCTGGCCGGATGACCGGGCCACTGGCCGACCGCGGCCTGGTGGTGACGGCGGTGGACGAGTCGGCCGAGATGCTGGAACGGGTCCGCGAGCGGGTCCCCGGCATCAGGACCGTACAGAGCCCGATAGAGACGCTGGACATGGAGGAGCGGTTCGACGTCGTCCTGCTCGCGTCGTTCCTGGTCCACACGGCCGACCTGCGGGTGCGCGACGGGCTGCTCGCCGCCTGCCGACGGCACGTCGCGGACGACGGGTGCGTACTGATCCAGCGCGAGGGCGTGGACTGGCACACCCACGTGCCGCGTGAGCGGGTGGACCCGTCCGGCTGCACGGTGCGGATCGCGTCGGCGGAACCGGTCGGGGACGGGGTGAACTCGGTGGTCGCCGAGTACGTCTTCCCCGACGCCCGCTGGACACAGACCTTCCTGTCACGGCCGTTGACGAAGGGGGACTTCGAGGGCTGTCTGGACCGGGCCGGTCTCGCCGTCGAGACGTACTTGACGGACGACGGCACCTGGGTGAGGGCGCGGCCGAAGGACCGATGAGTTCCCGGCGGCCCGCCGGTCTACCTCCATGACAGGCACGCAACGCCCTTAGGAGGAGCCCGACATGACCACCCCCGCCGCCAACGCCCCCACCACCGCCGCTCCCGTCCTGAGCCGCCGCGCCGACATCGGGGTGTGGACGCTGCAAATCGTCCTGGCCCTCTTCTTCGCGATCCCGAGCGCCGCGCCCAAGCTGGTCGGGCACCCCTCGGCCGCGGAGGCCTTCGACGCGATCGGTTTCGGGGACTGGTTCATGTACCTGGTGGGCGCCGTGGAACTGGCCGGTGCCATCGCGCTGGTGGTGCCCGTCCTGTCCGGGGTGTCGGCGCTCGCGCTGATCGGCCTGATGGCCGGCGCGCTCATCACACAACTGGTCTTCCTCGGCGGGCAGTACTGGTTCACTCCGGTGATCTTCGCCGTGCTGCTGGCCGTCGTCGCCTGGAACCGCCGCCACCACAACGCCCGGCTCGTGGCGCTGGTCCGCCAGCGGATGTGAACCGGGACGCACACCGCGGGAAAGCCTTTACGCCCGGCCGGGCGGCACGGTACGAGAGAGGTACACGACGAGGGGACCTTCGATGCGACCGGTGTGCATGACCAGGCAGGGTGCGGTACGCGGCAACGTCTCGGCGGACGGCACGGCCTCCTTCCTCGGCATCCCGTACGCCGCGCCGCCCTTCGGCCCCCTCCGCTTCCGGCCACCGGCCCCACCGCGCGCGTGGAGCGGGACACGGGACACGACGGCCCACGGCCCGACCCCGCCCAAGGCGCCCTACACCCCGCCCTTCGACGCCCTCATCCCGGAGGTCACGATCCCGGGCGAGGACTGCCTCAACCTCAACATATGGACGCCGTCACCCGGCCCCGGCGCCCGACTGCCCGTCATGGTGTGGCTGTACGGCGGTGCCTTCGCCAACGGGGCGGCGTCGTCGTCCGCGTACGACGGCAGCGCCTTCGCCCGGGACGGTGTGGTGTTCGTTTCGCTCAACTACCGCCTCGGTACCGACGGGTTCCTGCACCTGGACGGCGTGCCGGACAACCGGGGCCTGCTGGACCAGATCGCCGCGCTGGAATGGATACGCGACAACATCGCGGCCTTCGGCGGTGACCCGGACCGGATCACCCTCTTCGGCCATTCGGCCGGAGCGATCAGCATCGGCGTCCTGCTGAACGACACGCGGGCGCGTGGCCTGTTCCACCGGGCCATCCTCCAGAGCGGTGCCGCGCACCACTTCCTCCGCCCCGCGTCGGCCCGCCGGATCACCGCCCACCTGGCCGGCAGGCTCGGGATCGAACCGACCGCCGACGCCTTCGCCGCCGTACCCCTCGACCGGCTCCTGACCGCGCAAGCGGAACTGCGCCGTGAGATCGGCGGCCGCCCCGACCCCGCCGTGTGGGGCGAGGCGGCGCTCAACGCGATGCCCTTCGAGCCGGTCGTCGACGGCCTGGCGCCGCCGGGGCCCGACTGCGGCGTCGACCTGCTGGTCGGCAGCAACCGCGAGGAGTACCGGCTCTTCCTCGTCCCCACCGAGCGGCTGCACCTCCTGCGCGAGGCCAAGCTCCGGGCGACCGCCGAGGCCTACGGCCTCGATCCGGACAAGGCCCTGCCCGTATACCGGGACGCGCGGCCCGGCGCCGTGCCGGGGGAGATCTTCGACGCCATGGTGACGGACTGGTTCTACCGGATCCCGGCGATCCGGCTGGCCGAGTCGGTGCCGGGGTCGTACATGTACGAGTTCGCCCGGCGCTCCTCCGCCTTCGACGGGCGGCTCGGCGCCTGCCACGGCGGCGAGCTGGCCTACGTCTTCGACCGGCTCGACGACCCGGCGTACGCCCCGATGATCGGCGAGGACCCGGCCCAGGCCGTGGCGGACGCGATGCACGGGGCGTGGGTGGCCTTCGCGACGACGGGCGAGCCGGGGTGGGCCGAGTACGACACGTCCAGCCGTACGACGATGATCTTCGACGACGCCGAGCCGGGTGTGGTGGAGGACCCGCGAGCGGCGGAGCGCGCCCTGTGGGAGGGCGTGCGCTGACGGGGCTCGGGCCGATTGTCAGACCCTCGCCGTAAGGTCGTAGATCCACGGAACGACCAGCGTGAGGGAGGTGACCGGCCATGGGGCAGGCCCCGCTGCACACCTGTGCCGCCGTCTTCCTCCCCGCCGCCCTGCCCCGCGAGGGCCGCGTCGCCTTCTGGTCCCCGGACGCCCGCCCCCTGCCCCCGCCCGGGGAGCCGGGGAGCCCCGCGCACCAGGGCGCCCACGACGACACGATCACGGTGGTGCGGGCGCACGGGGCCGGCGTCCGCAGCCGTGCCGTCCCCGCACGCGTGCTGCCCGTCGCCGATGCCCTTCCCGTGCTGGTCGCCGCCCGGCACGACCCCGCCGCGCACCCCGCCGCCGCCTGCTGGGGCGCGGCCGCCCTGCACGCCCTCCACCTGGCCGGGCGCGGCCGGCTCCTGCCCGGGCTCACCGCCGACGACCTGGACGCCTGGCGGGCCGGCCCCCTCGACGCCGACGACATCGCCCACCTGCGGGCCGTCGCCGCGGCGATGCCGTACGAGGCCCATGCCGTGCCCGTCGCCGGCCGGCGCCCGCTCCAGTTGCCCGAGCCGGAGGCGCTGGTACGGGCGTTCCTGGACGCGGTCGCCGACACGCTGCCCCGCACACCGGCCGCCGCGTACGCCGCCGGGGCGCCGTTCGCGGCCCGTACGCCGCAGCACCTGCCCCGCGCGCGTGCCTGGGCCGCCGAGGCGGCGGCGGGCATGGACGCCGGCGTCCGCGTCTCGCTGCGCCTCGATCTGTCCGGGTACGAGCTGTTCGACACCGTCCAGGAGGGCGGCGCCGAGCGGGAGGCCGCCGCCGCGCTGGTCCAGGTCCACAGCCTCGCCGACCCCACCCTCGTCATCGACGCGGCCGCGCTCTGGGCGGGCGAGGGCACCGAGCACTTCGGGCCGCGCGCCCGGATCGACGCCGTGCTGGCGCTGCGGCGCGCCGCCCGCGTCTGGGCCCCGCTCGCCCGGCTGCTGGAGCGGGACGTCCCCGACGTCGTCTCCCTCACCGAGGACGAGCTGTACGAACTGCTGGGCCCCGCGGCGACCCGGCTCGCCGCGGCCGGTGTGACCGTGCACTGGCCCAGGGAGCTGGCCCGGTCCCTCACCGCCACCGCGGTCGTCCGGCCCGCGCCCGGCTCGGCCACCGACGGCACGGCCTTCTTCGACGGGGCGGAGCTGCTGAGGTTCAACTGGCAGCTCGCGCTGGACGGCGACCCGCTGACCGAGCGGGAGATGGACGCCCTCGCCGAGGCGCACCGCCCCGTCGTGCGGCTGCGCGACCAGTGGGTGGTCGTCGACCCCGCGCTCGTACGCAAGGCGCGCAAACGGGAGCTGGGCCTGCTGGAGCCGGTCGACGCGCTCGCCGTCGCCCTGACCGGCACCGCCGAGGTGGACGGTGAGACGGTCGAGGCCGTCCCGGTGGGCGCGCTCGCCGCACTGCGCGACCGGCTCGTGGCGGGCCCCGGCCACATCGCCCCGCCACCCGGCCTGGACGCCACGCTGCGCGACTACCAACTGCGCGGCCTGGCCTGGCTGGATTTGATGACGTCCCTGGGGCTCGGCGGCTGCCTCGCCGACGACATGGGCCTCGGCAAGACCGTCACGCTCATCGCCCTCCACCTGCGCCGTGCCCGCAGTGCCCCGACCCTCGTCGTCTGCCCGGCGTCCCTGCTCGGCAACTGGCAGCGTGAGATCGCCCGGTTCGCCCCCGGCGTTCCCGTGCGCCGCTTCCACGGCGCCGACCGCACCCTGGACGGGCTCGACGGCGGCTTCGTCCTCACCACCTACGGCACGATGCGCACCAGCGCCGAGCGGCTGGCCGCCCACGAGTGGGGAATGGTCGTCGCCGACGAGGCCCAGCACGTCAAGAACCCGTTCTCCGCCACCGCCAAGGCGCTGCGCACCATCCCCGCGCCCGCGCGCGTCGCCCTCACCGGCACCCCCGTCGAGAACAACCTCTCCGAGCTGTGGGCGCTGCTCGACTGGACGACCCCGGGGCTCCTCGGCCCGCTCAAGGCGTTCCGCTCCCGGCACGCGCGAGCCGTCGAGAACGCCGAGCAGATCGAGAACGACGAGGCGGTCGAGCGGCTCGCCCGGCTCGTCCGCCCCTTCCTGCTGCGCCGCAAGAAGTCCGACCCGGGCATCGTGCCCGAGCTGCCGCCCAAGACCGAGTCCGACCACCCCGTGCCCCTCACCCGCGAACAGGCCTCCCTCTACGAGGCGGTGGTGCGCGAGACGATGGCGCAGATCGAGGGCGCGGAGGGCATCGCACGCCGCGGGCTGGTCATGAAGCTGCTGACGTCCCTGAAGCAGATCTGCAACCACCCCGCCCAGTACCTGAAGGAGGAGCCCGCCCGACTGGCCGGCCGCTCCGGGAAGCTCGCCCTCCTCGACGAGCTCCTCGACACCATCCTGTCCGAGGACGGCTCCGTCCTGGTCTTCACCCAGTACGTGACCATGGCGCGGCTCCTCACCGCCCACCTGGCGGCCCGCGCGGTCCCCTCCCAACTCCTCCACGGCGGCACGCCGGTGGCGGAGCGGGAGCGCATGGTCGACCGGTTCCAGTCCGGTGAGGTCCCCGTGTTCGTCCTGTCCCTCAAGGCCGCCGGCACCGGCCTCAACCTCACCCGGGCCGGCCATGTCGTGCACTACGACCGCTGGTGGAACCCGGCCGTCGAGGAGCAGGCCACCGACCGGGCGTACCGCATCGGCCAGACCCAGCCGGTCCAGGTCCACCGGCTGATCGCCGAAGGAACGGTCGAGGACCGCATCGCGGAGATGCTGGTGGCCAAACGCGCCCTCGCCGACGCGGTCCTCGGTTCCGGCGAGGCCGCGCTGACCGAGCTGACCGACCGCGAGCTGGCCGACCTCGTGTCGCTGAGGAGGCTGTCATGAGCCCCCACCGCCCGGACCCGGACCCCAACCGGGGCTCGGCCCCCGGTCCCGGCCCGTACCCCGGCCCGCACCTCCCCGGCGCCGGCCCGCGCCTGGGCGCGGACCCCGGCGCCCATCCGGGCCCCGGCCCCGGCCCGCGCCTGGGCGCGGACCCCGGCGCCCATCCGGGCCCCGGCCCCGGCCCCGGCATCGGCCTCGGCTCCCGTTCGCGCTCCGGCGTGCGGCGCGCGCCGCTGCACGACGACCGGCGGCGTACGTTCCCGCAGCTCGCCCCGGTCCGGGGCGCCGACGGGCGGTTCGCCGCGACCTGGTGGGGCAACGCGTGGGTGGAGGCGCTGGAGGACACCGCCCTGGACGCGGCGCGCCTGGCGCGCGGGCGGGCGTACGCCGCCACCGGCCACGTCGACGCGATCACCGTGACGCCGGGCCGGGTCGTGGCGTACGTCCACGGCAGCCGCCCCCGCCCGTACCGCACGGAGATCCGGCTGCGGGTCCTCGGCGACGACGACTGGGAGCGTTTCCTGGACGCCGCCGCCGCGCGCCCCGACCACATCGCCGCCCTCCTCGACAAGGACGTCCCGCACGCCCTGGCCGCAGCGGTCGACCTGCTGCCCGGCCCGGGTGACCTGATCCCCGACTGCTCCTGCCCCGACCACGGCTATCCCTGCAAGCACGCGGCCGCCCTCTGCTACCAGGCGGCGCGGCTCCTCGACGAGGACCCGTTCGTGCTGTTCCTGATGCGCGGCCGGGGCGAGCAGGAGATCCTCGCGGCGCTCAGCCACCGCAACGCCGCCCACGAGGCGGCCGAGACCACCGCCGCGCCCCCGCCGATGCCGACCGTGCCCGCCCGCGCGGCCGTCGCCTCCCCGCCGGCCATGCCCCTGCCGCCCCCGCTGCCCGCCCCCGACCGGCCCGGCCGCCCGCCCCTCTACCCCGAGGACCCGGACGCCCCCGACCCGCTGGCCCTCGAAATGCTGGCCACCGAGGCGGCCGCCCGCGCGCACGCCTTCCTGACCACCGGTCAGGACCCGGTCGCCGCCCTCACTCCCTGGCAGGACGCCGTCCGCCTCGCGGCCGCCCATCCGGGCTCGGGCCTGACCGCTTCCACCCGGGCCCTCTACCGCGACCTCGCCGCCGCCCTGGACCGCACCCCCGCCGACCTGGCCCGCGCGGTCGCCGCCTGGCGCCAGGGCGGACCGGCCGGGCTCGCCGTCCTGGAGGAGCCCTGGGACCCGCCCGCCGGCCCCTTCGACCGCGCCCGCCCCGCCCTGATCGCCGCCGACCTCCCGCACTTCCGCCCCTGGCGCAACCGCCTCTCCACCCGCTCGCTGCAACTGCGTTACGGCCGCGACGGCCTGTGGTACGGGTACGAATCGGACCCCGACCGCGAGGACTGGTGGCCGAGAGGCACCCCTGACGCGGACCCGGTCGGAGCGCTCACCGACCTGCTGGAGCGCTGATGGGTACGCTGCTGTACGTACCGGCTGTGAGTACCGGCTGTGCGTACCGCCAGGGACGAATGGGGGGTCCGGTGGAAGCCGAGTTGGTGGCACTGGCGACGGCGGGGGCGACCGCCCTCGTCCAGCAGATGGTCGGCGAGAGCTGGGAGCAGGTGCGCGGCCGGGTCGTCGGCTTCTTCGCCCGCCGGGGCGCCACGGCCCCCGGCCCCGGTTCGGGGTCCGGCACCGGCCCGGAGTCCGGAACCAGCGGCTCTGAATCGGGCAACACCGGCCCGGACCCGGAGAGGGTGGCCGCCGAGCTGGAGGCGGTCCGCGCGGAACTGCTCGCCGCCGAGGCGTCGGGCAGCGAGGAGGCCACCGCCGACGCCCAGGTCGAGGCCCGCACCGAATGGCGGGCCCGGATACGCCGCACCCTCCGCGCGGACCCTGCCGCGGCGGCGGAACTGCGAGCGATTCTGGCCGAGTTGCTGCCCGCCCCGCCGCCCGTGGTCAACGCCCGCTCCGGCGACGTCCACAACACCATCAGCGGAGGCGTCCAGCACGGTGGTGTGATCCAGGCGGGCTCCGTCGGCAGCGTCCATCTCGGCGGTCAGGGGGACGTCAGGTAAAGAGCATGTGAGGGTTCGAATGAGGTGCCACTCGATGGGGTGAATGGCGGATGCGTCATAACCCCTGTTGGCTGTAACGCGTTAACTCCGGTGCGGGCGGGTGCCCGTGAAAGTCTCCGGAAGGCAGGAAGCCATGAGGCACACTCGCCGAAATGGTCTGGTCACACTGATGGCCACGGGTGGCGCGCTCGCTCTGGCGGCGGGTTATGCGCACGCCGACTCGGACGCGAAGGGCGTCGCGGCCGATTCGCCGGGGCTGATCTCCGGCAACACCATTCAGTTGCCCGTGGACGTCCCCGTCAACATCTGCGGGAACACCGTCAACGTGGTCGGGGTACTCAACCCCGCGGCCGGCAACAAGTGCGAGAACAAGGACGGGGGCCACCACCACAAGGACCGCCCGGGCACGCCGCACGGTGAGCACGGCGGCAAGGGAAGCAAGAACGGCGGCAAGAAGGGCAGCGGAGGCGGCGGCGCTTCGGCGGACGGCGCCGCGATGAAGTCGCCCGGTGTGATCTCCGGCAACGGCATCCAGCTCCCCATCGACCTGCCGGTCAACGTCAGCGGCAACTCCGTCAGCCTCGTCGGCATCCTCAACCCCGCCTTCGGCAACGCGTCCAGCAACGGCGGCAGCAAGCCCCCCGTCATGCCGCAGAAGCCCAAGCCGCAGAAGCCGAAGCCGCACGAGCCCGTCGCGCCGCCGGAGCACGACGAGCCCGCCGCTCCGGCTCCCAGCCCGGCCGACCGGGCCCCGTCCGCGCCGCTGCCGCAGACCGGGTCGGCGTCGCTGGCGGAAACGGGCGCCGGCCTCATCGGCCTCGGCGTGCCCGCCGCCATGGGCCTGATGATCGGCGGCGGCCTCCTCTACCGCCGCTTCCGCCCCGCGTCCGACCGCGCGTAATGCGTCCCGGAGGCGGCCGGTCGCCCCGAGCACCAGGCCGCCCCGGAGTCACCGCCGCCAGGCGGCCAGCACCGCCTCGATGACCGGTGCCACACGGTTGCGCGCCTGGCGGCGGGGCACACCGCGCATCAACAGGGCGTCGTACTCGGTGTCGAGGTGCCGCACCGACGCCCGTACCGCCGCGGTGACCGCCCCCTCGTCCAGCGCCCGCCCCGCCGCCGTGCGGCCCACGCGCCCGCTCCCGCGCTCCCCGGCGTGCCCGGCGATCTCGGCGGCACGCTCCGGCGGGCAGCCCGGGAACAGGCGCAGGACCTCCGCCGCCAGCGCCGCCCTGAACCGCTCGTCCTCGGCGGCGCGGCGCACCGCGTCCCGGGCCCGGCGGCGGGCCCGCGCCTCCGCGTCGGCCAGGCACGCGGCCTCGGCCCGCGCGAGGGCGGCCTCCTCCACGAGGATGCCCTGGCGTTCGTACCGCGTACGGCGCCGGTTGTGGCGTACGACCACCGCCCACAGGCCGCTCGCCTCGCGGGCCCGGCGGGTGAGCGCCGCGTCGCCGCGCGGCAGGTAGACCAGGTGGCCGAGGTCGGCGCAGTCCAGGCAGAGCGGCGCGTTGAACTCCAGGACCAGCCGGGCCAGCGGGCCGCCGCGGCACTCCGCGCAGTGGCGCCGCTTGCGCGGCTCGATCACCACGAGCGGGGCCGACACCGCCGGGGCCGCCATGTCACCGCACGCTGGGGGCCGCGGCCTCGATGAACGCGGCCAGCGCCTCGACGCCCTCCTCGGACCGCCGCGCCCGCTCACCCTCGTCCTTCGCCTCGTGCATGCAGTGCGTCACCTCGAATGCCTTCCGGGCCAGTTCCACGATCGCCGCCTCGTCGCACACCAACTGCACGCGTACGAGTGCCTGCCGGGCGGCGGCGCGCCGCTCGTACGACTCCAGGCGTGTCGACTCGGCGTGCGAGCCGTTCCGGCGGTACCAGCGGGCGTTCTGCGCCCGGCGGTACTCGACGAGCGCGTCGGCGAACGCGCTGTACGTCGAGATCCGCTCCTGGCGCAGTTGTTCGGCGCGCGTCAGAGCGGCGGTGCGCTGCGCCGCGCGGCCCTGGAAGAAGTGCGTGACGACCGCGCCGAGCAGCGTGCCGATCACGGCTATGAGCGCCGTCTCCATCGCTCGGTCTCCTAAATTCGTTCGATCCGCGCACGTCGGTGCTGGTTCAATGCCCGCGTGGCAACGACAAGACTCAATCAGATCATCGCCGTTGAGAAGGGCGTCAAGGCGAAGGCCCAGCAGGACCTGAGCGCGGCGCACCAGGCGTTGCAGAAGCCGGCGCTGCTCGCGGGCATCTCCCGGACGTACCAGCCGAAGGACGAGGAGGGCGAGCAGTTGCCGCCGGAGTCCACCCTGGTGCAGGTCAAGGCCGAGGACGTGCTGCGGGACACGGCGAAGACGCTGACCAGGCTCTTCGATGTCACCGCCACCAAGGACTGGGCGAACTGCGCGGCGCGCGCGGACGTCACCGTGGACGGGCGCGTGGTCCTGAACCAGGTCCCCGTCGCGTATCTCCTCTTCCTGGAGAAGCAGTTGACGGACATCGCCGGCTTCATCCGCAAGCTGCCCGTGCTGGACGCGGCGGAGTCGTGGAGCCAGGACCCATCGACCGACGCGTGGAAGACCGAGCCGGTACGGACGGTGCGGACGAAGAAGGTGCCGCGCAACCATGTGAAGGCGGAGGCGACCGAGAAGCACCCGGCCCAGGTCGAGGTCTACTACGAGGACATCCCGGTCGGGTACTGGACCACGGTCAAGTTCTCCGGCGCGCTGCCCGCACGGCGCGTCAACGAGCTGCTGGAGCGGGTGGACAAGCTCCAGCAGGCGGTGAAGTTCGCCCGGGAGGAGGCGAACAGCGCGGAGGTCACCGACCAGCGCGTCGGCGACGCCGTGTTCGGCTACCTGTTCGGGTAGCCAGGGCGCGGTACACAGAAGACTCCCCGGCCGTACGCACCGTAGGGCCGGGGTGCGCGAGGAGCGCAAAGCTGAAGCTGAAGCTTGTCGTGATGGAGCGGTTCCGGTAAGGCGCCGCCCTCAATCTCAGACTCTTGCTCCAGACTCAGCATTCGCCGCTCATCGCCGGAACGACGGGGCCCGGGCCCTGGTGCGTCGAAATGCCGGTTCGACTCCGGCCCGCGCAGCTCGATGTGCGGTCGTCTAAAGGCAGGACGCGGCGACATAACGACTGACCCGGGCACAACCGTGCCGGCGTGTGATGTGAGCGGTATCCACAGGGCTCGGGGGCCGGCTACGCCTCCGGGCCCGCTCCTCTTTCCGGGGCTACTGGCGGTACCCGCTCAGGAAGCGGCCGATCCGGCTGATCGCCGCGTCGAGGTCGTCGGCGTGGGGGAGGGTGAGGATGCGGAAGTGGTCCGGGTGGGGCCAGTTGAAGCCGGTGCCCTGGACGACCTGGATCTTCTCGCGCAACAGCAGGTCCAGGACGAACTTCTCGTCGTCGTGGATGCGGTGCACCTTCGGATCGAGGCGCGGGAACGCGTACAGCGCGCCCTTGGGTTTGACGCACGAGACGCCGGGGATCTCGTTGAGCTTCTCCCACGCCTTGTCGCGCTGCTCGTGGAGGCGGCCGCCGGGGGCGGTCAGTTCGTGGATGGACTGGCGGCCGCCGAGGGCGGCCTGGATGGCGTACTGGGCGGGCGCGTTGGGGCACAGGCGCATGGAGGCGAGCATGGTGAGCCCCTCCAGGTAGTTGCGCGCGTGCTGCTTGGGGCCGGTGACGACGAGCCAGCCTGAGCGGAAGCCGGCGACGCGGTACGTCTTGGAGAGGCCGGAGAAGGTCAGGACGACCAGGTCGGGGGCGAGGGAGGCGGCGGTGTGGTGGACGGCGTCGTCGTACAGGACCTGGTCGTAGATCTCGTCGGCGAAGACCATGAGCTGGTGGCGCCGGGCGAGGTCGAGGATGCCCTCGATGATCTCGCGCGGGTAGACCGCGCCGGTGGGGTTGTTGGGGTTGATGATCACGACGGCCTTGGTGCGGTCGGTGATCTTCGCCGCCATGTCGTCCAGGTCCGGGTACCAGTCGGCGGACTCGTCGCACAGGTAGTGCACGGGCCGGCCGCCGGCGAGCGTGGTGACGGCGGTCCAGAGGGGGTAGTCGGGCGCGGGGATGAGGACTTCGTCGCCGTCCTCCAGGAGGGCCTGGACGGCCATGGAGATGAGTTCGGAGACGCCGTTGCCGAGGAAGACGTCGTCGACGTGCACGTCGGTGAGGCCGAGGGTCTGGTAGCGCTGCGCGACGGCGCGGCGGGCGGAGAGGACGCCGCGGGAGTCGGTGTAGCCGTGGGCCTGCGGGAGCATCCGGATCATGTCCTGGACGATCTCCTCGGGCGCCTCGAAACCGAAGAGGGCCGGGTTGCCGGTGTTCAGGCGCAGGACGCTGTGACCGGCCTCCTCCAGGGCGTTGGCGTGTTCTATCACCGGGCCGCGGATCTCGTAGCAGACCTCGCTGAGTTTGCTCGACTGCCGGAACTCCATGCGCGACGACCTCCCAGAAGTGGTGTTGCTTGGTTTTACCAAGTGGGAGCTTGGAAAGTCCAACAACATGTCTAGACTGCGTCGCATGCCACGTCGACGAAGTTACGACCAGTACTGCGCCGCCGCCCGTGCCCTGGACGCCGTGGGGGACCGCTGGACGCTGCTGATCGTCCGCGAACTGCTCGCGGGTCCGCGCCGGTACACCGACCTGCACGCCGACCTTCCCGGCGTCAGCACGGACATGCTCGCCTCGCGGCTCAAGGACATGGAACGCGACGAACTGGTCACCCGGCGTCGCCTGCCCCCGCCCGCGTCCGCGTACGTGTACGAACTCACCGACCGCGCACGGGCCTTGCTGCCCGTCCTCCGCGCGCTGGCGGCCTGGGGCGCCCCCGCGCTCGACGCGCCCCGCCCGACGGACGCGGTACGGGCGCACTGGTTCGCCATCCCGCTGCTGAGCGCCCTGGAGGCGGCCGCCATGGGGCCCGGAGTCGTCGAAGTACGGCTCGACGAGGGGACGTTCCACGTGCGGCTGGGCGGCGCCGACGGCGAAACGGCCTACGCCGACGGCCCCGCCACCCACGAGCCGGACGTCCGCCTGCGGATGGACGCCGAGACGTGCGTGGCCGTGGCACGCGGGGACCTGTCGGTCGCGGAGGGCGTGCGGGCGGGGCGCGTCGAGGTCCTGGCCGGACGGATCGAGGCGGTACTCGGGACGGCGCTCGGCGCCGGCGGGACACCCGCGGGGCGCGTGCGCATGTGAGGCGCCGGGGGTGGACGCCGAGGGGGGCAGGGGCACGGCCGGGGCTGCGGCCGGGCGCGATGCCACGCCGGGGGCGGGCGGGGGCGCGGCCGGGGCCGGGGCCGCGTCCGGGGCAGCGCACGGGGCTGACCACGGTTGGCGGTACGTCGCGTCGGGGCGACCGCGGTTGGCGGGACATTGCGTCCCGGGTCGGTGCCGGGGCGGCCGCCGTGCGCGGATCTGACGCGCCCGCACGGCGCTCACACCTGACGCGCCCCGCACGGCGCACACGTGACGCGCCCCGCACGGCGCGCGCACCGACGCGCCCGCGGGTGTCGCCGACGGCGGTCGCCAGGCCCGCGTCAGTGCGCGAGCGTCGTCCCGTACGCGCCGAAGCCCGAGATCACCAGGCCGTCGCGGAAGGTCAGCACCTCGTAGACGCGGCCGCCGATCTGGTTCCGGTAGTCAATCACCAGCGAGTCGACGCTCACGCGCACGTCCAGCACCTCGAAGCGCAGGTCGGGGATGCGCCGCAGCCCCTCGGTCCAATACTCCCGCAGCGCCTTCTTGCCGCGCACGGTGCCGGAGGGATCGCCGTTGAAGCGGCTGACCATGGGGGAGGAGAACGTCACGTCGTCGTGGTAGTGGGCGAGGATGCGGTCGATGTCGTGGGAGTTCCAGTCGTCCGCCCACTGCGCGGCGAACTTCCGCGCGAATTCGAGATCCATGGGCGGGATGTTACGTGCGCCATGCACTCGGTGCATGGTGAATTCAGTATGGCGCAACGCCGCCGCGAGCCGGTCGCGGGCGGCCGTCTGCGCCGCGATCCGGGCGTCCAGCACCGCGAGGCGCTCCCGGGCGATCTCCAGGCCCCGCTCCGAGGGCCGCGCCGCCGCCACGTCACCGTCCAGGCAGGCCCTGAACGCCGCGACGTCCTCCAACGTCAGCCCGGCGTCGAGCAGATGGCGGATGTTGCGTACGCGGACGGCGGCACCTGCGTCGTACTCGCGGTAGCCGTTGTGCGCGCGAGTCGATGTGATCAGGCCCTGCTGTTCGTAGTGACGTAGGGCGCGGGCCGTGGTGCCCGTCGCCCGTGCCAGTTCCCCGATGCGCACCCTGCTCCCCTCCGGTCCGGGGAGCCATTGGTATCACGCGCTTTCGCGTTCGTGCGCGGCTCACGCCACCACGGCGCCGCCGTCCACGGGCAGTACGGCGCCGGTGACGAACGAGGCGCCGGGCGAGGCGAGTCGGGTGATGGCCCACGCGACCTCCTCGGGGCGGCCGATCCGGCCGAGCGGGGTGTGCGCCCGCTGCCAGGCGCGCATGCCGGCCAACTCCTCCGGGGTCAGTCCGGAGTGCTCGCCCATCGGGGTCTCGACCGCGCCGGGCGCCACGGCGACGACGCGGATCCCGCGCGGGGCGAGTTCGACAGCCCAGCTACGGGTGAGGAGTTCGAGGCCGGCCTTGGTCGCCGCGTACACGGCATTGCCCGGCCAGGCGCGCTGGCCCACCGAGGTGGTGACGTTCACGATCACGCCGTTCGCCGCTTCCAGGGCGGGCAGCGCGGCCTGGGCGAGGAGGACGGGCGCGATGAGATTGGTGTCCATCTGTGCGGTCATGGAGGGCCGGGTGTGGCTGCCGAGGCGGCCGGTGCCCACGATGGCCGCGTTGTTGACGAGGACGTCGAGGCGGCCGTATGTGTCGAGGGCGGCGTCGACGATGTGCTCGGCCGCCCCGTCCTCGGTGATGTCGGCGACGAACGGCCGGATGGTGCCCGGGTAATCCTGCGCGGTCTCCGCGAGGGGCTCCGGGCGGCGGCCGATGGCGACGACGTGTGCCCCCTGCGCGGCGAACGCCCTGGCGGTGGCCCGACCGATACCGGTACCGGCACCGGTGACGATGACAACGCTGGTGTTCTGCGTGCTCTTCATGAAGCCGATGCTCGAACCCTGCCGCCAATGTCAAGGTCAAGTCCGTCTCCGGCTGGGGCAGCATGAGGGCGTGAAACTCGAACCGATCACCTGGGGACGGCTGGCCGACACCCTCGCCGCGCACGTGGACGGGCTGAGCCCCGGCGACGGCGGGCCGTGGCTGAAGGTCGCCGTCGACGGGGCACCCGCGGCCCGGCCCGCCGAGCCGACCCGGCTCCTGGCGGAGGCGCTGCGGCTGCGCGGGCGGGCGGTGATGGCCGTGGGCACGGAGGGGTTCCTGCGGCCGGCGTCGCTGCGGTACGAGTACGGCAAGGAGGACCCCGACGCGTACTACAGCGGCTGGTTCGACACCGGCGCGCTGTGGCGGGAGGTCTTCGGGCCGCTGGAGCCCGGGGGGAGCGGGCGGGTGCTGCCCGATCTGTGGGACCCGGTCACGGACCGGGCGACGCGCAGCCCGTACGCGACGCTGCCGCCGGGCGGGGTGCTGATCGTGCACGGGCCCTTCCTGCTCGGCCACTGGTTCCCCTTCGACCTGACGGTCCACCTGCGGCTGTCGCCCGCCGCGCTGGCCCGCCGCACGGAGCAGCCGTGGACGCTCCCGGCCTTCGAGCGGTACGAGGCCGAGGTCGGCCCGGCGGACACCGCCGACATCGTCGTCCGCGCCGACGACCCCCGCCACCCCGCCTGGACGGGCCTGAGCCGGCCCGGTGACCCCACCGGCTGAGGACGGGCCACGCGGAGGCCGGCCGCCCACGGCCTGGCCCGGCCCGGGGTCCCAGCGCGCGGCGACCGGCCGGACGCGCCCGGATCAGCGCGGACCCACCGCTGACGTGGGGCGCCGCTTCCGGCCACTCAACCGGTACCGCCCTGGTGGCCGCCTTCCGGGCGCCCGCCCACCAGGGTGACGGCCCTCGCTCCGGCGCGGCAGCCCGCTTCGGCGGCGGCGGTGGGGTCCGCGCCGGTCAGGCGGGCCGCCAGGAAGGCGCCGGTGAACGCGTCGCCCGCGCCCGTGGAGTCGACCGCCCGTACCGCGGGGGCCGGGACGCGCGAGACGACCCGCCCTGACACGGCGACCAGGGCGCCCGTCGAGCCCAGGGTCACCGCGACGAGCGGGAAGCGGCGGCTCAGCGCGGCCGCCGCAGCGGCGGGGTCGGCCAGGCCCGTCAGCAGCGCCGCCTCGTCGGCGTTCGGCAGGAACACGTCCACGCCTTCCACCGCGGCCAGGAAGGGGGCCACGCCCAGCTCCGAGACGAATCCGGCCGACGCGGGGTCCACGCTCACCGGAACACCCCGCTGCCGTGCTGTTGCCAGGGCCAGCCGCGCCGTCTCGCGGCTGGTCCCGGCAAAAAAGAGATACCCGGACAGGTGCAGGTGGGACACCCCGTCCAGCAGGGTTGGCGACCAGTCGCCAACGCCGAGCCGGAGCGCCGCGCCGCTGTCCGTGAGGAACGTCCGCTCGGCGGCCGCGTCGACCAGCGCGACCACCGTCGCGGTCGGCGCCCCCGGGTCCCGTACCAGCAGCGGCCGCACCCCCGCGTCCCGTAGCCGCTCCTCGTGCCAGGCCGCCCAGTCGGTTCCCACGCGCGCCAGTATCCGCACGTCCGCGCACCCAGAATGCGCCGCCCAGCACGCCACGTTCGCCCCCGCCCCGCCCGGCAGGGTCCGGATCCGCGCGGCCGTGTCCGTGGCGGGGGCGAGCGGCGCGCCGTGCCGGGCCACGATGTCGGTGACCACGTCCCCGACCACGAGCAGCGCGCCGCTCACAGCGCGGCCGCGATACGCGCCGCCAGTCGCACATTGCCGCGCACCGCCGCCAGGTTGGCCTCCAGGGACGCCCCGTCGGTGTGCCGCATCAGGTACTCCAGCAGGAACGGCGTCACGCCCTGCCCGGTGATCCCGCGCTCCCGGCACTCGTCCAGCGCCCGCGCGAGCACCCGGTCGTGCAGGTCGGGGTCCAACTGCTCCTCCTCCGGCACCGGGTTGGCCACGATCAGCGCCGCCTCCGGGCCGCCCAGCGCCTCCTGCGCCCGCATCACCGCCGCGACCTCCTCCGGCGACCGCACCGTCCAGTCGACCGGCTCGCCGGAGGACGCCAGGTAGAAGCCGGGGAAGTGGTCCGTCCCGTAACCCAGCACGCCGACGCCCAGCGTCTCCAGGCGCTGGAGCGTCGCGGGCACGTCCAGGATGGACTTGACCCCCGCGCACACCACGGTGATCCGGGTCCGCGCCAGCAGCCGCAGGTCGGCCGACTCGTCCTGGGTCTGCGCCCATTCGCGGTGGACGCCGCCGAGCCCGCCCGTCGCGAAGACCCGGATGCCCGCCCGCGCCGCCAGGAACGCGGTGGCCGACACCGTCGTCGCGCCGCTCGCCCCCGCTGCCACGGCGGGCGCGAGGTCACGGTGGCCCAGCTTGCGTACGCCGGGATCGGCCGCGACCCGCTCCAGCTCCTCCTTGTCCAGCCCGACCCGCGCCACGCCGTCCAGCACGGCCACCGTGGCCGGGACGGCGCCGCCCGCCCGTACCAGCGCCTCCAACTCCTCCGCCACGGCCAGGTTCCGTGGCCGGGGCAGGCCGTGGGCGATGATCGTCGACTCCAGGGCGACGACGGGCCGGCGCGCGGCCATCGCCTCCCGTACCTCTTCCGACAGGGTCACTGTGGTCTCCGGCATGTCCCATCCCTGGCGCGGGGAAGCCCCGCGCAAACGTCCGAACGGTCACCTGTGCCACAGGGCCCCCACCAGGCCCCGCTACAGTCACCGGCCATGACGACCATGGACCGACCCTCGTTTGCCGTGCACATACCCGACGCCGAGCTGGAGCCCGAGCCGCTGGACCCCGGACAGATCGTCTCCGGCGACCCGGTCGTGACCGGCAAGGTGCTGTGGGAGTCCGCCGACGGCACCCAGGTGCGCGGCATCTGGCAGATCACGCCCGGCGTGGTGACCGACACCGAGGCCAATGAGCTCTTCGTCGTCGTCAGCGGCCGCGCCACCGTGGAGGTCGAGGGCGGCGACACCCTGGAACTCGGGCCGGGCGACGCCTGCGTCCTCCGCGAAGGCGACCGTACGACCTGGACGGTGCACGAGACGCTGCGCAAGGCGTACCACATCTGCCTCTGACGCGACCCGCCGCGCGGACCGAACCCCCGCGCGGCGCGGACCGAACCGCCGCGTGGCGCGGATCAGACCCGCTTGCGCCGTACCGCCAGGGCGGCCAGCGGAAGGAGGAGCAAGGCGCCCACCGCGTTCAGCCAGCCGTACCCCGCCTGGGCGACGATCAGACCGGCCCCGACGCCGCCGACGCCCGCCGCCGTGTTCATGGTCAGGTCCGACAGACCCTGCACGGCGGCGCGCGCGGCCTGCGGCACGGAGTCCGTCAGCAGCGCGGAGCCGGAGACCAGCCCCGCCGACCAGCCGAGGCCCAGCACGAACAGCCCCGCCGCGGTCTGCCCATGGCTCGCCCCGGCCGTCCCGGCCAGGAGCGCGGCGACGGCCAGCAGCCCCACCGCCAGGCCGATCACCGACAGCCGGCCCAGCCGGTCCGACAGCCAGCCCATCACGGGTGAGAACGCGTACATGCCCGCGATGTGACCGCTGATGACGAGCCCGATCAGGGTGATGTCCGCCCCGTGGTGGCTGAGCGCCACCGGAGTCATCGACATGATCGAGACCATCGCGGTGTGCGAGACCGCCACGGTCACCAGCGCCAGCCGGGCGCGCGCCGACTCCCGTACCGCCCGCACACCGGCCCGCAGCGACCGGCCCTCGGACCCCTCGTCCTCCTCGGCACCCGCCGCCAGCGCCCGCGCGGTCAGCAGCGGATCGGGCCGCAACAGGACCGCGACCAGCGCCGCCGACACGAGGAACACCCCGGCGGCCCACAGGAACGGCCCGGCCGCCGCCGGTATCCCCAGCCCCGCCACGCTCCGCCCGGCGGGCGCGGCGATGTTGGGCCCCAGCACCGCACCGATCGTCGTCGCCCACACGACGGTGGAGATGGCCCGCCCGCGCCGCTCCGGCTCCGCCAGGTCCGCCGCCGCGAACCGGGCCTGGAGATTGGCTGACGACCCGGCACCGAACCCCGCCATCCCGGCCAGGAGCAGCGGGAAGCTGCCGAGGACCGCGGCGATCACCACCACACCCGCCCCGGCCGCGCCGATCAGGTACGCCAGCACCAGCCCCGGCCGCCGTCCCCGCGCCGTCATCAGCGCGGCCAGCGGCATGGACAGCAGCGCCGTCCCGGCGACGGTCGCGGTCGGTGCCAGACCCGCGAGCGCCTCGGTCCCGCTCACCTCCTGCGCCAGTACGGAGGCGAGGGCGATCCCGGTCGCCACCCCCAGCCCTCCCAGGATCTGGCTGGCGATGAGGACGGCCGAGATCCGCCGCCGCAGCGCGGGCAGTCCGGCGGTCGCGACGGACGCCGGCACGGCTTCGGGGGCGACCCCGGAACGAGCGCCCGAGCGGGTGCGGGAGGGGGCGTCGGAGGGGGTGTCGGAGCGGGACGTGCTCACCGGCCCTGAGTCCTGCGGTATGTCGGGGTCTGTAGTCACCGCGGCAGTCTGCCACCCCTTACAGGATCAGAACAGTGGCTGCGGCAACACCCCCTCCAGCGCGAGCAGACGGCGCTTGGTCTCCAGCCCTCCGCCGAACCCGCCGATTCCCCCGTCGCTCTCCACCACGCGATGGCACGGCACCACCACCGGCAGTGGATTGGCGCCCATCGCCGCGCCGACCGCCTGCGCGGCGCCCGGCTGGCCCACGCGGTCGGCCAGCTCCCCGTACCCGACGACCGTTCCGTACGGCACCCCCGACGCCAGCTCGCGCAGCACCTGCCGGTTGAACCCGGTCGTCAGCGACCAGTCCAGCCGCAGCCCGAACTCCCGCAGTCCGCCCCCGAAATACGCCTCCAGCATGCGTATCGGCTCGGCCAGCCGGCCCGTCGCACTCTCCACGAGCTCCGCGCCGAGCTGCGCCTCCAGCCGCTTCAGCGCCCGGTCGCGCACCGCGTCGTCGGCGTGGAACGCCACGCTCACCAGCCCCTCGCCCGTCGCGGCGAGGAACAGCGGGCCGATGTCGCTGCCGACGACGGCCCACTCCACGAACTGCCCGTTGCTGTCCATGCCGACCACCGTACGACCGGCCACTGACAACGCCGGCCGGAACGAGGAACGCCCCAGGTCAGCGCACTGCTTCCGGTGCCACGGCCGGGTAGTTGGTGATGATCCCGTCCACCCCGGAGCCGTCGGCCCGCACCGCGCCCGCAGTGTCGTTCACGATCCACGTGTTCACCCGCAGGCGGCTTGCCGTGTGCGCCCCTCGGGTCGGGTGTCCGGACGGCCCGAGCCTGGCAGGTTACGGTCAACGGGGCAGAGGGCAAGGGTGGCCGGAATGTGAACGGTGCGGCCTCCGGTCACGCGCGGGCGCCCTTCTGTCGACAAATCTCTGTGCAAATGTTTGTTCGGTCTTCGACGCGCCATAGCCTCGCCCCCGTACCAGCGGGTACACATGGCACCACCACCGGCGCCGCCGCACGCGCGCGAGGCTTCCGGACGGGCGGGGCACCTGGAGTGAAGGGCGTACGGGATGCAGGGCACGGTCGACGGATTCAGCTACGGCTTTGTCACACCCGTGGCCGCTTTTCTCATGGCGTGCCTGGGCGGTGCCCTGGGGCTCCGCTGCACCACCAGGTCCCTTCGCAAGCAGGGCCCGGCCAAGGTCGGCTGGCTGGCGCTCGGCGCCACCTCCATCGGCTCGGGCATCTGGACCATGCACTTCATCGCGATGATGGGCTTCACCGTCCAGGAAGCGCCGATCGGCTACGCCCCATTGATCACCTTCGCCAGCCTCGCTGTGGCGATCGTGATGGTCGGCACCGGGATCTTCATCGTCGGATACCGGGGCGCCACCGCGATGGCCCTGGTCACCGGCGGCACCCTCACGGGCCTCGGCATCGCCACCATGCATTACCTCGGCATGGCCGGAATGCGCCTGCCGGGCCGGCTCCAGTACGACACCGTCACCGTCGCCCTCTCCGTCGTGATCGCGGTCGTGGCGGCGACCTCGGCGCTGTGGGCGGCCGTCTCGATCCACGGCTTCCTGCCCAGCCTGGGCGCCAGCCTGGGCATGGGCGTCGCGGTGACCGGGATGCACTACACGGGCATGGCCGCCGTCAGCGTCCACCTGCACGGCGACGCCCTCACGGCGGGCACCGGCGACACCGCCACCTCGCTCCTCGGCCCCATGCTGGTCGGCCCGGCGGCGTTCCTGCTGCTCGCCGGGTTCGTGGTGATGGCCGACCCGCTGCTGGTGACGGGCACCCGCGACCGGGGACGGCCCACGATCACCGCCTCCCCCGGCGCCGGTGTGCCGGCCCAGTGGCGCAGCCACCCGTACCGCGAGCC
This sequence comes from Streptomyces sp. NPDC031064, assembly GCF_055570965.1. Lineage (NCBI taxonomy): Bacteria > Bacillati > Actinomycetota > Actinomycetes > Kitasatosporales > Streptomycetaceae > Streptomyces > Streptomyces sp. NPDC031064. The sequence goes on from NZ_JBVIGF010000003.1 coordinate 715,285, forward strand.
GGGCATCCGGTCCCAGGACCGGCTGCCGCGCCGCCGGCAGCGCACCGGCGACCGCTGAGGCCCGGGCGGCCGCCTCCGACGGCGCGGGGCAGGTGCCCGTGCGCGTGTGGCGGCGGCCGGTCACGGCGCCTGATGCCGCTGACGGCGGCTGACGGGCCACCGACAGCCACCGCAGCGACCGGCAGCCACCGACAGCGACCGGCAGCCACCGACGGCCGCTTACAGCCGTCGATCGCCATCGCGGGCCTCGCTCGCCCCCCGACTGTCAGTGCCGGGTCGTACGGTGGTTTCATGCGGCCCGTTTCCAAGATCGAACGCTCGGTGGCGCCCTTCGAGGTCGTCAGCCCCTACCAGCCCAGCGGCGACCAGCCGACGGCCATCGCCGACCTGGCCCGGCGCATCCGCGCAGGCGAGAAGGACGTCGTCCTCCTCGGTGCGACCGGCACCGGCAAGTCGGCGACGACCGCCTGGATGATCGAGCAGTTGCAGCGCCCCACGCTCGTGATGGCGCCGAACAAGACGCTGGCCGCCCAGTTGGCCAACGAGTTCCGCGAGCTCCTGCCGAACAACGCGGTCGAGTACTTCGTCTCGTACTACGACTACTACCAGCCCGAGGCGTACGTCCCGCAGTCCGACACTTACATCGAGAAGGACTCCTCGATCAACGAGGAGGTCGAGCGGCTGCGCCACTCCGCCACGAACTCCCTGCTGACCCGCCGGGACGTGGTCGTGGTGGCCTCCGTCTCCTGCATCTACGGCCTCGGTACGCCCCAGGAGTACGTCGACCGGATGGTCCCCCTCAAGGTCGGCGAGGAGATCGACCGGGACCAGTTGCTGCGCCGCTTCGTCGACATCCAGTACACCCGCAACGACCTGGCGTTCACCCGGGGCACCTTCCGCGTGCGCGGCGACACCATCGAGATCTTCCCGGTCTACGAGGAGCTCGCCGTCCGGATCGAGATGTTCGGCGACGAGATCGAGGCCCTGTCCACGCTCCACCCGCTCACCGGTGAGGTCATCAGCGACGACCGGGAGCTGTACGTCTTCCCGGCCAGCCACTACGTGGCGGGCCCGGAGCGCATGGAGAAGGCGATCAACGGCATCGAGCGGGAGCTCGAGGAGCGCCTGGCCGAGCTGGAGAAGCAGGGCAAGCTGCTGGAGGCCCAGCGGCTGCGGATGCGCACCACGTACGACATCGAGATGATGCGCCAGATCGGGTCCTGCTCGGGCATCGAGAACTACTCGATGCACTTCGACGACCGCGAGCCCGGCTCCCCGCCGAACACCCTCCTCGACTACTTCCCGGAGGACTTCCTGCTCGTCATTGACGAGTCCCACGTCACCGTGCCCCAGATCGGCGCGATGTACGAGGGTGACGCCTCCCGCAAGCGCACCCTCGTCGACCACGGCTTCCGGCTGCCGTCCGCGCTCGACAACCGGCCGCTGAAGTGGGAGGAGTTCCAGGAGCGGATCGGGCAGACCGTCTACCTGTCGGCGACGCCCGGACAGTACGAGCTCTCCCGCTCCGACGGCTTCGTCGAGCAGATCATCCGCCCCACCGGCCTCGTCGACCCCGAGGTCGTCGTCAAGCCCACCGAGGGGCAGATCGATGACCTGGTCCACGAGATCCGCCTGCGCACCGAGCGGGACGAGCGGGTCCTGGTCACCACCCTCACCAAGAAGATGGCCGAGGACCTCACCGACTACTTCCTGGAGCTGGGCATCCAGGTCCGCTACCTGCACAGCGACGTCGACACCCTGCGCCGGGTGGAACTGCTGCGCGAACTGCGGGCCGGTGACTACGACGTCCTCGTCGGCATCAACCTCCTCCGCGAGGGCCTCGACCTCCCCGAGGTCTCCCTCGTGGCGATCCTCGACGCCGACAAGCAGGGCTTCCTCCGCTCCGGCACCTCGCTGATCCAGACCATCGGGCGCGCGGCGCGCAATGTCTCCGGCCAGGTCCACATGTACGCGGACACCATCACCCCGGCCATGGCACAGGCCATCGACGAGACCAACCGCCGGCGCGAGAAGCAGGTCGCGTACAACACGGCCAACGGCATCGACCCGCAGCCGCTGCGCAAGAAGATCAACGACATCGTCGCGACCATCGCGCGCGAGGAGGTCGACACCGAGCAGCTCCTCGGCACCGGCTACCGCAAGTCCAAGGACGGCAAGGGCGCCAAGGCCCCCGTCCCGTCGCTCGGCTCCGCGCCGGCGAAGGGCGGCGCCAAGGCGGGTAAGGCGGGCGCCGGCAAGGGCGCGCTGGTCAGCGACCGTCCCGCGGCCGAACTGGCCGGAATCATCGAGGAGATGACCGACCGGATGCGAGCCGCCGCCGCCGAGCTCCAGTTCGAGGTGGCGGCGCGACTGCGCGACGAGGTGAGCGAGTTGAAGAAGGAGCTGCGGCAGATGAAGGAGGCGGGCATCGCCTGAGCCGCCGCGGCCGGTGTGTTGCAACACCGCCACAAAAGAGGGCCTGGCCTGATGCCCTCTCACGGCCCCTGCGTAGGGTGCTGGGCAACCGCACTCTTAAGACGGTCGCGGGGGTACGCAACGAGAGGGGACAGCGCGTGACGGTCAACATGACCAAGGGCCAGGCCATCAGCCTGCAGAAGAGCGACGGGGGTACTCTCACGGCGGTGCGGATGGGGCTCGGCTGGCAGGCGGCGCCGCGTCGCGGTCTGTTCGGCTCGCGCACCCGTGAGGTCGACCTGGACGCCTCGGCGGTGCTCTTCGCCGAGAAGCAGCCCGTGGACGTCGTCTTCTTCCGCCACCTGGTGAGCGACGACGGCTCCGTCCGCCACACCGGTGACAACCTGGTGGGCGGCGCGGGACAGGGCGGCGACGACGAGGCCATCCTCGTCGACCTCCAGCGGGTCCCGGTCCACATCGACCAGATCGTCTTCACGGTGAACTCCTTCACCGGCCAGACGTTCCAGGAGGTCCAGAACGCCTTCTGCCGCATCGTCGACGAGACCAACGGCCAGGAGCTCGCGCGCTACACCCTGGACGGCGGCGGCCAGTACACCGCCCAGATCATGGCCAAGGTGCACCGGGCCGGCTCCGGCTGGCAGATGACGGCCCTGGGCAACCCGGCCAACGGCCGTACGTTCCAGGACCTGATGCCGGCGATCCTGCCGCACCTGTAGGCACGCGGCGCACCCGCACGCACCCGCACACGCAGATCCACCCCGCAGCTCCCGGAGGCCAGGCCGCCGGGAGCTGCGGCCCACACCGAGGCAGCGAGGGGACACAGGCATGACGGCCGAGCTGGTCCGGGGGCAGAACCATCCCCTGCCCCACACCCGACTCGAGATCCGGGTGTCGGCCGGCGCACCGGTCATCGCCGGTGCCACGCTCGGCGACGAGAACGGCACGGTGGCCGGCCCCGAATGGGTCGCCCACCCCGGCTCGCCGGCCCTGCCGGGCCTCGAGGTGTCCAGGCAGGCGGCCGCCGACCACCGGCTCGCCGTGGACCTCGGCGCCCTGCCCGAGGAGTGCCACCGGGTGACGGTGCTCCTCGCACTGCCCCTCTCAGCCGGTGGCCCGGCCCGGTTCGGCGCCGTCGCCGCGCCCTTCGCCGCGGTCACCGCCCTCGACGGCACCGAGGTCGCCGGCTACACCATCACCGGACTGGACACCGAGTCCGCCGTCGTCGCCCTGGAGTTGTACCGCCGCCAGGGCGCCTGGAAGATGCGCGCCGTCGGCCAGGGGTACGCGGGCGGGCTCCCCGCGATGCTCGCCGACCAGGGCCTCGACCGGGCCGCCGAACTCGCGGACACCATCCAGCGAGCGGTCGCGAGCGGGATGACCCGGTCGGTCGCCACGCCCCCGCCCCGTACCGCCGAGGGCGACCGGGCCAGGCGCGGCGCCTCACTGACCACGTCCGGCGCCCCCGCCCCGGCGGACGCCGCCCCCGGCAATGCCCCCGCCCCCGGCAATGCCCCCGCCCCCGGCAACGCCCCCGCCCCCGGCAACGCACCGGCCCCGGACAGCCCCCCGCCCCCGGGCACCACACCGGCTCCGGACGCCGGCCCCGCCCCGGACACCACCCCGGCCGCCCAGGCCTCCGCCGGGCCCATCAGCTACGCCCACCCGCGACGCCGGACCACGGCCCCCCAGACCACGGCCACCCAGACCCCGGGCGCCGCCGGCCACCCTGGGACGCCGCTGCCGGGGCAGCCCGCCGCGCCGGTCGCCGGCGATGCCACCGGCTGGTCCATGGACGAGCGCCTGTACAACCAGGTCTGGGGCATGTTCGAGGACCTGGCCCGCACCACGGCCGCGTACCGCAGCGCCGTCGACTTCGCCGAGTCCCGGATGGACCAGGAACTCGACCGCGTGCTGTCCGACCCGCGCAGCCGTATCGGCTCCGCCGGCGACGCCGCCCGCGCGGCGGCCCGCGCGAAGTGCGACGAGCTGACCGCCCGGGCCCGTGAGGCGCTCGACCGGGACCTGGCGCAGCTCACCGCCGAGGCGGAGGTCGTCGAGCCCGCCCTCCCGGTCGCGTACGCGGACTGGGACAACCCGGTCTGGCAGGGCTATCGCGTTCCGGCCGAGGCCCCGATGGCGGTGCGCCTCGGCGACCTGCACCTCCCCGAGAGCCCCGGGCTGCGCATCCCGATGCTGGTCCGGCTCCCGCTGGAGCGCGGCCTGTGGGTGGACAGCGGCCGCTCCGGCTCCGACGCCGCCGTCCTGATGGACGACGCCGAGCTGCGCCGCCTGGCCGTGGACACGGCGGTCCTGCACGCGGCACGGCTGCTCGCGGTCCATCCGGCGGGCGGGTACGCCGTCCACGTCATCGACCCGGCGGGTTCGGCGGCCGCGTCGCTCGCCCCGCTGGCCGCCTCCGGCGTGCTGGCTGCACCGCCGGCGGCCGGGGCCGGGGGAGTGGCCTCCGTCCTCACCCGTCTCACCCAGCGCGTCGAGCTGGTGCGGATGGCGGTCAGCGGTGGTGCGACCGACGCCCTGCCGCCCGACCTGGACACCGCCGACCAACTGCTGATCGTCAACGACTTCCCGCACGGCTTCGACGACCGGGCCGTCACCCGACTGCGCTACCTGGCGGACGAGGGACCGGCGGTCGGCGTCCACCTCCTGCTGGTCGCGGACCGCGAGGACGCCCGTGCCTACGGGCCGGTGCTCGACCCGCTCTGGCGGTCGCTGCTGCGCCTGACGCCCGTCCCGGACGACCACCTCGCCGATCCGTGGGTCGGCCACGCCTGGACGTATGAGCCGCCCCGCTTGCCGGCCGACAGCGGGGTGCTGCGCCACGTCCTGTCCCAGGTCGCCGGGGCCGGTCCCAATTGGCGCCGCTGACCTGCGCACTTGGGGTGTCTTTTACTTTTCCCTTTACCTTTCTTTGGTCTTTGCGGTAACGTTCTTGGTGCGGAGGGGAGTACTCCCGTGCGCGGCGTGCCCGTCAGTACGGACGGTCGGACATGAGACCGGTCCCGGGGCGCCGGCCCGCGGTGTGACCCGGCGGAGGACGCCGGGCCGCCCGGGTGGAAGAGACCTCCGGCAGCGACGACGCTGATCAGTAGCCGTACGACGCCGGAGGCGCAGTGGACGTTTCGATGAGCCTGTGGGTGGCGACCGTTCTCGGTCTGTCCGCCCTGATCGCGGTCGACTTCTTCATCGGGCGCAAGCCCCATGACGTATCGATCAAGGAAGCCGGTACCTGGACGGTCGTCTGGATCGTCCTCGCCGCACTGTTCGGCCTGGGACTGCTGTTCTTCGGCGAGAGCCAGGCGTCCGGCGAGTTCTTCGCCGGTTACATCACCGAGAAGTCGCTGAGCGTCGACAACCTCTTCGTCTTCGTCCTGATCATGGCGAAGTTCTCGGTGCCCAGCCACCTCCAGCAGCGGGTGCTGCTCATCGGTGTCCTGGTGGCGCTGGTCCTCCGCGCGATATTCATCGCCGCGGGTGCCGCGATCATCGCCAGCTTCTCGTGGGTGTTCTACATCTTCGGCGCGTTCCTGATCTACACCGCCTGGAAGCTCATCCAGGAAGCGCGCGCCGACGAGCCGGAAGAGGAGTTCGAGGAGAACCGCCTCCTCAAGTCCATCGAGAACCGCTTCGGTGTCGCCGACAAGTACCACGGCACCAAGCTCTTCATCCGCAACAACGGCAAGCGGGTGCTGACCCCGCTGATGGTCGTCATGCTCGCCATCGGCACCACGGACGTCCTGTTCGCGCTGGACTCCATCCCCGCGATCTTCGGCCTGACCCAGGACCCGTACATCGTCTTCACCGCCAACGCCTTCGCCCTGATGGGTCTGCGACAGCTCTACTTCCTCATCGGCGGCCTGCTGAAGAAGCTGGTCCACCTGAGCTACGGCCTGTCGGTGATCCTGGGCTTCATCGGCGTCAAGCTGGTGCTGCACGCCCTGCACGAGTCCGGGGTGCACGTGCCCGAGATCTCCATCCCGTTCTCGCTGGCGGTCATCTGCGGCGTGCTGATCATCACCACGATCACCAGCCTGATCGCCTCCAAGAAGCAGGCGGAGCGCGAGGCCGCCGAGCAGGAGACCCCGAAGGACAGCGTCGGCGCCTGAGCGATCGACGCCGGCACAGCACGGCACCGGCCGGTACGGGCTCGCATTGCGGCCCGCACCGGCCGGTGCTTGTTTGGACGGTGAACGCCCCCGCTCAAGAGGGGCCCCGGCGTGGAGACACCCATGAGGTTCACGCAGATCATCGACTTCGAGACCGAGCGCATCGACGAACTGGAGGCCCTGCTGGAAGAGCGCCGGGCCGCGCTGGCCGACAAGGACTACGGCCCGGTCGACCGCATCCTGCTGCGCGACCGCGACAACCCCAACCGTTACCTGGCGATCGTGGGCTTCGCGTCCCACGAGGACGCCATGCGCAACAACGACGACCCCGACACCCAGAAGATCGCCGAGAAGCTGTCGGCGCTGTGCACCAGGCCGCCGGCCTTCGTCAACTGCGATCTCCTCGCGCGACAGGATCTGCGCTAGGGCGCCGGGTCCTCATGCGGTGGCCGACTCCATGGCGGGCCGCGCCACCGGCTTGGGCAGCGTCTCCGGCAGCAGGGCGAAGCAGCCGAGACTGAGCAGGGCGATCCCCGTCAGGTACGCGGCCACGCCCCAGGGCGGCCCGGAGCCGCCGGCCGCGGCCGTGGCCACGATCGGGGTCAGCGCCCCGCCCAGCACGCCCGCCAGGTTGTACCCGACGGCCGCGCCGGTGCAGCGCACCCTCGGCTCGTACAGCTCCGGCAGATACGCAGCGACCACGGCGAACATGGTGATGAACGCCAGCAGCGCCCCCGTGAAGCCCAGGAACATCAGCAGCGGCCGCCCCGTGTGCAACAGGCCCACCATCGGGAACATCCACAGAGCGGTGGCCGCGCACCCCGCCAGGCACATCGGCCGCCGCCCGTAACGGTCGCCCAGCATCGCGGCGAACGGCGTGGCCACCCCCTTGACCGCCACCGCGGCCATGACGCAGACGAGCATCACCGTACGGCTCACCCCGAGCCGCTCCGTGCCGTACGCCAGCGCCCACGTGGACACCGCGTAGAAGACCGCGTACCCGACCGCCAGCGCCCCGGCCGTCAGCAGCACCAGCCGCCAGTGCCCCCGCGCCACCTCCACCAGCGGGGCGCCGGCCCGCTTGCCGGTTTGCTCCAGCTCCCGGAACTGGGGCGTCTCCGCCAGCGACGTACGCAGCAGCAGCCCGCCGGCCGCCAGCAGCCCCGCCGCCCAGAAGGGCACCCGCCAGCCCCACTCGCGGAACTGGGCGTCGCTCAACCCCGCCGAGAGCGCCAGCATCACCCCGTTCGCCAGGAGGAACCCGACCGCCGGGCCGACCTGCGGGAAGCTCGCCCATAGTCCGCGCCGCCGCTCGGGCGCGTGCTCCGCCGTCAGCAGCACCGCCCCGCCCCACTCCCCGCCGAGCCCCAGCCCCTGGAGGAACCGCAGCACCAGCAGCAGCACCGGAGCTGCCACGCCGAGCGTCTCGTACGTCGGCACGCAGCCCACCGCGACAGTCGCCGCCCCGGTCAGCACCAGGGACGCGAACATCACCGGCCGCCGCCCGTACCGGTCACCGATGTGCCCGAAGATGACGGAACCGAGCGGACGCGAAAGGAAACCGATCGCGAACGTACCGAAAGCCGCCAGTGTCCCGGCGACCGGCGAGAACGTGGGAAAGAACAGCGGTCCCAGGACCAGCGCGGCGGCCGTCCCGTAGACGAAGAAGTCGTAGAACTCGACGGCCGTCCCGGCGAGCGAGGCGGCGGCGAGCCGCACCATGGAGGGCGTGGTCGAGGACGTACGCGGACTATGACTCTGGCGCATGTCGCGCCAACTACCCACGACCGGCGTAGGTTACGGGGCGCACGGGGGTCGCACGGGAGTGTCCGCCGGCCGGGAGTGCTACCAGCCGCGCTCGCGCCACTCCGGGAGCTTCGGGCGCTCCTCGCCCAGCGTGGTGTCCTTGCCGTGGCCCGGGTAGATCCAGGCCTCGTCCGGCAGCACGTCGAACAGCTTCGTCTCGACGTCGAGGATCAGGCTGGCGAAGGCGTCGGGGTCCTTCCAGGTGTTGCCGACGCCGCCGGGGAAGAGGCAGTCGCCGGTGAAGACGTGCGGGTGGCCGTGCGGGTCGTCGTAGACGAGCACGATCGAGCCGGGGGTGTGCCCCACCATCCGGCGGGCGGTGAGCTCCACCCGGCCGACGCTGATCGTGTCCCCGTCGTCGACCGGCACGTCCGTCGGGACGTCGATGCCCTCGGCGTCGTACCGCCCCGCGTACGTACGGGCGCCGGTGGCCGCCACCACTTCCGCCAGGGCATCCCAGTGGTCGCGGTGGCGGTGGGTGGTGACGACGGACGCGATGCCGTCGTCACCGATCAGCCGGAGCAGGGTCGCGGGCTCGTTGGCCGCGTCGATCAGGAGCTGCTCGCCGGTGGCCCGGCAGCGCAGCAGGTAGGCGTTGTTGTCCATCGGTCCGACGGCGACCTTGGAGATCATCAGGTCGGTCAGTTCGTGCACATCGGCGGGTCCGCCCACCTTCACCGCTCCGCTGTACGTCATGTTTCCAGCCTATAGCGGGGGGAGTACGGGAAGGGTGCCACCGGTGACCTCCAGGGCCGCGCCGTCGCGGCGGCCCGCGAGCCAGCCGAGGAGGTCCGGCGCCGGGCCGGAGACGGTGACCGCGGCGCCCTCGTCGCCGCCCGTGCGCCACTCCTTGCCGGCCGTGTCCTCGTCGGCCGCGTCCCCGCCGGCGGTGGCCAGCAGGCGGGTCGGCGGTACGGTGGGATGGCCGGTGAAGCGTTCGGCCAGGAAGTCGATCTCGCGCTCGGTGAACTCCTGCGGCAGGTCCTCCAGCTCGTACCCGACGCCCAGGTCGACGTGGTGCAGCTCCACCTCGACGAGGCGGCGGAAGGGCAGCCGCGCGGCCCGGTCGGTCACCCCGTTGCGCAGCTCCACCGTGCGGTCCCAGTCGGCCGGGACCTCGCTCTGGGCCCGGAAGCGGGCGGCGCTCTCGCGGACGTCGTCGAGCTGGGCCGCCAGGGGCCGGTGGGCGTCGCGCTCGATGTCGGCGTCGCGCGCCTCGGCGCTGACGTACATCGGGCGGCCCTGGAGGACGTTCACAAGGGCGTCGGCGTTGCGGGCGAGGTGGGCCAGGACGTGGCCGCGCGTCCAGCCGGGGAGCCGCGAGGGCGCGGCGAGGGCGGCGTCATCGAGTTTCGCGGTCGCGGTGAGCAGCCGGTCGGTCGCCTCACGTACAGAGGCCAGGTCATGCACATGGTCGATCATGCTGCTGACCCTAGCGCCGCCACACGATCGGGTGAAGGTGGCGGAGCGCGGCCGGAAATCGAATGCACGTGCTATACGCTCGGTGGAGGCATCCTTGAAAGTCAGGCATCCATCCATTTGGCGGCCCCCCGTAGGCTTGAACAGTCTGGGACGGGGGCTGTGCCCCCGCTTCTCTCAAGAAAGGTGCGGACCGGCGTGGCCGACCGTCTCATCGTCCGTGGCGCGCGCGAGCACAATCTGAAGAACGTCTCGCTCGACCTCCCGCGCGACTCCCTCATCGTTTTCACCGGGCTCTCGGGGTCGGGCAAGTCCTCCCTCGCGTTCGACACGATCTTCGCCGAGGGGCAGCGCCGGTACGTCGAGTCGCTCTCCTCCTACGCCCGGCAGTTCCTCGGCCAGATGGACAAGCCGGACGTCGACTTCATCGAGGGACTCTCCCCGGCCGTCTCGATCGACCAGAAGTCGACCTCGCGCAACCCGCGCTCCACGGTCGGCACCATCACCGAGGTCTACGACTACCTGCGTCTGCTCTTCGCGCGCATCGGCAAGCCGCACTGCCCCGAGTGCCGCCGGCCCATCTCGCGCCAGTCGCCGCAGGCCATCGTCGACAAGGTGCTGGAGCTGCCCGAGGGCAGCCGCTTCCAGGTCCTGTCGCCGCTGGTGCGCGAGCGCAAGGGCGAGTTCGTCGACCTCTTCGCCGACCTCCAGACCAAGGGCTACAGCCGGGCCCGGGTGGACGGGAAGACCATCCAGCTCGCCGAGCCGCCCACACTGAAGAAGCAGGAGAAGCACACCATCGAGGTGGTCGTCGACCGCCTCACGGTCAAGGACAGCGCCAAGCGGCGGCTGACCGACTCCGTCGAGACCGCGCTGGGCCTGTCCGGCGGCATGGTCGTGCTCGACTTCGTCGACCTCCCCGAGGACGACCCCGAGCGCGAGCGGATGTACTCGGAGCACCTGTACTGCCCGTACGACGACCTGTCCTTCGAGGAGCTGGAGCCCCGCTCCTTCTCCTTCAACTCGCCCTTCGGCGCCTGCCCCGAGTGCACCGGCATCGGCACGCGCATGGAGGTCGACCCCGAGCTGGTGGTCCCCGACGAGGAGCGGTCCCTCGACGATGGCGCGATCCACCCCTGGTCGCACGGCCACACCAAGGAGTACTTCGGGCGGTTGATCGGCGGGCTCTCCCAGGCCCTCGGCTTCCGTACCGACATCCCCTGGGCCGGGCTTCCCGCCCGCGCCAAGAAGGCGCTGCTGTACGGGCACAAGACCCAGGTCGAGGTGCGCTACCGCAACCGGTACGGCCGGGAGCGGGCGTACACCACACCCGCCTTCGAAGGTGCCGTCTCCTTCGTCAAGCGGCGCCACAGCGAGGCCGAGAGCGACTCCAGCAGGGAGCGCTTCGAGGGCTACATGCGCGAGGTGCCCTGCCCGACGTGTGAGGGCACCAGGCTCAAGCCGATCGTCCTCGCGGTCACGGTCATGGAGAAGTCCATCGCGGAGGTCTCCGCGATGTCCATCAGCGAGTGCGCGGACTTCCTCGGCGAGCTGAAGCTGAACGCCCGCGACAAGAAGATCGCCGAGCGGGTGCTCAAGGAGGTCAACGAACGGCTGCGCTTCCTGGTCGACGTCGGCCTGGACTACCTGTCACTGAACCGCGCGGCCGGCACGCTCTCCGGCGGCGAGGCCCAGCGCATCCGGCTCGCCACCCAGATCGGCTCCGGCCTGGTGGGCGTGCTGTACGTCCTGGACGAGCCGTCCATCGGCCTGCACCAGCGCGACAACCACCGGCTCATCGAGACCCTGGTACGGCTGCGCGACATGGGCAACACCCTGATCGTCGTCGAGCACGACGAGGACACCATCAAGGTGGCCGACTGGGTCGTCGACATCGGCCCCGGCGCGGGTGAGCACGGCGGCAAGGTCGTGCACTCGGGCCCGTTGAAGGAGCTTTTGGCCAACAAGGACTCCATGACCGGGCAGTACCTGGCCGGGAAGCGGTCCATCCCGGTGCCGGACGTCCGCCGCCCGGTGGACCCGGCACGGCGGCTGACCGTGCACGGCGCCCGGGAGAACAACCTGCGGGACATCGACGTCTCCTTCCCGCTCGGCGTCCTCACGGCGGTCACCGGGGTGTCCGGCTCCGGCAAGTCGACGCTGGTCAACGACATCCTCTACACGCACCTGGCGCGCGAGCTCAACGGCGCCAAGTCCGTGCCCGGGCGGCACACGCGCGTGGACGGCGACGACCTCGTCGACAAGGTCGTCCACGTCGACCAGTCGCCCATCGGCCGCACGCCGCGCTCCAACCCGGCGACGTACACCGGTGTCTTCGACCACGTCCGCAAGCTGTTCGCCGAGACGATGGAGGCGAAGGTCCGCGGCTACCTGCCGGGCCGGTTCTCCTTCAACGTCAAGGGCGGCCGCTGCGAGAACTGCGCCGGTGACGGCACCATCAAGATCGAGATGAACTTCCTGCCGGACGTGTACGTCCCGTGCGAGGTCTGCCACGGGGCGCGCTACAACCGGGAGACCCTGGACGTCCACTACAAGGGCAAGTCCATCGCCGAGGTGCTGGACATGCCGATCGAGGAGGCCCTGGAGTTCTTCGAGGCCGTTCCGACGATCGCGCGCCACCTGCGCACCCTGACCGAGGTCGGCCTTGGGTACGTCCGGCTCGGCCAGCCCGCCCCGACGCTCTCCGGTGGCGAGGCGCAGCGCGTGAAGCTGGCGTCCGAGCTCCAGAAGCGGTCGACGGGCCGCACGGTGTACGTCCTGGACGAGCCGACCACTGGTCTGCACTTCGAGGACATCTCGAAGCTGATCAACGTCCTGTCCAACCTCGTCGACAAGGGCAACTCGGTGATCGTCATCGAGCACAACCTGGACGTCATCAAGACGGCCGACTGGGTCGTCGACATGGGCCCCGAGGGCGGCAGCGGCGGCGGCCTGGTCGTCGCCGAGGGCACGCCCGAGCAGGTCGCGGGCGTCCCTGCCAGCCACACCGGCAAGTTCCTCCGGGACATCCTCGGCGCGGACCGCGTCAGCGACGCCGCACCGGCGGTACCGGCGGCGCGGAAGCGGACGGCCACGAGGAAGACGGTCTCGGCGGCGGACGGGGTGCCGCGCAAGACGGCCACGGTGAAGACGACCAAGCCGAAGAAGCGTACGGCCAGGTCCACCACGTCCTGACGGACGTCCTGGCCGGGGCGCCCTCGCCGGGACGTCCAGCCCGGACAGCCTGGTCGGGCGGGGGCGTCCTGATCGGGACATCCCGGCCGGGACGGCCTGGTCGGGACGCCGTGGACCGGGCGGCCGTGAACCGGGGCGCCGTGGGCCGGGACGGCCGTGGACCGGGGCGCCCTCGCCGGGACGTCCCGGCCACGGCTCGGGTACGCGGCCGGGCGGACGCGGCGCGGTACGGGCCGGGCGCCCCGGCGCGGTACGGACACCGGGGGCTCGGCCCGGCTGTTCGGCGGGTGCGTCCCGGCGAACAGCCGGTACGGGCTCGGGCGGCCCTCAGTGGCGGCCCCGGGTGAGCCGTTCCGTGCCAGGCACCGGCTCAGTCCTGGGGGAGCCGGGGGTTCAGGCGGGACGCGAGCGCGGGGATCGTGTCGGCGAACCAGAGCTGGGTACCCCGGTTGGCTTCGCGGACGAAGTCGCGCAGTGACGTGCAGCCCGCGACGTGGTGGGAGACGTCACCGACGATCGCCAGCCGCGTCCGGTAGTCGGCGAACTTCCGGACCACCTCGCCGGCCAGGCCGGTGCGGAGCGAGAAGAAGTCCTCGCCGAGCCGACCCACCGGTACGACGACCAGCTCCGCGCCCTGGCCCATCGCCTCGTCGATCAGGTCGAGGGCGGCCTGCCGGGTCGCCAGCGGCGGGCCGTCCGGTGCGCAGACCAGCGCGGGTACGCCGTGCAGCGGCACCACGGTGTCGGCCGTCACGAGCTCCGCGGCGTACGGGGGCTCCGCGCCCGGGCGGGAGCAGGTGATCGCCGCCGCGCGGGCGGCGAAGGTCAGCAGGTCCGCCCAGGCCGGGGCGTCCAGCGCGGAGAGCGGCCGGTCGCCCAGGCCGTGCAGCAGCGCCGCGTTCACCGTGTCGCCCGCCCCGATGGTGTCGGCGACCGCCACCGGGGCCCCGGGCACCGAGACGGTCAGGTCGCCCGTGAAGACCGTCAGCCCGTCCCCGCCCCGGGTCAGCACCACCGCCGACGGCCCCTTCGCCAGCCACTCCTCCGGCGAACCGCCCAGCCACCGCGCGTCCTCCTTGGACAGCTTCAGCAGCGAAACGTACGGCAGCCAGCCCGCGAAACGCGCCCGGTAGGCATCCGCGTCCGGGATCAGGCCCGGCCGGACGTTCGGGTCCAGCAGCGTGAGCACCCCGCGCTCCGCCTCCCGCCGCAGCAGCGCCTCGTACGCGCTCGCGCCCGGTTCCAGGACCAGCGAGCACGTCCCGAAGGCGATGGCCCGTACCGCCTCCGGCAGGTGCCCGGGCAGCTCGAAGAGCCGGTCGGCCGTGCCCTCCGCGTAGAAGGAGTAGCCCGCCGAACCGTCCGCCCCGACCGACGCCACCGCCAGCGTCGTCGGCTCGGGACCGCGCTGCACGAGGCCGGTCGCGACGTCCGCGGCCCGCAGTCCCGCGAGCAGCGCCTCGCCGAACGCGTCCGTGGAGACCCGCGAGCAGAAGGCGGCCTCGGCGCCGAGCCGGCCCAGCGCCACCGCCGTGTTGTACGGGCCGCCGCCCCGTCGCGGCACCAGGGCCGACAGTGGCCCGCTGCCCGGCGGAGCGTCGGGAACGAGGTCGATCAGGGACTCTCCCGCGGCGACGATCATGAGCCCGAACGTAACCCATCGCCTCCGCCCACGACAGCCCCCGAACCCGGGCGAAGGGCCACCGATCTACCCCGGTATCGTCGGTTCCGTCGCCCGCTACCCCCAGTCCACCGTGGAGCCCCCATGCCCGGCCAGCCGACCGCCCGCCGTACCGTGCTGAAAGGCGCCGCCCTCGCCGGTGCCGCCGGCCTCGGCGCGGCCGCCTGCTCCACCGAGTCGAAGCTCGGCCACGCCAAGACCCCCACCCCGACCGCCCCCGTGGACCTGGGCGCGGCGGACGCGGTGCCGGTCGGCGGCGCCAAGCTCTACCGCGAGCAGCGCCTGGTGGTGAGCTGCCCCGCCAAGGGCCAGTACAAGGCGTTCAGCGCCCAGTGCACGCACGCGGGGTGCGTCTTCGACAAGGTCGAGGGCACCGAGGGCAACTGCCCCTGCCACGGCAGCCGTTTCGACGTCACGACCGGCCAGCCGCTCAAGGGCCCGGCGACGGCCGCCCTGCCCGAGGTCCCGGTCAAGGTCACCGACGGCAAGCTCGTCGCGGGCCCCGACGCGTAGGACGGCGTGAACCCGGCGCGTAAAGCCGCGTAAAACGGCGCGAACCCGGCGCGTAAAACGGCGTAAAGGGATCACTCCCAGTCCCAGTCGATCCCCAGGATCCCTGGCCGGACCCCCTGCTCCACGAAGTGGACCGTGCGGTGCCGCCCGCTCAGCGTGAGGTCGCTGCGGGCACCGCGCGGCGCGCCCGCCGACGTCTGGGCGAAGCGCCGGCACCGTACCGGCAGGGCGTTCTCGTGGAACCGCACCTGAAGGACGTACTGCCCGCCCGCGAAGCTGAAGCCGCGGACGTACTCGCCGCTCACCCCGCCGGTGCCGTCCTCGAAGCCGTATCCGAAGAAGTACGTCTCGCCCGCCCGCAGCCGTGCGTCGAACAGCAGCTCCGCGACCACCACCCCGGTCTCGGCGTGCCGCCGTACGCGCCCCGTACGGCAGTTCTCGCCCGCTCGTACGACCACCCGCTCCGGGTCGCAGCCGGGGTCCCCGTGGTGGATGGCGAGGTAGCGGTCGACGCCGTCCCGGTGGGCCCGAACGACCTGCTGCGAGTCCCGGCCGACCAGCTCCCGCACCGCCCCTATCCGTACCCGTTCCTGGTGCCCCACCGTGTGCAGCCCGCCGTCCGCCGGCGCCTCCAGCTCCGCGATCAACTGCTCCACCACGCCGGACGCCTCCACCAGCGACCGGTAGGAACGCCCCGCGGGCCGGGTCGTCGCCGTTCCCTCCGCGACCGGGTCGCCGAGCAGCCGGATCAGGGACTCGCCGGGGAGCTGGAGCAGCTCCTCCAGGGCTCGCACCGCCTTGAGCGACTCCGGCCGCTGCGGCCGGCGGGCGCCCTGCTGCCAGTAGCAGAGGCTGGTGACCCCGACTTTGATGCCGCGGTGGGCCAGATGGTGCTGGACCCGCTGGAGCGGCAGCCCGCGCACCGCCAGGGCCGCGCGCAGTGCCAGGTGGAAGGGGCCGGTGTGCAGGATCTGCGCCAGATCGGTCTCGGTGTGTGCCATGGGGAGTCCTCAGTGAACGTTCACGACGGGGCGGTGCGACTCCGGGCCGGTGGTGACGGGCGGGCTGGTGGGGGCGGGGATCCGTTCACTCGTCAACCAGTGGCGTTCACAGCGCGGTGTCACCCCGCATTGAAGCGTGTTGACCTGCCCTCGACAACGATCGATGCTCCCAGCAGCGTCCGGACGCGATCCTCCCTCCCCACATCCCCAGCCGGAGGAACGCGATGCGCAACCCGAACAACCCCCCAGGAAAGGCAAGACAGTTCGTCCTGGCGGCGCTCCTTGCCGCCACCACCACCGTCCTCTCCCTCCCGGTGACCGCCGCCACCGCTCAGGAGAACCCCGCGACGGCGCTCGCCGCCAAGCGCCTGAACATCACCATGCAGGCACAAGCGAAGACCAACTGGTGCTGGGCCGCCGGCGGCAACACCATCGCCGCCTGGTTCGGCCGTTCGTACTCACAGAACCAGTTCTGCAACGCCGCCTTCAACCGGCAGCAGGGCACCGACTGCCCCAACTGGCAGGCCACGCTCGGCAACGTACAGACCGGGCTGCGCTGGGCCGGCATCAACCCGGGCTCGTACGTCGACGGCTGGCTGCGCTACTCGACCGTGCAGACCGAGGTCAACGCCAACCGCCCCGTCGAGACCCGCATCCAGTGGTCGAGCGGCGGTGGCCACATGCATGTGATCTACGGGTACGACGACGCCAACAACTGGGTGTACTGGGGCGATCCATGGCCCTCCAGCGACCGCTACAACTGGGCGTCGCACGCCTGGTACGTCGACAACCACTCCTTCTCGTGGACCCACTCGCTCTACCGGATAGGGGCGTGAGACCGATGACCCGAGGTCGTGTCACGGCAGCCGCCGCACTCGCCCCCGCACTGCTGCTCCTCGCCGCCCCCACCGCCACCGCCGCCGACACCCCCGGCGCGGCGGTGACCGCCCCCGCCACGCTCGACACGCTGTCGCGGTTCTTCGCCCGCGACGGTGCCGTGGCGCGGTCCGCCGCGCAGCCCCGTGTCGAGGGTTCCACCGTTCCCGTACGCGTCCTGTCGCCCGACTTCGTGGCGGGCAGGCCGGGGGCGGCGGTGGCGAGGGTCGAGTTCCACGCCGCCGGAGCGGTCTCCTCGGACGGACAGAAGGCGTCCGTGTGGACCGCCCGCCAGGGCGCCAAGGGATGGCAGGTCGTGAACATCGCGACCGGCGACGACGAGATCCGGTACGCGCGCGAGGGCGCCCGTAGGCTGCCCGGCGGGACGGTCTTCCGCGAACCCCAGATCGACGCCTGGTACGTCCACAAGGGCACCAAGGTGCTCCCGCTGGACGAGGACGCCACGCGCGCGGTGGGCGCGAACGGCACCACGCTCGCCGCCTACCAGGACCGGGTCGCGGCGGCGTACGGGGACAAGCTCCCCGGCATGGCGTACGCCCGCAAGGGCGCCGCCGGCGGATACGGAGTCCCCGCCTCCACCGCTCCCGCCTCCACCGCCCCCGCCTCCGCCCCCGCCTCCGCCTCCGCCTCCGCGGGGCCGGCCGTTCCCGTCGCCCCCGTGGCGGCAGCCGCACTCGCCGGCCTCGCCCTGGCGGGCTTGGCCACCGCCCGTACGCGCCGCCGCCGTACCTGACCGCCCCACCCCGGGGCGCCGGCCGCCGGGATGCCGCCCCGCACCGGGCGTCCCGCACCCCGGCCGCGGTACCGCCCGCACCCCGGCCCGGTACCCCGGGCCGGGTACCGCCCGGGCCCCCGGGTACCGCCCGGGCCCGCCCCGGGCACCGCCCGGGCCCGGCGGGCGTCGTGGAGCGCTTCCGTCCCCACCGGAGGCGCTCCACGGACGTTCCGGGGACGCCTCGGCGACACCCGTGGTGTCAGTGGACGCCAGTAGGGTGTGAGACATGGCAGACCCCTCCAGCTACCGCCCCAAGCCGGGACAGATCCCCGACTCGCCGGGGGTCTACAAATTCCGTGACGAGCACCGCCGGGTGATCTACGTCGGGAAGGCGAAGTCCCTGCGCCAGCGGCTCGCCAACTACTTCCAGGACCTGGCGGGCCTGCACCCGCGCACGCGCACGATGGTCACCACGGCCGCCTCCGTCGAGTGGACCGTGGTCTCCACCGAGGTCGAGGCGCTCCAGTTGGAGTACTCGTGGATCAAGGAGTTCGACCCGCGGTTCAACGTCAAGTACCGCGACGACAAGAGCTATCCGTACCTGGCCGTCACCCTCAATGAGGACTTCCCGCGCGTGCAGGTCATGCGCGGCCAGAAGAAGAAGGGCGTGCGGTACTTCGGGCCGTACAGCCACGCCTGGGCCATTCGCGACACGGTCGACCTGCTGCTGCGAGTCTTCCCCGTGCGCACGTGCTCGGCCGGGGTGTTCAAGAACGCCGAGCGCACCGGCCGCCCCTGCCTGCTCGGGTACATCGGCAAGTGCTCGGCGCCGTGCGTGGGCCGGGTGGACCCGGAGGAGCACCGGGAACTGGCCGAGGAGTTCTGCGACTTCATGGCCGGCCGCACCGGCACGTACATCCGCCGCCTGGAGAAGGACATGATGCTGGCGGCCGAGGACATGGAGTACGAGAAGGCGGCCCGGCTCCGGGACGACATAGAGGCCCTCAAGCGGGCCATGGAGAAGAGCGCCGTCGTCCTCGCCGACGCCACCGACGCCGACCTGATCGCCGTCGCCGAGGACGAGCTGGAAGCCGCCGTGCAGATCTTCCACGTCCGCGGCGGCCGGGTGCGCGGGCAGCGCGGCTGGGTCACCGACAAGGTGGAGGCCGTCGACACGGCGGGCCTCGTCGAGCACGCGCTCCAGCAGTTGTACGGGGAGGAGAGCGGCGACGCCGTCCCCAAGGAGGTCCTCGTCCCGGCGCTCCCCGAGGACCTGGACGCCATCACGCAGTGGCTCAGCACCCGGCGCGGGTCGAACGTCTCCCTGCGCATCCCGCAGCGCGGTGACAAGAAGGCGCTGATGGAGACCGTGGGCCGCAACGCCCAGCAGGCCCTGGTGCTGCACAAGACCAAGCGCGCCAGCGACCTGACCACCCGCTCGCGCGCGCTGGAGGAGATCGCCGAGGCCCTGGACCTGGAGACGGCGCCGCTGCGCATCGAGTGCTTCGACATCTCCCACCTCCAGGGTGAGGACGTCGTCGCCTCCATGGTCGTCTTCGAGGACGGGCTGCCCCGCAAGAGCGAGTACCGCCGCTTCCAGATCAAGGGCTTCGAGGGTCAGGACGACGTCCGCTCCATGCACGAGGTGATCAGCCGCCGCTTCAAGCGGTACCTCGCCGAGAAGGAGAAGACCGGCGAGTGGGCCCTGGAGGAGACCGACGGCGAGGTCCCGGCCCAAACGACGGAGGACGACGGCCGGCCGAAGAAGTTCGCGTACCCGCCGCAGCTCGTCGTGGTCGACGGCGGACAGCCGCAGGTCGCCGCCGCCCGGCGGGCCCTGGACGAGCTGGGGATCGACGACATCGCCGTCTGCGGCCTCGCCAAGCGCCTGGAGGAGGTCTGGCTGCCCGGCGACGACGACCCCGTCGTCCTGCCCCGCTCCAGCGAGGGGCTGTACCTCCTCCAGCGGGTCCGTGACACGGCTCACGACTTCGCCATCCGTTACCAGCGCACCAAGCGCCACAAGCGGATACGGACCAGCCCGCTGGACGCGGTCCCGGGCCTGGGCGACACCCGCAAGCAGGCCTTGATCAAACACTTCGGCTCGGTGAAGCGGCTGCGGCAGGCGACAATCGAGCAGATCTGCGAGGTGCCGGGGTTCGGCCGGAAGACCGCCGAAGCCGTGGCCGTGGCCCTCGCCCAGGCGGCTCCGGCCGCTCCCGCCGTGAACACGGCGACAGGAGAGATCATGGAAGACGACGACGGGGGAACCGGAAATGACTGAGCACCACCCGACGGCGGAACCAGAGCCGACAGCGCGAGAAGACGGAGCAGCACACGTGAGTACGGGCACGACGATCGAGGCGGGAGAGGCCGCCGAGGCGGCCATCCCCGAGCTGGTGATCATCTCCGGCATGTCCGGCGCCGGTCGCAGCACCGCCGCCAAGTGCCTGGAGGACCTCGGCTGGTTCGTCGTCGACAACCTGCCGCCCGCGCTGATCCCCACCATGGTGGAGCTCGGCGCCCGTTCCCAGGGCAATGTGGCGCGCATCGCCGTCGTCGTCGACGTGCGCGGCCGCCAGTTCTTCGAGAGCCTCCGCGAGTCGCTCGCGGTCCTCGACGCCAAGCAGGTCACCCGCCGGATCGTCTTCCTGGAGTCGTCCGACGAGGCGCTGGTCCGCCGCTTCGAGTCGGTGCGCCGCCCGCACCCCCTCCAGGGCGACGGCCGGATCGTCGACGGCATCGCCGCCGAGCGCGACCTGCTGCGCGAGCTGCGCGGCGACGCCGACCTGGTGATCGACACCTCCAGCCTCAACGTCCACGAGCTGCGGGCCAAGATGGACGCCCAGTTCGCCGGGGACGAGGAGCCGGAGCTGCGCGCCACCGTCATGTCGTTCGGGTACAAGTACGGCCTGCCCGTCGACGCCGACCTGGTGGTGGACTGCCGCTTCCTGCCCAACCCGCACTGGGTGCCGGAGCTGCGCCCGTTCACCGGCCTCAACGAGGAGGTGTCGGGCTACGTCTTCAACCAGCCGGGCGCCAAGGAGTTCCTCGACCGGTACACCGAGCTGCTCCAGCTCATCTCCACCGGCTACCGCCGCGAGGGCAAGCGGTACGTGACCATCGCCGTCGGCTGCACGGGCGGCAAGCACCGCTCCGTGGCCATGTCGGAGAAGCTCGCCGCCCGGCTCGCCTCGGAAGGGGTCGAGACCGTCGTCGTCCACCGGGACATGGGGCGCGAGTGAGGCAGTACCGTCGGCGTACGCGGTCGCTGTCCGTCCGTACGCTCCGCAGACGCGGCGCCCAGCCCAAGGTCGTCGCCCTCGGCGGCGGCATGGGCCTGTCCGCGTCCCTCGCCGCGCTGCGCCGCATCACCGGCGACCTGACCGCCGTGGTCACGGTCGCCGACGACGGCGGGTCCAGCGGCCGCCTCCGCGAGGAGCTCGGCGTGCTGCCGCCCGGGGACCTGCGCAAGGCCCTGGCGGCGCTGTGCGGCGACGACGACTGGGGCCAGACGTGGGCCCGCGTCATCCAGCACCGGTTCCAGTCCAAGGGCGACCTGCACGAGCACGCGGTCGGCAACCTGCTGATCGTCGCCCTGTGGGAGCAGCTCGGCGACCACGTCCAGGCGCTGGACCTGGTCGGCAGGCTGCTGGGCGCGCACGGCCGGGTGCTGCCCATGTCGGCCGTGCCGCTGGAGCTCCAGGCCCTGGTCAAGGGCCATGACCCCGAGCGCCCGGACGACGTGGACACCGTGCGTGGCCAGGCGACCGTGGCGCTCACGCCCGGCGAGGTGCAGTCCGTGCACCTCGTGCCGAACGACCCGCCGGCCGTGCCCGAGGCGGTCGCGGCCGTGCTGGACGCCGACTGGGTGGTGCTCGGCCCCGGCTCCTGGTTCTCCTCGGTCATCCCGCACCTGCTGGTGCCCGAGCTGCTGGAGGCCCTCGTCGAGACCAAGGCGCGCCGGGTCCTGTCGCTGAACCTCGCGCCGCAGCCGGGAGAAACCGAGGGCTTCTCCCCGCAGCGTCATTTGGAGGTTTTGGGGCGACACGCCCCTAAACTCGCCCTGGACGTGGTGCTGGCCGACGAGGCCGCCGTGCCCGACCGCGAGTCCCTCGCAGACGCCGCCAAGCGGCTCGGTGCCGCGGTCGAGCTGGCCCCGGTGGCCAGGAAGGACGGCTCGCCGAAGCACGACCCGGAGCTGCTGGCCGCCGCGTACGACCGTATTTTTCGGATGCATGGAAGGATCGGCCCATGGCGATGACGGCAGCGGTGAAGGACGAGATCTCCCGGCTCCCCGTCACCCGGACCTGCTGCAGAAAGGCGGAGGTCTCGTCGATCCTGCGGTTCGCCGGCGGGCTGCACCTGGTCAGCGGGCGGATCGTGATCGAGGCGGAGCTGGACACCGCGATGGCGGCGCGCCGCCTGAAGCGGGACATCGCGGAGATCTTCGGGCACAACTCCGAACTGATCGTGATGGCGCCGGGCGGGCTGCGGCGCGGCTCGCGCTTCGTCGTCCGCGTGGTGGCGGGCGGCGACCAGTTGGCCCGCCAGACCGGGCTGGTCGACGGCCGGGGCCGGCCGATCCGGGGCCTGCCGCCGCAGGTGGTCTCCGGGGCCACCTGTGACGCCGAGGCCGCCTGGCGCGGGGCCTTCCTGGCGCACGGTTCGCTGACCGAGCCGGGCCGCTCCTCCTCCCTGGAGGTCACCTGCCCGGGCCCGGAGGCCGCCCTCGCGCTGGTCGGTGCCGCACGGCGGCTGTCCATCGCCGCCAAGGCCCGCGAGGTGCGGGGCGTGGACCGGGTGGTGGTACGGGACGGTGACGCGATCGGCGCGCTGCTGACCCGGCTGGGGGCGCACGAGTCGGTGCTGGCCTGGGAGGAGCGGCGGATGCGCCGCGAGGTCCGCGCCACGGCGAACCGGCTGGCCAACTTCGACGACGCCAACCTCCGCCGCTCGGCGCGCGCCGCGGTCGCGGCCGGCGCCCGGGTGCAGCGCGCCCTGGAAATCCTCGGCGAGGAGGTCCCCGAGCACCTGGCGGCGGCCGGCCGGCTGCGCATGGAGCACAAGCAGGCCTCCCTGGAGGAGCTCGGCGCCCTCGCCGACCCGCCGCTGACCAAGGACGCGGTCGCCGGCCGCATCCGCCGCCTGCTGGCCATGGCCGACAAGCGGGCCCAGGACCTGGGCATCCCCGGTACGGAGTCCAACCTCACGGAGGAGATGGCCGACGGCCTCGTCGGCTGACCCCCCGCCCCACGTGCACGCCGCCGCCCCACCCGGGCGGCGGCTGCGTCCCCACGCGGCCCGCACCCGCCCCGGCACCGGCCCGCACGGCCCGGCACCGCACCCCCGCCCCTGCTCCCGGCCCGGCCCGGCCCGGGACCGCACCCGCACGCGGCACGGGCCCGCACCCGCCTTCCGGCCCCGGCACCGCACCCCGCCCCTGCCTCCGGCCCGGCACAGGACCGCACCCGCACCGGCCCCGCCAGCGGCACGGGACCGCGCCCGCCCCCAACCGGGAACCGCACCGCCCGCGGCCTGGAACCGCCCCGCCCACCCCGCAGCACCCCGGCCACGGCCGGCGACGCGGTATTGACATGATCATGAGGTGTCACAAGCCTGGCGCCTGTCCACTTCCGTGGCAGACAACAGCAAGGGGGGCACATGAGACGTAGAGCGAGATCGATCCTCGCCGCGGCTTCACTGCTGATGGCCGGACTGGCGGCGGCACCCGTCGCCGGGGCGGAGCAGAAGGACGGGCAGGGCACCGGGGGCGGCGGCGACAGCCTCTCCGTATGGCACGCGAAGGTCGGCAAGGAGCAGATCCCGCTCCTGCTCGACGCCGGTACCGACGGCCATGAGCTGAGCGAGCGGATTCCCGAAAAGGGCACCGCCACCGTCGAGTTGTACCTCACCCAGCGGCAGGCGGAGGCGCTGCGGGACAGGGGAGTCGCCGTCACCGAGCACGACCTCACCCAGGCCGCCGAGAAGCGTGTCGCCGCCGCCGGTGACGGCGTGTTCCGGCCGTACGGCGGCAAGGGCGGGCTCAAGGAGGAGATCCTGGCGACCGCCCGGGCCAACCCGGCCCTCACCAAGGTCGTCAGCATCGGTAAGACGATCAAGGGCCAGGACATCCTCGCCCTCAAGCTCTCCAAGGGCGCCAAGAAGTACAGGGACGGCACCAAGCCCGCCACCCTGTACCTGTCCAACCAGCACGCCCGCGAGTGGATCACGCCCGAGATGAACCGGCGGCTGCTCCACCACTACCTCGCCGGGTACGGCAAGGACCCGCGTATCACGAAGATCGTCGACACCACCGAGCTGTGGTTCGTGCTCTCCGCCAACCCCGACGGCTACGACCACACCCACGCCGCCCCCGCCAACCGCCAGTGGCGCAAGAACCTGCGCGACAACAACGGTGACGGGAAGATCGCCCCCGGCGACGGCGTCGACCTCAACCGCAACTTCTCCTACAAGTGGGGCTACGACAACGAGGGCTCGTCCCCCGACCCCGCCGACGAGACCTACCGCGGCACCGGCCCGATGTCCGAGCCCGAGACGAAGGCGCTGGACGCGTTCCAGAAGCGGATCGGATTCCAGTACGGCATCAACTACCACTCCGCCGCCCAGCTCATCCTCTACGGCGTCGGCTGGCAGGTCGCCACCGACACCCCCGACGACGTCCCGCTCAAGGCGCTGGCCGGGACCCCGGCCAAGTCCGCGGTCCCCGGCTACCGCCCGCAGGTCTCCTCGGAGCTCTACACCACCAACGGCGAAGCCGACGGACACGCGGCCAACGTCAACGGCATGCAGATGTTCACCCCGGAGATGTCGACCTGTGCCACCGCTTCCCGCGTCGATCCGAACGACGCCTGGGAACCGGCCGACTGCGCATCCATCTTCACCTTCCCCGACGACGAGAAGCTGATCCAGCAGGAGTTCGCCAAGAACGTCCCGTTCGCGCTCGCCGTCGCCGAGTCCGCCGCCCGCCCCGACGACCCCGTCTCCCCGGTCGGCGCCGACGCCCCCGCCTTCGTCCCCGACGCCTTCGCCACGTCGTACGCGTACGACGGGGACGACCAGGAAGTCGCCGTCACCGCCCGCAAGTCGCTGCGCGACAAGGAGCTGAGGTACCGCGTCAACGGCGGCCGGACGCACGACCAGCGCCTGAAGGCGTGGGAGGGCGGCGAGACCTACGGCGGCGAGGACAACCTCTACTACGACGAGTACCGCGCCGAGGTCCAGGACGGCGAACCCGGCGACACCGTCGAAGTCTGGTTCACCGGCCGCACCCGCGACGGCAAGCGCGTGTCCTCGACCCCCTTCACCTACACGATCGCGGAACGTCCGCGAGGCGACACGCTCGTCCTCGCCGAGGAGGGCGGCACCACACCGGCGCGGCACACCGCCGCGTACACCAAGGCGCTGAAGGACAACGGGCGCAAGGCCGCCGTCTGGGACGTCGCCACCCAGGGCGCACCGCATCCGCTCGGCGTGCTCGGCCACTTCGGCACCGTCGTCTGGTACACCGGCGCCGACCGGCCCTCCGGGCCCACCACGCTCGCCGTACGGGAGTACCTCAACGAGGGCGGCAAGCTGATCAACGCCGGTGAGCACTCCGGCGGGCTCGTCGACATCGGCCGTGCCGACTCCGACGACTTCGCCCAGTACTACCTCGGCGCCCACCGCCGCACCGGGATGGCGTCGCCCGGCTCCTTCGCGGGCACGGGCCGCTTCGCCGGTGCGGGGGCGTCCCTCGGCGACGCGGCCGGCAACCCGCTCGACAGCGCCGGCGCCTACACCGTCACCTCCGACACCCTCGACCCCAAGGCGTTCCCGCAGTTCCGCAGCGCCGCCGCGGGCGACTACCCCGGCGTACGCACGCCCTTCGAACCGTACGAGGGCGAGTCCTTCGCCGCCGCCCGGCACGTCGACAACGCCTGGATGCGGCTCACCAGGACCGTCGACCTGACCGGCACGGACCCCTCGGCGAAGCCCACCCTCCGGTTCCGGCTCAGCCACGACATCGAGCCCGGCTACGACAACGTGGTGGTCGAGGCGCACACCGTGGGCCAGGACGACTGGACGACCCTGCCCGACGCCCACGGCCGCTCCTCCAGCGAGGTTCCGACCGACTGCGCCGAGGGCTTCTACATCGGTGGGCACCCCTTCCTGGCGCACTACCTCACCGACGGCGAGGGCGGCTGCACCGCCACCGGCACCACCGGTGCGTGGCACGCCTTCACCGGCACCTCGGGCGGCTGGCAGCCCGTCGCGGTCGACCTGAGCGCGTACGCGGGCAAGCGGGTCGAGCTGTCCATCTCCTACATCTCCGACTCCGGGGTGGGGGAGACGGGCGTCTTCGTCGACGAGACGCAACTGGTCGTCGGCGGCACGGCACGGGACAGCGAGGGCTTCGAGACCTCACTCGGCGCCTGGAGCGTGGCCGGCCCGCCGGCCGGCAGCCCGGGCAACGCCACCGACTGGTCGCGGTCGCCCGCCCTATACCACTCCCGGGCCGCCGTCACCACCCGCGACACCGTGCTCCTCGGGTTCGGCCTGGAGCACGTACCCGATTCCGTTCAGCGCAAGCGGCTGCTCGGCACGGCGCTCGGAGCACTCCGTCGCTGACGAACGCACTGTGTCGCTGACGAGCGCATTCCGTCGCTGACGAGCGCACCCGTGCACCGACGAGCGCTCCCCGCTGACGCTCGGTAGCCGGACGAACGCCCCGGTGGACCGTACTGTCCAGTAGGACAGGGGTTCCGGTTCACCGGGCTCGTCCGGGTGCGCTAGATGTCACTCCGCCGCCTGGAGGGAGGTAGGGTCGTAAGCGGTCGGGGACATCCCAATACATCTCGCCGGCGTCGAAACCCGGCGTACCTAACGAGGAGATCGGTTCGTGACGATCCGCGTAGGCATCAACGGCTTTGGCCGCATCGGTCGTAACTACTTCCGCGCGCTGCTGGAGCAGGGTGCAGACATCGAGATCGTGGCTGTCAACGACCTGGGCGACACCGCGACCACGGCACACCTCCTGAAGTACGACACGATTCTGGGCCGTCTCAAGGCCGAGGTCAGCCACACCGCCGACACCATCACGGTCGACGGCCACACCATCAAGGTGCTCTCCGAGCGCAACCCGGCCGACATCCCGTGGGGCGAGCTGGGCGTCGACATCGTCATCGAGTCGACCGGCATCTTCACCAAGAAGGCCGACGCCGAGAAGCACATCGCCGGTGGCGCGAAGAAGGTCCTCATCTCGGCTCCGGCCACCGACGAGGACATCACCATCGTCATGGGTGTCAACCAGGACAAGTACGACGCGGCCAACCACCACGTCATCTCCAACGCCTCCTGCACCACCAACTGCGTGGCGCCGATGGCCAAGGTCCTCGACGAGAACTTCGGCATCGTCAAGGGCATGATGACGACGGTCCACGCCTACACCAACGACCAGCGCATCCTGGACTTCCCGCACAAGGACCTGCGCCGCGCCCGCGCCGCCGCGGAGAACATCATTCCGACGTCGACGGGTGCCGCCAAGGCCACGGCTCTGGTCCTCCCGCAGCTCAAGGGCAAGCTGGACGGCATCGCCATGCGCGTCCCGGTCCCCACCGGCTCGGTCACCGACCTCGTCCTGGAGCTGGACCGCGAGGTCACCAAGGACGAGATCAACACCGCGTTCCAGAAGGCCGCCGAGGGGCAGCTCAAGGGCATCCTGGAGTACACCGAGGACCCGATCGTCTCCTCGGACATCGTCAACTGGCCGGCCTCCTGCACCTTCGACTCGAAGCTCACGATGGTCCAGGGCAAGCAGGTCAAGGTCGTCGGCTGGTACGACAATGAGTGGGGCTACTCCAACCGCCTCGTGGACCTCACCGTGTTCGTCGGCGGCCAGCTCTAAGCAGTTGGGCGGCGAGGGCACAAGGGTAGGCACCTCGATGTGAGCACAGGGCTCGGGCAGCGCAACGCCGCGCTGTACGAGCCCTGTCGCTTGCGTCGGTTCTTCCAAGGAGCAACAGGACAGATGAAGACGATCGACGAACTCCTCCGTCAAGGGGTCGAAGGCAAGCGCGTATTCGTCCGCGCGGACCTCAACGTGCCGCAGGACGGCACGACCATCACCGACGACGGCCGCATCCGCGCCGTCCTGCCGACCGTCAAGGCGCTGACCGAAGCCGGTGCCAAGGTCGTCGTGGCCTCGCACCTCGGCCGCCCCAAGGGCGAGCCGGACCCCGCGTACACGCTGCGGTTCGCCGCCTCCCGGCTCGGCGAGCTGCTCGGCCGGCCCGTCGCCTTCGCCGGCGACACCATCGGCTCCGAGGCCCACGCCGCCGTCGCGGGGCTGGAGAACGGCCAGGTCGCCGTCCTGGAGAACCTCCGCTTCCACCCCGGCGAGACCTCCAAGGACCCCGCCGAGCGCGCCGAGCTGGCCGCCCGCCTCGCCGCCTTCGCGGACGTGTACGTGGGCGACGGCTTCGGTGCCGTGCACCGCCAGCACGCCTCCGTGTTCGAGCTGCCGCGCCTGATGCCGAAGTACGCCGGCTACCTGATCGCCACCGAGGTCGGCGTCCTCAAGAAGCTCTCCGACGACGTCAAGCGCCCCTATGTCGTCGTGCTGGGCGGCGCCAAGGTCTCCGACAAGCTGGGCGTCATCGACCACCTGCTGGAGAAGGCCGACCGCATCCTCATCGGCGGCGGCATGGCGTACACCTTCCTCAAGGCCAAGGGCCACGAGGTCGGCATCTCGCTGCTCCAGGAGGACCAGATCCCGGCCTGCCTGGAGTACCTGGCCAGGGCCGAGAAGAAGGGCGTGGAGTTCGTGCTCCCCGTCGACGTGCTGGTCTCGGCCGACTTCCCGGACCTGAAGACCAAGGCCCCGGCCAACCCGACCCTGGTCGCCTCGACCGCCATCCCGGCCGACCAGGAGGGTCTGGACATCGGTCCCGAGACCCGCAAGCTGTACGCATCGAAGCTCGCCGACGCGGCCACCGTCTTCTGGAACGGCCCCATGGGCGTCTTCGAGCACCCCGACTACGCCGAGGGCACCAAGGCCGTCGCCCAGGCGCTCGTCGACTCCCCGGCCTTCACGGTCGTCGGCGGTGGCGACTCCGCCGCGGCCGTCCGGATCCTGGGATTCGACGAGGACGCATTCGGCCACATCTCGACCGGCGGCGGCGCGAGCCTCGAATACCTCGAAGGCAAGACGCTTCCCGGCCTCGCCGCACTGGAGGACTGACCCTCAATGACCGCCCGTACCCCGCTGATGGCGGGCAACTGGAAGATGAACCTCAACCACCTCGAGGCCATCGCCCACGTCCAGAAGCTCGCCTTCGCCCTGAACGACAAGGACTACGAGGCCGTCGAGGTCGCCGTCCTCGCGCCCTTCACCGACCTGCGGTCCGTGCAGACCCTGGTCGACGGCGACAAGCTGAAGATCAAGTACGGCGCCCAGGACATCTCGGCGCACGACTCCGGTGCGTACACCGGTGAGATCTCCGGCGTGATGCTGTCCAAACTGAAGTGCACCTACGTCGCCGTCGGCCACTCCGAGCGTCGCCAGTACCACGGCGAGAGCGACGAGCTGTGCAACGCCAAGGTGAAGGCTGCCTTCCGCAACGGCCTGGTCCCGATCCTGTGCGTCGGCGAGGGCCTGGACATCCGCAAGGCCGGTGACCAGGTCTCCTACACGCTCGCGCAGCTCGACGGCGGCCTGAAGGACATCCCGGCCGAGCAGGCCGAGACGATCGTGATCGCGTACGAGCCGGTGTGGGCCATCGGCACCGGCGAGGTCGCCACCCCCGAGGACGCGCAGGAGGTCTGCGGGGCGATCCGCGGACGGCTCGCCGAGCTGTACTCCAAGGAGCTGGCCGACAAGGTCCGCATCCAGTACGGCGGCTCCGTGAAGTCCTCCAACGTCGCCGCGATCATGGCGCAGCCCGACGTGGACGGTGCCCTGGTCGGCGGCGCGGCACTGGACGCCGACGAGTTCGTCAAGATCGTCCGGTTCCGGGACCAGTGAGCCGGTTCCGGTGCGTCCGGTTCCGCGACCGGTGAGTATGCGGTAGGGCGGAATCGTCGTACCCTTGCGGGGGCCGAGGCTCTTTTCGTGGGAGCCTGGGCCCCCGTCGTCCGTAGACGTCCGATAGTCCGTGTAATCCGAGAATTGCCAGGAAGTAGGGTCCAGCCGTGGTTATGGGGTTCTCGATCGCCCTCATCGTCTTCAGCGCGCTGCTGATGCTGCTGGTGCTGATGCACAAGGGGAAGGGCGGCGGCCTCTCCGACATGTTCGGTGGCGGCATGCAGTCGTCCGTCGGCGGCTCGTCGGTCGCCGAGCGCAACCTGGACCGCATCACCGTGGTCGTCGGTCTGCTGTGGTTCGCGTGCATTGTCGTACTTGCTCTTCTGATCAAGCTGGACAACTGACGTCTCGGTTCCGCGTCCCGGGGAGGGGTGTAACTCCAATCACTGGACGCGCGTTGGGCCTTACGTAGACTGGGGCATCTTCGAGCACCATCACGCAGGGAGTTACAACCGTGGCAAGTGGCAACGCGATCCGGGGAAGCCGGGTCGGCGCGGGGCCGATGGGGGAGGCCGAGCGGGGCGAGTCCGCGCCGCGACTCCGCATCTCCTTCTGGTGCTCGAACGGGCACGAGACGCAGCCGAGCTTCGCGAGTGACGCGCAGGTCCCCGACACCTGGGACTGCCCGCGGTGCGGGTTCCCGGCCGGCCAGGACCGGGACAATCCGCCGGACCCGCCGCGCACCGAACCGTACAAGACGCACCTCGCGTACGTGCGGGAGCGCCGGAGCGACGCGGATGGTGAGGCGATCCTGGCCGAGGCGCTGGCCAAACTCCGAGGCGAGATCTGAGCAGTTGAGGGCCCTGTGGGTGGATTCCACCGACAGGGCCCGTTTCGTTCCTTCCGCCTCCGTTCCCGTCCCCGCCCCCGTTACCGTCCCTGCCGCCGTCCCCGCCCCCGTTCTTCCCGGCGTTGTCAGTGGCGCCCTCTACCGTCGTTGGTGAGCAGATCATGCGACCTACGGGGGGTGGATGGCTGTGACGACGGCCGAGGCGGTGGGCGTCCGGCGGGCGCCGGCGTGGCGGGGCGGTTTCGGGCGGCTGTGGGCGGCCGCGGTCGTGTCGAAGTTCGGCGACTCGCTGCGTACGGCGGCGATGCCGCTGCTCGCCGTCTCGCTGACGCGCGAGCCCCTGCTGATCGCCGCGGTGACGGCGTGCGGGCACCTGCCGTGGCTGCTGTTCGGGCTGGTCGGCGGGGCCGTCGCCGACCGGGTCGACCAGCGGCGCGCCATGTGGGCCGTCGATCTCGTGCGGGGCGGGCTGATGGCCGCCTTCGCGGTCGCGGTCGCGCTGGGGCACGCCTCCATCGCCCTGCTGATCGCGCTCGCCTTCGTGCTCACGACCCTCCAGACCCTGTTCGACAACGCGGCGACGTCCCTGCTGCCGTCCCTGGTGCCCGCCGACGCGCTCGCCGGGGCGAACGCCCGGCTGCTGGCCGGACAGCAGGTCGCGGGAGCCTTCCTGGCGGCCCCGCTCGTGCCGGCGCTGCTGCTCACGGGCGCCGCCGTGCCGTACGCGGCGGACGCGGCCACCTACCTGCTCGCCGCGCTGCTCGTGGCGTCGCTGCGGATACCGGCGCCCGAGCGGGCGCCCCGCGAGGGCGGCTCCACCCTGCGCGCCGAGATCGCCGAAGGGCTGCGCGTGCTGTGGCGGGACCGGACACAGCGGGCGCTGTGCGTGGCCACGACCCTGATGAACATCGGCGTGGGCGCCCTCATCGCCACCCTGGTCCTGCACGTCACCGACTGGCTGGGGGCGGGCAGCGGCGGCTATGCCGCGGTCCTCACCGCGTACGGCGTGGGCAGCGTGGCGGGCGGGGCGGTGGCCGCCCGGTTCTCCGGCCGGACCGGCCGGCGGATACGGGCGGTGCTGATCGCCGGGCTCGTCCAGACCGGCGCCCTGGTCGCCCTGGGAGCGGTACGTGAGCTGTGGGTGGCGATGGCGGCGATGGCGGTGTTCGGGCTGATGGGCATGGTGTGGAACGTCCACCAGGTGACGCTGATGCAGGAGCGCAGCCCGGCCGGGATGCTCGGCCGGATCAGCGCCGCGTTCCGCACCCTCGCGATCGGTGGCGCCCCCCTCGGCGCGCTGCTGGGGGGAGCGGTGGCACGTGGGGCGCGAACACCCCCGCCCTGCTGGCTGCCGGGCTGTTCGCACTCGCCGTCGCCTCCCTGGCGGCCTCGTCGGTGCGGCAGATCAATTAGGTTGGAGGGGCAGCGGGGCAAGCAGGCAGGTACGAGAAGAAGTGGGCTGATGTCCGAGATGAATGCAGAAAGCCGCACGAGGCTCAACCGGATGCCCGAGTGGACGGCCCTCGGCAAGCACCGTGAGCAGTTGGGGCAGACGCATCTGCGCGAACTGTTCGCCGCCGACCCGGCGCGCGGCACCGCATACACGCTGCGGGTCGGCGACCTGTATCTGGACTACTCCAAGCACCTGGTCACCGACGAGACGCTGCGGCTGCTGCGCGAGCTGGCCGCCGCGACCGGGGTGGCGGAGCTGCGGGACGCCATGTTCCGTGGCGACAAGATCAACACCACGGAGGACCGCGCGGTCCTGCACACGGCGCTGCGCGCCCCGCGCGAGGCCGTGATCGAGGTCGACGGCGAGAACGTGGTGCCTGGCGTGCACGCGGTGCTCGACCGGATGGCCGCCTTCTCGCAGCGCATCCGCTCCGGCGAGTGGACCGGCCACACCGGCAAGCCCATCAAGAACGTCGTCAACATCGGCATCGGCGGCTCCGACCTCGGCCCGGCGATGGCGTACGAGGTGCTGCGCTCCTACACCCGCCGGGACCTGACGTTCCGTTTCGTCTCCAACGTGGACGGCGCCGACCTGCACGAGGCGGTCCGGGACCTCGACCCGGCCGAGACGCTCTTCATCGTCGCCTCGAAGACGTTCACCACCATCGAGACCATCACCAACGCCACCTCCGCCCGTGACTGGCTCCTCACCGGGCTGAGGGCCGGTCAGGAGGCCGTGGCGAAGCACTTCGTGGCCCTGTCGACCAATGCCGGGAAGGTCGAGGAGTTCGGCATCGACACGGCCAACATGTTCGAGTTCTGGGACTGGGTCGGCGGCCGGTACTCGTACGACTCCGCCATCGGGCTCTCCCTGATGATCGCCATCGGTCCGGACCGGTTCCGGGAGATGCTCGACGGGTTCCACCTCGTCGACGAGCACTTCCGCACCGCCCCGCCCGAGGAGAACGCGCCACTGCTGCTCGGCCTGCTGGGCGTCTGGTACGGGGCGTTCTTCGACGCCCAGTCCCACGCGGTCCTGCCCTACAGCCACTACCTGTCGAAGTTCACGGCGTACCTCCAGCAGCTCGACATGGAGTCCAACGGCAAGTCCGTGGACCGTGACGGCAACCCGGTCGACTGGCAGACCGGACCGGTCGTCTGGGGCACGCCGGGCACCAACGGGCAGCACGCCTACTACCAGTTGATCCACCAGGGCACCAAGATGATCCCGGCCGACTTCATCGGCTTCGCCAGGCCGGTCGCCGACCTGGAGCCCGGCCTGGTGCCCCAGCACGACCTGCTGATGGCCAACTTCTTCGCCCAGACCCAGGCGCTCGCCTTCGGCAAGACGCCCGACGAGGTGCGTGCCGAGGGCGTGGCGGAGGACCTGGTGCCGCACAAGACCTTCCGCGGCAACCACCCCACCACCACGATCCTCGCCGACGAGCTCACGCCGTCCGTGCTCGGTCAGCTCATCGCGCTGTACGAGCACAAGGTGTTCGTCCAGGGCGCCGTCTGGAACATCGACTCCTTCGACCAGTGGGGCGTCGAGCTCGGCAAGGTGCTGGCCAAGAAGATCGAGCCCGTCCTGACCGGGGGCGAGGGCGGCGAGCAGCTCGACAGCTCCACCGCCGCGCTGGCCGGCCGGTACCGGACGCTGCGGGGGCGGTGAGCCGATGCGGGGGGAGGACGCGGTGCGGCTGCGGCCGCCGAACAACACGCTGAACGAGCGGGCCGTCGGTTGGTGGCGGACCCAGTGGCTGCTGCTGACCGGGGTGCCCGTGCTGGTGCTGGCCGTGCTCGGCGCGCTGATCGAGCCGGCCCGGTTCTGGCTGTTGCTGCCCGCCGGGGCCCTGGCCGTGACCGGGCTCGCCTGCACCGCGTTCTTCCCCCGCTGGTGGTTCCGCGTCCACCGCTGGGAGGTCACGGACGACGCCGTCTACGTCCGGACCGGCGCCTTCTGGCAGGAGTGGCGGATCGCGCCGATGTCCCGGATCCAGACGGTCGACACCGTACGCGGACCGCTGGAGCAGGCGTTCCGCCTCGCCACGGTCACCGTGACCACCGCCTCCGCCAAGGGCGCCATCCGGATCGAGGGGCTCGACCACGAGCTGGCCGCCGAGCTGGCCGAGCGGCTCACCCGGATCACCCAGGCCACGCCCGGGGACGCGACATGACCCGCCCCGGTGTGGACGGCACGGACGCCACCGACGGCTGGCTGCGGCTCGACCGGCGGGCCGTGCTGGTGACCGCGCTGGTCATGGCCGGGGTCGCCTGCGGTGTCTGCCTGCCGGTCCTGTTCGGCCTGAGCGGTGGCGCCTGGTTCGGCGACGGGCCACGCCGGGGCCTGGGCACCCTGCTGCTGCTCGCCGGTGGCGTGCTGCTCGTGGCGGCCGGGGCGGCCGTGGAGTACGTGCGCTGGACCCGCACGCGTTACCGCATCGGGCCCGAGCGCGCCGAGCTCCACACCGGGCTGCTGCTGGTCAAGCGCCGGTCCCTGGCCCGCGAGCGGATCCGCAGCGTCGACCTGACGGCCAGTCCGCTGCTGCGCGTCCTCGGCCTGGTGAAGGTGCGGATAGGCACCGGCGAGCACACCGGTGGCGGTGAGTCCACGCTGGAACTGCACCCGGTCAGCAGGGCGGAGGGCGAACGGCTCCGCCGCGAACTGCTGGGCCGCGCCACGGAGCCGGCCGAGGGCGGTCACCGTGACGGCCGGCTGGCGGCCCTGGACGCCCGCTGGATCCGGTACGCCCCCATATCTTTCGTCGCCCCGCTGCTCGGTGGCGCGGCGGCGGGTGCCGTGATGCAGGTCAGCGAGTGGTTCGGGGCCCAGGACGAGGTCATCGACTGGGTGGGCGACCGGTTCCGGGACACGCCCGTCGTCTGGATCGTCCTCACCCTCACCGTCGTCGCCCTGCTCGCGGGCTCCGTCGGCGCGCTCGGCCTGTGGGTCGAGATGTGGTGGAACTACCGGCTGGAGCGGGAGCCGGGCGGCACGCTCCGGGTGCGGCGCGGCCTGCTCACCACCCGCTCGATCTCCATCGAGGAGCGGCGCCTGCGCGGGGTGGAGCTGGTCGAGCCGCTGGGTGCCCGGCTGTGCGGCGCCGCCCGGCTCGACGCGGTCGCCACCGGCCTCGCCGAGGCGGAGGACGATCAGCACGCCGACCACAAGACGCTGCTGCCCGCCGTGCCCCGCGCCGTGGCGGACGACGTGGCAGCGCGGGTGCTCCGCGAGGCCGCCGCCCCCACCGGCGCGCCGCTCACCGCCCACCCCCGCGCGGCCCGCGCCCGGCGGCTGCGCTGGGCCCTGGCGGCGGCGCTGCTGCCCGTCGTGGTCCTCGCCCTCCTCGGAGCCCTGCTCACCAGCGCGCTGCTCTACGTCGCCGGGGCGTGCGCCGTGGTGCTGCTGCCGCTCGCGGTGCTCCTCGCCCTCGACGCGTACCGGGGTCTGGGCCACGGGCTCGCCGGCGACTACCTGGTGACCCGCTCCGGCACCGCGCGCCGCGCCACCGTCGCCCTCCAACGGGGCGGCGTCATCGGCTGGACCGTCAGGCAGTCGTACTTCCAGCGCCGCGCCGGCCTCATCACGCTGACCGCGACGACGGCGGCGGGGTCGGGCGCGTACGACGTGAACGACGCGGACGCGAGCGAAGGTCTCGGCTTCGCCTCCACGGCCGTCCCCGGCCTGCTGGAGCCGTTCCTGGAGCGGGGCGTACCAGAGGGCCGGTGACGTACCGCACAGCGTCGACGGCCCCAGGGCCGGGCCGGTGCCGTGATCATGATGGGCATGACACAGACCAGCCGTCGTACGGTCCTCGCCGCCCTCGCCACCGCCGCCGTCAGCGGCCCGCTGCTGGGCGGTGTGGCCGCCGCCCCGGCGTACGCGACCGACGAGTTCGACCTCTACACCTCCAACACCGACCTCTACACCCAACTGGCCGGCAAGGAGGGCACCGACTTCGCCCGCCGCTACAAGCGGCACGAGTACCTGGACAGCAGCCTCGGCGAGAGATACCCGTACAACCGCACCACGATCATGGCCATGCACGGTGGCGGCATCGAGACGGGCACCTCCGAGCTGTGCCTCGGCATCGCCGGCTACCACCCCGCCACCCTCGCGCCGCTCCAGGACGGCTACGGGACCCACGACTACTGGATGTTCGAGGGCCTGCGCTCGTCCAACAACCGTGAGCTGCACGTCACGGCGAAGAACAACGACGACCGCGTTGCCCTCTCCATGGCCGCCGGGAGCCTCAACGTCCTGAGCCTGCACGGCTGCACGGCGGCGCAGGCGGGGACCGCCGACCCGCGGGCGGTGGTCGTCGGCGGGCTGAACGAGCGGTTCAAGACGCTGCTGAAGGCGGAGTTCGGCAAGGCCGGGATCGCCTGGCGCGACGGCAACGACCCCGAGGTCCGCGACCTGGCCGGCATCAACCCGGACAACCCCTGCAACCGCACCATGCTCGGCAAGGGCGGCCAGCTCGAACTCACCACGGAGCTGCGGGCGGCGATGTTCTCCGTCAACACCCGTGCGGGACGGGCCGGCAGCACGACGGAGGTCTACGACCGGTTCGTCCGGGCCTGCCGTGCCGCGATCGCCACGCTGGAGAAGGACGCGGACCAGGTCATCCTCTGATCCCGCCGGGTCCTGATCCCGCCGGGTCCGCCGCCCGAGCCTGAACCCGACCTGCGGCGAGGCCCGGTCCACCCACCACGGGTGAACCGGGCCTCGTCACAGGCGGGCTGAGCCCCCGTCAGGGGATCGCCGGCGGGTACAGGGCGCGCGGTAGCCGCGCGGCCGCCGCCTGGTCCAGCAGCCACAGCGTCCGCGACCTGCCGTACGCGCCGGCGGCCGGGGCCTGGATCTCGCCGGCGCCCGACAGCGCGATGGCCGCCGCCTGCGCCTTGTCCTCGCCCGCCGCGAGCAGCCACACCTCGCGCGCCGCCCGGATCGCCGGGAGCGTCAGGGATATCCGGGTCGGCGGCGGCTTGGGCGCGCCGTGCACGCCCACCACCGTGCGTTCCGTCTCCCGCACCGCCGGAAGCTCCGGGAAGAGGGAGGCGACGTGCGTGTCGGGCCCGACGCCCAGCATCAGGACGTCGAACGTCGGCACCGGGCCGTGGTCCTCCGGCCCGGCCGCGGCGGCCAGTTCGTCCGCGTACGCGGCGGCCGCGGCGTCCACGTCCACCCCGTGGGCGCCACCCG
The DNA here is from genome assembly GCF_055570965.1 of Streptomyces sp. NPDC031064. Taxonomy (NCBI): domain Bacteria; kingdom Bacillati; phylum Actinomycetota; class Actinomycetes; order Kitasatosporales; family Streptomycetaceae; genus Streptomyces; species Streptomyces sp. NPDC031064. The sequence goes on from NZ_JBVIGF010000003.1 coordinate 752,605, forward strand.
CCACCGGCATGGTGTGCACCCGCGCGGGGTCCAGCGGGACGCTGTCGAGCAGCGCCTCGCGGGCCTGGGTGTCGTTCCGGTCGGGGTCGCCCTCCGGGAGGAACCGCTCGTCGCCCCACCACAGGTCCAGGCGCGACCAGTCGATCGCGTCCCGGGCGGGGGACGAACGCAGCGCGGCCAGCAGGCCGTTGCCGTTGCGGCCACCCGTCAGGACCACCGAGGCGGAGCCGCGGGCGGCCTGGGCGTCCACGATCTTCGTGATCAGCCGGGCCGCGGCGGCCTGGGCCATCAGCTCCTTGTCGCGGTGGACGACGAGCTGCGGAGCGCTCACTTGGCCGCCGCCTTCTTGGCCGGCGACTTGGCCGCGGCCTTCTTCGCGGCGGGCTTCCCGGCGGCGTCCTCGGACTCCGAGGGCTCGGCGGCCCCGGCGGACCCCTCCGCCCGCGCCGCCTGGTCCAGCCGGTCCACCCCGTACCGCAGCACCGAGGCGTACGTGTCGTCCGGGTCGAGGCGCCGCAGCTCCTCGGCGATCAGCTCGGACGTCTCACGGCGCTTGAGCGCCACCGCGCGGTCCGGCTGACCCTGGATGCACAGCGTGGCGAGCGAGGCGTCCGGCCGGTGCAGCACGATGGGGCCGCAGGTGGTCTCCATCCGTACCGCGGTCAGACCGGGTCCCGAGGACGCCGAGCGCTTCACGCGGATCTTCAGCCGGTCCGCCAGCCACATGGCCAGCAGCTCCACGCTCGGGTTGAACTCCTCGCCCTCCACCTCGGCCGACGTGACCTCGCACGTGACCTGGTCCAGGGCCGCCGCCAGCATCGAACGCCACGGCGTGATCCGGGTCCAGGACAGGTCCGTGTCGCCCGGCGTGTAGGCGGCGGCGCGCGCGGCCAGCTCACGCACCGGGTGCTCGGAGGCGTACGAGTCGGTCACACGCCGCTGCCCGAGGGAGCCCAGCGGGTCGTTGGCCGGGTCGGTCGGCGCGCCCACCGGCCACCAGACCACCACCGGGGCGTCCGGCAGCAGCAGCGGCAGCACCACCGACTGGGCGTGGTCGATGACCTCGCCGTACAGCCGGAGCACCACCGTCTCGCCGGTGCCCGCGTCCGCGCCCACCCGCACCTCGGCGTCCAGGCGCGCCTTGGAGCGGTCCCGCGGCGAGCGCGAGACGCGCTTGATGACGACCAGGGTGCGCGACGGGTGCTCGCGGGACGCCTCGTTGGCGGCCTTGAGCGCGTCGTACGCGTTCTCCTCGTCCGTGACGATGACCAGGGTGAGCACCATGCCGACGGCCGGCGTGCCGATCGCCCGCCGCCCCTGCACCAGCGCCTTGTTGATCTTGCTGGACGTGGTGTCCGTGAGGTCGATCTTCATGGCCGGCGCCAGCTCCGTCCGTCTCGTGCGAGCATTTCGTCCGCCTCGACCGGACCCCAGGTCCCGGCTGGGTACTGCGCGGGCTTGCCGTGCCGGTCCCAGTACTGCTCGATCGGGTCCAGGATCTTCCAGGACAGCTCGACCTCCTCCGTGCGCGGGAAGAGGTTGGCGTCACCGAGCAGGACGTCGAGGATCAGCCGCTCGTACGCCTCGGGGCTGGACTCCGTGAAGGACTCGCCGTACGCGAAGTCCATCGAGACGTCCCGGACCTCCATCGAGGTGCCCGGCACCTTCGAGCCGAACCGCATGGTCACGCCCTCGTCCGGCTGGACGCGGATGACCAGGGCGTTCTGCCCCAGCTCCTCCGTCGCCGTGTGGTCGAAGGGGGAGTGCGGGGCGCGCTGGAAGACGACCGCGATCTCGGTGACCCGGCGGCCGAGCCGCTTGCCGGTGCGCAGGTAGAAGGGGACGCCCGCCCAGCGGCGGTTGTCGATCCCCAGCTTGATGGCGGCGTAGGTGTCGGTCTTCGACTGCGGGTCGATGCCCTCCTCCTCCAGGTAGCCGACGGCCCTCGCGCCGCCCTGCCACCCGGCGGCGTACTGGGCGCGCACCGTCGACTTGCCGAGGTCCTTGGGCAGCCGCACCGCGCCCAGCACCTTGGTCTTCTCGGCCGCGAGCGCGTCCGCGTCGAAGGAGGCCGGCTCCTCCATCGCGGTCAGCGCCAGGAGCTGGAGGAGGTGGTTCTGGATGACGTCACGGGCGGCGCCGATGCCGTCGTAGTACCCGGCGCGGCCGCCGATGCCGATGTCCTCGGCCATGGTGATCTGCACGTGGTCGACGTACGACCGGTTCCAGATCGGCTCGAAGAGCGTGTTGGCGAACCGGAGCGCCAGGATGTTCTGGACGGTCTCCTTGCCCAGGTAGTGGTCGATGCGGAAGACCTGGTCGGGCGAGAAGACCTCGTGGACGATCTCGTTGAGCTCCTTGGCGGAGGCCAGGTCGTGCCCGAACGGCTTCTCGATGACCGCGCGCCGCCAGGCCCCGCCCTTCTCGTCGGCCAGCCCGTGCTTCTTGAGCTGCTGGACGACGACGGGGAAGAACTTGGGCGGTACGGAGAGGTAGAACGCGAAGTTGCCGCCGGTGCCCTGGGCCTGGTCCAGCTCCTCCATCGTCTTCTTCAGGGTCTCGAACGCCTCGTTGTCGTCGAAGTTGCCCTGGACGAACCGCATGCCCTGGCTGAGCTGCTGCCACACCTCCTCACGGAAGGGCGTCCGCGCGTGCTGCTTGACCGCCTGGTAGACCTCGTCCGCGAAGTCCTCGTCCGCCCACTCGCGGCGGGCGAACCCGATCAGCGAGAAACCCGGCGGGAGCAGGCCCCGGTTGGCGAGGTCGTACACCGCAGGCATCAGCTTTTTCCGGGACAAATCGCCCGTGACGCCAAAGATCACCAGGCCCGACGGCCCCGCGATGCGCGGGAGCCGTCGGTCTGCGGCGTCACGGAGCGGATTCGCTCCATGAACTGCGTTCAAGGTTTACGCCTCCGAAGGGGCGAGGCGCTTGAGCTCCGCCTCGGTCGACTTGAGCAGGTCGTTCCAGGACGCCTCGAACTTGTCGACGCCCTCGTCCTCCAGGAGCTGCACGACGTCGTCGTAGCCGATGCCGAGCTTCTCCAGGGCCGCGAGGTCGGCACGCGCCTGGTCGTACGTACCCGAGATCGTGTTGCCGGTGATCGAACCGTGGTCGGCGGTGGCCTCCAGGGTGGCCTCCGGCATGGTGTTCACCGTGCCCGGCGCGACCAGCTCGTCGACGTACAGGGTGTCCTTGTACGCCGGGTCCTTGACTCCCGTCGAGGCCCACAGCGGACGCTGCTTGTTGGCCTGCGCCTTGTCCAGCGCGGCCCAGCGGTCGGAGGAGAAGACCTCCTCGTACGCCTCGTACGCCAGCCGGGCGTTGGCGAGGGCGGCCTTGCCGCGCAGCGCCTTGGCCTCGTCGGTGCCGATGGAGTCCAGCCGCTTGTCGATCTCGGTGTCCACGCGGGACACGAAGAAGGACGCCACCGAGTGGATCTTCGACAGGTCCAGGCCGCGCTCCTTGGCCTTCTCCAGACCGGCCAGGTAGGCGTCCATGACCGCGCGGTAGCGCTCCAGCGAGAAGATCAGCGTGACGTTGACGCTGATGCCGAGGCCGATGACCTCGGTGATCGCCGGGAGACCCGCCTTGGTGGCCGGGATCTTGATCAGCGTGTTCGGCCGGTCCACCAGCCACGCCAACTGCTTCGCCTCGGCGACCGTCGCCTTGGTGTTGTGCGCCAGGCGCGGGTCGACCTCGATCGACACCCGGCCGTCCTGGCCCTGCGTGGCGTCGAAGACCGGCCGCAGGATGTCGGCGGCGTCCCGCACGTCCGCCGTCGTGATCATGCGGATGGCTTCCTCGACGGTCACCTCACGCGCGGCGAGGTCCGAGAGCTGCTGGTCGTAGCCGTGGCCCTCGGAGATCGCCTTCTGGAAGATCGACGGGTTGGTGGTCACGCCCACCACGTGCTGCTGGTCGATCAGCTCGGCCAGGTTGCCGGAGGTGATCCGCTTGCGGGACAGGTCGTCCAGCCAGATCGCGACGCCTTCGTCGGAGAGGCGCTTGAGTGCGTCTGTCATGAGAATTGCATCTCCTACTAGTTCGTATACCGGCGTCAGCGCGCGGCGGCTTCGATCGATTCCCTGGCCGCGGCGGCGACCGCCTCGGCAGTGAAGCCGAACTCGCGGAACAGCACCTTGCCGTCGGCCGAAGCACCGAAGTGCTCCAGCGAGACGACCCGGCCCGCGTCACCGACGTACCGGTGCCAGGTCAGGCCGACCCCGGCCTCGACCGCGACACGCGCCTTCACCGACGGCGGCAGCACCGCATCCCGGTACCCCTGGTCCTGCTCCTCGAACCACTCGACGGACGGCATCGACACGACACGGGTCGGGATGCCGGCGGCCTGGAGCTCCTCGCGGGCCTGGACGGCCAGGTGCACCTCGGAGCCCGTACCGATCAGCACGACCTGAGGCGCCGCGTCCTGCCCGTCGGACCCTTCGGCGTCGAAGAGGACGTACCCACCGCGGGCGGCGTCGTCGTTCCACTCGTACGTCGGCACGCCCTGGCGGGTGAGCGCCAGACCGTGCGGGGCGCCCTTGCCGAACTCCTTGGTCCAGCGGCGGAGGATCTCGCGCCAGGCGATCGACGTCTCGTTGGCGTCGGCCGGGCGGACGATGTTCAGACCCGGGATGGCGCGCAGCGAGGCCAGGTGCTCGACCGGCTGGTGCGTCGGGCCGTCCTCGCCGAGGCCGATGGAGTCGTGCGTCCACACGTACGTCACCGGCAGGTGCATCAGCGCGGAGAGGCGGACGGCGTTGCGCATGTAGTCGGAGAACACCAGGAAGGTGCCGCCGAAGACACGGGTGTTGCCGTGCAGCGCGATGCCGTTCATCTCCGCGGCCATGGCGTGCTCGCGGATGCCGAAGTGGATGGTGCGGCCGTAGGGGTCGGCCTCCGGCAGCGGGTTGCCCTCGGGGAGGAACGACGACGTCTTGTCGATCGTCGTGTTGTTCGAGCCGGCCAGGTCGGCGGAGCCGCCCCACAGCTCGGGGATGACCGCGCCGAGCGCCTGGAGCACCTTGCCGGAGGCGGCACGGGTGGCGACGCCCTTGCCGGTCTCGAAGACCGGGAGCTTCTCCTCCCAGCCGGTGGGCAGCTCGCCCGCGGCGATGCGGTCGAACTCGGCGGCGCGCTCCGGGTTGGCGGAACGCCACTCCTGGAACTGCTTCTCCCACTCCGCGCGGGCCTCGCGGCCGCGGTCGAGGGCCTGGCGGGTGTGGCCGATGACCTCGTCCGAAACCTCGAAGGACTTTTCGGGGTCGAAGCCCAGGACGCGCTTGGTGGCCGCGACCTCCTCGTCGCCGAGCGCCGAGCCGTGGGCGGCCTCGGTGTTCTGCGCGTTGGGCGCCGGCCAGGCGATGATCGAGCGCATCGCGATGAACGACGGGCGGGTCGTCTCGGCCTTGGCGGCCTGGAGGGCACGGAAGAGGGCCTCGGGGTCGAGGTCGCCGTTCTCCTTGGGCTCCACGCGCTGGACGTGCCAGCCGTAGGACTCGTACCGCTTCATCGTGTCTTCGGAGATGGCGGTCTCGGTGTCGCCCTCGATCGAGATGTGGTTGTCGTCCCACAGCAGGACCAGGTTGCCGAGCTTCTGGTGCCCGGCCATCGAGGACGCCTCCGCGGAGATGCCCTCCTGGAGGCAGCCGTCACCGGCGATGCAGTAGACGAAGTGGTCGAACGGCGAGGTGCCGGGCGCCGCCTCCGGGTCGAACAGGCCGCGCTCGTAGCGGGCGGCCATGGCCATGCCCACGGCGTTGGCGACACCCTGGCCCAGCGGACCGGTCGTCGTCTCGACGCCGACCGTGTGGCCGTACTCGGGGTGGCCCGGGGTCTTGGAACCCCAGGTACGGAAGGCCTTGAGGTCGTCCAGCTCCAGGCCGAACCCGGCCAGGTAGAGCTGGATGTAGAGCGTCAGGGACGAGTGTCCGGCGGACAGCACGAAACGGTCGCGCCCGGTCCAGTCGGCGTCCGCCGGGTCGTGCCGCATCACCTTCTGGAAGAGGGTGTACGCGGCCGGGGCCAGGCTCATCGCCGTACCGGGATGGCCGTTGCCGACCTTCTGTACGGCATCGGCGGCCAGGATGCGGGCGGTGTCGACGGCCCGCTGGTCCAACTCGGTCCACTCGAGGTCTGTGGTGGTCGGCTTGGTGCTCACCCTGGGTCAGGGCTCCTCTCCACATGTCGAATGCCGGCGGCTTCAGATCCCACCGGCCGCTGTTGAGCCTACCCCCGCGAGAACGTCCATTTTTTCGAGTCATTCCAGAGTGCCGGGATCGGTCGGGATCCGCCTCCTGACTGGGCTCCACGGCCTTCAGCAAGTGAATACGGAGGCGCTCATCCGATCGCTCATCCGAGCGTGCGATCCACCCTTTGCGGTGCCCTCTCCAACACGACCCACCCCCGCGAAGGGCGAGGTATGGGCAACGTCTAGAGTGGCGTGGTACGCGCGAGTCTTTACCGGGCCTTCACGCCCGGAGGACGACTCGCTGGGATGTCTCTGTCAGGGGTGTGCGTGACGGCCGTCGAATCCCGTCCGGCGGGTGTGCTCGACAGGAGCACGGGGAAGCGGCCATTCGGGGCCCGCGTCAAGGGCTTCGTGGCCCTGACCAAGCCGCGGATCATCGAGCTGCTGCTCATCACCACGGTCCCCGTCATGTTCCTCGCCGAACAGGGCGTGCCCGACCTCTGGCTGGTGCTCGCCACCTGCCTCGGCGGCTACCTGTCGGCCGGCGGCGCCAACGCCCTGAACATGTACATCGACCGCGACATCGACGCCCTCATGGAGCGCACCTCGCAGCGCCCGCTGGTGACCGGCATGGTCTCGCCGCGCGAGGGGCTGGTCTTCGGCCTCACCCTCGCCGTGGTCTCCACGCTCTGGTTCGGACTGCTCGTCAACTGGCTGTCCGCCTGGCTGTCGCTCGGCGCGCTCCTCTTCTACGTCGTCGTCTACACGATGATCCTCAAGCGGCGCACCTCGCAGAACATCGTGTGGGGCGGCATCGCCGGCTGCATGCCGGTCCTCATCGGCTGGTCGTCCGTGACCGATTCGATGTCCTGGGCCGCCGTCGTCCTCTTCCTGGTCATCTTCTTCTGGACGCCGCCGCACTACTGGCCGCTGTCGATGAAGGTGAAGGAGGACTACGCGCGCGTGGGCGTGCCCATGCTCCCCGTCATCGCCTCCAACAAGGTGGTGGCCCGCCAGATCGTCCTCTACAGCTGGGTGATGGTCGCCGTCTCCCTGCTGCTGACGCCGCTCGGCTACACCGGCTGGTTCTACACGGCGGTGGCCCTGGCGACGGGCGGCTGGTGGCTGTGGGAGGCGCACGCCCTCCAGAACCGCGCGAAGGCGGGCGAAACGGGCGGCAAGCTCAAGGAGATGCGACTGTTCCACTGGTCGATCACCTATGTGTCGCTGCTGTTCGTGGCGGTCGCGGTCGACCCGTTCCTGCGGTAGTCGCGGGCGCGAGGCTGACCCTGGCGGGTTTAACTACCGGTGGGTAGCATTCTGTCCATGGCAGACACCAAGCAGGGCGACACCAAGCGGGCCGAGGCCAGGGCCTCCAAGCTCGCCAAGCAGATCCAGGCGTTCTCCAAGCAGCACGGCGGCGCCGAGGGCCAGCTCGCCTACCTCGGCCAGATGGGCACCCGCATCGTGCTCGTCGGCGAGGACGGCGGCTGGGGCGACCTCGTCGCGCCCACCCACGAGGTCGCGAAGAGCGCCGCGGAGAAGGCGGGCCTCACGCTCCACGAGTCCTTCGACGGCGACCTCGCGGCGAAGGTCCGCACCGGCCGGTACGAGTGGACCCGCATGGCCGGCATCCAGGTCGGCGGCCCGTCGAACGACTGAGACGCGACCCGAGGCAACACCTTGGGCGGGGTTCACCCGTTAGGACCTGTGACGGTTCAGCCATCGCAGGGAGCCCCCGCAATGATCGACACCCCGACGCTGGTGGACCAGTACTGCCACGGGGTGCTCCGTACGGAGCTGGGCCTGGGCACCTTCGAGACCCTGCTCGGCAGGGCGGAAAGGCCACCGGCGGCCGGTACGACGTTCTTCGACACCCAGACCGGTTTCGCCGTACGGCGCTGGTGCCCGCCCCTGCTCGGCCTCGAACCGCACTGCCCGCCCGCCCGCTACCTGGCCCGCCGCCGCGAGCTCGGCGTCCTGGAGTCGGGCCGCCGGCTGCTCCGCTCCACCGGGATCTCCACCTACCTGGTGGAGACCGGACTGCCCGGCGACCTCACCGGACCGGTCGAGATCGCCGCCGCGGGCGATGCCCAGGCCCACGAGATCGTCCGCCTGGAACTGCTCGCCGAGCAGGTGGCCGACACCTCCGGCACCGTCGACGCCCTGCTGGCCAACCTCGCCGAGGCCGTCCACGGAGCGGCCGTCTCCGCCGTCGCGTTCACCTCCGTCGCGGCGGTACGCCACGGGCTCGCCCTGGCGCCCGCGCCGCCCGGACCCGGTGAGGTACGGGGCGCGGCAGGGCGCTGGCTGGCCCGCCGCCAGGTCGGCGGGGCGCTCACCGACCCCGTACTGCTGCGGCACCTGCTGTGGATCGCCGTTGCGTCCGGGCGGCCGCTCCAGCTCCACGTGGGCGTGGACGACCCCACGACGCTCGGGGACTTCGCGGCGGCCACCGTGGGACTCGGCACGGATCTGGTGTTGCTGCACGGCTACCCGTACCACCGGCAGGCCGCCCACCTGACGAGCGTGTTCCCGCACGTGTACGCCGACCTGGGCCCCGCGCTCGCGCGGACGGGCGCCAGGGCGGCGGCCGTGCTGGCCGAGACCCTGGAGCTCGCGCCGTTCGGCAAGCTGCTGTTCTCCAGCGGCGCGCGAGGGCTGCCCGAGCTCCACGTGGTCGGGGCGCGGGTGTTCCGCGAGGCGCTCGGCCGGGTGCTGGCCGACTGGGTCTGCGACGGCGCCTGGTCCCGGACGGACGCGCAACGCGTCGCCGACATGATCGCGGCGGGGAACGCCCGGCGGGTGTACGGGCTCGGTTAGGCGGTCGACCCGGTCGACCCGGTCGGCCCGGTCGTACCAGTCAGCCCGGTCAGGCGGTCGGGCCGGTCCGGTGGTCGGCCCGGTCGTCAGGCCGTCGGGCTCAGGGCGGCGTCCGGCTGCTGGGCCGGGATGCCCGCGCTCGTCGCCTCGGCCGGCCGCTCGCGCAGACTGAACGCGAGGCGCAGCACCGCGATCCACATCAGGGACGAGCCCAGCATGTGCAGGCCGACCAGGATCTCCGGCACACCCGTGAAGTACTGCACGTACCCGATCCCGCCCTGCGCCAGCAGCACCAGCAGCAGGTCACGGGCGCGCGCCCGGGTGTCGTCGGGGGCGTCGACCACGCGCAGCACGAAGAACACGGCGAGCGCCAGGGCGCACACCGCCCAGGCGAACAGGGCGTGGATCTGGGCCACGGAGGTGTAGTCGAACGGCATGCGCGGTACGTCGCTGCTGTCGCCCGCGTGCTCGCCCGAGCCCGTCACCGTCGTGCCCGCCGCGACGAGCAGACCGGCGACGACCACCAGCGTCCAGCCGAGCTTCCGTACCGGCCCCGGCACGCGCGGGCGTGCCGCGCCGTCCCCCTCGCCGGCGCGCACCCAGGAGACGGTGGTCACCGTCAGCAGCGCGTTGGCGGCGAGGAAGTGGACGGCCACCGTCCACGGGTTGAGCTCCAGCCGTACCGTGATGCCGCCGATCACCGCGTTGAGCGCCACGATCCAGAACTGGAGCCAGCCCAGGCGGCTCAGCTCCCGCCGCCACGGCTTGGCGCAGCGCGCCGCGATGATGAACCAGCCCACGGCCGCCGAGACCACGTACGTCAGCATCCGGTTGCCGAACTCGATGGCACCGTGGATGCCCTGCTCGGCGGTGGTGAAGAGGCTGTCGTCCGTGCACTTGGGCCAGGTGTCGCAGCCCAGCCCGGAACCGGTCAGCCGGACGGCGCCGCCCGTCACGATGATGACGACCGTCATGATCATGGCGGAGAGCGCGGCGCGCCGGACCGTCTTGGGGGAGGGGGTCCAGCGCTGGGCAATAAAGGCGAGGGGGGTCAACACGGACTCCATCGTAGGCGCCTGCTTGTGCATGATTTCACGAGGGTCCCCCTCGGGGTCACTCCCAGCGGAAGAACCGTGCCGCGGCGCCCAGTCCGGCCACCGCCCACACCGCCAGCACCCCGGCCGCGCCCCACGGCATCGGCGCCCCGCCCTGGAGCACGTCCCGCAGCCCGTCCGAGAGGGCGGAGATCGGCAGCAGCTCCAGTACCGCGCGGACCGCGTCCGGGAACCTGTCCAGCGGCACGATCACCCCGCCGCCCACGAGCAGCAGCAGGAACACCAGGTTCGCGGCGGCGAGCGTCGCCTCGGCCTTCAGCGTGCCGGCCATCAGCAGGCCGAGCCCGGAGAAGGCCGCCGTGCCGAGCAGGAGGAGCAGGAGTACGGACAGGACCCCGCCCTGCGGGGACCAGCCGAGCGTCAGCGCGATCACGGTCAGCAGCGCGACCTGGAGCACCTCGGTGACCAGGACCGACGCCGTCTTGGCCGTCATCAGCGCCCAGCGGGGGAGCGGTGAGGCCCCGAGGCGCTTGAGCACCCCGTACCGCCGCTCGAAGCCGGTCGCGATGGCCTGCCCGGTGAACGCGGTCGACATCACGGCGAGCGCGAGGACACCGGGGGCGAGGAAGTCCACGGCCTTGCCGCCGCCCCCCGTGTTCTCCACGGGCACGGTGACGATGTCGACGGTGGAGAAGAGGACGAGGAGGAGCGAGGGGATGATCACGGTGAGCAGCAGTTGCTCGCCGTTGCGCAGCAGCATCTTCGTCTCGAACGCGGCCTGCGCGGCGATCATGCGCCCGACCGGCGCCGCGCCCGGCCCGGGCGTGTAGGTCCCGGCACTCATGAAAGCAGCTCCTTACCCGTGAGCTCCAGGAATACGTCTTCGAGGGTGTGCCGCTCGACCGCGATGCTGTCCGGCATCACCCCGTGCTGGGCGCACCAGGTGGTGACCGTGGCGAGGAGCTGCGGGTCGACCGTGCCGCTGATGCGGTACGCGCCCGGGGTCAGCTCGGCGGCGGCGGTGCCGTCCGGGAGGGCCTTCAGCAGGGAGCCGAGGTCCAGGCCCGGGCGGCCGGTGAAGCGGAGGGTGTTCTCGGCGCCGCCCCGGCACAGCTCCTCGGGGCTGCCCTGGGCGGCGACCCGGCCCGCGTCGATGATCGCGACGTCGTCGGCCAGCTCCTCCGCCTCGTCCATGAAGTGCGTCGTCAGGACGGTGGTGACGCCGTCGGCGCGCAGCTCGCGGATGAGCTGCCAGGTGGCCCGGCGGGCCTGCGGGTCGAGGCCGGCCGTCGGCTCGTCCAGGAAGACCAGTTCGGGGCGGCCGACGACGGCCATGGCGAGCGCCAGGCGCTGCTGCTGGCCGCCGGAGAGCCGCCGGTAGGTCGTGCGGCCGCAGGAGCCGAGCCCGAGGCGCTCGATCAGCGCGTCCACGTCGAGGGGGCTGGCGTGCAGTTTCGCCATGTGGCGGAGCATCTCGTCGGCGCGGGCGCCGGAGTAGACGCCGCCGGACTGGAGCATCACGCCGATGCGGGGGCGCAGCGCGGCGGCGTCGGCGACCGGGTCGAGCCCGAGGACGCGGACGGTGCCGGCGTCGGGGCGGCGGTAGCCCTCGCAGGTCTCGACGGTGGTGGTCTTGCCGGCCCCGTTGGGGCCCAGGACGGCGGTGACGGTGCCCGCCCGGACGTCGAGGTCGAGGCCGTCCACCGCGGTCTTGGTCCCGTACCGCTTGACCAGGCCACGGACCTGGACGACGGACTCGTATCGCATGGCAAGGAAGTCTAGAGAGCGCGACGGGGCGCCCCGTTCGGCGGGTGCCGCCCGACGGGAAACGGCGTGCCCGGACCCGGGTCGGCGGGGCTGCCCGAGGGGCGCAGGGAAGGAGGGGGGCTCCACCGGCGATCGGGCAAAACGGGCAGGTCAGGCGTGGGTGCGGGGGGCCGCGAGCACCGCCGGCGCTGATCGTTTCCGCAGGTCATGTTAGGTTTCCCTTAGTGATGTACGGCACCGTCCACCCCTCAGGACGTCGCTTGTCAGGCTCTGAGGAATTACGCAACAATGGCGTTGTGAAAAACGTCGGTGAGGCTCCCGCGGCTCCAGCGGAGGAACTCGCGACCGGGGAGCGCTCCACGCGCAACCGGGTCGCGCGGTCCATCCTGGATCACGGCCCGTCCACCGTGGCCGAGCTCGCGAAGCGGCTCGGCCTCACTCAGGCCGCCGTGCGCCGGCACCTCGACGCCCTGGTCGCCGACGACGTCGTCGCCCCGCGCGAGCAGCGCGTCTACGGCGCCCGCACCCGGGGCCGCCCCGCCAAGGTGTTCGCCCTGACGGACTGCGGCCGGGACGCCTTCGACCAGTCGTACGACTCGCTGGCCGTCGACGCCCTGCGCTGGATCGAGCAGAACGCGGGCGGCGAAGCCGCCGTCGCCGCGTTCGCCCGGGACCGGATCGAGGCCCAGGCGGAGGCGTACCGCGAGGCGGTCGAGGCGGCGGCGCCCGAGGAGCGCGCCGAGGCCCTCGCCAAGGCCCTGAGCGCGGACGGGTACGCTGCGACGGCGCGCAACGCGCCGGTCGGACAGCAGCTCTGCCAGCACCACTGCCCGGTCGCCCACGTCGCCGAGCGGTACCCGCAGCTCTGCGAGGCCGAGACGGAGATCTTCAGCCGTCTGCTCGGAACCCACGTGCAGCGACTGGCGACCATCGCCCACGGCGACGGGGTCTGCACGACGTACATCCCGCACACCACATCATCAGCACCTGCATCTGCAAGCACGGCCGGGAGGAACCCCGCATGACCACCGAGATCAGCCACCCCGAGCTCGAGGGCCTGGGTCGGTACGAATATGGCTGGGCCGACCCGGACGCGGCCGGAGCCACCGCCAAGCGCGGTCTCTCCGAAGAGGTCGTCCGCGACATCTCCGCGAAGAAGAACGAGCCGGAGTGGATGCTGAAGCTGCGGCTGAAGGGTCTGCGCCTCTTCGACAAGAAGCCCATGCCGAACTGGGGCTCCGACCTGTCGGGCATCGACTTCGACAACATCAAGTACTTCGTCCGGTCCACCGAGAAGCAGGCCGCTTCCTGGGAGGACCTGCCCGAGGACATCAAGAACACGTACGACAAGCTCGGCATCCCCGAGGCGGAGAAGCAGCGCCTCGTCGCCGGTGTCGCGGCCCAGTACGAGTCCGAGGTCGTGTACCACCAGATCCGCGAGGACCTGGAGTCGCAGGGCGTGATCTTCCTCGACACGGACACCGCGCTCAAGGAGCACCCGGAGCTCTTCCAGGAGTACTTCGGCACGGTCATCCCGGTCGGCGACAACAAGTTCGCGTCGCTGAACACCGCGGTGTGGTCCGGCGGCTCCTTCATCTACGTGCCGAAGGGCGTGCACGTCGACATCCCGCTCCAGGCCTACTTCCGCATCAACACGGAGAACATGGGCCAGTTCGAGCGGACGCTGATCATCGTCGACGAGGACGCCTACGTCCACTACGTCGAGGGCTGCACCGCCCCGATCTACTCCTCGGACTCGCTGCACAGCGCCGTCGTCGAGATCATCGTCAAGAAGGGCGGCCGCTGCCGCTACACGACGATCCAGAACTGGTCGAACAACGTCTACAACCTGGTCACCAAGCGCGCCGTGGCCTACGAGGGCGCGACCATGGAGTGGGTCGACGGCAACATCGGCTCCAAGGTGACGATGAAGTACCCGGCCGTCTACCTGATGGGCGAGCACGCCAAGGGCGAGACCCTGTCCATCGCCTTCGCGGGCGAGGGCCAGCACCAGGACGCCGGCGCCAAGATGGTCCACATGGCCCCGAACACCTCCTCCAACATCGTCTCCAAGTCGGTGGCGCGAGGCGGCGGCCGCACCTCCTACCGCGGTCTCATCGAGATCGGCGAGGGTGCCCCGGGCGCCAAGTCCAACGTGCTGTGCGACGCGCTGCTCGTCGACACGATCTCCCGCTCGGACACGTACCCGTACGTGGACGTCCGCGAGGACGACGTGTCCATGGGCCACGAGGCGACCGTCTCCAAGGTCTCCGAGGACCAGCTCTTCTACCTGATGAGCCGCGGCCTGTCCGAGGACGAGGCCATGGCCATGATCGTGCGCGGCTTCGTCGAGCCGATCGCCAAGGAGCTGCCCATGGAGTACGCGCTCGAGCTCAACCGGCTGATCGAGCTGCAGATGGAAGGCGCGGTGGGCTAGCGCGCCCCGGCCGTATCGATCACGTCCCCGGGCTCACCCGCCGTGAGTCCAGTGAGCCGCCCGCAGGGCGACCCGGCCCCGGCCGGCCCCGCCCCGCGGGCAGCGAACGCACCGAACGCAGAAAGCGAGCAGACCGACAGCCATGGCTGAGGCTCAGAACATCCCGGTGGGCTCCACCACCGCCGGCTCCATCGCGGTGGCCGCCGAGTCCACCGTCGCCACGCGCATGAGCGCGCCCCCGTCCTTCGACGTCGCGGACTTCCCCGTCCCGCACGGCCGCGAGGAGGAGTGGCGGTTCACGCCGCTGGAGCGGCTGCGCGGTCTGCACGACGGCACCGCGATCGCCACCGGCGACGGCGTCCGCGTCGAGGTGGCGGCCCCCGAGGGCGTCACCGTCGAGACCGTCGGCCGCGAGGACGCGCGGCTCGGCAAGGCCGGCACGCCGGTGGACCGGATCGCCGCCCAGGCGTACTCCGGCTTCGAGAAGGCCTCGGTCGTCACCGTGCCCAAGGAGACCGTGCTCAGCGAGCCGATCCGGATCTCCGTGCACGGCGAGGGCGGCACCGCCTTCGGCCACCAGGTGATCGAGCTCGGCGCGTTCGCCGAGGCCGTCGTGGTCATCGACCACACCGGTGACGCGGTCCTCGCCGCCAACGTCGACTACCTCATCGGCGACGGCGCCAAGCTCACCGTCGTCTCCATCCAGGACTGGGACGAGAAGGCCGTCCACGTCGCCCAGCACAACGCGCTGGTCGGCCGCGACGCGTCCTTCAAGTCGGTCGTCGTCACCTTCGGCGGTGACGTCGTGCGCCTGCACCCCCGCGTGAAGTACGCCGCGACCGGCGGCGAGGCCGAGCTGTTCGGCCTGTACTTCACCGACAAGGGCCAGCACCAGGAGCACCGCCTCCTCGTCGACCACAACACCCCGCACTGCAAGTCGAACGTCGCCTACAAGGGCGCGCTCCAGGGCGACGAGGCGCACGCGGTGTGGATCGGTGACGTCCTCATCCAGGCCGCGGCCGAGGGCACTGACACCTACGAGATGAACCGCAACCTGGTTCTGACCGACGGCGCCCGCGTCGACTCCGTGCCGAACCTGGAGATCGAGACCGGTGAGATCGCCGGTGCCGGTCACGCCTCGGCCACCGGCCGCTTCGACGACGAGCAGCTCTTCTACCTGATGGCTCGCGGCATCCCGGAGACCGAGGCCCGCCGCCTCGTCGTCCGTGGCTTCTTCGCCGAGCTCGTCCAGCAGATCGGCCTGCCGGACGTCGAGGAGCGCCTGATCGCCAAGATCGAGGCCGAGCTGGAGGCGTCCCTCTGATGCCCTTCGTCCGAGCCTGTGGGCTGAGCGAGCTGGAGGAGGACACCCCGAAGCGGGTGGAACTCGACGGCACGCCCATCTCCATCGTCCAGACCGAGGGCGAGGTGTTCGCGATCCACGACATCTGCTCGCACGCGAACGTCTCGCTGTCGGAGGGCGAGGTCGAGGACTGCCAGATCGAGTGCTGGCTGCACGGGTCCGCCTTCGACCTCCGCACCGGCAAGCCGTCCGGCCTTCCCGCGACGCGCCCCGTCCCCGTATACCCCGTAAAGATCGAAGGGGACGATGTGCTCGTCTCCGTCACCCAGGAGTCCTGAGTCACCCATGGCAACGCTTGAAATCCGCGACCTGCACGTCTCCGTCGAGGCCGACAACGCCACGAAGGAGATCCTCAAGGGCGTCGACCTGACCGTGAAGCAGGGCGAGACCCACGCCATCATGGGCCCCAACGGCTCCGGCAAGTCGACGCTCGCGTACTCGCTCGCGGGTCACCCCAAGTACACGATCACCAGCGGCACCGTCACCCTCGACGGCGAGGACGTCCTGGAGATGTCCGTCGACGAGCGCGCCCGCGCGGGGCTCTTCCTCGCCATGCAGTACCCGGTCGAGGTCCCGGGCGTCTCGGTGAGCAACTTCCTGCGCACCTCCGCCACCGCCGTCCGCGGCGAGGCCCCCAAGCTGCGCACCTGGGTGAAGGAGGTCAAGGAGGCCATGGAGCGCCTCAGCATGGACCCGTCCTTCGCCGAGCGCAACGTCAACGAGGGCTTCTCCGGCGGTGAGAAGAAGCGCCACGAGATCCTCCAGCTCGAGCTCCTCAAGCCGAAGGTCGCGATCCTCGACGAGACCGACTCCGGCCTGGACGTCGACGCGCTGCGCATCGTCTCCGAGGGCGTCAACCGCGTCCGCGAGAGCGGCGAGGTCGGCACCATGCTGATCACGCACTACACGCGCATCCTCCGCTACATCAAGCCGGACTTCGTCCACGTCTTCTCCGCCGGCCGGATCGTCGAGTCGGGCGGCCCCGAGCTCGCCGACAAGCTGGAGAACGAGGGCTACGAGTCGTACACGAAGGGTGGCGCATCCGCGTGACACAGCTGCCGGGCCTTCTCGACACCGAGGCGATCCGCAAGGACTTCCCGATCCTCGACCGGGTGCTCCACGACGGCAAGAAGCTCGTGTACCTGGACAACGCGGCGACCTCGCAGACGCCGCGCCAGGTCCTCGACGTGCTGAGTGAGTACTACGAACAGCACAACGCCAACGTGCACCGCGGCGTGCATGTGCTGGCCGAGGAGGCCACGGCGCTGTACGAGGGTGCGCGCGACAAGGTCGCCGCCTTCATCAACGCGCCGAGCCGCGACGAGGTGATCTTCACCAAGAACGCCTCGGAGTCGCTCAACCTCGTCGCCAACATGCTGGGCTGGGCCGACGAGCCCTACCGGGTCGACCACGAGACCGAGATCGTCATCACGGAGATGGAGCACCACTCCAACATCGTTCCGTGGCAACTGCTCTCGCAGCGCACCGGCGCGAAGCTGAAGTGGTTCGGCCTGACCGACGACGGCCGTCTCGACCTGTCCAACATCGACCAGGTCATCACCGAGAAGACGAAGATCGTCTCCTTCGTGCTGGTCTCCAACATCCTGGGCACGCTCAACCCGGTCGAGGCGATAGTCCGCCGGGCCCAGGAGGTCGGCGCGCTGGTGCTGATCGACGCGTCGCAGGCCGCCCCGCACATGGTGCTGGACGTACAGGCGCTCCAGGCCGACTTCGTCGCGTTCACCGGCCACAAGATGTGCGGCCCGACCGGCATCGGTGTGCTGTGGGGCCGCCAGGAGCTGCTGGAGGACCTCCCGCCGTTCCTCGGCGGCGGCGAGATGATCGAGACCGTGTCGATGAGCTCGTCGACGTACGCCCCGGCGCCGCACAAGTTCGAGGCGGGTACGCCCCCGATCGCCCAGGCCGTCGGCCTCGGCGCGGCCGTGGACTACCTCACCTCGATCGGCATGGACAACATCGCGCGCCACGAGCACGTGATCACCGAGTACGCGGTCCGCCGCCTCCAGGAGGTCCCCGACCTGCGGATCATCGGCCCGGTGACGGCCGAGGACCGCGGCGCCGCGATCTCCTTCGTCCTCGGTGACATCCACCCGCACGACGTGGGCCAGGTCCTCGACGAGCAGGGCATCGCCGTCCGGGTCGGCCACCACTGCGCGCGGCCGGTCTGCCTCCGGTACGGAATTCCTGCGACCACGCGGGCGTCGTTCTATCTGTACTCCACGCCGGCCGAGGTCGACGCCCTGGTCGAAGGCCTGGAGCACGTCCGGAACTTCTTCGGCTAGGAGCGGGTGTGAAGCTGGATTCGATGTACCAGGACGTCATCCTGGACCACTACAAGAACCCGCACGGGCGGGGCTTGCGGGACGGCGACGCCGAGGTGCACCACGTCAACCCGACGTGCGGCGACGAGATCACGCTGCGCGTGAAGTACGACGGGTCGCGGATCGCGGACGTGTCGTACGAGGGCCAGGGCTGCTCCATCAGCCAGGCATCCGCCTCGGTCCTGAATGAACTCCTCGTCGGCAAGGAACTCGCCGAGGCGCAGAAGATCCAGGCCACCTTCCTGGAGCTGATGCAGTCCAAGGGCAGGATCGAACCCGACGACGCGATGGAGGAGGTGCTGGAGGACGCGGTCGCGTTCGCCGGCGTCTCCAAGTACCCGGCCCGGGTGAAGTGCGCCCTGCTGAGCTGGATGGCCTGGAAGGACGCGACCGCCCAGGTGATGGGTGACGGCGCGGAGAGGAACACCGCATGACTGAGAACGACACGGCCGGGAAGCTCGCGGCCGGCGGCGAGACGGCCGGGACGCAGCAGGCGACCGGCGGCGACACGGCCGAGGCGGTCGCGGCCACGCCCGCGACCGGAGGCGGCACGGCACAGATGAAGCCGGCGTCCGAGGAGGAGATCCGCGAGGCGCTGTACGACGTGGTCGACCCCGAGCTGGGCATCGACGTGGTCAACCTCGGCCTCATCTACGGCATCCACATCGACGACTCCAACATCGCGACCCTGGACATGACGCTGACGTCGGCGGCCTGCCCGCTGACCGACGTGATCGAGGACCAGGCGAAGGCCGCGACCGACGGCATCGTCAACGAGCTGAAGATCAACTGGGTCTGGATGCCGCCGTGGGGTCCGGACAAGATCACGGACGACGGCCGGGAGCAGCTCCGCGCGCTCGGCTTCAACGTCTGACGTCTTCGGCGTCCGCGCCTTCGGCCTTTTCGGCTGCGACGGCCATGCCTGCCAGGCACACTGGCGGGCATGGCCGTTTCTCTGTACCAGATCGCGATCGACACCCATGACGCCCCGGCGCTCGCCCGGTTCTGGACCGAGGTCCTGGACTGGAAGGTCCTCTACGAGGACCCGGAGGAGATCGTCATCGGCGCTGACGAGACCGCGATGCCGGGCATCGTCTTCCTCACCGTCCCGGAGGGGAAGACCGTCAAGAACCGGCTCCACCTGGACCTGGCGCCGGACGACCAGGCCGCCGAGGTGGACCGGATCATCGGCCTCGGGGCGCGCCGGGTGGACGTCGGGCAGGGCGACGACGTGACCTGGGTGGTCCTCGCGGACCCCGAGGGCAACGAGTTCTGCGTGCTGCGGCCGAAGAAGTCGCTCGTGGCGTGAGCGCCCGTGTGTACGCTCGTACACATGGGATACGGAATGCTCGCCGCCGCCATCGCGGCGGAGGTGGCCGGCACGACGGCCATGAAGTACAGCGAGGGCTTCACCCGGCTGTGGCCCTCGCTGATCACCGTCGCGGGCTACCTGCTCGCCTTCGGCCTGCTCGCGCAGACCCTCAAGACGCTGTCCGTGGGCACCGCGTACGCGATCTGGGCCGGAGTGGGCACCGCGGCCGTCGCCGCGATCGGGATGCTCTTCCTGAACGAGTCCACCAGCCTCGTCAAGGTCACCGGTATCGCCCTGGTCATCGCCGGTGTGGTCGTCCTCAACCTCGGCGGGGCCCACTGATGGCGGCCCGCGCGCCGCGCCGGTACGACCCCGACCGGCGCACCCGCATCATCGACGCGGCGATCCGGGTCGTCGGGCGCGCCGGCATCGCGGGGCTGAGCCACCGCACGGTGGCGGCGGAGGCGGACGTGCCGCTCGGCTCGACCACGTACCACTTCGCCTCCCTCGACGAACTGCTGGTCGCCGCGCTGCGCCGGGCCGGCGAGGGCTTCGCCGCGGCCGTCCGCGACAGCGGCGCGCTCACCGACCCCGGGGCGGACCTCGCGGCGGAGCTCGCCCGGCTGATGGGGCGGTGGCTCGGCGGCGAGCGCACGGGCGTGGAGCTGGAGTACGAGCTGTACCTCGCCGCCCTCCGGCGCCCCGCGCTGCGGCCCGTCGCCGCCGAGTGGACGGGCGACCTGGTCACCGTCCTGGCCACCCGGACGGACCCGGCCACCGCCCGCGCGCTCGCCGCCCTCATGGACGGCATCTGCCTCCAGGTGCTGCTGACGGACACGGCGTACGACGAGGAGTACGCCGCTGGGATGCTGGGGCGACTGCTCGCGTGAACCCGATCCGGGGCCGCGGGGAACAGAGGGTGTGACCACACCCGTAACAGACGGAGACCCCGTGACCGGCCCACCGGGCAGCGACGACGCGACCGTCATAGCCACCTCCCTGGAGCGGCCGGAGGTCTTCGCCGAGCTGTACAGCCGGTACGCCGCCGACATCCACCGCTACGCCGCCCGGCGGCTGGGCGACGCGGCCGCCGACGACATCACCGCGGACACGTTCCTCGCCGCGTTCCGGGCCCGCGCGCGCTACGACCTGGGCCGCGCGAACGCCCGCCCCTGGCTGTACGGCATCGCCGCCAACCTGATCGGCAAGCAGCGCCGTACCGAGGTCCGCGCCCTGAACGCACTGGCCCGCACCGGGCACGACCCGGTCGCCGAGTCCTGGGTGGACCACGCCGACGACCGCGTCACCGCCCAGGCCGCCCAGGGTCCCCTGGCCGGAGCGCTCGCGGCCCTGTCCGGCGGCGACCGGCACGTCCTGCTGCTGGTCGCCTGGGCGGACCTGACGTACCAGGAGGTCGCCGAGGCGCTCGCCATCCCGGTCGGCACGGTCCGCTCACGGCTCAACCGGGCGCGCAAGAAGGTACGGGCGGCGCTCGGCGACTGCGACCCCACCCTCGTACACGACTTCGCCACGGAGGTCACCCATGGATGAGATGCGGACGCTCCAGGACTTCCGCGCGGACGCCCCCACCCCGGACCGCGCCCGCCTCGCCCCCGGCCGCCAACGCCTCCTCGACGAAGCCGCCCGCCCGCGGCGGTGGGGCGCCCGTCCCGGCCGGTGGCTCGCGGTCGTCGGCGCGGCGGCGGGCGTGGCCGTCGCGGCGGTCCTCGTCACCCAGGTCCTGCCCCCGGCGGACGCGCCCCGGGTGAAGGCCGACCGCGCGGCCTCGACCGCCGTGCCCACCGACGGGCAGTGGCTCTACGAGAAGACCCTCACCCGCCAGTCGACGCTCAACTTCCGCGACGACCTCAATCCCGTCACGGAGAAGGGCGCCCCGCCCTACGGCGAGTTCACGGTGGAGACCTGGACGCAGTACGGCAGCGGCAAACGGCGCACCACGCTGCCGGGCGGCAACCTGGACTCCGTGATCCAGTCGTCCGAACCGCCCAAGAGCCTGCGCCGCAAGGTGGCGGATCTTCCCGACGACCCGAAGCAGGTGCTGAAGGCCCTTACCGCCATCGACTCCGCCGGGGGCGACTACCAGCGGATCCACTTCACCTACACCCGGGTGGACACCATCCCGCCCGAATCCCGGCTGTCCCTCTTCCGCGCGCTGACGTCGATCCCCGGAGTCGTGGTCCGGGAGGATCGCGTCGAGGACGCGCTGGGCCGGCCGGCCGTGGCGGTCCACGTCTCGGACGACAACCCGTTCACCGAGGAGACGCACCGCCGGCAGGAACTGCTCCTCGACCCCGAGACCTACGAGTACCGGGGCGAGCGCACGGTGCTGCTGTCCGGCGGCATGATCGACTCCAAGGTGACGACGAAGGAGACCATCATCCAGGTGTCGGCCGTCGAGCGGCCCGGCGCCGTGAACGCGCCCGGCAAGCGTCCCTGACCGCTCCCGGCCGACCGCCCGCCCCGGCACGGGGGTCCGGGGGGGGCGCGGCGGCCGGGGCGACGGGCTGGGCCCGCCGAAGTGACGGGCCGGGGCGACGGGCCGGGGTTACGGGCCGGTGGGCGACCGGGACGTGAGACCGGTTCGCCCGGGTGGTGGGGCGCCGGTTAGGTTTCTGGCATGACTTCTGCACCTCGCACCACCGGCGCCGTCGCCGCCGGCCTTGCCACCATCGCCGGTGACGGCACCGTTCTCGACACCTGGTTCCCGGCCCCCGAGCTCGTCGCCGAGCCCGGGCCCGCGGGGACCGAGCGGCTCACCTCCGACCAGGCCGTGAACCTCCTCGGCGAAGGCGCCGCCAAGGCCGTCGGCGTCGACGCCCGCCGCGGCGTCGAGGTCGTCGCCGTACGCACCGTCATCGCCTCCCTGGACGACAAGCCGCTCGACACGCACGACGTCTACCTCCGTCTGCACCTGCTCAGCCACCGGCTCGTCAAGCCGCACGGCCAGAGCCTGGACGGGATCTTCGGGCTGCTCGCCAACGTGGCGTGGACCTCCCTCGGCCCCGTCGCCGTCGACGACCTGGAGAAGGTCCGGCTCAACGCCCGCGCCGAGGGCCTGCACCTCCAGGTCACCAGCGTCGACAAGTTCCCGCGCATGACCGACTACGTCGCGCCCAAGGGCGTCCGCATCGCCGACGCCGACCGCGTGCGGCTCGGCGCGCACCTCGCCGCCGGGACCACCGTCATGCACGAGGGCTTCGTCAACTTCAACGCCGGCACGCTCGGCACCTCGATGGTCGAGGGCCGCATCTCCGCGGGCGTCGTCATCGGGGACGGCAGCGACATCGGCGGCGGCGCCTCCACCATGGGCACCCTCTCCGGCGGCGGCAACGTCGTCATCTCCGTCGGCGAGCGCTGCCTGATCGGCGCCGAGGCGGGCGTCGGCATCGCCCTGGGCGACGAGTGCGTCGTCGAGGCCGGTCTCTACATCACCGCCGGTACGCGCGTCACGATGCCCGACGGCCAGATCGTCAAGGCCCGTGAGCTCTCCGGCGCCTCCAACATCCTCTTCCGCCGCAACTCGGTCACCGGCACCGTCGAGGCCCGCCCGAACAACGCGGTGTGGGGCGGTCTGAACGACATCCTCCACAGCAACGACTGATTCGTGTGATGGTGCGTGACCTTTCCGCCACTCGGGTGGATAAGCAGGTTGCGCACGGTCACACGATTCGGCAAGGCGAGGGACGGTTCATATGAGGATCAGCAGGCTGGTCGTACCGGGTGTGTTCGCGCTGGCGGCCCTCGTCTCGCCGGGCGTCGCCCACGCCGACGAGGCCCACAGCGGGTCCGACAACGGTCACCGGGTGACGCTGCTGTCGATCGGCCAGATCGACGACCCGATGGAGGACGTGCTGGAGCACGTCGCCATCCTCGGTCACAACAAGGTCGTCGGCTCCTGAGCCGCTTGATCCCTCAGCCCCTCGTACGCCGCCCTCAGCCCGTCGACCGCCTCCCGGTCGGCGGGCTGAAGCGGTTCGCGGACCGGGCCCGCGTCCAGCAGCGCCTTCACCGTCACCGTGCCCGGCAGGCCGGACGACATCATCAGCTCCGCCAGCCCGATCGTGAGCTGGTTCAGCCGGGCCGCCAGCGCGGTGTCGCCCGCGTCGAACGCGTCCAGCACCGCCCGCATCCGGCCGGGTGCCACATTGGCGACCGTACTGATGAAACCCGCGCCGCCGATCGCGTACAGCGGGAGGTTCATCTCCTCGCAGCCCGAGTAGTACGCCAGTGACGTGCGGGCCAGCACCTTGGTCGTGCCGAGCAGGTCGTACGCGCAGTCCTTGACGGCCACGATCCGCGGGTGCTCGGCCAGCCGCAGCACCGTCTCCGGCTCGATGCGCGTGCCGGTGCGGCCGGGGATGTCGTACAGCGCCAGGGGCAGACCGGTCGCGTCCGCCACCCGCCGGAAGTGGGCCTCGACGGCCGCCTGGGGCGGGCGGCTGTAGTACGGGGGGATCACCAGCAGGCCGTCCACGCCCGCCCGCTCCGCCTGGCGGGCCAGCTCCACCGTGTGCGCGGTGTCCGCCGTGCCGACGCCCGCCACGAGGGCGACGCCCGGGCCCAGCGCGTCCCGCACCGCCCGTACCAGCGCGGCCTTCTCGGCGTCCGTCGTGGTCGGGGACTCGCCGGTGGTGCCGTTCAGCACCAGACCGTCGCAGCCCCCGGCCACCAGGTCGGCGGCGAGCCGCTGCGCCCGGTCCAGGTCCAGCTCCCCGGAGGCGGTGAAGGGCGTGACCATCGCGCACAGGGCGCGGCCGAAGGGACGAGGGGGCGGCCCGGAAGGTGAGGCGATGAGGGTCATGATCGCAGTCTGCGGTGGCACGACGGTGTAGGTCTACTTAGATCTTCTTCGGGCTAAGGGGAAGTGTTGCTGAAGGATCGGCTGGTTCCGGGCCCGCCCGGCGGGGTACCCGAAGCTTCCCGTACGAGATGGGAGGCGATCCGCGTGGCCGGAGAACCGTCGGTCGGCGAGCTGGTGAAGCAGGCGTCGGAACAGCTCTCCGACCTGGTGAAGACCGAGATGCGCACCGCGCAGGCCGAGATGATGCAGAAGGGCAAACGCGCGGGCAAGGGCGGCGGGATGCTGGGCGCCGCGGCAGCGGTCGGCTATGTCGGGCTCATCGGCGTGTGGGCCACCGTGGCCGCGGCGCTGGCGATACCGCTCGACGTATGGCTGGCCGTCCTCATCGCGACGGCACTGTTCCTGGCGCTGGCCGGTGTGCTCGCCCTGCTGGGCCGCGCACAGCTCAAGCGCGCGGTGCCGCCCAAACCGGAGCGGGCCATCGACGGTGTGCGTTCGGACGTCCACGAGATCAAGGAGAGGGTCCACCGATGACACGGGACACCCACCGGAGCCCGGGACCTGACGAACTCCGCCTCCAGGCGGCACGCAAACGGCAGGAACTGGGCGAGACCATCGACCAGTTGATGGCCAAGACGGACGTGAAGGCGCGCGCCGCCCACCTGGTGCACGACAAGACCCCGGAACCGGTACGCGAACATCCGCGCCGGCTCCTCGCGGCGGTCGCCGTGGTCGTGGCCGCGGGTGTCGTGCTCTGGCAGCTCCGGCGCACCGGGAAGTGGGGGTGAGCGCGGGAAATGGCGAAGCAGCCCAAGAAGAAGCGCAAGCAGAAGCTGCTCTACCGGCCCGTCGGCATCCTCCTCGGCATGGCGAGCGGTGCGGTGGCCAGCGCCCTGTTCTCCCGCGCGTGGGCGGCGATCGGGAGCGGCGACGCCCCGGACGCCATGGACGAGGAACGGCAGTGGAAGGAGATCCTGCTGGCCGCCGCCCTGGAGGGCGCCATCTTCGCGGTGGTCAAGGCCGCGGTGGACCGCTCCGGCGCGGTCGGGGTCCGGCGCCTGACGGGCACCTGGCCGGGCTGAGCCCGGGGCGGGGCTGACGGGCGTACGTACGCCCTTGACCTCAACCGCACTTCACTTCCGAGCATGGTCATGCGAGCCGCGCCACACGGGTGGCGCGGTGTCCCATCCCCGAGAGGACACGACATGACCGTGATCAGCGAGCCCCACGCCCGCCCGGACCTGCGCCGCCCCGGCGTCGGTGTCGTCAAGGTCAGCACCTGGCGCGTCGGCACGCCGGAACGGCAGCGGGCCACCGTCGACGCCATCGAGGCGACGTGGCGGAAGCGGGACTGGCCGGACGTGGGGCTGCTCTCGTACAGCGTCCACATCGGCGAGGACGGGGACACGCTGCTGCACTACTCGCAGTGGACGGACGAGGAGGCCTACCAGGAGTTCTCCCGGACCCACCGGGACGGCAGGAACGCGGAGATCGACGCCGCCGTGCCCGGCATCGAGCGGGTCCGGCTGTACTCCTACGAGCGCTACCGCAGCGGTGCGCTGAACCCCGACGACACCCGCGTACCCGGCTGCGTGGTGATCGTGGACGTCGAGTTCGACGGTCCGGACGCCGAGCGCCAACGCGACTGGGTGGACGGGGTGTTCGAGGCGCTGGAGACCGACCCGAACCCGCATCCGGGCGGGATCTCCGGGCACTTCCACGTCAGCCTCGACGGGACCCGGGTGCTCAACTACGCCGAGTGGGAGAGCGCCGAGGCCCACCAGGAGGCGCTGGCGGCGCCCGGCGACGGGGTGGGGTCGGACACGCCGCAGTGGCGCAGGGTGCGGACCTACCCCGGGGTCGTTGGCGGCGGCGTGAAGCGGTACACGCCCGCGCTGAGCCTCAGCGCGGGCGCGTAGCTCACCGGGTCACGGGCGGAAGCGCAGCACCTGCGGGTCGTGGTCGCTGTTCTGCTCGGCGAACTCGGCGTTGATGTGCACGCTGTCGTACTCGAAGTGGCGGATCGACGGGCTGGTCAGGATCTGGTCCAGCACCTGGCTGTTGCCCTGGAACACGTACGAGTAGCGCTCGCTGCGCGGCAGCGACGTGACGGCCGCGTACAGCGCGCCGCCGTCCGTCAGCGCCTTCGTCGTCTCGGAGAACTCGAAGTCGTTGATGTCGCCGAGCACGACGACGTCGGCGGTGCGCTGGACGTCGAGGATGTCCTTGACGAAGGTGTTGACGGCCTTGGCCTGCTGGATGCGCTTGACCTCGGAGGAACGGTTCGGCGGCTGGCGGTGCGAGACCAGCGACTCGTCGCCGCCCTTCGAGCCGAAGTGGTTGGCGATCACGAAGACCGTACGGCCCCGGAAGGTGAACTCGCCCGCCAGCGGCTTGCGGCTGTTGTCCCACGCCGTGTTCGCCGGGTCGATCCGGCCGGGGGAGTGGGTCAGGGCCGCCCGCCCCTTCTCCCGTACGACACCCGTCGCCGTCGCCGCGTCGCCGCCCGCGCGGTCCGTGAACGACACGCGCTCGGGGTTGAAGAGGAAGACCTGGCGGATGTTGCCGCCCGGCTCGCCGCCGTCCTTGTTGTTGGCGGGGTCGATGCTGCGCCACTCGTACGCCGGGCCACCGGCCACGGTGATCGCGTCCGTGAACTTCTTCAGCGTCTGGTCGGCGGCGACCGTGCCGTCGTTCTTGGCGCCGTTGTTGTCCTGGATCTCCTCCAGGGCGACGATGTCGGGCGACGCCAGGTTCTCCACGACCGCCTTCGCGAGGGCGTCGAACTTCTCCTGCGGGTCGGACGGGTCGAGGTTCTCGACGTTGTACGTCGCCACCGCGAGCTCGCTGCGGTGCTGCTTCTCGGTCGTCTCGCGCTCCAGGCCGCGGTCCGCCACCGTGCCGAGGGTGCGGGCGGTGAGGGTGTAGCCGCCGAACTGGTTGAAGTCCAGCGGGCCCTCGGTCGTGCCGGTCAGCCAGTCGCCCACGTTCGCCTTCGGGAACGGCTGCTGCGAGAGCGGAACCAGCGACTGGACCTTGAGGCGGCCGGTGTTCTGGGAGGTGTACGAGCCGTAGACCGTGCCGCCGCGCCGGTTGTCGTTCTCGTGCGGCTTCACCGTCACCCACAGCTCGGCGTGCTCGTTCGTGGCGTTGACGATCCGGGAGGAGCCGATGCGGACGTTGGTGCCCTCCAGGGACTCGTAGTAGTCCAGGGCGTACGTGCCGGGCTCAAGGGTCCGGCCGTTGATGGACCCGCCGGCCGCCGGGTCGCCCTCGGGCGCGTACGCGGCGGGGACGGAACGGGCCGTGACGGTGGTCGGCGCGGGGAGCGCGTTGCCGGAGGAGACGACGGTGACGGTGGGCTTGGTGATCTGGGTGAGCGACTGGTTGCCGGACGAGTTGCCGCCCGGGACGTACTCGGTGACCGTGCCGGAGACGGTGACCGCGTCGCCCACGGCGACGGTCGGGGCGGAGCCGGTGTAGACGAAGACGCCCTCGCTGGTGGCCGGGTTGTCGTCGCCCTGCGGGTCCTGGAGCCAGAAGCCGCGCGAGCCGTACGCGCGTACGCCGGTGACGATGCCGGGGACGGCGGTGACCTGCTTCCCGGCCAGCGGGGATATCCGGGTGGTGCCCTGGATGTCGTGGACGCGTATCGCGTCGGCGGTGGTGCCCGCCGGGTCGGCCGCGGTCGCCGATCCGGCGGCGATCAGGCCAGCGGCGAGGGCGGTGGCGACGACGGCCGAGACGGCGGCGGTTCGCGACGAGGTCCGCGGCGAGGTGCGCGGCGCGGATCTCGGCGCGGATCTCGGGAGGGAGGAAGACATCACAGGACTCCGGTGGTCGTGGGAGGTACTGAGCGGTAGCTCTACGCGCGTCAATCTCTTGGCTGGGGCCTGTACTTGTCAAGGGTTCGCGGGTGGCCGGGTCTTGACCGGTACATGAACGGCTGGGTGGGTGCGCGAATGCGTCTACGCTGGGGGCCGCCCGATCCCCACGTACGTCCCGAGGAGAGACCGCTGATGTCGTCGGATCGCCCCACCCTGCCGCCGGTGCGGCTGCCCTCGGACGCGGAGCTCGCGCGGGACGCGCTCGTCGCCCCGCTGCTGGCCCGGGCCGTCCGGCTCGCCCGCTGGGCGGGGCCCGAGACCAGGGTCGGCGCCGGCGGTGAGCTCGTCGAGGAGCAGTTGCCGGCCGCCGCCGAGGCGCTCGGGCTCACCCCGGACGACGACGGCGCGGCGTACGCCAGCGAGGCGTGGCGGGTCGCCGTCGACACCGGGCTCGTGGTGGTCGACGACCCGCAGGAGGACGAACACGGCGGCGACGGCGGTGCCGTCGAGGCGGGCGGGCAGCTCGCGCTGGTCACCGGCGGGGCACCCCAGGACGTTCTGGCGCTGTGGCTGGACGCCCTGGAGACGGCGCTCGCCGACGCGACCGCGCCGCTGCTCGACGACCTCGCGGACGCCTTCGGCGAGGACGGCGACCTCGATCTGGACGCGCTGGACTGGGACCCGCAGCGCGAGGCCGAGTTCCTCGACGGCGTCCTCGCCAACCTGTACCTCCTGACCGTCACGGAGGGCGGCGCCGGGGACGCGCCGGTGCCGCTGCCCGCGCTCGCCGCGTCGATGATCGTGCCCGACGACATGGGCGAACCGACCGACGACATCCTGGAACAGGTGTCGGAGGCCATGATGCGGCTGGACGACCAGTTCCGGGTGCTGGAGCCGGTCGGACTCGTCGAGTACCAGCCGGTCGACGAGGCGCTGATGGCGGAGGAGGACGAGGAGCCGCCCGCGTCGGTGGGTGACGACGAGGACGTGTCGCGGTACGGGATGGTGAAGCTGACCCCGCTCGGGCTGTACGGCGTCCGCGCCCGGATGCTGGAGGCGGGCATGGACGCGCCTGCCGTGGGCGACCTGGCCGACAAGGGCGCGGACGTGCTGCTCGACGGGGTGGCCCACTACCCGGAGGCGTCGGCGCGGGCCGAGACGCAGACGTGGCTGGCCCGCCGCGAGCCGCTGCCGGCGGCGCGCGAGCTGCTCGCGGCGGCGAAGGGCGCGGACGCCGGCTCGCCCCTGCGCCGGCTCCGCTGCCAGCAGGCCCTGTCCCTGGTGGGCGCGGAGGCGGAAGAGGCGGTACGGGAGGTCCTGGGCGACCCCGAACTCGGCGGACTCGCGCGGGTCTGGCTCGCGGAGCGCGGCGCGGCCAACGTGCCGCCCCCGCCGGAGCCCATGATCTTCTGGCTGGCCATC
This sequence comes from Streptomyces sp. NPDC031064, assembly GCF_055570965.1. NCBI lineage: Bacteria > Bacillati > Actinomycetota > Actinomycetes > Kitasatosporales > Streptomycetaceae > Streptomyces > Streptomyces sp. NPDC031064. The sequence goes on from NZ_JBVIGF010000003.1 coordinate 781,968, forward strand.
GACACGATCGCCGCCCAGCTCGACGCGGCGGGCGGCGGCGACCTGGACGAACTCCAGGAACTCGTCGAGGGGCTGACCAGCCAGCACAGCGGCTTCTTCGACGCGGCGTGGCGGGTGGAGCACCCGGCCACGCCGGAAGTCCTGGAGGCCATGGGCCGCCTGCACCGCGACAAGCGAGTGGCCAAGGAAGCCCGCAAAGCCGCGTTCAAGGCCCGCTCACGAGCGGGCGGCTGACGGGGACGGTGCCCTTTCCCGGTGACCCCGGGTGCGGCCCGGTGGGCGGCGGCCGCCGCCGGTGGGTGGGGGCGTGGCCCCTCCGGGCTCACCTCCTCGAGGCCGGCGGCCTTGGGTTACGGGCTTGGGAGCCCACCCTTTGCCGCCGGCCTCTGCGGGGGCGACCCTGCACGGCCCCGCCCAGGCCGGACGCCGGGTGCGGACCGGGGGGATCAAGTGCGGAGGTGGGACGCTCCGTTGAGGTCCAGGATCGTGCCCGAGGACCATTCGGCCGCCGGGGAGGCGAGCCAGAGCACCGCCGCCGCGATCTCCTCGGGTGCGGCCACCCGCCCGAAGGGGCTCTGGGCGCGGATCGCGTCGCCTTCCGGGCCGGTCAGGCGGGGCGCGACGCGTTCCGTGGCGAAGAAGCCGGGCGCGACCGAGGCGACGGCGATGCCGTACGGCGCGAGCGAGACCGCCAGGGACTGGCCCAGGGCGTGGACGGCCGCTTTGGTGGCGCCGTAGGCGGGGTGGTCCGGTTCGCCCCGGAAGGCGCCCCGGGAGCCGATGTTGACGATGCGTCCGCCCGTGCCCTGGTCGATCATGCGGCGCGCGGCCAGGTGGCTGAGGCTCGCCGTGGCGAGGAGGTTGACCGCGACGTGCTGCTGCCAGGCCGTCACCCACTCCTCGTACGGCGTCTCGGGCAGCGGGTGACGGGTGTTCACCGCCGCGTTGTTGACGAGGACGTCCAGGCCGCCGAGCGCGGAGGCGGCGGCGTCCGTGACGCGGGCCGCCTCCGCCGGGTCGGTGAGGTCGCCGCCCGTCAGGACGTGGCCCGTGCCCGGAAGGGAGTCGAGGGTCGTACGGGCCTCGTCGGCGCGCGACGAGTAGTGCACCGCGACCCGGTCGCCGTTCGCGGCGAAGGCCTGGGCAACCGCGCGCCCGAGGCCCCGGGATGCACCGCTGACGAGGACACGGCGGCCGGTGTCGGGGAGGGGCATGGACGTCCCCTCACAGAGCCTGGGCGGCAGGCTTGACCATGCCCCGTACGGTCCGCGACTTCACGAACTCGCCCATGGCGGTCATCTCCCACTCACCCGAGAACTGCTTGATGAGCTTGGCCATCATGACGCCGGTCTGCGGCTCGGCCGAGGTGAGGTCGAAGCGCACCAGCTCCTCGCCGGTCGCCGCGTCCATCAGCCGGCAGTACGCCTTGGCGACCTCGGTGAACTTCTGGCCGGAGAAGGAGTTGACCGTGAAGACCAGGCCCGTGGCGTCCGCGGGGAGCCGGCCGAGGTCGACCACGATCACCTCGTCGTCGCCGGCGCCCTCGCCGGTGAGGTTGTCGCCGGAGTGCTTGATGGCGCCGTTGAGGATGCTCAGCTTGCCGAAGTAGCAACTGTCGAGGTGGTTGCGCTGGGGGCCGTACGCGATGACGGAGGCGTCGAGGTCGATGTCCTTGCCCCGGAACGCGGGTTCCCAGCCGAGGCCCATCTTGACCTGGGAGAGCAGCGGGCGGCCGCCCTTGACGAGGGAGACGGTCTGGTTCTTCTGGAGGCTGACCCGGCCCTTGTCGAGGTTGATCTTCCCGGTGCCGGGCGCCGGAGCGGCGGGCGGCGCCGGGGGCGCGGGCGGGGTGGCCCGGGTCACCGGCGGGGGCGCCTGGGCAGGGGCAGGGGCAGGGGCAGGGGCGGGGGCGGGCGCGGGGGCGGCCTGTGCCGGCTCCTCGTCGACCGAGACGCCGAAGTCGGTGGCGATGCCGGCCAGCCCGTTGGCGTACCCCTGGCCGACGGCGCGGGCCTTCCAGGCGCCGCCCCGGAGGTAGACCTCGACCACGATCAGCGCGGTCTCCGTGCCGAGCCGTGGCGGGGTGAAGGTGGCGAGCACGCTGCCGTCGTCGGCGTTGCGGATGGTCGCGGTGGGTTCGATGCCCTGGAAGGTCTGCCCCGGGGCGTCCGGGCTCGCGGTGACGACGATCTTCTCGATGCCGGGCGGGATGGCGGCCGTGTCCACGATGATCGCGTCGGGTGTCGTGCCGCCGCCGGACCGGTAGGTCACGCCCGGTCCGGACGGCTGGTTGTAGAAGATGAAGTCGTCGTCGGAGCGCACCTTGCCGTCGGCGGTGAGCAGCAGGCCCGATACGTCGAGGCGCACGGGCGCGGCGACGTCCACCGCCACGCGGGTGGCGGGAAGGGGGATGTTCGAGCCGGGGGTCATAGCTGTCATGCCGGGGTAACGAGCGAGGCCGCTTTGCCGTTCCCTTACCTTGGGCCACTCCGGTTACCGTCACCCGGTTGTCAGTGGGGCCACTGGGGCGGGTGGGTGCAGAAGTGGCCGCCCAGGTGGGCGTGGTCGGGGTTGGCGTCGTCCAGTTCGCCGTGCTCGGCGATGAGCTTCTCGGCGTACTGCTCGGAGTCGTCCTGGGGCTCGTAGCCCAGCGCCCGGGCCGTCGAGAGGTCCCACCACAGGCGGGTGTTGGCGGACGAGCCGTGAACGACGGTGTGTCCCACGCCCTCGGCGGTGAGGGCGGCGTGGAAGAGGCGGGCGCAGTCGCCGGGGCTCAGCCAGACCGACAGCATCCGTACGGAGGTGGGCTCCATGAAGCAGGAGCCGATCCGTACGGAGACGGTTTCGATGCCGTGCAGGTCCCAGTAGAGCTGCGCCAGGTCCTCGCCGAAGCACTTCGACAGGCCGTAGTACGTGTCGGGGCGGTGCGGGGTGTCGACCGGGATGAGGGGGTCAGCCCCGCGCGGGCGCGGGGTGAAGCCCACCGCGTGGTTGCTGGAGGCGAACAGGACCCGGCTCACGCCCTCCCGGCGGGCCGCCTCGTAGAGGTTGTACGTCCCTTCGATGTTGGCGCGCAGGATCTTGTCGAAGGACGCCTCCAGGGAGATGCCCGCCAGGTGGATGACGGCGTCGACGCCCCGGACGGCCTCGCGCAGCGCCTCCTTGTCGGCGAGGTCGGCGGTGATGGCGGCTGGTTCGCCCTCGATGGGGGTGACGTCGAAGAGACGCAGCTCGTAGCCGTACGCCGGCAGCAGCCCTCGCATCAGGGTGCCGAGGCCGCCGGCGGCTCCGGTGAGCAGGACCGTGCGGGGAACGGGCATGGGCGGATCTCCTTGGTAGGGCGGCATGCTTACGTACGTGAGCGGCATTCACATGCGTAGACACGCTAGAGAGCGGCTCCGAACACCGTCAAGTGTGGCGGCGAGCGGTCAACTCCGCCCTTGAGTTGCGGATTTACGGCAATCCACCGCCTTGACCGGCCCAAAGGGGCGGGTCTAGCGTGGCGTCGTTCAGAAACGTGGACGCCGATCATAATTGTGCACGACGCCTTTTGTGGACGCCTATTCAGGGAGCGCCCGTGTCCTCAGCCCCGCTCGCCGGCCGACTCGACGGCCTGCTCTTCTTCCCCGTCACCGCGTACGGGCCCGACGGCGCGCTCGACCTCGACGCGTTCCGCGCGCACGTGCGCGCCGGGGTCGAGGCCGGCGCCGGCGCGGTCTTCGCGTGCTGTGGCACGGGCGAGTTCCACGCCCTCACGCCCGAGGAGTACCGCGCCTGCGTGGCCGCCGCCGTCGAGGAGACCGCCGGACGGGTGCCGGTCGTGGCCGGTGCCGGATACGGCACCGCCCTCGCGATCCGGTACGCCGGGCTCGCCGAGGAGGCGGGCGCCGACGGGCTGCTCGCCATGCCGCCCTACCTCGTCGTCGCCGACCAGCGAGGGCTGCTGCGCCACTACACCGCCCTGGCCGGGGCCACCGGCCTCGACGTCATCGTCTACCAGCGCGACAACGCCGTGCTCGCTCCGGAGACCGTGGTGGAACTGGCACGGGTCGACGGCGTCATCGGGCTCAAGGACGGGCACGGCGACCTGGATCTGATGCAGCGCATCGTCAGCGCCGTACGTGCCGAAGGGCTGGACCTGCTGTACTTCAACGGCCTGCCCACCGCCGAACTCACCGGCCTCGCGTACCGGGGCATCGGCGTCACGCTCTACTCCTCCGCCGTCTTCTGCTTCGCCCCCGACATCGCCCTCGCCTTCCACCGGGCACTGAACAGCGGCGACGACGAGACGGTCGACCGGCTCATCGACGGCTTCTACCGGCCCCTGGTCGAACTGCGGGCCAAGGGGCGGGGATACGCCGTCTCGCTGGTCAAGGCGGGCGTACGGCTGGGCGGTCTGGACGTCGGCGAGGTCCGGCCGCCGCTCAGCGAGCCCGCGCCCGGCCACGTCAAGGAGCTCGCCGAGATCATCGAGCGGGGCCGCGCCCTGCTGGGGGACCGGCGATGAGGGCCTCCGCCTTCGTCTACCCCTGGGACGTCATCGGCGACCCGGACGCCGCCGCGCGCCTCGTGGACCTCGGGGTCCAGCAGGTCACCCTCGCCTCCGCGTACCACTCCACCCGCGCCCTGACGCCACGGCACCCGGCCCACCGCCTGGTCACCGCCGAGTACGCCGCCGTCCTCTACCCGCCGGACCCCTCCCGCTGGGCGCGGCACGGACTGCGGCCGTACCGGGCGGGGGACTGGGCGCCCGGCGACGCGTACGGGGAGGCGGCCGGGGCCCTGGAGGCCGCGGGGCTGGACGTCCACAGTTGGGTGGTCCTCGCGCACAGCTCCCGCCTCGGCGCCGAGCACCCCGAAACCTCCGTGGTCAACGCCTACGGCGACCGCTACCCGTGGGCGCCCTGCATCGCGCAGCCCGCCGTGCGGGACCACCTCGTCGAGCTGGCCGCCGAGGCGGCCGTACGGCCAGGGGCGCGCGGCACCGAACTGGAGTCGTGCGGCTGGTACGGGATGGCCCACCTGCACGCCCACGACAAGATCGCGGGCGTCGCCCTCGGGGACGCCGCGCAGTACCTGATGTCCCTGTGCTTCTGCGCCGCCTGCCACGCCGGTTACGAGGAACAGGGCCTGGACCCGGAGCAACTGTCCGCAGCCGTGCGCCGCGCCCTGGACCCCGTCTGGGCCTCGGGAGGATCACCCGACGCGGGGTGGCCCGCCGTCGAGCGACTGCTGGGCGCCGGCCTCGCCCCGGCCACGCTCGCCTGGCGCACCCACGCCGCCCGCGCCCTCCAGGAGGCGGCCGTCGCCGCGGTACGGGCGGCCGCGCACCCGGCCTTCCAGGTCCTGCTGCACGCCGACCCCGCCCCGTACCGCACGGGCGCCAACGCCGGCGTGGACCCCGCGCACATCCTGACCGTCGCGGACGGCGTCGTCCTGCCCTGCACGGGCGGCGGCGCGGAGACGGTACTGCCGCCGTTCGCCGCCCACGCGCGCGTGGACACCGTCCTGGCGGCCAACTTCACGGTGGTGACCGGCATGGGAGGGTCCCCGTCCACGCTCGCCGCCGACGCCGCCCGGGCCCGCGAGCTGGGCGCCACCGAACTGCGCCTCTACCACGCGGGCCTGGCCTCCGGCCCGGACCTGGACGCCGTCAGGGCCGCCCTGACCCGCCCGGCCGCCTGAGCAGCGCCAGGGCGAGCACCAGGCCCGCCGCCGCCAGCAGCGGCAGCAGGACACGTACGTCCACGACGGCGACCAGGGCCGCGCCCAGCGCCAGGGCCAGCGCGTTCGGGACGAACAGGAGCGTGTTGGCGGTGGCGGCGGTGCGGCCCAGGACCGCGTCCGGGGTCCGGTGCTGCACCGCCGTCAGCGCGCCGACCAGCACGCACGGCAGGCCCACGCCGATGAGCCCGGCGCACACCAGCGCCGTCGCGTCGTAAGGCAGCGCCCGCCCGCCCACCGCGACGGCGAACAGCGCGATGCCCGCCGCCATGAACCCCCGCTCGCCCAGCCGCCGCAGCAGCGGCCCCGCCGCCACCCCGGCGACCACCGAACCGGCACCCTGGACCGCGTACAGCACCCCCACGAACTCGGGCGGACGCCCCAGGACGTCGTCGACGACCGCGTAGATCACCGCCCCGTTCAGCCCGGCCAGCCACATGGCGGCCGCGCCCGCCAGCACCAGCGGCCGCAGCGCCGCCGACCGCCACACGTACCGCGCCCCCTCCCACGTCCCGGCAAGGCCCACCCCGCCGGTCCGCTCCGGCGGCTCCTCCTCCCGGACCCGCAGCAGCGCGAAGACCCCGGCCGCCAGCGCGAACGTCACCGCGTCCAGGACCACCACCGGCGCCCCGCCGAACCGCGCGAACAGCGCCGCGCCCGTCAGCGGCGCGATCAGTTTCATGCCCTCGTTGGCGGTCATCCGCAGCCCGTTGAGGTCGCCGAGCAACTCCTTGCCGACCGCCCTCGGCACCAGCGCCGCCTCGGCCGCGTCCTGCACGGCGCCGGCCGTCCCGTAGACGAACAGCACCGCGAACAGCAGCCACACGCGCCGGTCCGAGTCCACCAGCAGCAGCACCGGCAGCAGCACGGCCATGCCGAGGTTCACCCGCACCAGCAGCGGCCGGCGGCGCGTCCGGTCGGCGAGCGTGCCCAGCACGGGGCCCGCCAGGGCCGGCGCCCACATCGCGAACACCGTCAGCGCGGCCAGACCGTCCGAGCCGGTCAGGGACTTGACCCAGATGCCCGCCACCAGCCACATCCCGGCCGAGCCGAAGCCGGAGACCACGACCCCGGACAGATACAGCCGCGCGTTGCGGTCCGCGAGGACCCGTCCCGTCGATCCGTTCGCCATGCCGCCAGCGTGCGGACTAAGGACCGGCGACCGGATCGGGCACCTTCCCCAACTCCCGAGCCGGGAATCTCAACGCACGGGTTTTGTCATAGGCGTTGACGAATACCTGCCACCGCCCTAACTTCATCGCGTCGTACTTCGTACGTCATATATGAGACGCGATACGCGAGATATGAGAGCAGCCGTCCCTATGGCCTTCGCCGCCGCCCCCAGCCCCATCCCCTCCCGCACCCAGTACGTCCTGGAGGCGATCAAGCACGCGATCCTCACCGGGCAGTTGCCCCCCGGAAAGCCACTGGTGGAGACGGAACTGGCGGCCCAGTACGGGGTGTCCAAGACGCCCGTACGAGAGGCCCTCAAGACCCTCGCCGGGACCGGGCTCGTCGTCATGAGCCAGTACAAGGGCGCCACCGTCCGCACCGTCGACGCCGCCATGGCGCGCGAGGTCTACGACGTGCGGCTGCTCCTCGAACCCGAGGCGCTGCGCCGCACCATCACCCGCCGGGCCTCCCTCGACGCCGCCCACCAGGCGCTCGCCGACGCCGACGCGGCCGCCGACCGGGCCGAACGGTCCCTCGCGAACCGCGAGTTCCACCGCGCCCTGTACCTGCCGTGCGGCAACCCGCTGCTCGCCAGGATGCTCGACGAGGTGCGCGACCAGGCCGCGCTGGTGTCGACCGTCGCCTGGAGCGCCCAGCCCTCCTGGCGCCAGGAGGCCGACGAGCACCGGGAGATCCTGAGCCTGGCACGGGCCGGGGACGCCGAGGGCGCCGCCCGCGCCCTGCGCGTGCACATCGCCTCGTTCGTCGAGCGCGCCTTCCCGGAGGACACCCAGTGATCACGGAAGAGGAAAGCCGCATGGACCACGCATCACTGAGGTCGGCGCTCGCGGACGTCGTCGCGATCCCGGTGACCCCGTTCGGCGCCGACGGCCGCGTCGAACGCGCCACCCACCGCGCCTTGGTGCGCAGGCTGCTCGACGGCGGCGTACGGGCCGTCACCCCCAACGGCAACACCGGCGAGTTCTACGCCCTCACCCCAGAAGAGCGGGTTCTGGTCACCGAGTTGACCGTCGAGGAGACCGGAGACCGCGCCGCCGTTGTCGTCGGTGTCGGACACGACCTGCCGACCGCGACCGCCGCCGCCCGGCACGCGCGCGCGTGCGGCGCCGGCATGGTCATGGTCCACCAGCCCGTGCACCCCTACGTCTCGCGCGACGGCTGGATCGAGTACCACCGCGAGATCGCCGACGCCGTCCCCGAGCTCGGCGTCGTGCCGTACGTGCGCAACCCGCTCCTCGACGGCGCCACCATCGCGCGTCTCGGCGAGCTCTGCCCCAACGTCATCGGCGTCAAGTACGCGGTGCCCGACGCCGCCCGCTTCGGCGCCGTCGCCCGGGACGCCGGTCTCGACCGGTTCGTGTGGATCGCCGGCCTCGCCGAGCTGTACGCGCCCGCCTACTGGGCCATGGGCGCCACCGGCTTCACCTCCGGGCTGGTCAACGTGGCCCCGGCCGTCTCGCTCGCCATGCTGGCGGCCCTGCGCGCCGGGGACCAGCAGGCCGCCTCGAAGGTGTGGGAGCAGATCCGCCCCTTCGAGGAGCTGCGTGCCGCCGACCAGTCCGCCGACAACGTCACCGTGGTCAAGGAGGCCCTGGAGGCCCTCGGCCTGTGCCGCCGCGACGTGCGCCCGCCGAGCCGGCTCCTGCCCGAGGGCCGCCGTGCCCAGGTCGCCGAAATGGTCGGGGGCTGGTCGATATGAGACCCGACGAGCTCCGCAGCCACCAGTGGTACGGGACGGACGGGCTGCGCTCGTTCTCCCACCGCGCCCGCACCCGCCAGCTCGGCTACCTCCCCGAGGAGCACCTCGGCAAACCGGTCATCGCGATCCTCAACACCTGGTCCGACATCAACCCCTGCCACGTCCACCTCCGCGACCGCGCCCAGGCCGTCAAGCGGGGTGTGTGGCAGGCCGGGGGCTTCCCGCTCGAATTCCCGGTCTCCACGCTCTCCGAGACCTTCCAGAAGCCCACGCCCATGCTCTACCGCAACCTCCTCGCCATGGAGACCGAGGAGCTGCTGCGCTCGTACCCCGTCGACGGCGCCGTGCTGATGGGCGGCTGCGACAAGTCGACGCCCGCGCTGCTGATGGGCGCCGCCTCCGCCGGCCTGCCCGCCGTCTTCGTACCGGCCGGGCCGATGCTGCCGGGCCACTGGCGGGGCGAAGTCCTCGGCTCCGGCACGGACATGTGGAAGTACTGGGACGACAAGCGGGCCGGGCTCATCGGCGACTGCGAGATGGCCGAGCTGGAAAGTGGCCTCGCCCGCTCGCCCGGCCACTGCATGACCATGGGCACCGCCTCCACCCTCACGGCCGCCGCCGAGGCGCTGGGCGTCACCATGCCGGGCGCCTCCTCGATCCCGGCCGTCGACTCCGGCCACGACCGGATGGCCGCCGCCTCCGGGATGCGGATCGTCGAACTCGTACGCCAGGACCTGAAGCTGTCGGCGATCCTGACCCGGGAGGCGTACGAGGACGCCGTGACGACCGTCCTCGGGCTGGGCGGCTCCACCAACGCCGTGATCCACCTCATCGCCATGGCGGGCCGCTCCGGGGTCACCCTCACGCTCGACGACTTCGACCGGATCGCCCGCACCGTGCCGGTCCTCGCGAACCTCCGCCCCGGCGGCCGGTACCTGATGGAGGACTTCCACTTCGCCGGCGGGCTGCCCGGCTTCCTCTCCCGGATCACCGACCTGCTCCACCTGGACCGGCCGACCGTCGCCCACGCCACCCTGCGCGAACAGCTCGACGGCGCCCTGGTGCACGACGACGACGTGATCCGCACCCGCGACAACCCGCTCGCGCGTGAGGGCGGCGTCGCCGTCCTGCGCGGCAACCTCTGCCCCGACGGCGCGGTCATCAAGCACATCGCCGCCGAACCGCACCTGCTCAAGCACACCGGCCCCGCCGTCGTCTTCGACGACTACCGGACCATGCAGCGCACCGTCAACGACCCGGCCCTCGGCATCACCGCCGACCACGTCCTGGTGCTGCGCAACGCCGGCCCCAAGGGCGGCCCCGGGATGCCCGAGTACGGGATGCTCCCCATCCCCGACCACCTGCTCAAGCAGGGCGTGCGGGACATGGTGCGGATCTCCGACGCCCGGATGAGCGGCACCAGTTACGGCACGTGCGTACTGCACGTCGCGCCCGAGTCGTACGTCGGCGGCCCCCTCGCCCTGGTGCGTACCGGCGACCTCATCACCCTCGACGTCGAGGCGCGCACGCTCCACCTGGAGGTGGACGAGGAGGAGCTCCAGCGGCGCCGTGACGCCTGGACCCCGCCGCCCGCCCGGTACGGGCGCGGCTACGGGGCGCTCTACAGCGAGCACATCACCCAGGCCGACACCGGCTGCGACTTCGCGTTCCTGGCCAGGGCCGGCGAGGTCCCGGACCCCTACGCAGGCTGAAGCGCCCGGTACCGATGCGGGAATCCCGTGCGTCCGGGATCTCGAACGTGATCCGGAAAGCGCTTCACCCCATGCAATGACGAACGGAGACATGTCATGGCCCAAGCCGCAGCCGTGGCGGAACGCCCCCGGGCCGGCCGCCGCCGCACGGGGACCGGAGCCGAACCACGCCGCCTGCCGTACCTGCTGATCGCGCCCGCCGGCCTGCTGATGCTGGGCTTCATCGCCTATCCGGTACTGAGCGTCTTCTACTACAGCCTCCAGCACTACAACGTCACCAAGCCGTGGAAGAACGGCTACGCGGGCCTGGACAACTTCACCCGCGCCTTCACCGAGGACCCGCTCTTCTGGTCCACGCTCGGCTTCAGCGCCAAGTGGGTCGTCGTCCAGGTCGGCCTGCAACTCGCCCTCGGGCTCGTACTGGCCCTGCTGGTCAACCAGACCTTCGTCGGCCGGGCCGTCGCCCGCGCCCTGGTCTTCTCGCCGTGGGCCGTCTCCGGCGTGCTGACCACCACCATCTGGATGCTGCTCTACAACCCCTCCACGGGCGTCAGCCGTTACCTCGCGGACGTCGGCATCGGCTCGTACGGCACCTCCGTGCTCTCCGACACGGGAACCGTCTTCTGGGCGGCCGTCGTCGCCGAACTGTGGCGCGGCGTCCCCTTCTTCGCCATCCTCATCCTCGCCGACCTCCAGTCCATCCCCAGGGACCTGTACGAGGCGGCGTCCGTGGACGGAGCGGGCCGGCTGCGGCAGTTCTTCCACATCACGCTGCCGCACCTCAAGGACGCCATCATCCTCTCCACGCTGCTGCGCGGCGTCTGGGAGTTCAACAACGTCGACCTGCTCTACACCCTCACCGGCGGCGGCCCCGCCGGGGTCACCACCACGCTGCCCCTGATGATCGCCAACACCGGTATCGAGGGCCACGACTTCGGTTACGCCTCCGCGCTCACCACCGTCGCGTTCGTGATCCTCCTCTTCTGCTCGATCCTCTATCTGCGCCTGAGCAAGTTCGGAGGCGACCGCTCATGACCGCCCAACTCGCGGAAAAGGGCACCCACGCGCGCGTGCCCGCGCCCCAGCCACCGCAGCCCCCGTCCGGGACACGACGCACGCCCAAGCGGGAGCGCGCCTTCGACGACGTACCGCGCTGGCAGATCTACGTCCCGCTCGGGCTGTACCTGCTCTTCACGCTCGTCCCGTTCTACTGGATGCTGCTGTTCGCCCTGCGGCCGGCCGGTTCGACGTCACTGGTGCCCTGGCCGCTGACCTTCGAACACTTCGACAAGGTCTGGAACGAGCGCAGCTTCGGGATCTTCTTCCAGAACAGCATGCTCGTCGGCGTCGCCACACTGGTGACCACGACGCTCATAGCCCTCTCCGGCGGTTACGCGCTCGCCCGCTTCGACTTCCGGATCAAGAACGGCTTCATGCTGGCGCTGCTGTGCTCCCAGTTCATCCCGGGCGCGCTGATGCTGGTACCGCTCTTCGAGATCTTCCGCGAGCTGCGGATGATCAACTCGCTGGGCAGTGTCATCGTCGCCGAAACGGTCTTCCAACTGCCCCTGTCCATCATCCTGATCAGCGGGTTCATCAAGAACGTACCGGTCTCGCTGGAAGAGGCCGCCTGGGTGGACGGCTGCTCCCGCTTCCGCGCCTTCCGCGCCGTCGTCCTGCCACTGCTGCGGCCCGGGCTGATCGCGGTCGGCTCCTTCGCCTTCGTCCACAGTTGGAACCACTTCCTGTTCGCCCTGATGTTCCTGAGCCGGCAGGACAAGCAGACCATCCCCGTGGGGCTCAACACCCTCATCGGCTCCGACAGCGTGGACCTCGGCGCGCTGGCGGCGGGCGGTGTCGTCGCCGCCGTACCCGTGGTGATCGTCTTCGCGTTCATCCAGAAGTGGCTCATCACCGGCTTCAGCGCCGGCGCGGTGAAGGGCTGAGACCTCATGGACCTCACGACCCCGATACCGGTCGTCCTGGCGGGCGCCCGAGGCCACGGGCGCTGGCACCTGGACAACATCCTTCGCCTTCAGCGGGCGGGCTCGGTGCGCCTCGCGGGCGTCTGCGAGCTGCGGCCCCTCGACGCGGCCGAACTGGACGGCGCAGGAGACGTGGCACAGTCCGCCGACCTCGCGGCCCTCCTGGAGGCCACGGATGCCCGTATCGCCGTGATCTGCACGCCCATCGACACCCATACCCCGCTCGCCCTCACCGCCGCCCGGCACGGCGCGCACGTCCTGCTGGAGAAGCCCCCCGCGCCCTCCTGGGCCGAGTTCCGGCGCATGGCCGACGGGGTACGCCAGGCCGGCACCGCCTGCCAGATCGGCTTCCAGTCGCTCGGCTCGCACGCCCTGCCGGCCATCGCCGAACTCGTCGCGGACGGCGCCATCGGGGACGTCAGGGGCATCGGGGCCGCCGGGGCGTGGGCCCGCGACGAGGCGTACTTCCGGCGCGCCCCGTGGGCCGGGAAACGGCGCCTGGACGACGGCACGGACGTGGTCGACGGGGTCCTCACCAACCCCCTCGCCCATGCCGTGGCCACCGCCCTCGCCCTCGACGGCAGCCCGCACTCCGACGACGTCACCGGCATCGAACTCGACCTCGCACGGGCCAACGACATCGAGGCCGACGACACCTCCTGCGTACGCGTCACCACGGCACGCGGCACCCCCGTCACCGTCGCCGTGACGCTCTGCGCCGAGCGGCCCGGCGAGCCGTACGTCATCGTCCACGGCAGCCACGGCCGCATCACGTTCTGGTACAAGCAGGACCGGGTCCTGGTGCAGCGCGCCGGGCACGGCCCCGTGGAGCGCGTCCACGGCCGCACGGACCTGCTGGAGAACCTGATCGCCCACCTGCGCGGCGGCGACGACCTGCTCGTACCGCCGCACCGCACCGGCGCCTTCATGCGGCTCGTCGAAGCCGTCCGCACCGCCCCCGACCCGCGCCCGCTCCCCGAGGGGTCCTGGTACGCGGACGGGAACCGCCGCGTGGTCAAGGGCATCGACGGGCTCGTCCACGCGAGCGCCGACACCCTCTCCCTCTTCGCCGAACTGGAGAGCTCCCCGTGAACGTTCTTCTGCGCTGTGCGGGCCGCCCCGTCGCCCGCTACCTCCACCGGCCCGACCTCGCCCTCCGCCTCTCGCCCCGCCCCTACCTGCACCCGGTCACCACCCTGGGCGGCACCCTTGTCACCGAGGAACGGCCCGAGGACCACCTCCACCACCTGGGCGTCTCGGTCGCCGTCCCCGACCTGTCGGGCCACAACTTCTGGGGCGGCCGCACCTACGTGCGCGACCGGGGGCCCACCGACCTCGACAACCACGGCGTCCAGTACCACGAGGACTGGAAGCTGCGCGACCCGGACGGGTTCGTCGAGGACCTGTCCTGGCGCGCCGAAGGCTGCGAGCTGCTGCGCGAGCGCCGGACCGTCGCCGCCACCGGACTGACCGCCACCGCCTGGGCGCTGGACTTCACCTTCTCGCTCACCAACCCCGGCCCCGAAAACCTCTCCATGGGGTCCCCCGCCACAAACGGCCGCCAAGGCGCCGGCTACGGCGGCTTCTTCTGGCGCGCCCCCCAACAGGCCGCCGCGCCGGGCGTGTTCACCGCCGACGTGGAGGGTGAAAGCTCGGTTCACGGGCGTGCCGCCGATTGGCTCGCCCTCACCGGCCCCGACTGGACGCTCGTCTTCGCCGGCGCCACCGAGGAGACCCGCAAGGACCCCTGGTTCGTCCGCACCGGGGAGTACCCCGGCGTCGGCTCCTCCCTCGCCTGGGGCGAGCGCCTGCCCATCGCGACCGGGGCCACCGTCGTACGCCGCGTGGTGACCGTCGTCGCCGACGGCGCCCTGAGCCGGGGCGAAGCCGCCGCCCTCGTACGAAAGGCCCTGTCATGACACCGGTGTGGACCGCCGACCTCGGCGACGGCACCTACCGCAACCCCGTCCTGAACGCCGACTGGTCCGACCCGGACGTCATCGCCGTCGGGGACGACTTCTACCTCACCGCCTCCAGCTTCGGCCGCGCCCCCGGACTGCCCCTCCTGCACTCCCGCGACCTCGTCAACTGGTCGCTCATCGGGCACGCCCTGGACCGGCTGGAGCCGGCCGCGGACTTCGCCGCGCCCCGCCACGACCGGGGCGTGTGGGCACCGTCCCTGCGCCACGCCGACGGCCGCTTCTGGATCTTCTGGGGGGATCCCGACCACGGCATCCACCAGGTGCACGCCGAGCACATCCGGGGCCCGTGGAGCGAGCCGTACCTGCTCAAGGCGGGCAAGGGCCTCATCGACGCCTGCCCCCTGTGGGACGACGAGACCGGCGAGGCGTACCTCGTGCACGCCTGGGCCAAGTCCCGGTCGGGCGTGAAGAACCGGCTCACCGGCCACCGGATGAGCCGGGACGGCCGCACCCTCCTCGACGAGGGCAAGGTCATCGTCGACGGCGACCGCGTCCCCGGCTGGTTCACCCTGGAGGGCCCCAAGCTGTACCGGCACGGCGGCTGGTTCTGGATATTCGCCCCGGCCGGGGGAGTGGAGACCGGCTGGCAGGGCGCCTTCCGGTCGCGGGACTTCTTCGGACCGTACGAGGAGAGGGCTGTCCTCGCGCAGGGCTCCACCGACGTCAACGGCCCCCACCAGGGCGGCTGGGTGCGCACCCGGGCGGGCGAGGACTGGTTCCTGCACTTCCAGGCACGCGGCGCGTACGGGAGGGTCGTGCACCTCCAGCCGATGGCGTGGGACGCGGACGGCTGGCCCGTGCTCGGCGACGGCGGCGAGCCCGTACGCGTCCACCGCAAACCGGCCGCCCCGCCGCAGCCCGTCGAGGCGCCCGCGACGGATGACGCCTTCCCGGGCGGGCGGTACGGGCGGCAGTGGCAGTGGACGGCGAACCGGCGTGCCGGGTGGACCGTCGAGCACGGCGGTGACGGGCTGCGGCTGGCCTGCGTCCGGACCGCCGACGCCCACGCCCACGACCTCCGCCTCCTGCCGAACGTCCTCACCCAGCGGCTGCCCGCCGAGACGTTCACCGCCGAGGTCTCCTTGACGCTGGGGTCCACCGAACCGGGCGCCCGCGCGGGGCTCGCCGTCCTGGGCGACGCCTTCTCGTGGATCGGACTGGAGCGGGGCGCGGGCGGTGAGGTGCGGCTGGTCCACCGGTTCGCCGAGGCGGTCGCCGAACGCGAGCGGGACGCGGCGCACGCGCGCGTGGTCGCGGATTCCCGGAACGGGGACGGCGGCGGGGACGGGGCCGGGGGCGGGCAGGTGCGGCTGCGCGTCGAGGTGTCGCCGGGCGCGCGCTGCCGGTTCTCCGCCGACACGGGGGACGGGGAGGGATGGCGGCCCTCGGGCCCGGTCTTCGCCGCCACGCCCTGGCGCTGGGTCGGGGCACTGCTCGGTCTGTTCGCGGTGGCGCCCGAGGGACAGGGGAGTGCCGGGACGGCCACGTTCACCGAGTTCCACGTCAACTGACCTGCTTTCCACGCGGATTGGAGCCGCCATGCACCTAAGTAGCAAGCGCTTGCCAGGCAGAGCCCTGGCGGCCGTCACCGCCCTCGTCGCCGTCCTGGGTCTGGGCGCGGTGGCCCCGGCCGCCGAGGCGGCGCCCGTACCCGTGCCCTCGCGCAGCCACCAGGCGTGGGCGGACGAGCCCCACGGCTTCGCCTCCCTCGCCGGCGGTACCACCGGCGGCCGGGGCGGCAAGGTCGTCACCGTCCGCACCCAGGCCGACCTCGCCACGTACGCGGGCGCCGCCGAGCCCTACGTCATCCGGGTCGCCGGCGCGATCGCCGTCGAACCCTTCGGGTCCTCGATCACCGTCGCCTCCGACAAGACCATCGTCGGCGTCGGCACCAGCGGCGAGATCCTCCACGGCGAGCTCAACCTCAAACCCGGCACCCACAACGTCATCATCCGCAACCTCACCATCAGGGACTCCTACGTCGAGGGCGACTGGGACGGCAAGACCAACGACTTCGACGCCATCCAGATGGACTCCGTCCACCACGTCTGGATCGACCACAACCGCTTCACGCACATGGGCGACGGACTGCTCGATGTCCGCAAGGACAGCCAGTACGTCACCGTCTCGTACAACCGCTTCGACAACCACAACAAGGCGTTCGGCATCGGCTGGACGCAGAACGTCACCACCCAGGTCACCATCGACCACAACTGGTTCAACGGCACCAAGCAGCGCAACCCGTCCGCCGACAACTGCGCCTACGCCCACCTCTACAACAACTACCTCTCCGCGCAGGTCGCCGACGGCGACCCCGTCTGGTCGTACGGGAACTGGGCGCGCGGCCGGACCCGGATGGTCATCGAGAACAGCTACTACGACGGCGTCCAGCACCCGTACCAGGCCGACGCGACGGCGGAGCTGGTGGAGCGCGGATCCATTCTGCGGGGCACCACGGGCCGGCACGACGAGTGGGGCGCCGCCTTCGAGCCGCGTGACTTCTACGCGTACCGGCTCGACCCGGCCGCCGCCGTGCCCGCCCTGGTGAAGCGGTTCGCCGGGCCGCAGAAGACGATCGGCGTCAACACCGTGCTGGACGTGCCCGCCGCGTACCCCACCGTGCAGTCCGCCGTGGACGCCGTCCCGGCGGGCAACGAGACGCTCGTGACGGTGCGGATCGCGCCGGGGACGTACCGCGAGAAGGTCCGGGTGCCCGCCGACAAGCCGAGGCTGGCTCTGGTCGGCACGGGCGCGGACCGGGACGACACCGTGATCGTGTACGACACGCCGAACGCGTACGGAGGGTCCAGCGCCAGCGCCACCGTCCTGATCGCCGCCTCCGAGGTCACCGCCCGCAACCTCACCTTCGTCAACGACTTCGACGAGGCGGCGGTCGAGCTGAACGCCGAGCAGGCGCTGGCGATGAAGACGACGGGCGACCGGATCGTCTTCGAGAACACCGCCTTCAAGGGCAACCAGGACACCCTGATGACCGACAGCCCCCGGCTGGACGCCATCAGCCGGGTCTACATCCGCGACTCGTACATCGAGGGCGACGTCGACTTCGTCTACGGGCGCGCCACGACGGTCATCGAGGGGTCGTTGATCCGGGCGCTCAGCCGTGGCTCGGCCACCAACAACGGGTACGTCACCGCCCCCAGCACCTGGAAGGACAACCCGTACGGCTTCCTGATCACCCGGTCCCGGATCGTCAGCGACGCCCCGGCCGGCTCCTTCCACCTCGGCCGGCCCTGGCACCCGGGCGGCAACCCGGACGCGATCGGCCAGGTGCTGATCCGGGAGACGGAGCTGCCCGCCGCGATCAAGGCGTCGCCGTGGACCGACATGGGCGGCTTCTCGTGGAAGGACGCCCGGTTCAGCGAGTACCGGACGTACGGCCCCGGCGCCGTCGTCACCGCCGACCGCCCGCAGATGTCCGACGCCGACGCCGCCCGCCACGAGGTCGCCGACTACCTCGAAGGCCGGGACGGCTGGGCCCCGCACCACTCCCGCACGCAGTGAAGCACGTACAGAAGAGAGAGCTGGTCATGAACCGTTCGCAGAACCCCGGACGTCGTACGGCCGCGGTGGGTGTGTCGCTGGCCGCCGTCCTCGCCCTGACCGCCACCGCGTGCGGTGACGACGGCACCACCGCCGCCGGTGAGGAGGGTTCCGGCAAGGGAACCATTGTCTTCTGGGACAACAACGGCGGTGTGCGCACCGCCGTCTGGCAGCAGATCATCAAGAACTTCGAGGCCAAGAACCCCGGCATCAAGGTCACGTACGTCCCCATACCCAGCGAGGACGTGCAGTCCAAGTACGACACCGCCATCGCGGGCGGCGGGCTGCCGGACGTCGGCGGCGTCGGCGCCGCGTACCTCGCCAACATCGTCGCCCAGGACGCCCTGGAGCCCGTCGGCGACCGGATCGAGGACTCGTCCCTCAAGGGCAAGCTCGTCCCCAGCATGGTCGCGTCGGTCAAATCGGCCGGCGGGCGGGGCGACGAGATGTACTCGGTGCCCACGTCGGCCAGCAACGGCACGCTGTACTACCGCACGGACCTGTTCGGGGCGGCGGGCCTGGAGGCGCCGACGACCTGGGCGAAGTTCTACGAGGCTGCCGCGAAGCTGACCGACGTCAAGAAGAACCGCTTCGGGTACACGATCAGGGGCGGCGCGGGTTCCATCGCGCAGGCGCTGGACGCGATGTACGGGCAGTCGGGCATCACGTCCTTCTGGGACGGTGACAAGACCACCGTCAACGACCCGAAGAACGTGGCGGCGCTGGAGAAGTACGTCAAGCTGTACAAGACGACCACGCCCGAGGCGGACGTCAACAACGACTTCAAGAAGATGGTCGCCCAGTTCGACACCGGCACCATCGGCATGCTGAGCCACAACCTCGGCTCGTACACCGACCACGTGAAGGCCCTCGGCAAGGACAAGTTCGCCGGCAT
Source organism: Streptomyces sp. NPDC031064 (assembly GCF_055570965.1). NCBI lineage: Bacteria > Bacillati > Actinomycetota > Actinomycetes > Kitasatosporales > Streptomycetaceae > Streptomyces > Streptomyces sp. NPDC031064. The sequence continues at coordinate 800,720 of NZ_JBVIGF010000003.1, forward strand.
CCCCAATCCGGTGGGGGACGGGGGCACGCGGGTGCAGGTCTCCAACCCGGTGGACGGGCTCGGGCTGTTCAAGAGCAGCAAGAACAAGGCCGCGGCGTGGAAGTTCATCGAGTTCGCCGTCTCGCACGAGTCCAACAGCAAGTGGAACGAGTCGGCGGGCGCCATACCGGCGAACACGGAGGCGGCGGCCGATCCGTGGATGAGCGAGGCCGAGGCCACCCGCCTGGGCGCGAAGGCGCTCACGGACGGCTCCACCAAGATCGTGGAGCTGCCGTACTACCTGCCCGACTGGAACAAGATCAGTAAGGCCGACAACGAGCCGAACTTCCAGAAGGTGCTGCTCGGCTCGATGTCGGCGAAGGAGTTCGCCGACACGCTCGCCGAGCAGCTCAACGCGGCGCAGGCGGAGTGGAACGAGCGGAACAAGTCCTGACCCGCCGTTCCGTTTCCGGGGTCCCGCCCCGTCCCGCCCCGTCCCTCCCGGGTCCCGCCCCGTCCCGCCCCGTCCCGTCCGGCCCGGGTGCCGGGGCGGGTGGACCCTGCCGTGCGGGCGCTGCCGGTGGGTGGGGGCGAGCCTGCACGGCCCCACCCCGGCCGTCGGCCGGCTTTCCCTTCGTACGAGAGGTTTCCCATCATGTCTTTGAGTCGGAGGCGCACTGTGGCCGCTCTTGCCGCCGGTCTTCCGCTCGTGCACGCGAGTGCGGGCACCGCCGAGGCGCGGCCGCGCGCCGGTACGGTGTGGATCGCCGGTGACTCCACCGCCGCCCAGAAGTACGCCGACGCCGCGCCCGAGACCGGGTGGGGCATGGCCCTGCCCTTCTTCCTCGGCCGGGGTCTGGTCGTGGCCAACCACGCGGTGAACGGGCGCAGTTCGAAGAGCTTCCTGGATGAGGGGCGCCTCGACGTGCTTCTCGCGGGCGTTCGCTCCGGTGACCTGCTGCTCGTGCAGTTCGGGCACAACGACCAGAAGGCCGCCGATCCCGCCCGGTACACCGAGCCGTGGACGACCTACCGCGAGCACCTGCTCCGGTACGTGGCCGGGGCGCGGGCGCGGGGGGCGCGGCCCGTGCTGCTGACGCCCGTCGAGCGGCGCAGGTTCGACGCCGGGGGCGACGCCGTGCCCACGCACGGGGAGTACCCGGCCGCCATGCGGACGCTCGCCGCCGAGGAGGACGTACCGCTCGTGGACGTACAGGCGGCGTCACTCGCCGAGTGGCGGAAGCTCGGGCCCGAGCCGTCGAAGGCGTACTTCACGGACAACACCCATTTCACGCCGCGTGGCGCCATCGAAGTGGCGCGGCTGGCGGCGGCGGGCCTCCGGGAACGCGGGGTGCTGGCCGCCCGCGACGTACGGCGGCTGGAGGAGCCCGTACCCGCCGCCTGGATCACCTGGCCCACTGACAAGGAGTAGGAATGCGTACCAGACTCGTAGCAGCCTCGGCGGCCGGCTGTACCGCGGTCCTCTTGTGCCTCACAGCCGGTCCCGCTCATGCGGCCGACCCCGGCCGTCAGACGCTTCCCGCCGGTGACGGCTGGGCGTCCGAGGGCGCGGGCACCACCGGAGGTGCCGCCGCCGCGCACACCCATACGGTCCGGACCTGGGCCGAGTTCAAGACCGCGCTGGCGGCCGGCGGCAGCGCACCGAAGATCATCCGTGTGGTGGGCACCCTGAACGCCACGGAAGGCGGCTGTGAGGCGTTCGAGGCCGACGGCTACGACTTCGCCAGGTACCTCGCCGACTACGACCCGGCGGTGTGGGGGTACGACACGCCCGTCAGCGGTCCCCAGGAGGACCTGCGGAGTGCTTCGGCCGCCCTTCAGGGCCGGGCCATCAAGGCGTACGTCCCCGCCAACACCACGATCGTCGGTGTGGGCAAGGACGCGGGGATCGTTGGGGGCAGCCTCCAGATCCGGGACGTGGACAACGTCATCGTCCGCAACCTCACCATGGAGAGCCCGCTCGACTGCTTCCCGCAGTGGGACCCCACGGACGGTGCGACCGGGGCCTGGAACTCCGAGTACGACTCGATGGTCGTGTACGGCTCCACGCACGTGTGGATCGACCACAACACCTTTACGGACGGCCGGTATCCCGACAGCTCGCTGCCCCGTTACTTCGGGGAGGTCTACCAGCAGCACGACGGGGAGCTGGACATCGTGCGCGGCGCGAACCACGTCACGGCTTCCTGGAACGTCTTCGCCGACCACGACAAGACCCTGATGATCGGCAACAGTGACAGCGCGGCCGCGACCGACGCGGGCAAGCTGAAGGTCACCCTGCACCACAACCTCTTCACGGGCGTCGTCGAGCGCGCACCGCGCGTCCGCTTCGGGCAGGTCGACGCGTACAACAACCACTACGTGGTGAAGGGCGGGTACGCGTACAGCTTCGGCGTCGGGTTCGAGTCGCGGCTGTACGCCGAGAAGAACGCCTTCACGCTGCCCGAAGGGGTCGCCGCCGGGAAGATCCTGAAGAAGTGGAAGGACGCGCCGCTCACCGCCGTGGGCAACCGCGTCAACGGCCGGGCGGTCGACCTCGTCGCCGCGCACAACGCGCTGAACCCGGAGGACCCGCTGCGGTCCGGCGCCGGCTGGACGCCCACACTGCGTACCAGGGTGGACGACGCGCGGGCGGTGCCGGGGCTCGTGGGCCGGCGGGCGGGGGCCGGGAAGGTCTGCTGAGGCTGTCCTGTCGGGGAGGTTGACAGCTTCTGTGGTGCCTGGCTTGATGAACAGCGCGACTTGGGAGCGCTCCCACACCCATCGGAAGAAGGGCACACACAGTGGGACTGTCACGAACAGCGAGCAGGCTCCGCCGCGTCCGGGCGCTAATCGCCGCGGTGCTGACCGCCGGGTTACTGGTGGCCGCCGCCCCGGCGAGCGCCGGCCGGGCCGGTGACCCGGGGGCGGCGGCCGTCGCCGCTCCCGGGGACGACTGGCTGCACACCCGCGGCAACAAGATCGTCGACGCGAACGGCAACGAGGTCTGGCTGACCGGTGCCAACTGGTTCGGCTTCAACACCACCGAGCGCGTCTTCCACGGCCTGTGGTCCGGCAACATCACCGGCATCACCAGGTCGATGGCCGACCGGGGCATCAACATCGTCCGCGTGCCGATCTCCACCCAGCTCCTGCTGGAGTGGAAGAACGGCCAGGCCACCGTCCCGAACGTCAACACCCACGCCAACCCCGAGCTGGCCGGCAAGACCTCGCTGGAGGTCTTCGACCACTGGCTCGCCCTGTGCAAGCAGTACGGCATCAAGGTGATGCTCGACGTGCACAGCGCGGAGGCCGACAACTCCGGCCACGTGTACCCGGTGTGGTGGAAGGGCGCCATCACGCCCGAGCAGTTCTACAGCGCGTGGGAGTGGGTGACCGCGCGGTACAGGTACGACGACACCCTCGTCGCCATGGACGTCAAGAACGAGCCGCACGGCAAGGCGAACGAGACTCCGCGCGCCAAGTGGGACGGCTCGGCCGACCAGGACAACTTCAAGTACGCCTGCCAGACGGCGGGCAAGCGCATCCTGGCGGTCAACCCCGACCTGCTGGTGCTGTGCGAGGGCATCGAGGTGTACCCCAAGGCGGGCGTGAGCTGGACCTCCACCAACCCGGCCGACTACCACTCCACCTGGTGGGGCGGCAATCTGCGCGGCGTCCGCGACCACCCCGTGGACCTGGGGGCCGGCAACGACCAGTTGGTGTATTCGCCGCACGACTACGGGCCACTGGTGTACGCCCAGCCCTGGTTCAACGGTGACTGGAACCGCACCACCCTCGAACGGGACGTCTGGGACCCCAACTGGCTGTACCTGCACAAGGAGAACCGGGCCCCGCTGCTCATCGGAGAGTGGGGCGGCTTCCTCGACGGCGGACCGAACGAGAAGTGGATGAAGGCGCTGCGCGACCTCATCGCGGAGCACCGCATCCACCAGACCTTCTGGTGCGTCAACCCCAACTCCGGCGACACCGGCGGGCTGCTGCTCGACGACTGGAAGTCGTGGGACGAGCGGAAGTACGCCCTGCTGAAGCCCGCCCTGTGGCAGCACGGCGGCAAGTTCGTCAGCCTCGACCACGAGGTGCCGCTCGGCGGCACGGGCAGCACCACGGGCATCAGCCTCGGCCAGGTGTACGGGGGCGGCGGCCCCGGCGACCCGGCGGACACCACCGCGCCCACCGCCCCGGCCGGCCTGGTCGGCACGGCCGCCACGGCGACCAGCGTCTCGCTGTCGTGGACGGCGGCGACCGACAACGTGGGGGTGACCGGCTACGACGTGTACCGGGGCGCGGCCAGGGTGAACGCGGCGCCGGTGACCGGCACCGCGTACACCGACACCGGGCTCACGCCCTCCACCGCGTACACCTACGCGGTACGCGCCCGGGACGCGGCCGGCAACGTGTCGCCGCCGTCCGCGCCCGTGAGCGTCACCACCGCGCCGGGCGGCAGCCCGCCGGGCGCGGTGAAGGTCCGGTACCGGAACAACGACTCGTCGGCGACGGACAACGCCATCCGGCCCGGGCTCCAAGTGGTCAACACCGGCTCGGCCGCGCTCGACCTGAGCACCGTGTCCCTGCGCTACTACTTCACCCGGGACGGCGGCTCGCCCTCGGTCAGCGCCTGGTGCGACTACGCGGCCGTTGGCTGCGCCCAGGTGAGGCTCAGGGTGGTCCCGACGGCGACGCCGGTGGCGGGGGCGGACGCCTATCTGGAGGTGACGTTCGCCGCCGGGTCCCTGGCGGCCGGGCGTGACACCGGGGACATCCAGGTGCGGATGAGCAAGTCCGACTGGTCCGCCTTCAACGAGGCCGACGACTACAGCCGTTCGGCGTCGACCGCGTACACCGACGCCCCGGCGGTCCCGGCGTACACCGGCACCGCCCTGGCCTGGGGGACGCCGCCGCCCGGCGCCTGAGCCGGCGGGGGGATGGTCGTCGCGCGAGGTGTTACACGCCGTAAACCCGGAACGGCGCCCCGCGCGGCGACAATCGGTGCACCCCCGTCCGACGAGGAGTCCCATGACGGCAGCACAGGCGGCGGCACGGGCCGTCGACCGCCACTTCCGCATCAGCGCACGTGGATCGAGCTTCGCACGCGAGGTCCGCGGCGGGTTCGCCACCTTCTTCACGATGGCGTACATCCTGGTCCTCAACCCGATCATCCTGGGCGGTGTCGAGGACAAGTTCGGTACGCAGTTGTCCGGGGCCCAACTCGTCACCGTCACCGCCCTGGTGGCCGCCGTGATGACCGCCGTCATGGGGCTCGGCGGCAACCTCCCGCTCGCCGTCGCCGCCGGGCTGGGCCTCAACGCCGTCGTCGCCTTCCAGCTCGCCCCGCTGATGAGCTGGGCCGACGCGATGGGGCTGGTCGTCCTCGAAGGCATCCTCATCTGCGTCCTGGTCGTCACCGGGCTGCGCGAGGCGGTCATGGACGCCATCCCGCAGCAGTTGAAGCAGGCCATCAGCGTCGGCATCGGCCTGTTCATCGCGTTCATCGGCTTCATCGACGCGGGCTTCGTCACCCGCATCCCCGGCGACACCGGTACCGTCCCGGTCCAGCTCGGCGCCACCGGGCAGCTCGGCGGCTGGCCGGTCCTGGTCTTCTGCCTCGGCGTGCTGCTGACCATCGCGCTCATGGCGCGCAAGACGCGCGGCGCGATCCTGGTCTCCATCGTCGTCATGACCGTCGTCGCCATCGTCATCAACGAGCTGGCCGACATCGAGCCGCTCGCCTGGGGCCTGACCGTGCCGACCGTGCCCGACGACATCGTCGCCGCCCCCGACTTCGGCCTCGTCGGCTCCTTCAGCCTCTTCGGCGCGTTCGAGCAGGTCGGGGCCGTCACCCTGGTGCTGCTGGTGTTCACCCTCCTGCTGAGCGACTTCTTCGACACCATGGGCACGGTCGTCGGCGTCTCCAGCGAGGCGGGCCTCCTCGACGAGAACGGCAAGGTCCCGGGCATCGGCCGCATCCTGCTCATCGACGGCGCCGCGGCGGTCGCGGGCGGCGCCGCCTCCTCGTCCTCCAACACCTCGTACATCGAATCGGCCGCCGGCGTCGGGGAGGGCGCCCGCACCGGCTTCGCCTCGCTGGTCACCGGCGGCCTGTTCGCCGTGGCGCTCTTCCTCACCCCGCTCGCCACGGTCGTGCCCGCCCAGGCCGCCGCCCCCGCGCTGGTCGCGGTCGGCTTCCTGCTGATGGCACAGGTGCGTCACATCGACTGGGAGCGGTACGAGATCGCCATCCCGGCGTTCCTGACGGTCGCGGTCATGCCGTTCACGTACTCCATCACCAACGGCATCGGGGCCGGCTTCCTCGCCTACGTCGTCATCAAGACGGTCCTGGGAAAGGCCCGTGAGGTCCACCCGCTGCTGTGGGGAGCGGCGGCGCTGTTCGCGGTGTACTTCGCCATCGACCCGATCGAGCAGTGGGTGGGCGCCGGAAGCTAGGCCGAGTCCTGCTCCCGCTCCACCGGAAGCCACAGCTCGGCGTCGGCCTCGGTCCCGTCCGCCGACAGCCGGGTGCGCAGGATCTCCGGGCCGGGGCGGCCGCGGTACGGGTTGGACGGGAACCACTCGGTGAAGACGTCCCGCCACAGCGCCTGGATGGCGTCCGGCGCCCGCCCGGAGGTGGTGAAGACCGCCCAGGTGCCGGCCGGGACGGCCAGGCGGGCCGTGCCCTCGGGGGCGGCGGAGGACGTGATCACCGCGTGGTAGTAGTCGAGCTCGGTGCCCTCGGCGCGGCTCGGGTCCAGGTCGTCGCAGACCGAGACGATGCCGTCCGGCTCCTGGTCCGACAGGCGCTCCAGACGCTCCAGGGCCCGCGGCTCGATTCCGCGCACGAAATCGGTGATCGCCTTGTTCGGCCCCGTGTGGACCAGCGGCACCCGGGCTTTGAAGCCGACGACGGTGAAGTCCGGCCGGTCCGTTACGCGGTACCGCATGCTGCTGCTTCCTTCGATGGTCAGGCGGAAGGTCAGCCGGGGCTGGGAGACGAGCGCGGCACCGTCGCGGCGGGCCTCGCCCGGCCCGACCCCGTGCACGGCACGGAACGCCCGGGCGAACGCCTCGCCCGAGCCGTAGCCGTAACGCACCGCGATCTCCAGCAGCGAGTCACGTTTGGCGAGCACCTCGGCGCCCGCGACGGTGAGCCGCCGGCGCCGGATGTACTCCGACAGCGGCATGCCCGCGAGCGCGGAGAACATGCGGCGCAGGTGGTACTCCGAGGTGGCGGCGACGCGCGCCAGTTCGACCACGTCGATCGACCGGTCGAGCCGGTCCTCGATGTGCTCCATGGCCTGGTTGAGCCGCTCCAGCACCCCCGGCCTCCTTCCTCTTGGCGGTCACCACGCTAGGCGGCGCGCATACGGCCGGACCCGACATTCTGTGCCGGATGCGGTCGGGTGCCAGGAAGGAGGGGGCCTCAAAGACAAAGGCAAGGAGGTCGACCCACTCCTTGCCACTCTCAACGTATAGCGCACAGGGGGCCTTGCGGCAAGGCCCCCGTCCTGCTGGAGAATATCCGGCCGAAGCCAGAATTGGCAGAAATCAGTGATTCGCGCGGTATGTGCGCCTTGTCGTATGGGGGGTCCGGATGATCGACGTGATCGTGGCCGGTGGAGGACCGACCGGCCTGATGCTGGCCTGCGAGCTGCGGCTGCACGGTGTGCGCGTGGTGGTGCTGGAGAGGCTGGCGGAGCCGACCAGGCAGGCCCGCGCGCTCGGCCTCCATGTGCGCAGCATCGAGGTGATGGACCAGCGCGGCCTGCTGGAGCGGTTCCTGCCGCTCGGCCAGAAGTACGAGACGGGCGGGTTCTTCGCCGGTCTCGGCACGTCCTGGCCCGCGAGCCTGGACACCGCGCATTCGTACGTCCTGGGCATCCCGCAGAGCACCACGGAACGTCTGCTGACCGAGCGCGCCATCGAGCTGGGCGCCGACATCCGGCGCGGCTGCGAGCTGGTGGGGCTGAGCCAGGACGACGACGGGGTGACCGTCGAGCTGGCCGGTGGGGGCACCCCCGCCGATGAGGGCGCGGCCAATGGGGCTGCCGCCGGCAATGGGGGCACCCCCGCCGGGGGAGCCGGAGCCACGCGGCTGCGGGCCCGTTACCTCGTCGGCTGCGACGGGGGCCGCAGCACCGTGCGCAAGCTCCTCGGCGTGGGCTTCCCCGGCGAGCCGGCCAGGGTGGAGACGCTGCTGGGGGAGATGGAGGTGGCCGTGCCGCCGGAGGAGCTGGCGGCCGTGGTGGCGGAGGTCCGCAAGACCGAGTGGCGGTTCGGCACCATGCCCCTGGAAGGCGGGACGTACCGGGTCATCGTGCCCGCCGACGGGGTGGCCGAGGACCGCACGGTCCCGCCGACCCTGGAGGAGTTCAAGCGGCGGCTGCGGGACTTCGCCGGCACCGACTTCGGCGTGCACTCGCCCCGCTGGCTGTCCCGGTTCGGCGACGCCACCCGGCTGGCCGAGCGCTACCGCGTCGGCCGGGTGCTGCTGGCGGGCGACGCGGCGCACATCCACCCGCCGACCGGCGGGCAGGGGCTCAACCTCGGCATCCAGGACGCGTTCAACCTCGGCTGGAAACTGGCCGCCGAGGTGGCCGGCCGGGCACCGGAGGGACTGCTGGACACCTACCAGAGCGAGCGGCGCCCGGTGGCGGCCGACGTACTGGACAACACCCGGGCGCAGACGGAGCTGCTGTCCTCCGAGCCGGGCGCCCGGGCGGTGCGCCGGCTGATGGCGGAGCTGATCGAGTTCGAGGACGTGAACCGGTACCTCATCGAGAAGATCACCGCCATCGCGGTCCGCTACGACGTCGGCGACGGGCATGAACTGCTCGGCCGGCGGCTGCGGGACGTGACGCTGAAGCGGGGGCGCCTCTACGAGCTGACGCACGGCGGCCGCGGGCTGCTGCTCGACCAGACCGGCCGGCTGTCGGTGGCGGGCTGGGCGGACCGGGTCGACCACGTCGTCGACGTCAGCGAGGAACTGGACGTGCCGGCCGTCCTGTTGCGGCCGGACGGTCACGTGGCGTGGGTCGGTGACGACCAGCGGGAGCTGCTCGGCGCGCTGCCCACGTGGTTCGGCGCCGCGGCCGGCTGAGGCCGGTCACGTCCGGGGAGGGCGGGGCCCGGCCGGCCGGCGCTCGTACCGCAGCGCCACCCCCGTCGCCGCCGCGCCCAGGCCCTCCCAGAGCCCCACGCCCAGGAACCCGGCCGGGGCGCGGCCGGAGACGACCGCGAGGACGAACACCGCGCAGGTGAGGAGGCGGAAGGGAACCGTCCAGCGGAAGAAGGCCTTCCAGTCGGCCGACGCGGCGAGCATGTAGTACACGCCCATGTTGACCGCCGCCATCGACGAGGCGGTCAGGAACACCAGGGTGTGGTCGCCGTCCGCGCGCCGGGCGTCCGGTATGGGCGTGAAGCCCATGACCGTCAGCAGCGTGTCCGGGGCGATCAGCCCGACCGCGCCGAGAGCCGTGGCGAGCAGCCCGAAGACCGCCATGGTCCAGCCGGACGGGGAACGGGGGAGAAGACGGGGCAGCGGTCGCACGGCGGGTCCTCCTACGCACGGGGGTACGAAGGGCCTGCATACCGTGCGGCCGCCAACCGCCACCCACCGGGGGCTACTTCAGCGCCGCCGCCATCATCTTCTGCGCCACCGGAGCCGCCAGACCGTTGCCGCTGACCTCCGCGCGCCGGGCGTTGGAGTCCTCGATCAGCACCGCGACCGCGACCTCCTTGCCGGTCTCCGCGTCCTTGGCGTACGAGGTGAACCAGGCGTACGGCTTCTTGCTGTTCTCCACACCGCGCTGCGCCGTGCCCGTCTTGCCGCCCACCTCCGCGCCGTCGACCTTGGCGTTGGAGCCGGTGCCGTCCTCGACGACCGTGACCATCGCGCTGCGCAACTGCTCGGCGGTGGCGGAGGAGACGATCCGCCGCGCCTCCCCGTCCTCGTACGCGTTCAGGGTGTCGTCGTCCGCGTCCACGACCTTGGACACCATGTGGGGCGCCGCCAGCAGGCCGTCGTTGGCGATGGCGGCCGACACCATGGCGATCTGCAGCGGCGTGGCCGTCACATCGAACTGCCCGATGCCCGACAGCGCCGTCTGCGCCTTGTCCATCTCGGAGGGGTAGACGCTCGGGTACGCGCGCACCGGCACGTCCTGCTCGTCGTCGTTGAAGCCGAACTTCTCGGCCATCGCCCGCACCTTGTCCTTGCCCAGGTCGACGGCGAGCTTGCCGAAGACGTTGTTGCAGGAGTACTGGAGCGCCACGCGGATGGAGGCGTTCTCGCACGGGGCGGAGGGGTTCTCGTTCTCCAGGTCGGTGACGGTGCCCGGCATGCGGTACGGGTTGGGGCTCTTGGTGCGCTCGTCGACCGACCCGTACAGGCCGTTCTCCAGTGCCGCCGCCGCGACGACCAGCTTGAACGTGGAGCCGGGCGCCACCGGCTGCCGGATCGCCCGGTTCACCAGCGGCTTGTCCTCGTCGGTGGTCAGTCGCTTCCAGGCCTCGCCGTCCGTCGAGCCGGCGATGGCCGACGGGTCGTACGACGGGGTGCTGACCATGCCCAGGACGCGCCCGGTCTTCGGGTCGATCGCCACGGCCGCGCCCTTGACGTCGCCCAGCGCCTCGAACCCGGCCTTCTGCACCGCCGGGTCGATCGTCGTGAGCACATCACCCGGCTCGGTCCGCTCGCCGGTGAGCGCGCCGATCGGGTTCTTCAGCCGGGGGTCGGTGCCGTCCAGCACCTTGGAGTAGATGCCCTCCAACTGGTTCGACCCGTACGCCTGCGAGCTGTAGCCGGTCACGGCCGCGTACAGCTCGCCGTCCTTGTAGGTGCGCTTGTAGTGGAGGTCCCCGCTCCTGGTCTCCTTCGAGCCGGTGACCGGCGAACCGGCCACGATGATGTCCCCGAGCGGATGGGCGTACTGCGCGATGACGTTCCGCCGGTTGTGCTTGTCGTCCGCGAGCGCCCTGGCTTCGTACGCCTGAACCCAGGTCGCCCGGAGCAGCAGGGCGAACACCAGCAGCAGGGTGAAGACGGCGCTTCTTCTGATCGTCTTGTTCATCCCGTACACAAGGACGAACACGAGGGAACGGCGGGTTCCGGGATGCCGGTTTTCTCAGGAAACGTTCATCCAGGCGTTCACCCGCGCGGATCGGACGGGGTGATGAAGCCCGACTCGTACGCCGCGATCACCGCCTGGGTGCGGTCCCGCGCGCCCGTCTTGGCCAGCACCGCCGCCACGTGCGTCTTCGCCGTCGCCGGGCCGACGCCCATCCGCCGGGCGATCTCCGCGTTCGTCAGCCCCGTCGCCATCAGCCGCAGCACCTCCGCCTCCCGCTCCGTCAGCCTCGCCACCCACGGCGGGGCGGGCGCCGGGCGCCGCCGCGCGTACTCGGCCGCCAGGCCCCGCAGCGCCGCCGGGTACAGCAGCGAGTCGCTGCGCGCCACCAGCCGGACCGCCGCCACCAGGTCCTCCGCCGCCGCCCGCTTCAGCAGGAACCCGGCCGCCCCGGCGCGCAGCGCCTCGTACACGTAACTGTCGTTCTCGAACGTCGTCACCACCAGGACGCGCGGCCCCGGCTCCGGCGCCGACGCCAGGATCTGCTCGGTGGCGCGGATGCCGTCGATCTGCGGCATCCGTACGTCCATCAGGACCACGTCCGGCCGCTGCTCGCGCACCACGGACACCGCCTCCGCGCCGGTCGACGCCTCGCCCACCACCTCCAGACCGGGCTCGGCGTCCAGGATGACCCGCAGCGCGGTGCGCACCATCCGCTCGTCGTCCGCCAGGACGATCCGGATCACCGGGCACCTCCCGCCAGCGGCAGGCGGGCCGACAGCCGCCACACGCCGTCCACCGGGCGGGCCCCGGCGGTGCCGCCCAGCAGGCGCGCCCGTTCGCCGACGCCCCTGAGGCCGCGGCCGCCGCCGGGGCGGGCCACCGGGGGCCGGGCGGGCAGGGGGTTGTCCATGGTGATCTCCAACTCGTCCTCGTACCGCTCGATGGTCACCGTCACGGGCTCGCCGGCCGCGTGCCGGGCCGCGTTGGCCAGGCCCTCCTGGACGATCCGGTACGCCTCACGGGACACCGGCTCCGGTACGCCGGACACGTCACCGCCCCGCACCGTCAGCGACACGTGCCGCCCGGTCGCGGCCAGCAGCGCGTCCAGCGCCTCAAGGCCCGGCCGGCCCGGCAGCTCCCCGTCGTCCTCGCCCTGCCGCAACAGGCCGAGCACGGCGTCCAGTTCGCCGACCGTGCGGCGCGTGGTCTCCTCGATGGCCGCCAGCGCCTCGCGGACGAACCCGGGATCGCTGTCCAGCACCCTGCGCGCCGCGCCCGCCTGGAGCGTGACGGCGCTCAGCGCGTGGCCCACCGAGTCGTGCAGCTCCCGGGCGAGGCGGTTGCGTACGGCCAGTTCGGCGGCGCGCCGCTCGGCCGCCGCCAGCCGGTCGGCGGGCGTCGGCCCCAGCAGCAACGGCGCCTGCCGGGCCAGCAGCGCCCCGGCCCCGGCGGCCGCCGCCGCGAGGGCGACCAGCATCGCGAGGCCCGCGGGCACCCCGCCGTACACCAGCCACCGCTGGTCCAGCGACCAGAACTCCACGGCCGCGGCCTCCCGCAGGCCGGGCGAGAAGGGCAGGACCATGACCGTCACCGCGAACGGCGGCAGTGCCAGCGACGCCCCGCTGATCAGCCCGCCCAGCCCCACGTGCAGGGTGAACCACCCGGCGGTGCGCACCCGCGCCGCCCGTGACCTGGCCGGCCCGTCCGCGAACCGGTCCGCCGCGACCCCGCACAGCGTGCGCGCCACCGCCACCGACATGGGCCTGGCCAGCGGGAACAGCGCCGTCACGGCGGCCAGCGGCAGGGCGACGCCGTACGCCCCGAACTGCACCGCCAGGGAATTGGAGAACATCCCCGCCTCGTTCACGAACGGCCCGACGACCAGGGTGCCCAGCAGCCAGTACGGCATCAACAGCGCGCCGCCCAGGATCAGATGGACCCACCGCAGCCGTGCGCGCCGCCCGAACAGCGCCGTGACCGGTCTCCTCATGCCGCGCGCCGCCGCAGGAAGACGGCCACGCAGCAGCCCAGCAGAACCCCCGTGATCATTTCGCCAGCGTAGGCCAGCGCCATCGGCGCCGTCGCCTCGTCGGCCGGATCCGTCTGCGGCATCAGCACCGACAGCAGCAGCCAGCCGCCCCAGCAGCCCACCCCGCCCGACCCGACCCAGGCGAGAGCCAGCGGGACCTTCACCGGCAGGGCACGCCCGAGGCGGAACACCAGCATCAGTACGCCGGTGACGGCGGCGGCCGCGAAGAGCAGGCGCCCGCCCTCCAGAACGTAGAAATCGCTGGTGCGCTCGGCGGCCCGGGTCGCCGACAGCCCACGGGCGGAGCCCGAGATCCACAGCACGTGCAGCGCGGACGGCACCAGCAGGAGCGCCGAAGCGGCCACGGCGGTCGCCCGGACAGCGGCGGGCAGCAGCGCGGGGGACACATCGCGCACCCGGCCCCGCCACACCTGGCTCCAGCGGCCCCGCGCGTACAGCACGAACAACGTGCCGAGGGTCAGGCCCTGGACGATGAAACCGCCGTAGACGACGGAGAAGACCCACTCGTCGAGAAAGGGCTCAGCGGGCGCTGCCGGGCCCTCGCGGACCAGGAGCTGGGCGGGGAATCCCACCATGATCGGCGCCAGCAGCCCGGTCGCCACCCACATGGGGAACACCAGCAGCCACGCCCGCACCCTGGTTCCCCACCGCTGGGTGAACAGCAGCGCCAGGACGATCACGGCCGCGTCCATCGCCACGGTCACCAGGTTGAGGACGACCATCAGCCCCGGGTCGTCCAGCAGCGGGCTCCCGTCGGGGATGCCGACGTGGCTGCCGGACACCCAGGCGATCTTGAGCGTCAGGTACGGGACGCACGAGGCGATGGCGAGGGCGCGCAGCACCCGGCGGGCCGGGCCGGGCCGCGGGGACGACGTTGTCGTTGTCATGCCCCCCACGCTGCCGCCCACCCCCGCCCCCGCGCGTCCTGCCTGCCGGTGAACCCCCTCCGCCGCGCGGCGGAGACGGTTCAGCCGTCGAGGAGGAGCACCACCTCGTCGGTCTCCTCCCCGCGCGCGTGTGCGAAGCCCCGGTCGTGGCCGACGACGACGAAGCCGCACTTCTCCAGGACCCGGACCGAGCCCTTGTTGTCGGCGGCGGCCCGGGCGTGCAGCGGCCGTGCCGGTACGGCGTCCAGCAGCGCGCGCAGGGCGGCGGTCGCGATGCCCCGCCCCCAGTGGGCGCGGGCGACGGTGTACGTCACCTCCCGCCTGTCCGGCGGCCCGTACACCGCCGTGTGGCCGACGACCTCCCCGTCGGCGAGCACCGTCCGTACGACGGCGTCGGAGGCGAGCACGCGCCGCCAATGGGCGTCGGACCGCGCCCGGTCGACCGGGCCCTCGGCGGTGAAGGCGGCCATCCACCTGGCCTCGGGGTCCTGCGCATGGTCGAAGAAGACCGCCAGGTCGCTGTCCCTTACGTCGCGCAGGGTCACGTCCATCACAGCCGCCGCGTCGCCAGGGTCAGCCGGTCGCGGGCGTCGAAGAGGGCGTCCTTGATCATCTGCTCGTGCGCCGGGGTGAGCCGGGCGACCGGTACCGAGCAACTGATGGCGTCCCGTGCGGGGGTGCGGTAGGGGATCGCGACGCCGAAGCAGCGGAGGCCGAGGGTGTTCTCCTCGCGGTCAACGGCGTAGCCCTGGTCGCGGATGGCGTGGAGCTCCTCGATGAGCTTCTCGCGGTCGGTGATGGTGTGCTCGGTGAGCGCCGGGAGCGTCTCCGGGAGCATCTTGCGGACGTGCTCGTCGCTGTACGTGGCCAGCAGCGCCTTGCCGAGCGAGGTGGAGTGGGCGGGCAGCCGGCGCCCGACGCGGGTGAAGGGGCGCAGGTAGTGCTGGGACTGGCGGGTGGCGAGGTAGACGACGTTGGTGCCGTCGAGCCGGGCCAGGTGGATGGTCTCGGTGGTGTCGTCGGAGAGCCGGTCCAGCGTGGGGCGGGCGGCGGCGACGACCTCGTCGCCGTCGATGTAGGACGTGCCCACCAGCAGGGCGCGCACGCCGATCCCGTACCGCGTGCCCGTCGCGTCCGTCTCCACCCAGCCGAGCTCCACCAGGGTGCGCAGCAGCATGTACAGGCTGGACTTGGGGTAGCCGACGGCCTCCTGGACGGCGGCCAGGGAGTGCATGCCGGGGCTGCCCGCGAAGTACTCGAGGAGTTCCACCGTGCGGACGGCGGACTTGACCTGCGCCCCGCCGGAATCGGTAGCTGACATTCGACCTCGCCCCTCTTGTGACACGCCGCGCCCGGTTAATAGAGTCCCAGAGTCCCATTCATCATCAGGAACGCTGTTCAGAATACCGAACAACCACGCAGGGCTGGAAGGACGTAGCGGTGTCAGCAGCACAAGTCTGGAGTGTCGACCCCCGAACCGGGAAGCGGCGGGAACAGGTTGCCGTCGAAGCGACGGCCGAGGACGTCGACCGCGCCGTACGCGCCGCGCACTCCGCCCGTGGCGCGCTCGCCGACCGCGCGGTGCGTGCCGCGTTCCTGCGGACCGCCGCCGGCCTCCTCGACGAGGCCGGGGACCGGCTGGTGGCGGCGGCCGACGCCGAGACCGCCCTCGGCCCCGCCCGCCTGACCGGCGAACTGGCCCGCACCTGCTACCAACTGCGGGCGTTCGCCGGCATCGTCGACGAGGGCGCCTTCCTCGACGTCATCATCGACCACCCCGACGACACCGCCACGCCCCCCGTCCCGGACCTGCGCCGCTACAAGGTGCCGCTCGGCGTCGTCGCCGTCTACGCCGCCTCCAACTTCCCCTTCGCCTTCTCCGTGCCCGGCGGCGACACCGCCAGCGCGCTCGCCGCCGGCTGCCCCGTCGTCGTCAAGGCCCACCCCGACCACCCGGCCACCTCCGAGCTGGTCGCCGCCGTCCTCGGCCAGGCCGCCGCGCAGCACGACATCCCGCAGGCCGTCGTGGGCCTCGTCCACGGCTTCGAGGCGGGCGTCGAGCTGGTCAAGCACCCGCTGGTCGTCGCCGCCGGGTTCACCGGCTCGGTACGCGGCGGACGGGCGCTCTTCGACGCGGCGGCCGCCCGCCCCGTACCCATCCCCTTCCACGGCGAACTGGGCTCCCTCAACCCGGTCGTGGTCACCGAGGCGGCCGCCGCCGAGCGCGCCGGGGAGATCGGGACCGGGCTCGCCGGGTCGATGACCCTGGGAACCGGCCAGTTCTGCGTCAAGCCCGGCCTGGTGCTGGCGCCCACCGGGGCGGACGGCGACGAACTGGTCACCTCCCTCGCCGGCGCGGTCAAGGGCACCGGCGAGGGCGTGCTCCTCGACCACCGCATGCGGGACAACTTCGTCGCGGGCGTCGCCGAGCGGGCCGCGCTCCCGGACGTCGAGGCCCCCGTCACCCCCGGCGCCGGGGACGAGCACACCGTCAGCCCCGGCTTCCTGACCGTACCGGCCGCGAGGCTGGCCACCGAGGGCGCGCACGACGTGCTGCTGGAGGAGTGCTTCGGGCCGGTCACCGTCGTCGCCCGGTACGACAGCCCCGACGAGGTCAGCGCCGTCCTGTCACGGCTCCCCGGCAACCTCACCGCCACCGTCCACCTCTCCTCGGAGGAGGCGTCCGGCAAGGGCCGGGGCGCGGACATCCTGGCCGAACTCACGCCGCTCGCCGGCCGCGTGCTCGTCAACGGCTGGCCCACCGGCGTCGCCGTCGCCCCCGCCCAGCACCACGGCGGCCCCTACCCGGCCACCACCTCCACCTCCACGTCCGTGGGTTCCACCGCCGTCGAACGCTGGCTGCGCCCGGTCACCTACCAGTCCACGCCCGAGGCGCTGCTCCCGCCGGAGCTGCGCGACGACAATCCGCTGGGCCTGCCGCGCCGCGTGGACGGGCGGACGGAGCGCTGAGCGGGGCCACGCTCACACCCTGACGACGATCTTGCCGGTGTGGGTGTTGGACTCCATCAGCCGGTGGGCGTCGACGATCCGCTCCAGCCCGTCGAACGTCTCGGCGATCACCGGCGCCAGCGAGCCGTCGCGCAGTCCGGAACCGATGAACCCGGCGGCGCGGCGGCGGCCGGTCTCCGTGCGCATCAACGCGCCGTTGGCGTAGGTGTGCACGGTCTGCGGCCAGTTCATCGACAGCTCGACCGGGCGCGGGTCCAGCCACCCGTACAGCACCATCGTCCCGCCCGTCACCAGGGCGTCGCCCAGGGTGCGGAAGGCGGGGCCGCCGATCGCGTCGAAGGCCAGCGCGGCGCCGCGCCCGCCGGTGGCGGCGTGGACCTCCTTCACCAGGTCCGCGTCGTCCGTGGTGATCACATGGGCCGCGCCCAGGTCGAGCAGCCGCTGCCGCTTGTCCTTGGAGCGGGTGGTGGCGATCGGGACGGCCCCGACCCGGTTCGCGATCTGGATGGCCGTCGTCCCCACGCCGCTGGACGCACCCGTGATCACCACGTGGTCGCCCGCCTTGAGCCCGCCGGTCTCCAGCAGGCCGCCGTACGCGGTGGAGTATGTGAGCCACACCGCCGCCGACGTCACGGCGTCCACGCCCGAGGGGCGGCGGACCACCGACTCGACCGGGAGCACGACCGTGTGCGCGTACACGCCGTGGACGCCGAAGTCGAAGTTGGCCGCGGCCATCACCGGGTCGCCGGGCGCGAATGCGGTCACGCCCGCGCCGACCGCCTCCACCACCCCTGCCGCCTCGTAGCCGAGGCGTGAGCCGGGGAGCGTGGCCGGGTAGTAGTAGGTGCCCTCGCGGAAGAGTGCCTCGGCGCGGTTGAGGCCGATCGCCTCGACGCGGAACCGGACTTCGCCCGGCCCCGGCCCGCGCAGCTCGACGTCCTCGACCCGGAGGACCTCCGGACCGCCGAGCTCGTGGAAGACAACTGCCTTGGTGGTATCGGTGGTTGATGTCATGGCGACGACGCTATGCGGGGCGCGCGAGACGAACCATGTCTCAAAGACTCTTGTCCATGTCTGATCGTCTTCGAGAGGGCGGGGCACGGTACGGTGCGGCCATGGATGTGCTGAGCGACGCCATCGCCGCCATGCGCACGGGGCGCCCCCACTCGTCGCGGTCGGTCCGGTACGCGCCCTGGGGCGTGCGTTTCCCGGCCAGCAAGGGGGCGGGCTTCCACGTGGTGCTCCAGGGCTCCGCCTGGCTGCTGACGGACGACGCCCCGCCCCGGCGGCTCGGGCCCGGGGACGTGGTCTTCCTCGCCCACGGCTACGGGCACGGCCTCGCCGACGACCCGGCCACCCCACTGCGGGAGTTCGCGGTCCGGCCCGACGGCACCTGGCCGCCCATCCCCGATCCCGGCCCCGCCGACGGGCGGCCCGAGAACCTCCTGCTGTGCGGGGCCTACCAGTTGAGCAAGGCGCGGGCCCACCCCCTGCTGACCGACCTGCCCGACGTGATCCACCTGCCGGCCAGGGTCGGCGAGTACGCCTCCGTCCGCGCCGCCGTCGACCTGCTCGGCGCCGAACTCGCCCGTCCCGGGCCCGGTTCCGACGCGATCGTGCCCGCGCTCCTCGACACGCTCCTGGTCTACCTGCTGCGCACCTGGTGGCTCCAGGAGAGGGCGGACGAGCCCAGCGGCTGGGCCGGTGCCCTGAGCGACCCGGCCGTCAACGCCGCCCTCCAGGCCATCCACCGGGACCCGGCCCACCCCTGGACGGTGGAGGAACTCGGCGCGGAGGCGGGCCTGTCCCGGGCGGCCTTCGCCCGCCGCTTCACCGCCCTGACGGGCCGGCCGCCCCTGGCGTACCTCACCTGGTGGCGGATGACGACGGCCGGGAAGCTGTTGCGCGAGGACGACGCCCCGCTGCGCTCGGTCGCCGAACGGTCCGGCTACACCTCGGAGTTCGCCTTCGCCAAGGCGTTCAAGCGCGAGTACGGGATGGCGCCCGGCCAGTACCGGAAGGCGACCTGAGCCGGGTGGCCCCGAGCGCGGTGACCGTCATCAGCACGATGCCCAGGACGAGGCTGACGCGCATGCCGTGGACGAATCCGCCCGCGCCACCGCCCGGTTCACCCGCTCCCGCCACCAGCGACCCGAACACCGCGATGCTGAGGCCGCCCGCCGTCTGCCGCACCGCGTTCAGCAGGCCGGCCGCCGTGCCCGCCCGCTCGGCCGGTACGGCCTCCATCATCGCGGCGATCAGCGGCGGCAGGGCCAGCCCGCACCCCAGCGCGAGGGGCACCAGCGCCACGGCCACCAGCGCGAGGTGCGTGCCGCCGTCCACGTACAGCAGGAGCAGCATCCCCACGATCGCGACGACCTGTCCCGCCACGATCGGCAGCCGGGCGCCGTGCCGGGCGGCGATCTTCGCGGACAGGACGTTCACCGCCGCCAGCAGCCCCGTCATCGGCAGGAACATCAGTCCGGCGCCCAGCGGGGAAAGCCCCCGCACCTGCTGGAAGAAGAGGCTGAAGACGAACACCATGCCGTAGAAGGCCACGCTCGCCGCCGACCCGGCCGCCACCGACACCGCCACCGTCGTGGACCGGAACAGCCCCAGCGGCACCACCGGATGCGGGTGCCGCGCCTCGACCGCGAAGAACGCGGCGAACGCCACCAGGGCCACCCCCAGGGCCCACCAGCCCTCCCGCCCGCCTTCGATCGCCGCGAACGTCAGCGCGCCCAGCGCGAGCGTCGCGGTGAGCTGACCGGGTATGTCCAGCGGCGCCGGGCGCGGCCGTGAGCGCGCCACCCGGACCATCAGCGCGAGGGCGAGCAGCCCCAGCGGCAGGTTGATGAAGAAGATCCAGCGCCAGCTCCAGGCGCTGGTCAGGGCCCCGCCCGCGACCGGCCCCAGCGCCACCGCGACCGTGCCCCCCGCCGCCCACAGCGACACGGCGCGGGCCCGCCGCACCGGGTCGCCGTACGCCTCGCGCACCAGCGCCAGCGACGCGGGCAGCATCACGGCCGCGGCCAGGCCCTGCACGACCCGCGCGGCGATCAGCGCGGGCAGGCCGGGCGCCAGACCGCAGGCCGCCGAGGCGAGCGTGAAGACGACGACCCCGGCGGCGTACGCCCGGCTCGCGCCCACCCGGTCGGCGAGCGCGCCGGTGGACAGCAACAGTGCCGCGAACGCCAGGGTGTAGGCGTCCACCACCCACTGAAGCCCCGTCATCCCGCCGCCCAGGTCGCCGCCCATGGCCGGCAGGGCGACATTGACGACGGACGTGTCCAGGGTGATCAGGGCGAAGCCGAGCAGCGCGGCGCCCAGGGCGGCCCCGGTACGGGCGGCCGGAGCGGGGGGCGGTGTGCCGACGACAAGCGTTTCCGTGTGCATGCCGTCCACCTTCGCGATCTCGGCGCCCGTACAGTAGTGGCCCGAATGCCATACGTCCGGAGGATCTGGCCATGGGAACTCCCCATCGGGTCGCGGTGATCGCGGCTCCGCCCGTGTCGATGTTCAACCTCGCCATCCCCGAGATGCTGTTCGCGAAGGTGGAGGTCGACGGGAGGCCGGGGTACGAGACGGTGATCTGCGCCCCCGACCCCGGCCCCGTCACCACCACCGGAGGCCTGGACATCCACGTCCCGCACGGCCTGGACGCCCTGGAGACGGCCGGCACCGTGGTCGTCACGGGCACCGGATGCCGCGAGAACCCCGACCGGCGGGTCGTCGAGGCGCTGCGGCGCGCCGCCGACGACGGCAAGCGGCTCGCGTCCATCTGCACCGGCGCGTTCGTGCTCGCGGCGGCCGGCCTGCTGGACGGGCGGAGTGCGACCACCTACTGGCAGTACACGCGGGAACTGGCCGAGCGGTACCCAGCCGTCGACCTGCGCCAGGAGGTGCTGTTCGTCGACGGGGGCGACATTCTGACGTCGTCGGGATACGCGGCCGGCATCGACCTGTGCCTGCACCTCGTCCGCACCGACTACGGCGCCGCCGTCGCCAACGAGGTCGCCCGGCAGGCGCTCGTCGCACCCGTACGGCCCGGCGGCCAGACCCAGTTCACGCACACCCCGCTGCCGCCCGAGCGCGGCGTCGCCTGCGCCGACACCCGTGGCTGGGCCATGCGCCACCTCGACCGGCCGCTCACCCTGACCGACCTGGCTCGGCACGCCGGCGTCAGCGTCCGCACCCTCACGCGCCGCTTCCACGCCGAGAGCGGCATGAGCCCCCTCCAGTGGCTGCTGCACCAGCGCGTCGAGCGGGCCAGGGAGCTGCTGGAGACCACCGAACTCCCCATGGACCAGGTCGCGCGGGCCTGCGGACTGGGCACCGCCGACTCGCTGCGCGCCCACGTCGTGCGCCGCACCGGCCTGACCCCGAGCGCCTACCGCGCCGCCTTCAGCCGCCTCGCGACCGCCACCCGGCCCCGGTCGTCGTCCCCTTCATGAGCCGATACGCCACCCGCCGGGAGGTGCTGCGGCTCGCCGTCACCACTCCGTAAGGCCCCGGGGCGTGATCACGGCGTAACGTGACGAACAGGAGGAAACCGCACGAGGTGAGGAGCGGCCATGACCACCCCGGACCCCGCCCGGCAAGAGGCGTTCGCCGAGCTGATGGTCGACGTGCTCAACAAGGGCGCGCTGGCCCTCCTCACCAGCGTCGGCCACCAGACCGGCCTGTTCGACACCATGAGCGCCCTGCCGCCCGCCACGAGCGCCGGGATCGCCGAGGCGGCGGACCTCGACGAGCGGTACGTACGCGAGTGGCTCGGCGGCATGGTGGTGGGCGGCATCGTCGAGTACGAGCCGGAGGGCGCCACCTACCGGCTGCCGCCGGAACACGCGGCCTCGCTCACCACGGCCGCCGGCCCCGACAACCTCGCCGGGATGATGCCCTACATCGCCCTGATGGGCGAGGTCGAGCAGCGGGTCGTCGCCGCCTTCCGGAACGGCGGCGGCGTCCCGTACTCGGCGTACCCGCGCTTCCAGGCCCTCCAGGCCCAGGAGACGGCCCGCGTGTACGACACGGCCCTCGTCGACACGATCATCCCGCTGGTCCCGGGCCTCACCGAGCGGCTGCGCGACGGCATCGACGTCCTGGACGTCGGCACCGGCCAGGGCCACGCACCGCTCGTCCTGGCCCAGGCCTTCCCCCGCAGCCGATTCCACGGCCTCGACCGGTCGGAGGACGGCATCGCGGCGGCCCGCCGGGAGGCCGAGCGGCTGTCCCTGGACAACCTCCGCTACACGGTCGCCGACTCCACGGACATCACCGGCCGGTACGACCTGATCACCGCCTTCGACGTCATCCACGACCTGGCCCGCCCGCAGGAGACCCTCGACGCCGTCGCCGCGTCCCTCCGTGACGGCGGCACCTTCCTGATGGGCGACATCGCCGCTTCCAGCAACCTGGAGGAGAACATCGGCCACCCCTTCGGACCCTCGCTCTTCGGCTTCTCGGTCTTCTACTGCATGACCACCTCCCTGAGCACCGGAGGCGCCGGACTCGGCACGGTCTGGGGCGAACAGACCGCCCGCCGCATGCTGGAGGAGGCGGGCTTCACCGACGTCCGGGTCCGCTCGATCGAGGGGAACCCGCTGGACGTCTACTACGTGGCGACGACCGCAGAGGCGAGGTAACCGATGGGAAAGATCACCCTGTTCATGTCCGTGTCCGTGGACGGCTTCATGGAGGGGCCGGACCGCGACATCGGCTGGCACCAGGTCGACGACGAGCTGCACAGCCACTTCAACGACGAACTCGCCAGGCTGGGGGCCTTCCTCTCCGGGCGCGTCACCCACGAGCTGATGGCCGGGTTCTGGCCGACGGCCGACTCCGACCCCGCCATCACCGGTCCCATGCGGGAGTTCGCGGGCATCTGGCGGGAGAAGCCCAAGTACGTGTTCTCCAGCACCCTTCAGGAGGCCGGCTGGAACACCACCGTCGTCCGGGACGTCGACCCCGAGGACATCGCGGCGCTCAAGAAGCAGTACCCGGGCGGCCTGGCGCTCAGCGGTGCCGACCTGGCCGAGGCGTTCAGGCGGCACGACCTGGTCGACGAGTACCGCCTCTACGTCCACCCCGTCATCATCGGTCGCGGCAAGCCCCTGTTCCGGGACTCGGACACCAGGACCGCGCTGCGGCTCGCCGAGACGCGGGCCTTCGGCAACGGGGTCGTGCTTCTGCGGTACGAGCGGGCGCGCTAGAGCCTGTACGAGAGGACCGGACAGGTCCTAGTCGGCGCCGACGAGTCTCGGAGACGGCGTCAGGTTCAGCCGCGCCACGGCCTCGGGGACGTCCTGGGGCCAGATCCACAGCCGGTAGACCGGGTCGACGCGGAACCAGTCCTCCTGCCCGTGGAGCAGCCGGGTGCGCATGTCCACGCAGTACCGCTCCCGCCAGGAGCGGAGGTCGGCCGGCCGCAGTTTCTCGTCCTTGTCGACCTTCCGCTTCGTGACGTCGAAGAGGTCCTCCATCGCCCGGTACTCGTATCCCAGCAGGGTGGCGGGTTCCTCCCAGATGCCGCGCTGCTCCGTCATCGCCTTCTCGGCGGCGGACAGCAGGATCGGCAGGTCGAGCTCGCCCGGGATGGAGGGGTAGAGGATGAACGTCGGTGACCAGCCGGCCGCGACGAGATCCAGGTTGAACGTCGCCCGCTGCTCCCGGGTGAGGGTGGCGAGTTCGTCCTTCTCGTAGGCGGGGGCGAGGTACGCCAGCAGGCGGTCGTCGGGGGCGAACGGGGTGTCGGCGACGCGGATGAAGAGGTGGCGGTCGGCCTTGCCGGGCCTTGCGAGCCGGGCGGTCATGTTCTCGCGGCTGAAGTCGGACGCGGCCTTGCCCTGCCGGTACTGGAGGGTGCCCGCTTTGCCGGTCTCCAGCTTCGGGAGCATGAACTCGCCGAGGCCGTGGGAGATGGGCGCGATGCCCTTGCGGATCCACTCGGCCAACTGCTGAAACTCCTTGTCGACCCTCGCCGCGCCCTTTTCGGACCTGGCGGTCACTTCCGGGGTGTCGACGGAGAGCATGCGGACCGGCATCCTGATTTTCGGGGTGTCGCCGTCGTTCGTGGGCGTATCGACCCACGGCTGCGATCCGAGCGACTCAAGGGTCACACCGGCCGGCGACCACAGGACCTGTATGGGATCGATCATGATGGGGACTCCCGCCCGGTGGATGCGGTTGGCTGCGCGGAGCTCCACTTCCAGCATCACGCGCGCGCCGAACCCCGGCAACCGCACGGAACGCGATTGACCGGGTGTGGCCCGCGGCACAGGGTAGGGGCATGGAAACCCCTCTTGGTGGCGCCGAGTTCGCGCCCGCGCTGACGTACCTGAACACCTCCCGCTGCGGGCTGCTGCCCCGCCGGACCGTGGCGGCCGTGACCGCGCTGGCGGAGGGGCTCGCCGCGGGGACGGCGGGCGGGTCGGGGAGTTTCGAGGCCGTGGACGGCGCGCGGAGCGGCTTCGCGCGGGTGGCGGGGGTGCCTCCGGAGCGGGTCGCCGTGGGCAGTTCGGTCGCCGTCCACGTGGGGCTGGTGGCGAACTCGCTGCCCGCCGGGGCGGAAGTGCTGTTCGTGGACGGCGACTTCGGCTCGCTGATCACGCCGTTCACGGTGCGCGGGGACCTCAAGGCGCGGTTCGTGGCGCTGGAGGACCTGGCGGACGCGGTACGGCCCGGGACGGCGCTCGTGGCGTTCTCGTCCGTCCAGTCGGCGGACGGGAGGGTGGCCGACCTGGCCGCGGTACGGGAGGCGGCGGCCGCGCACGGGGCGCGTACGCTCGTCGACACGACCCAGTCGGCGGGGTGGCTGCCGCTGGACGCGGGGGCGTACGACTACACCGTGACGGGTGGGTTCAAGTTCCTGATGTGCCCCCGGGGCGCGTCGTTCCTCACCGTCACGGAGGAGGCGCAGGAGTCGCTGGCGCCCATCCACGCGGGCTGGTTCGCCGCCGAGGACCTGGACGACCCGTACGGCCCGGCCGCCCGGCTCGCCGGCTCCGCCCGCCGGTACGACGAGCCGCCCGCCTTCCTCTCGTACCACGGGGCCGAGCAGTCCCTCGCGCTGCTCGGCGAGATCGGCGTCGACGCGGTGCACGCCCACGCCACGGGGCTCGCCGCCCGCTTCCGGGAGGGCCTGGCCGGGCTGGGCCACCGGCCGGTGCCCGGCGACTCGGCCATCGTCGCCGTCCCGGGCCTGGGGGCCCGGCACGCGGAGCTGGCGGCGGCGGGCGTCGTCGTCTCCGCCCGCGCCGGCAACCTCCGGGCCGCCTTCCACCTCTACAACTCGGCCGCCGACGTGGACCGCGCACTGAACGCCCTGTCCTGACCGCCCCCCGGACGGCCGCGGCCCCCTGAGACCACCCGAGCCGGGCGCGCCTAGGCGGGCCACGGCCGAGCCGTCCGCCGGGCCCGGCGCCGCGTCCGCCGAAGCTCTGATGCCCGCGTCGGCCGGGCGCGCCTGCGCCGGGCCGCGCCCGAGCCGGGCCGCCTACGCGGGCCGCGCCCGAGCCGCGTCCGCCTACGCGGGCCGCGCCCGAGCCGCGTCCGCCGGGTCCGGCGCCGCCGCGTCCGCCGAAGCTCCGGTGGCCGCGGCAGTCGGGGGTTCCGTGCCGGGCATTCCGGGGCAGCCGGCGGTCTCGCCGCACAGGTTCGCCTCGACCTTGCCCAGGAGCCGGGCCAGCTCGGCGCGCTCGTGCGCGTCGAGACCGGCGAGGGTGTGCTCCTCCAGGTCGCACCAGGCGGCCTTCACCTCGGTGAGCAGCGAGCAGCTCGCGCCGGTGGCCTCGACGAGGACCGCCCTCCGGTCGGCGGGGTCGGGGGAGCGGCGTACGTGGCCGGTCTGCTCCAGGCGCTGGAGCATCTTGGTGACCGTGGAGGGGTCGAGGTCGACGGCCTTGATCAGCTCGGACTGGCGCACCGGCCCGGTGTCCCACAGGTACATCATCACGAACTCCTGGCCCGGGTAGATCCCGGCGGCCTTGAGGAACTTGCCCGCGGCGATGCGGTGCAGCCGGGCCACCCGCGCCAGGGTGTGGCTGAGGGGTCCGCCGCGTGCCGCCGAGGGCAGCGCGTCGGCACAGGCGGAGGCGGGCTCGGCGCCCGCCGAGGAGTGGTGGGGGGCGGACATCGGGGTCTCCTCGTGGGGTGTCCGGACGATGCTCACGATTTTACCTTGGTCGGCCAATGAATGCGCTACAGTGGCGTCAGGCAGAAATCCTTGGCCGACCACATAACGCTCTGGGAGCCTCCGATGACCACAGCTTTCGACCCCATCGACCTGTCCGGCACGCAGCTCGCCAACCGCATCGCCATGGCCCCGATGACCCGCAGCAGGGCCGGCGCCGGCCGGGTGCCGACCGACCTCACGGCCGAGTACTACGCCCAGCGCGCCTCGGCCGGCCTGATCATCACCGAGGGCATCCAGCCCTCCCCGGTCGGCCAGGGCTACCCCGACACCCCCGGCCTGCACAGCGACGAGCAGACCGCCGCCTGGCGCAAGGTCACCGACGCGGTGCACGCCAAGGGCGGCAGGATCTTCGCCCAGATCATGCACTCCGGCCGCATCGGCCACCCCGACCTGCTGGCCGACCAGCCCGGCGAGCTGCGCCCGGTGGCCCCCTCGGCCGTCGCCGCCAAGGGGCAGGTCTACACCGCCGAGGGCCCCAAGGACTTCGTCACCCCGCACGAGCTCACCGACGCCGAGGTACGCGAGACGATCGCCGACTTCGTGGCCGCCGCCCGCAACGCCGTGGCCGCCGGATTCGACGGCGTCGAGCTGCACGGCGCCAACGGCTACCTGATCCACCAGTTCCTGGCCCCGAACACCAACCGGCGCACCGACGCCTGGGGCGGCTCCGCCGAGGGCCGCGCCCGCTTCGCCGCCGAGGTCGTCAAGGCGGTCGCCGCCGAGATCGGCCCGGAGCGCACCGGCCTCAGGATCTCGCCCGGGAACCCGTTCAACGACATCGACGAGCCCGAGCCGGAGGAGACGTACACCGCCCTCGTGGCCGCCCTCGAACCGCTCGGGATCGCCTACCTGCACGTCCTGGAGAGCGGCCCGGCCTCCCGCGAGTTCACCCTGGAGCTGCGTAAGCGGTTCTCCGGCACCCTGGTGCTCAACCCGGCCACCGAGGGCCCGACCAGCGCCGAGGAACTGGCGCTGGTCGAGAACGGCACCGCCGACATCGTGGCGTTCGGCGCCCTGTTCCTCGCCAACCCCGACCTGCCGGCCCGCCTCAAGGCCAACGGCCCGTACAACACCCCGGACACCGCCACCTTCTACGGCGGCGACCACCGCGGCTACACGGACTACCCGGCCCTGGTCGGCTGAGCCGGAAGCCTCACGCCGACTCGCGGCGTACCAGCTCGGTGGGGAGGATGACCGCGGCGGCCTCCTCCCCGCCTATGCGGGCCAGCAGCATCCGCACCATCTCGGCGCTGATGCGGTCCCACGGCTGGCGGATCGTGGTGAGCGGGGGCCGGGCCTGGAGCGCGGCCGACGAGTCGTCGAAGCCGCCCACCGCCACGTCCTCCGGCACCCGCCGCCCGCCCCGCGCCAGCGCGTCGAGCACGCCCTGCGCCATCAGGTCCGACGCCACGAACACCGCGTCCACGTCCGGCGCCCGCTCCAGCAGCAGCGTGCCCGCCGCCTCGCCGCTCGCCCGGCCGTAGTCGCCCGGCACGATCAGCGACTCGTCGGCCGGCAGCCCGCACTCCGCCAGCGTCTCCCGGTACCCCGCGAGCCGCTCCACCCCGCCCGGGGTGTCCTCCGGGCCGGTCACCGTGGCGATGCGGCGGCGCCCCGACGCGTACAGGTAGCGCACCATCTCCCGCGCGCCCTCCCGGTCGTCCGCCGCCACGTAACTGACCTTCGACGTCTGGCCCAGCGGCTTGCCGCACGCCACCAGCGGAACGCCCGCCCGGCGCAACCGCTCCACCACCGGGTCCCCGGAGCGGCTGGAAACCAGCAACACCCCGTCGACGTGGCCCGCCTCGATGTACCGCAGGTTGCGCCGCCGCTCGGCGGCGGTGCCCGCGATCATCAGCAGCAGCGGGATGTCCCGGTCGGCCAGCGCCTGGGTGCAGCCGCGCAGCAGCACGTTGAAGTTCGGGTCCTCGAAGAACCGCTCCTGCGGCTCGGTCAGCAGGAACGCCACCGAGTCCGACTTGCCGGTGATCAGCGAGCGGGCGTGCCGGTTCACGACGTAACCCGTCTTGCGGATCGCCGCGTTGACCGCGTCCTGGGCGGCGGGGCTGACGTAGTGCCCGCCGTTGAGGACACGCGAGACCGTGCCCCGGGAGACCCCTGCCTCCCGGGCCACGTCATGGATGGTCGGCGGCCGGCGACGGCCCTCCGTGCTGCGGCTCATGCTTCCTGTTCCCCTCGTACGGTCAGGACTTTACGGCCCCGGACAGCAGGTCCAGGCTCCAGAACCGCTGGATGACCAGGAAGAGGGCGATGAGCGGGACGACCGCCAGCATGGCACCGGTGATCACCAGCGTGTAGAGCGCCGGGGTCGCGGAGCCCTGCGCGAGCAGGGTGTAGAGCCCCACCGTCATCGGGAACTTCTCGTCGTCGCCGAGCATGATGTAGGGCAGCAGGAAGTTGTTCCAGATCGCCACGAACTGGAAGAGGAAGATCGTGACGAGTCCCGGCGACATCATCGGGACCGCGATCCGCAGGAAGATCCGCCACTCGCCCGCCCCGTCCATCCGGCCCGCCTCGACCAGCTCCATGGGGATGGCGGCCTCGGCGTATATCCGGCCGAGGTAGACGCCGTACGGGGACAGGACCAGCGGCAGCAGCACCGACAGGTACGTGTCCGCCATGCCGGCCTTCGCCAGCAGCAGGTACTGCGGGACGGCGAGGATCACCGGCGGCATCAGCACACCCGCGAGCAGGACGTTGAACACGGCCTCGCGGCCCCGGAACCGGTAGACCGCAAGCGCGTAGCCCGAGACCGCCGACACGGCCGTGGACAGCACGGCGCCGCCCCCGGCGTAGAACGCCGAGTTGGCCATCCACCGCCAGTAGATCCCGTCACGGTACGCGCCGAGGCCGGCCACGTTGTCGGTGAGGCCGCTGCCCGGCAGGAACGTGAACGTGGAGAACAGCTCGGTACCGGACTTGGTGGAGGCCACCAGCACCCAGGCGACCGGCAGCAGGCAGTACAGCGCGCCGAGCAGCAGGGCCGCCGTGGGCAGCAGGGCGATCCGGCGCGGACCGCGGGGCCCGACGGGCGGCCCCTGGGCGGTGCCCGGGGTGGTGCCGGCGGCCGGGGCGGCCTTGCGCGTCCCGGGACGCGCCCGGGCAGCGGTGAGGTCGGTCATCGGGTGGCTCCCCGCTTCCTTCCGGCGGCCCTCAGCAGGCCGAACGACAGCAGATACGTCGCCACCGCGAGGACGACGGCGGTAGCCGAGGCCGCGTACACGTTCCCGCCCACGAAGGCGTCGTTGTAGACCTTCATCAGCGGGCTCCAGGTGGTCGGGATGCCGTTGGTCAGCGGGCGCAGGGTGGTCGGCTCGCTGAAGACCTGGAGCGTCGCGATGACCGAGAAGAAGAAGGTCAGCACGAGCGACGGCGCCACCATCGGGACCTTGATCCGCAGCGCGATCTGGAGCGGGGTGGCGCCGTCCAGCCTCGCGGCCTCGTACACCTCGGCCGGGATGGACCGCAGCGACGTGTAGATCACGATCATGTTGAAGCCGGTCCCGCCCCACACGGCGATGTTCGACAGCGCCAGGAACAGCGGCCCGCCGTCCAGCAGATCGGGCCGGGGCAGCCCGAGCGCGTCGAGCGCGTAATGGAACGGGCTGACGTCCGGCAGGTACAGGAAGCCCCACAGCATCGCGGCGACGACACCGGGGACGGCGTACGGGAGGAAGATCGCGAGCCGTGAGAAGGCCTTCGCGCGCACCCGCTCGGTGTCCAGCAGCAGCGCGAACAGCAGCGCCAGGCCCAGCATCACGGGCACGACGATCGCGCCGTACCCGAGGATGCGCAGCGCGCCCCGGCCCAGCTCGGAGTCGGTGAGCGCGGCCGTGTAGTTCGCCAGGCCGGCCCAGACCTCCTCACGGGCGCCCTTGCCGAGACCGAGGCCCTGGACCTCGATCCGGTGCAGGCTCAGCCAGATCGCGTAGCCGATGGGCAGGGCGAAGAACAGGCCGAAGAGGACGGTGGCCGGGAGGAGGAAGACGTAGGGGGCGCCGCGTACGTGCTTGCGTCTCACGGGGCCACCTCGAAGCCCTGCTTCTCCAGGTCGGCGACCGTGGCGTCCCGCATCGCGGTGAGGGCCGTGCCGAAGCCCGACTTGGCCTTGGCGGCCTTGCCGAACTCGTCCTTGAACGCGGTGTAGGCGACGTTGACGTTCGGGCCCCAGGCGGCGGGCGCGGTGGTCCTGGCTATCTCGGCGGCCCGGGTGTAGAAGTCCGGCTGGTTGGCGAAGAACGCGGGCGGGGAGGCGAGCGCGCCGCCGGTCTGGGCGGCGGTGGCGGCCGGGTAGACGCCGCTCTCCTTCACCAGCGCGGCCAGCGCCTCGGGGTCGGTGTTCAGCCAGGTGGCGAACTTCACCGCGGCCGCCTTGTGCCGGGAGTCGGTGGTGACGGCGGTGGTGGAACCGCCCCAGCTCCCGGTGGCGTTCGCGCCCTTGGTCCACTGGGGGAGCGGGGCCATGGCCCACTTGCCCCTGGTGTCGGGCGCGGCGGTGGTGAGTGTGCCGGGCGCCCAGACCGCGCTGACCCAGGCGATCTGCTTGCCGGTGTTGAGCGCCTTGTTCCAGGCCGGGGTGTACATCGGCTGGTTGTCGATGACGCCCTCCGCGACCAGGTCGCCCCAGAAGCCGGCGACCTTCCGGGTGGGAGCGTCGTCGATGCCGACCTTCCACTTGTCGCCCTCGGTGGTCCACCACGTGGCGCCGGCCTGCTGGGCGAGCCCGGCGAACAGCCCGGAGTCGTTGGCGGAGAAGGTCGTCAGCGCCCTGTCCGGGGCCTTCTTCTTCAGCGCGCGGGCGGTGGCGGCGAACTCGTCCCACGTGGTGGGGACCTTCAGCCCGTAACTCCGGAACAGGTCGGCCCGGTAGTAGAACATCATCGGCCCGGAGTCCTGGGGCAGCGCGTAGACCGCGTCGGTGCCGAGCGTGACCTGCTGCCAGACGCCGGGGGCGAACGCCTTCTCGGCGTCGCCGGCCTCCTCGGAGATGTCGGCGAGCGCGTCATTGCTGACCAGGGTCGGCAGCGCCTGGTACTCGGCCTGGACGAGGTCGGGCGCCTGGTGTGCCTTGGCCGCGGTGATGATCTTCGTGACCAGGTCGTCGCCGGACGCCTGCTTCTTCACGGTGACGGTGATGCCTGCTTCTTTGCCGTGCTTCTCGTTCCACAGGGCGGCCACCTTGTCCATGCCCGGTGCCCACGCCCAGTAGGTGAGCGAGACGGGGCCGGAGGCGGCGTCGTCGCGCTCGCCCTCGCCGGAGGACCCGCACCCGGTGAGGGCGGTCGCGGCGAGGACGGCGGCGATGGCGGAAAGGCGGCGGCGAGGCGCGTGCGGCGCGTGCGGCATGGGGGCTTCTCCCTGACCGAGGGGGCGGCCTCCCTCGTCGTGGGAGGCCTGCCATGCTTCTGTGAGCGTTCACAGTAGAGAAACTTCCCAGACACTTGTCAATGGTTGTTGCTGTGCGGTTATGTTGCGTTCCAGCGGCGCCCATGTGTGTGAACGTTCCCACTTGATCGAAACGCTGTGGGCCCGTCCCGAGGAAGCCCGAGGAATCAGGAGAAACCCCCATGCCGGAGACCACTCCCAGAGGCCTGGACCGGCTCGCCTACGGCGGGGACTACAACCCCGAACAGTGGCCGGAAAGCGTCTGGCAGGAGGACGTACGGCTGATGCGCGAGGCCGGCGTCACCATGGTCAGCGTCGGCATCTTCTCCTGGGCCCGGCTCGAACCCGAGCCGGGCGCCTATGACTTCGGCTGGCTCGACCGGCTCCTCGACCTGCTGCACGAGCACGGCATCCGCGCCGACCTCGGCACCCCCACCGTCGTCCCGCCCGCCTGGTTCTACCGCGCCCACCCCGAGGCGCTGCCCGTCACCCGCGAGGGGATGCGGTACTCCTTCGGCTCGCGCGGCGCCATCTGCCACAGCTCAGCCGCGTACCGCGCCGCCGCCGCGAACATCACCGAACAGCTCGCCCGCCGCTACGGCACACACCCCGCCCTCGCCCTGTGGCACGTCCACAACGAGTACGGCGTCCCCGTCAGCGCCTGCTACTGCGATACGTGCGCCGCTCACTTCCGCCGCTGGCTCGACGCCCGGTACGGCTCCGTCGACGCGGTCAACGAGGCCTGGGGGACCGCCTTCTGGGGCCAGCACTACACCTCGTACGACCAGATCGACCCGCCCCGCGCCACGCCCGGCGTGGTCAACCCGGCCCAGGCCCTCGACCACCGCCGCTTCGCCGACGCCACCATGCGCGAGAACTTCCGGATGGAGCGGGACATCCTGCACCGCCTCGCGCCCGGCGTGCCGGTCACCACCAACTTCATGACCGCGCTCAGCCAGTGCGACAGCGTCGACTACTGGGCCTGGGGCCGCGAGGTCGACCTCGTCACCAACGACCACTACCTGATCACCGACGGCCGCCGCACCCACGTCAACCTCGCCATGGCCGCCGACCTCACCCGCTCCGTCGCCGGCGGCGCCCCTTGGCTGCTGCTGGAGCACTCCACCAGCGGCGTCAACTGGCAGCCCCGCAACCCCGCCAAGCGCCCCGGCGAGATGGCCCGCAACTCCCTCGCCCACGTCGCACGCGGCTCCGAGGGCGCCATGTTCTTCCAGTGGCGCCAGTCCCGGCGCGGCGCCGAGAAGTTCCACTCCGCGATGGTGCCGCACGCCGGAACCGACTCACGCGTCTGGCGCGAGGTCGTCGCACTCGGCGCCGACCTCGGCTCCCTCGCCCAACTGCGCGGTACGCGCACGGTCGCCGACGCCGCCATGGTGTGGGACTGGCACTCCTGGTGGGCGCAGAGCCTGGAGTACCGCCCCAGCGTGGACCACGACGCCCGCGAACGCGCCGACAGTTGCTACGAGACGCTCTACGACCGGCACCTGACCGTCGACTTCGTCCACCCCGAGGCCGACCTGTCCGCCCACCCCCTGGTCGTCGTGCCCGCCCTCTACCTCGCCACCGAGGCGGCGGGACGCAACCTCCACGCCTACGTCGAGAACGGCGGCACCCTCGTCGTGTCGTACTTCTCCGGCATCGTCGACGAGCACGACGCCGTCCACCCCGGCCCCCACCCCGGCGTGCTGCGGGACGTCCTCGGCCTCACCGTCGAGGAGTGGTCGCCACTGGGCGAGGGCGAGACGGTACGGATCACCGAGCGGGCCGGGGAGGGGACGCTGACCGGCGACGTGTGGACCGAGTTCGTGGTCCCGCGCGGCGCCGAGACCGTGTGGACGTACGCCGACGGCCCCGCCGCCGGCCGCCCCGCCGTCACCCGCCACCGCCTGGGCGAGGGCACCGCCTGGTACGTCTCCACCCGCCTCGCCCCGCCCGCCCTGGACGCGGTCATCGGCGCGGCCTGCGAGGACGCCGGCATCGCGCCGCGCACCGGACTGCCCCGGGACGTCGAGGTGGTGCGCCGCACCGGCGAGAGCGGCAGCTACCTGTTCGTCCTCAACCACACGGCGCTCGACGCCAAGGTGCCGCTGGATGCCCCCGGCACCGAACTCCTCAGCGGCGAGCCCGTCGCCGGGCACCTCGCCGTCCCGGCGGGTGCCGTCCGCGTCGTCCGGCTCGCGTGACCCACCCGCAAGGCACCGCACGCACATCGTCGAAGGGACACGACATGTACGGCACCAACACAGTGGCCGCGGCCGCCGTCACCGCCGCCGGGCTGCTCCTCGCGGGGCTGCCCGCGACCACGGCCACGGCGGCGGCCACGCTCACCAACCCGGGTTTCGAGAGCGGGACCGCAGGCTGGTCCACCTACTCGGCCACCGGCCACCACAGCGCCTCGTTCACCGAGGCCGGCGGGGCGAGCGGCGGCACCCGGCTCTCCCACTGGGCGTCCGGCGCCTACAAGGTGGAGACCTACCAGTACCTGTCCGGCCTCGCCGACGGGACGTACACGCTGAGCGCCCGCGTCCGCTCCAGCGGCGGACAGAACGCCGCGTACATCGCGCTGCGCAACTGCGGCAGCGCGGAACAGCGCACCGACCTGCCGCCCACCGCGAACGGCGCCTGGATCAGGATCGTCACCTCCGTGAAGGTGACCGGCGGACAGTGCACGGTCAGCTTCAACTCCGACGCCCACGCGGGGGAGTGGGCCAACTTCGACGACGTCACCCTCACGCCCGGCACCACCGGCCTCGCCATCAAGGGCGGCGACCTGTCGACGCTCCCCAAGAACGAGGCCCACGGAGCCGGCTACCGGTACGCGAACGGGACGAGCGGCGACGCGATGACCGTCCTCAAGTCCGCCGGCATGAACCACGTCCGCCTGAAGGTGTGGGTGAACCCCGCCGACGGCTACAACAACAAGGCGAAGGTCCTCGCCATGGCCAAGCGCGCCAAGGCCCAGGGCATGAAGGTCCTGGTGGACTTCCACTACTCGGACACCTGGGCCGACCCGGGCAAGCAGTACAAGCCCGCGGCCTGGTCCTCGCACACGTACGAGCAGTTGAGGAAGGACGTGTACGACCACACGTACGACGTCCTCGGCGCGCTCAAGGCGCAGGGCACGACGGCCGACATGGTCCAGATCGGCAACGAGCTGAACGGCGGCATGCTCTGGGAGGAGGGCCGCACCTCCCACTGGGCGCAGCTCGCCGGGCTGCTGACGTCCGGCGCGAACGCGGCCAAGGCCGTGTCACCGGCCACCCGGGTCGCCCTGCACCTGGCGAAGGGCGGCGACAACGCGGGCACCCGCTGGTGGTTCGACCAGGCCGTCGCGTACAAGGTGCCCTTCGACGTCATCGCCCTGTCGTACTACGGCTACTGGCACGGTCCGCTCTCCGGACTCCAGGCCAACCTGGACGACGTCGCCGCCCGGTACGGCAAGCCGGTGCTGGTCGCGGAGACGGCGTACGCGCACACGCTCGCCAATGACGACTTCCTGGAGAACAACGTCGCCACCGCCGGCAGCCTCGCCCCGGGCTACCCGGCGACCCCGGCGGGCCAGGCCGCGAACCTGCGGGACGTGATGAACGTCGTCGAGGCCGTGCCGAACGGCCGTGGCCTGGGCGTCGTCTACTGGGAGCCCGCCTGGACGGCCGTCACCGGCAGCGGCTGGGACCCGGCCGACCCGGCGTCCGGCAACGCCTGGGAGAACCAGGCCCTGTTCGACTACGACGGCAGGCTGCTGCCGGCGGCGAACTGGTTCCGGCACCGCTGACGGCACCGGAACGGAGGGGCGGGACCGCACCCCGGTCCCGCCCCTCCGCGTGTACGCCCCTGCCCGCGGTGGCCTTACCGCACGGGCGTGAAGTCCCGCGCCCCGATGAACTCCGGCCGCCGGACCGGGGCCGCGAACGGCTCCACCGCGGCGTTCTCCACGCTGTTGAACACGATGAAGACATTGCTGCGCGGGTACGGGGTGATGTTGTCGCCCGAGCCGTGCATGGCGTTGCAGTCGAACCAGGTCGCCGAGCCCGCCTTGCCGGTGAACAGCCGGATGCCGTGCGCGTCGGCGAACTTCGTCAGCGCCTCGTCCGACGGCGTGCCCGCGTCCTGCATCTGGAGCGACTTCTTGTAGTTGTCCTTCGGCGTCTCGCCCGCGCAGCCCAGGAACGTCCGGTGCGACCCCGGCATGATCATCAGGCCGCCGTTGGTGTCCAGGTTCTCCGTGAGGGCGATCGACACGGACACCGTCCGCATCCGCGGCAGCCCGTCCTCCGCGTGCCAGGTCTCGAAGTCCGAGTGCCAGTAGAAGCCCGAGGCACCGAAGCCCGGCTTCACGTTGATCCGCGACTGGTGGACGTACACGTCCGAGCCGAGGATCTCGCGCGCCCGGCCCACCACGCGCTCGTCGCGGACCAGCCGCGCGAACACCTCGCTGATCTTGTGGACCTCGAAGACCGACCGTACGTCCTGGGACTTCGGCTCGACGATCGAGCGCTCGTCGGCACGGATCACCGGGTCGCTGACCAGCCGGTCGAGCTCGGCGCGGTAGACCGCGACCTCGTCCTCCGTGATCAGCCGGTCGACGGCGAGGAAGCCGTCACGCTCGAAGGACTCCAGCTCCGGCGACGACACCGGCCCCCAGACGACCGGGTCCTGGCGGGGAGTGACGACCTCGGAGGCGCCTCGGGTGGGGTACAGGTCCTGCACAGCGGTGGTCGTGGTCGTCGTCATGGTTCAGCCCTCCTCGGTCAGCAGCGGGTAGACACCGTTCTCGTCGTGGTCCTCCCGTCCGGTCACGGGAGGGTTGAAGACGCACACGCACCGGAAGTCCGTCTTCGGGCGCAGGGTGTGGCGCTCATGGCCGTCGAGCAGGTACATCGTGCCCGGCTCGATCCAGTGCGTCTCGCCCGTCTCGTCGTCGGTCAGCTCGGCCTCGCCCTCGACGCACAGCACGGCCTCGACGTGGTTGGCGTACCACATCGACGTCTCGGTGCCCGCGTACAGCACGGTCTCGTGCAGGGAGAAGCCGACCTTCTCCTTGGCGAGCACGATGCGCTTGGACTCCCAGGTGCCGGAGGCCGCCTTGACATGGCGCTCGGTGTTCTCGATGTCCTTCAACGATCGGACGATCACGGTGGTGCAACTTCCTTTCGTACGGGAGGGATTCAGGCCGTTTCGCGGACCGCGCGGGCCAGCGTCCGCAGTCCCTCGTCCAGCTCGTCGGGCGTGACGGTCAGCGGCGGCAGCAGCTTGACGACCTCGCTCTGCGGGCCCGAGGTCTCCAGCAGCAGCCCCAGCTCGAAGGCGCGCGCACACACCGCCGCGGCGCGGGACTTGTCGGTGAACTCCATGCCCCACACCAGGCCGCGGCCACGGAAGTGGGCGCCGTAGGCGGAGTTCTCGTCGCAGATCGCCAGCAGCGCCTGCTCGACCTGCTCGCCGCGCGCGATGGTCTGCTTCTCCATCTGGCCGTCGGCCCAGTAGGTGTCCAGCGCGGCGGTGGCGGTGACGAAGGCCGGGTTGTTGCCGCGGAAGGTGCCGTTGTGCTCACCCGGGCCCCAGACGTCGAGCTCCGGCGTGAACAGGCACAGCGACATCGGCAGGCCGTACCCGCTGATGGACTTCGACAGGGTGACGATGTCCGGGGTGATGCCCGCCTCCTCGAAGGAGAAGAAGGCACCGGTGCGGCCACAGCCCATCTGGATGTCGTCGACGATCAGCAGCATGTCCTGGCGGTCGCACAGCTCGCGCAGCGCGCGCAGCCACTCGGGCCGGGCGACGTTGATGCCGCCCTCGCCCTGCACCGTCTCCACGATCACGGCGGCCGGCTTGTTGAGGCCGGAGCCCTGGTCCTCCAGCAGCCGCTCGAACCACAGGAAGTCCGGGACCTGGCCGTCGAGGTAGTTGTCGAACGGCATCGGCGTGCCGTGCACCAGCGGGATACCGGCCCCGGCGCGCTTGAACGCGTTGCCGGTGACGGCGAGCGAGCCGAGCGACATGCCGTGGAAGGCGTTGGTGAACGACACGATCGACTCGCGCCCCTTCACCTTGCGGGCCAGCTTCAGCGCCGCCTCCACGGCGTTGGTGCCGGTCGGGCCGGGGAACATCACCTTGTACGGGAGGTCGCGCGGCCGGAGGATCACGTTCTGGAAGGACTCCAGGAACGCGCGCTTGGCGGTCGTGGCCATGTCGAGGCCGTGGGTGATGCCGTCACGCTCGATGTAGTCGAGCAGGGCGCGTTTCAGTACCGGGTTGTTGTGGCCGTAGTTGAGCGAGCCGGCGCCGGCGAAGAAGTCGAGGTAGGAGTGTCCGTCCTCGTCGGTGAGGCGTGCGCCCTGGGCGCGGTCGAACACCGCGGGCCAACCGCGGCAGTAGCTGCGCACCTCCGACTCCAGGGTCTCGAAGACACTCAGGGCGGGCGGGGTGATGGTCACAGCGGTTCGTCTCCTCGGTGGGGGTGTCTCAGGCGTCTCGGGCGACGTCCGGGGGTTTCAGGCGATCGGGCTGATCCGGTAGAGCACCTCGGGCTCGTGCGTCCCCTCGGGGAAGAGCCCCCCGTCGAAGAGGACCTCACGCTCCAGGGACGCCCCACGGCGCTCCGCGTACGAGGTGAAGAGCCGGTCGGACGCCGTGTTGTCCGGGGTGATGGTGGTCTCCACGGTGTGGACGCCCTGTCCGGCCACGCGCGCGGTCAGCGCGTCCAGCAGCACACCGGCCAGGCCCTGGCCCCGGTGCGCGCGGTCCACGGCGACCTGCCAGACCACGAGGGTCTGCGGGCGCTGCGGCCTGATGTACCCCGTGACGAAGGCGATCGGCTCGCCGTCGGCGCCGCGCGCCACCAGGGAGGTGGCGGCGAAGTCGCGGCACCACAGCAAATAGCTGTACGAGGAGTTGAGGTCCAGGACCTCGGAGTCGCGGGCAATGCGCCAGATCGCGGCTCCGTCCTCCACTCGGGGGGTGTCGATACCGATGGCCGGTGCGGCCGGTCGGGGGAATTCGTTTCGGGCACGTGCAAGGTCTGCTTGTGCGGCGGTCATGCGGATTGAACTTACCCAGCAATTTCTGAAATTGCATCGGGGTGAGGGGTTGGGTGAGCGTCTGACCTGTGTTATCGCGCGGGCGCGAGCTCAAGGGCCGGTCGCTCGCCGATCGCCGCTTTTTGCCCGTATATTTCCCGGCAAAACGGGCGCGATGTGGAGTCCGTCACACCGGAGTAACGGGCTTGACATGTGCCCGAATTGCCCGTCGAGTCCTTATGAAATCTTTGCGTTTAGGGTCGGGGAAACCGGGCAGAAGAATGCGGGCAACTGTCCGCGACAATGTAGTGCCAGGAATTCCCCGAAGTATTCACCCGATGCCATTCCGGTGACAATCCGCCGTCGCCGCCACCGCCGCCACCGCCGCCACCGCCGTCCTCGGCTCGGCCCCGCCGTTGAGCCGTCCGCACCCCCCGCACGTATCGGTGCGTACGCGCGACGCGAAGAAGCGGGAAGAAGACGGGACAGGGAAGCGGTTGACCGGCACAGAGATCATCAACGGCGATGGGTGGGGGCCAGGAGTGGAGCTGCGTGAGCTGGAGAACTTCGTCGCGGTCGCCGAGGAACTGGGCTTCGTACGGGCCGCCGAGCGGCTGCGCACCGTCCCGGCGTCGGTGAGCCGGCGCATCGCCCGGCTGGAAGGGGAGCTGGGGCTGCGCCTGTTCGACCGCTCGCCCACGCACGGCGTGCGCCTCACCGCGGCCGGTGAGCGGCTGCTGCCCGAGGCCCGCGCCGCGCTCGCCGCGGCCGCGCGGGTCCGGGACACCGCCGCCGGGATCACCGCCGGGACGGAGGGACTCGTACGGCTCGGCACCAGCCGGGCCTTCGCCGACCGTGTGTACCGCGCCCTCGACGCGCTGGCCGCCCGCCGCCCCGGGCTGCGCGTACGGCTGGAGCGGGCGCCCCAGGAGGCCCGCCTCGCGGCCGTGCGCTCCGGAACGTTCGACGCCGCCCTCGTACGCACCGTGCGGCGGGCCGACGGCGTGGCCCTGCACCGGCTGTGGGACGAGCCGCTGATCGCCGCGCTGCCCGCCTCCCACGCGCTCGCCC
Source organism: Streptomyces sp. NPDC031064 (assembly GCF_055570965.1). NCBI lineage: Bacteria > Bacillati > Actinomycetota > Actinomycetes > Kitasatosporales > Streptomycetaceae > Streptomyces > Streptomyces sp. NPDC031064. The sequence continues at coordinate 840,403 of NZ_JBVIGF010000003.1, forward strand.
TCGGCCTCGCGGACGGCGAGTCGCCGAGCCTCGACCGGCTCGCCCGCCTGCCGCTGCGGCTCGTCCCGCGCGCCGCCGACCCGGCCTTCCACGACCTGGTCACGGCCGCCCTGCCGGACTGGACGGCCGGTCCGCCGTTCACCACGCTCCAGGACACGCTCACCGAGCTCGCCGCGCACCCCGAGCCGTCCTGGACGCTGTTCCACCCGGTGGGCCCCCTGCCGCCGACACCCCGGATCGCCTTCCGCCCCCTACCGGCCCTCACGGCCCCGGTCTCCCTCGCCGTCCCGGCGGAACGACCGCTCAGCCCACCGGTCCAGGCCCTGCTGGAAGCCCTGGCGACGACGAGCGCCACGGCACCACGCACGGCCGGCGGCCCGGCCGTCCCAGCGGGCGGCGCGGCACCACGCACGGCCGGCGGACCGGCCACGGGGACGATCGGCGGCCCGGCCACGGGGACGATCGGCGACCAGACCGCCGGGACAGCGGGCGGCCCGGCCGCCGGGGCCGCCGCGCCGGTGACGTCCACGCTGCGGTGACGGTCAGGGGCCGTCGCGGGGTCGTGAGCGGGGCCGCCGGGGCGGTTACCGCCGGTGGCGTCCACGCTGCGGTGACCGCGCGGGGTGCGGCCCACCCGGCCTCGTGAGCGGGCCGTCCGGGCCGTCAGCTCCAGGCCGCGGTGACCGCACGGCGTGCGGCGTCCAGGTTCGGGGTCGTGCCGGTCAGCGCGCCCAGGGCGGTGCCGAGGGCGGCCAGGGAGGAGGCGACCACGTCCTGGGTGGCGCCCGGCCCGTAGTGGTTCACCCGGACCATCTCCTTGGCCAGCGCCCCGCCGCCCGCCGCCAGCGGGAGGGCGGGGTCCGCCGCCAGGGCCCCGGCCACCAGCTCGGCGGCGTCCACGCCGGGCGGGGTGCGCAGCGTCGTCGCGACCGGGGCGGCGTCCTTCGCCTCGTGCACGTACGGCTCCAGACCGCCACCGAGGGCGAGCGCGCCCGCGCGGGTGGCCGCGGCGGCCGAGGCGTGGCGGCCCATCAGCGCGTCCAGGCCCTCCGCCTCGATGCGCTCCAGGCACGCCTCCAGCGCCAGCATCTCCAACTGCGCGGGCGCGTGCGGCAGGGCCGTACGCCCCCGGTCGATCCAGCGCTCCTTCCAGTCCAGCAGGGACAGGTACGAGCGGCGCGGCGCCGCCGGGTTGGCGGCGAACCGCTCCCACGCGCGCGTGCTGACCGACACCGCCGAAACACCCGCCGGGCCGCCCATCGCCTTCTGCGCGCCGATGATGCACAGGTCGACGCCCCAGGCGTCGGGCAGCACCGGCTCGGCGCCGACCGAGGCCACCGCGTCCAGGTAGAACAGCGCGCCGTGCGCCCGTACCACCTCACCGATCTCCGCGACCGGGTTGGTGTTCCCGGTCGCCGCCTCGGCGTGTACCAGGGACACGAAGTCGATCTCCGGGGTCCGCTCCAGCGCCTCGGCGATCTCGTCGGCCGTCACCGCCGTGTGGAACGGCACCTCCAGGTCCACCACCGTCGCGCCGCAGTCCCGCAGCCAGTCGCCGAAGGTCTGCCCGTACGGCCCGGTGATCACGTTCAGCGCGGTCGACCCGGGCCGGGCCCCGCTGCGGATGCAGCCCTCCAGCGGCAGCAACGCCTCTCCCTGCGTGATCAGCACGTCCTGCTCGGTGGCCAGCAGCGCGGCCACGCGCCGCTCGATGGCCGCGAAGCGGTCGGCGGTCAGCGGGGGCAGGTCGAGGAGGGGGTGCGTCACGGGAGCTCGCTTCCACTGTGTTCACGTACGGGACTGCTACGCCGAGCGTACTTCCGCCCCCGTAGAGTGCTGGACATGAGCGTGGTGCTGCATGTGACGGGGCGGGTGCTGGCCGGCCCGGAGGACGTACGCGACGAACTGTGGGTGGTCGACGGGCGGATCACCTACGACCGGCCGTCCGCCGCGCGCGACGTCAGGACGGTCTCGGGCTGGGCGCTGCCCGGCCTGGTCGACGCGCACTGCCACGTGGGGCTCGACGCCCACGGGGCCGTGGACGAGGCCACCAGCGAGAAGCAGGCGGTCACCGACCGGGACGCGGGCACGCTGCTGATCCGGGACGCCGGATCCCCGGCGGACACCCGCTGGATCGATGACCGGGACGACCTGCCGAAGATCATCCGCGCGGGCCGGCACATCGCGCGCACCCGCCGCTACATCCGCAACTACGCCCACGAGATCGAGCCCGCCGACCTCGTCGCGTACGTCGCCCGGGAGGCCCGGCGCGGCGACGGCTGGGTCAAGCTGGTCGGCGACTGGCTCGACCGGGGGACCGGCGACCTGGGCGCCTGCTGGCCGCGTGCCGAGGTCGAGGCGGCCATCGCGGAGGCGCACCGGCTCGGCGCGCGCGTCACCGCCCACTGCTTCGCCGAGGAGTCGCTGCGCGACCTGGTCGAGGCGGGCATCGACTGCGTCGAGCACGCCACGGGCCTCACCGAGGAGACCATCCCGCTGTTCGCCGAGCGCGGCGTCGCCATCGTGCCGACGCTCGTCAACATCGCCACGTTCCCGCGGCTCGCCGCCGGGGGAGAGGCCAAGTTCCCGCGCTGGGCCGACCACATGCGGCGGCTCCACGAGCGCCGGTACGACACCGTGCGCGCCGCGTACGACGCGGGCGTCCCCGTCTTCGTCGGCACCGACGCGGGCGGCTCCCTGGCGCACGGCCTGGTCGCCGCCGAGGTCGCCGAGCTCGTCACGGCCGGCATCCCGCCGCTGGAGGCCCTGTCGGCCACGACCTGGGGCGCCCGCGCGTGGCTCGGTCGCCCCGCCCTGGACGAGGGCGCCCCGGCCGACCTGGTCGTCTACGACGAGGACCCGCGCGCGGACGTCCGCGCGCTGGCGGCGCCGCGGCGGGTGATCCTCAACGGCCGGGTCGTCGACTGACGCGTCATCGGTCAGCGGTGGTCGTGCCGCTCCTCGATGAGCCGGTCCCAGTCGGTGACGACGGGCGCGAGGTCGCCCCGTAGCCACAGCGGCAGTTGGTCGCGCGCGTGCGGGTCGCCGGGGACGCCCGAGGCGCCCAAGGGCACCACCCAGAGGCTGTCCTCGCGCCGGGCCAGGTCCCAGACGTAACGGGCGGCCGGGCCGCGCGCGCTGTGGTCGGTGAGGCCCGGGACGCTGGAGGTGGACAGGACGCAGTCGTGGTCGCCGTCCAGACCGGGCCACTCGTCGGTGCCGTCGGTCAGCGCGGGCAGCGCGGCCCAGGGCGCGAGCCGGTGCGTGGCGCCCCATGGCTCGGTGGGGGGAGCGGCGGCCACCTCCTCCAGGGCGGCGCGGACCGCCGCCAGCCGGTCGGCCTCGGGCACCGGTCCGCCCGCCAGCAGGGTCCCCAGGGCGTACGCGACGCGCGGGACCAGGGCCAGCCACGGCTGGAAGAGCGCGGGGTACGCGGGCGGTTCGGCCAGCACGGCGAGCGCCGGGTGCTCGGCGAGGCGGCGCACGACCGCCCCGCGTACGGCCGCGAAGAGCGCCGCGTCCGTGCTCCCGGCCGCCATGCGGCGGTTCCAGCACAGCAGCCGGTCGCGCACCTCCCGCGCCTCCAGCCCCAGGTCGGGCAGGGCGGCGAGCAGCGAGAGCAGCGGGCGGGCCGAGGCCAGGTGGGTGTCCGTGTGGATGGCGGCCATCTCCGGCGCGGTCCAGCTCTTGGAGGCGTCCAGCAGCCTGGCGATCCGCTGCGCCCGGTGCGGTGCCGCGAACTCGACGCCGAGCGGGGTGGCGAGTCCGCGCGCGTTCGCCATCACCGCGACGCCGTCGACCGGTTCGCGGGGCATCGGGTCATGGGCGCCGTGCCACTCGTGGCCGGGCTCCCAGGCCGGGACGGTGCGCAGCCGGTTGGCGCGCCCGCGCCGCGGGACGTGCCCGGCGACCCGGTGGAGGGTGCCGCCCTCGGTATCGGCGGCCTGGACGACGTTGACGGGCTCCACCCAGCGGTCGAACGCGCGGTCCACGTCGGCGACGGTGCGGGCGGCGAGCAGCGCGGGCAGGGCGGCGAAGCCCAGTTCGCCGGTCACGCGCGGCGGGTAACGGAGGCTGATCACCTCGTCCGGCCCGTCGATGATCACCGGTCCGCGCTCGGTCTCGACCACCTCGATCTCGACCGGGTCGGCGCCCTTGACCTCGACGGTCTCGGTGTGGACGTGGGCGGGCGCCCAGCCGTCCGGGCCAAGCGCCGTCACCTCGCCGTCCCCGGTGCGCCGCAGCCGCTCCCGGTACAGGTCCTGGTAGTCGGCCATGGCGTTGGTGATCGCCCAGGCGACCGTGCCGGTGTGCCCGAAGTGCGCCAGGCCGGGTACGCCCGGGACGGCGAGCCCGACGACGTCGTAGTCGGGGCAGGCCAGCCGGATCTGCTGGTAGACGCCGGGCGCCTCGATGATCCGGTGCGGGTCGCCCGCGATGAGCGCCGCCCCGGTGGCGGTGCGGTCGCCGGTCACCAGCCAGCCGTTGCTGCCGGAGGCGGCGGGGCCGTCGGTGGCGAACAGCTCGGCGTACTCCTCGCCGAGCCGGCGGGCGACGTGGTCGCGCCACAGCTTGCTGGGGAAACCGGCGAACAGGATGTGCCTCGACAGCCACACGGCCAGCGGCGTCCACGGCTCCCACCGCCCGGGGGCCAGTCCGGTGGCGGCGAACTCGGGCGCGCGGCGGGCGCCGGCCGCGAGCCCGGCGTTGACCCCGTCCGCGTACGCGCGCACCCAGATACGGGTGGGCTCGTCGAGCGCGTCGAAGCAGCGGCGGGCGGTGTCGGCCAGTTGGGCACGGCGGGCGAAGACGTCCCACTCGACGGCCTCGGTGCCCAGGAAGGCGGCCGTGGTGCCCTGGGCGCGGTGCCGTTCGACCTCCAACTGCCAGGCCCGGTCCAGGGCGGTGGTGCGTCCCTGCGCGTGGACGAGTTCCAGCGCGTCGGCGGCGCGGAGATGCGGGATGCCCCAGATGTCCCGGTAGACCTCGATGCTCACTCTTGTCCCGATCTTTTAGTTAGGCTGCCCTAACTAAAGCTCACGGTCGCGCGATAAGCAATCCGCATCCTGTTGACGCCCGTTGACAACCCGTGACGACCCGCTGCCGCTTGTCGTTATCCACTTTTCTTCACTTCATGCAATGGGTGGGATGTGAGCGAACGCCCGTGCCGAAAGATTCGAATATGGGAACGGAAACCCCACTTTGGGGTGAACTCACGTGAGGCGGCCGCCCGTTCACTCTCCGTGCGTAAAGATTCCGGTGTCCCACGTCGCCGCCGCTCATGCGTTCCCCATGGGCCGGGGCCGGCGACGCCATGTCTCCCTGTGGGGGTTCCACATCTTGAACAGCACCACCTCGCGCCCGCCCGCCCGCCGCCTCCCCCTCACCGCCGCGGCGGCCGCGGTGGCGCTCGCCGCCGGACCCGCGCTCCTGGCCGCCGCGCCCGCGGCGCACGCCACCGGAGGAGAGGCCGCGAGCGGGGAAGCCGGGCGCGCGAGCGCCGTCGTCCTGCGCACCGACCTGGACGTGTCCCTGCTGAACAAGTCCGTGCACGTGCCGCTCAAGGCCACGCTCAACGAGGTCCAGGCGCCCGAGAGCGCCGCGAAGACCGCGCTCACCGTCACCCTGGACGGCGTCGAGCAGGGCAGGCCGGTCAGCGTCCTCCGGGCCGACGTCGCCACCGCGCGGGCGACCGCCGACGCGCGCCGTGCGGAGGGGCACACCGAGCTCGCCCACGCGCAACTGCACGTCCCCGGGCTGCCGCTGCTGTCGCTGATCGAGGTCGAGAAGGTCACCTCCCGCGCGGTCTGCGAGGCCGGCGAGCGGCCCGTCGCCGAGGCGAACCTGCTGGGCCGCGTCACCGTCCTCGGCAAGCGGGTCACGCTCACGGCGGGCGGCCCGACGAAGGTCGACGTGCCCGGCGTCGGCGAGGTGACGCTCGGCCTGTCGAAGACGCACACCACCTCCCGTACCGCCGCCGCCACCGCCCTGACCCTCACGGTGTCGGTGAACCCGCTCAAGGCGAACGTCGCGGACGTCACCGGCACAATCACCCTCGCCGGGGCCACCTGCGAGTCGCCCGAGGCACCGCCGAAGACGGCCCCCCGGCCGGCGGACGCCAAGCCCGCCGATGCCGGGCCCGCCGGCGTACGGCCCCAGACGGCCGCCGAGCCGAGAGAGGCCAACCTCGCCGAGACCGGCGGGAGTTCGCTCACGTCCTACCTCGCGGGCGGCTCCCTCGCCCTCCTCGCCGCCGGTGCCGGTGCCCTGACCTTCACACGCCGCGCCCGCGCGGCCCGGCCACGCGGCTGACGCGGCGGTGCACGGCGTTCCCGGGGGGAGAGGGGGGACGCCGTGCGCCATTTCCGCGATTCTTGCGGCGCTGCCGAGAAACGCACACACTGGATTCGAGGGACACCCGCCCCTGACAGGAAGAAGGGGGCTTCCCGTGGAAAACCAGTTGCAGATTCACCTTTTCGAGGAAGGGACCGATCCCGAACGGATCGACCGGATGACCGGCTACCTCCGCCGTGAACTCCTCGAACTCGACGTCGACAACGTGGAGGCCGTCCCGGCCGAGGAAGTACCGTCCGGCGCACGCGCCTTCGGTGTAATGGAAATCGGTGCGCTGCTGGTCACCCTGGGCCAGTCCGCCACCGCCCTGCGCCAGGTCGCCGGCGTCCTCCACGGTTGGTGGTCCCGGTTCCAGGAATCACGGCCGTCCCTGCGCCTCACGATGGACGGCGACGTACTGGAACTCTCCGAAGCCTCACCGGACCAGGTCGCGGAGGCCCTCGGCGTCTTCATCAAGAAGCACACCCCCGTTGAGGCATAGCCCGAGGCACCGTCATGGACGACTCCCGGCACGCCCTGATCATCGCCAACGACGACTATCAGGAGGGCGGCCTGCAAAGGCTCTCGTCACCCGCCGCGGACGCCGAGGCGCTCGCCGAAGTGCTGGGGAATCCGCGCATCGGCGGCTTCGAAGTGCAGGTCGTCCGGAATCAGCCGTCACATGAAATCCGCATGCGCATCGAGGAATTCTTCGCGGACCGCAAGCGCGACGACACGTTGCTGCTGCATTTTTCCTGCCACGGCCTGAAGAGCGAATCGGGGGAGTTGTATTTCGCGGCCCCCGACACCCGGCCCAAACGCCTCAAGGCCACCGGGATCGCCGCCGAATTCGTCCAGGACTGCATGGCCGACACCCGCGCGCGCACCACCGTCCTGTTCCTGGACTGCTGCTACGGCGGAGCCTTCTCCCCGGGCGCGGTCGCCCGTGCGGCCGGCGACGCCCATGTCCTGGAGAACTTCGCCGGCGACAAGCTCGGCGGCGGCGGACGTGGGTGGGCGGTCATCACCGCTTCCAACGCCATGCAGTACGCCTTCGAGGGCGCCCGGCTCGCCGACGAGGCGAACCCGAAGCCGTCCGTCTTCACCAATGCCGTGGTGTCCGGACTCTCCTCCGGAGAGGCGGACAAGGACGAGGACGGCATGGTGGCCCTCAGGGAGCTGTACGACTACGTCTGCGACCGGGTACGCCGGGAGAACCGGAACCAGACCCCGAGTTGCAAGTCCGACTTGCAGGGCGACCTGTACCTCGCGCGCAGCGACCGGCGGCGGATCGTGCCGGCCCCTCTGCCGGAGCGGCTGCGGGCCGCGCTGACCAGCGAGGAGATGTTCACCCGGCTCGGGGCCGTCACCGAACTGGGCAACTGGATGAGACACACCGACCTGCCCGTCGCCGCGGGCGCCCGCCAGGCCCTGGAGCAGGTCGCCCGCAACGACATCCGCGCCGTGGCGGAGCAGGCGAGCACCGCCCTCGCCGAAGTGCGGATCACCCCCGAGCCGGCGACGGTCCGCTTCGACCCGGTGGACCAGCACGCTGTCCCGCCCACCCGGCACGTGCGCCTGCTCGGCCCGCCGCTCGCCCGCAGTTGCACACCGCGCCCCAAGGACGACCGGCTCCACGCGGTCCCGGCGGGGGACGGGCTGGACGTCACCGTCGACACGGCCACCCCGGGGCGAGTGAGCGACGACATCGTGCTGAAGGGCTTCGTGGGCGAAGCCGTGCTCCACGTCGAGGCGGAGGTACGGGAGCCCAAGACGGTGCCCAAGGACATCCCCCCGCCCGCGCCCGAGCCCCCGGCGCCCGAGCCGCCGCCCCCCGGGCCGCCGACGCCGCCGCCCACGCCCGGGCCGCCCGGACTCCAGCCCGAGCCCTCGCCCCAGCCCAAGCCCAAGCCGCCGCCCTCGCCACGGCCGCCTCAGCCACCTCCGCCCCAACCGCGGCCCCAGCCCTCCCCTCCGGCACAACCGAGCGGCATCAAGACCTTCCGCGCGCCGGCGCTCGCCGCGGCCGCCCTGGGAACGGCCGTCGCCTCGCTGGCCATGGGCATCAAGGCGGCCGTGGAAGCCGCCCGGCTCCAGCAGGCGGGGGAGACCTGGGTCAACATCCAGGCCCACCTCGCCCGGGCGTCGACGCGTGACCTGGTGATCTCCCTGGTCATGGCGCTCGTCGCGCTCATCCTCGTCAGCGTGGCGCGCTATGACCTCCGCTCCTCGCCCGGGCTCTACAGCAAACCGCGAGCGGCCGCCACCAGCCTGCTCGACTGGTCCGCGAAGGTCCTCGCCCTGCCGGTGTTCGTCCTGGCGCTGCTCGGCGTCATCGCCATCCTGATCGCGTCCAACATCAACTGACGCGACCGGCCGACCGACGCGTCAGCGGCTCTTCCCGCACCCCGATCCCGCCATCACCAGCGCCTGGTCCAAGGCCTGGAGGAACCGGTTCGTCGTCACCCGGTCGCGGACCGCCAGCCGCAGCCACTGCGGGCCCAGGCCCGGGAACGTATCGCCCCGCCGGGCCGCGAAGCCCAGCGACCGCAGCCGGTCCCGCACCACGTCCGCGCCCTCCATGCGGACCAGCACGAACGGGCCCTCCGCCGCCGTCACCGCCCGCACCTCGTCGAACTCCGCGAGCCCCGCCAGCAGATGCGCGCGCTCCACCGCTATTCGGCGCGCGGCGTCCTCCGCCTCCGCCAGCGCCGCCCGCGACATGCACGCCTCGGCGGCCGCCAGCGCCGGCGACGAGACCGGCCACAGCGGCTGCGCCCGCTCCAGGGCCGTCACCGTCGCGGGATCGGCCAGTACGTAGCCGATCCGCAGCCCGGCCAGGCCCCACGTCTTGGTGAGGCTGCGCAGCACCACCAGGCCCGGCACATCGGTCCGCCCCGCCAGCGCCTCCCGCTCACCGGGCACCGCGTCCATGAACGCCTCGTCCACCACCAGCGTCCGCCCCGGGCGGGCCAGCCCGGCCAGCAGGGCGGCCGGATGCAGCACGGACGTGGGGTTCGTCGGGTTGCCGACCACCACCAGGTCGGCGTCCTCCGGAACCGCCTCCGGGTCCAGCCGGAACCCGTCCTCCTCGCGCAGCAGCACCCGCCGCACCTCGTGCCCGGCGTCCCGCAGCGCCGCCTCCGGCTCCGTGAACTGCGGGTGCACCACCACTGGTCTTCGCACCGGCAGCGCCCGCGCCAGCAGCACGAACGCCTCCGCCGCGCCCGCCGTCAGCAGCACCCGCTCGGCGGGCAGGTCGTGGCGCGCCGCGACGGCGGCCCGTGCCGCCCGCCCGTCCGGATAGGCGGCGAGCCCGGTCAGTGAGGCCGCGATGCGCTCCCGCAGCCAGTCGGGCGGGGTGTTCGTCCGGACGTTGACCGCGAGATCGGTCAGCTTCTCGTCGCGGACCTCCGCGTCACCGTGGTGCCGCAGATCGTGAGTGTCGGTGTGGGTATACATGGCCGCCAGCGTGTGGGTGAAGTGGGGGGTGGGGGACGGGAGGCCTACGGGCTCCCGGTAGCGCTCCATGAACAGGGTCTAACACTCCGGTGTCTCCCCACCGGTGTACCCGTGACCCACATTCAACAACCGCCCGCGCGCCACGGCACATGTCACCCGCGCCTTCCCCGACACCCGCTTGGGTACGAGGAGTTCGCCCCCGCCCGCCAGCGCCGCCGCTTCCGCCACCGACGGCGTCCCCGCCGCCGCCCTCACGGCCTCCGACGGGTGCGGTACGGCGACCAGAGCCAACTCCCGCGCGGGGTACGTACGCAACGGCACGCCCAACCGCCGCGCGGCGCCCACGATCCCGGGTTCGTCCGCCTTGGAGTCGACCGTCGCCAACTCCCGTACGGCGGACACGGCCAGCCCCGCCTCCCGCAGCGTCTGCTCGACCAGCCCGAGCACCGCGTCGGCGGACACGCCCCGCCCGGCCCCCACACCGACCACCACCGTCATCGCGCGCAGTGCTCCACGAACCGCCGCGCCACCTCCGGCACGGCCGCCCAGTGCGTGTGCACGTAACTCGCGTGCACACCGCCCCGCACGAAGCCCTCCACCCGGCGTTCCGGCTGCCGCAGCCCCCACGCGGGCACCTCGCCCGCGCCCGGCTCGATCACCGTGCGGTGGAACTCGTGCCCCCGCATCCGCGTCCCGGCCGCCGCCAGCGGGCTGTCGCTCACCGCCACCGCGTCCCGGTAACCCAGCGTCAGCCGCTGCGACATCCGCGCGTCCGCGTCCAGGACACCGCACATGGGCTGCCCGTCCAGCGAACGCGCCAGGTACAGCAGCCCCGCGCACTCGGCGGCGATCGGCGCGCCGGACGCGGCGAGGTCCGCGACGGCCTTGCGGAGCGGCTCGTTGGCGGACAGCTCGGCCCCGTACATCTCGGGGAACCCGCCGCCGATCACCAGCCCGCTCGTCCCCTCGGGGAGGGCCCCGTCCCGGAGCGGATCGAACGCCACGACCTCCGCCCCGGCGGCCGCCAGCAACTCGGCGTGCTCCGCGTACGAGAACGTGAACGCGGCTCCGCCCGCGACGGCGACGACGGGCCGGCCCGCGACCGGCTCCAGGGACGGCTCCCAGGGCGCGTCCGGCAACGGCGGCGCCGACCGCGCAAGGGCCAGCAGCCCCTCCAGGTCGCACCCCGCCCGCACCTGCTCCGCCTGCGCGGCCACCGCTTCCACCGCCGCCGCCTGCCGCTCGGCGACCGGCACCAGCCCCAGGTGCCGCGACGGCGTGGCAACGGAAGGCGCCCGCCGCAGCACGCCCAGCACCGGTACGCCCGACTCGCCGAGCGCCTCCCGCAGCAGGTGCTCGTGCCGGTCGGTGGCCACCTTGTTGAGGATCACCCCGCCGATGCGCACCTCCGGGTCCCACGACGCGAAGCCGTGCACCAGCGCCGCCACCGACCGGGACTGCGACGAGGCGTCCACCACCAGGACGACCGGAGCCTTCAGCAGCTTGGCGACCTGTGCCGTGGACGCCAGCTCGCCCTGGTCGGCGGCACCGTCGTACAGGCCCATGACGCCCTCGACGACCGCCAGGTCGCAGCCGCGCGCGCCGTGTGCGAAGAGCGGCGCGATCAGCTCCGTACCGCACATGTAGGCGTCGAGGTTGCGGCCCGGGCGGCCGGTGGCGAGCGCGTGGTAGCCCGGGTCGATGTAGTCGGGGCCCACCTTGTGCGGGGACACCGCGAGACCACGGCCGGCGAACGCGGCCATCAGGCCGGTCGCCACCGTGGTCTTGCCCGCGCCCGACGAGGGCGCCGCGATGACGAGACGTGCTACCACTCGATGCCCCGCTGGCCCTTCTGACCCGCGTCCATCGGGTGCTTGACCTTCGACATGTCGGTGACGAGGTCGGCGAACTCGCAGAGCTCGGCGGGGGCGTTGCGGCCGGTGATCACCACGTGCTGCTGACCGGGCCGGTTCTTCAGCACCTCGACGACCTCGGCGGTGTCGATCCAGCCCCAGTGCAGCAGGTACGCGAACTCGTCGAGGACGTAGAACTTGTACTTCTCCTCGGCGAGGTCACGCTTGACCTGCTCCCAGCCCTCGCGCGCCTTGTCCTCGTGCGACTGCTCGCCGTCCTTGGGGTCGCGCTGGATCCAGGACCAGCCCTCGCCCATCTTGTTCCAGGTCACCGTCCCGCCCTTGCCGGTCTCGCCGAGCGCCTTGAGGGCGTTCTCCTCGCCGACCTTCCACTTGGCGGACTTGACGAACTGGAAGACCCCGATCGGCCAGCCCTGGTTCCAGGCGCGCAGCGCCATCCCGAACGCGGCCGTCGACTTCCCCTTGCCGACGCCCGTGTGCACCATCACCAGCGCCCGGTTGCGGCGCTGGCGGGTGGTGAGCCCGTCATCCGGTACGACGGTCGGCTGTCCCTGCGGCATTAAGCGGCCCTCCCAGTAGTTGCTCTGACATCCCTGACGAGACCCGCGATGGCGTCCGCCCGCAGTTCGTCCAGTGTGACGGCGGTGCCGCCGAGGTGACGGGCCAGTTCGGCCGCCATGCCCAGCCGTACCGGACCGGTCTCGCAGTCCACGACCACCGACGCGGTGCCCTCGGCGGCGTGCAGTCCGGCCGCGCGGGCGGCCAGTGCCACCGGCTCCGGCCCGCCGGTCGCCCGGCCGTCCGTGACGACGACCAGCAGCGGGCGGCGCGCCGGGTCGCGCAGCCGCTCCACGCGCAGCACGTCATGCGCCTTCAGCAGCCCGGCCGCCAGCGGGGTGCGCCCGCCGGTCGGCAGTTGCTCCAGGCGGGCGGCGGCCGCGTCGACGGACGACGTGGGGGGCAGGGCCAGGTCGGCGGACGAGCCACGGAAGGTCACCAGCCCGACCTTGTCGCGCCGCTGGTACGCGTCCAGCAGCAGCGACAGCACGGCACCCTTGACCGCGCCCATCCGCTGCCGGGCAGCCATCGAACCGGACGCGTCCACGGCGAACAGCACCAGGTTCCCCTCACGCCCCTCGCGCGTCGCCTGGCGCAGGTCGTCACGGCGTACGACCAGCCCGGGACCCGACCGGCCGCGCGCCCGCTGGTGCGGGGCGGCCGCCTGCACGGTCGCCGCCAGGTGCAGCTTGGTGAGGGTCCCCCGCGGGCGCCGCGCCCCGGTCGTCCTGCCGTGTTCGGTGCGCGCGCGGGACCGGCGCCCGGCCGCGCCGTCGCCCAGGCCCGGCACGCTCAGCACCTTGGTCCGGAACGGCTCGGCGGCCTTGACGGGCGCCTGCTCGGGCGAACCGCCGCCGTTGCCCGGGGCGGGCGCGGGTGCCGGGGCGCTCTCGGGGGCCGAGCCCTCCGGCTCACCCCCCTGCGGGGGCACCCCGCCACCGCCGCCGGGGCCACCACCCGGTCCGTCCGGCCCGTCGGGCCCCGGGTCCGGGTCGTCGTCCCCGCCGCCGAACTCCTCCAGCGTCTGGTCCAGCTTGTCCTCGTCCAGCCCCGGCGCGTCGAACGGGTTGCGCCTGCGCCGGTGCGGCAGCGCCAGCAGCGCCGCCTGCCGTACGTCGTCGGAGGTGACGTCCGTCCGCCCCGCCCACGCGGCCAGGGCCGTCGCCGTCCGGGCCATCACGATGTCGGCGCGCATGCCGTCCACCTCGAACGCCGCGCACGTCGCCGCGATCTGCCGCAGCGCCGCGTCGCCGAGCGTCACCTTCGGCAGCAGCGCCCGCGCGGCCACGATCCGCTCCCGCAGCGCGGCCTCCTCGTCGGCCCACCGTGCCGCGAAACCGGCCGGGTCGTCGTCGAACGCCAGCCGGCGCCGCACCACCTCGACCCGCTGCTCGGGCTCCCGCGAGGCGGCCACCTCCACGGTCAGCCCGAACCGGTCCAGCAACTGCGGCCGCAGCTCGCCCTCTTCGGGGTTCATCGTGCCCACCAGCAGGAAGCGGGCGGCATGCCGTACGGAGACACCCTCGCGCTCCACGTACGAGGCACCCATGGCGGCCGCGTCGAGCAGTAGGTCCACCAGGTGGTCGTGCAACAGGTTGACCTCGTCGACGTACAGCACACCCCGGTGCGCGTCCGCCAGCAGGCCCGGCTCGAAGGCCTTCACCCCGTCCGCGAGCGCCCGTTCGATGTCGAGGGCGCCCACCAGCCGGTCCTCCGATGCGCCGACGGGAAGCTCGACCATCCGGGCCGGGCGGCTCACCGCCTCGGCGACGGTGTGCGGCCCGTCGGGGCAGGCCGGGTCGGGGGAGCCGGGCGGGCAGGAGAAGCGGCAGCCTGCGACGACGTCCACGTCCGGCATCAGGGCCGCGAGCGCGCGGACGGCCGTCGACTTGGCGGTGCCCTTCTCACCGCGTACCAGGACACCGCCGACGGCCGGGGACACCGCGTTCAGCAGCAGCCCGAGCCGCAGGTCGTCCTGTCCGACGATGGCGGTGAAGGGGTAGTGGGGTGCAGCGCTCATGAAGGTGCTCCGGGTGCGATGAAGGGAAGTCCTGTGGGCGGGCCCTGCTCGATCAGTTTCCAGAGCGCGTCCGTGTCCGCGTGTTCCTCGATCAGGTCGCCGAGCTTGTCCAACTGCTCCTCGCGCAGCGCGCCGAACGACGTGTCGGGCGCCGGGACGAAACGTCTGCCGGCCGCCCGCGCCACCTGGGTGAGGAACGCCCGGCGGAAGCCGTCGCTCTCCAGCGAGCCGTGCCAGTGCGTGCCCCACACGGCCCCGACGCGGCACCCGTCCAGGAACGGCTCGCCGCCCCGTACGTCCGCGACACCGTGGTGGATCTCGTAGCCCTCGACGGGCTCGCCCAGGGCCTCGCCGACCGGCCGGGCGAGCGTCTTCTCCGGGGCGAACCGCACCCGTACCGGCAGCAGTCCGAGCCCCTCGACCTCACCGGCCTTGGACTCGACGTCGTCCTCGATGTGCTCGCCCAGCGCCTGGAAGCCGCCGCAGATGCCCAGCACCGGGCGCCCCTCGGCGGCGCGCCGTACCAGCGCGTCCGCGAGGCCCCGCTCGCGCAGCCACGCCAGCGCCCTCACCGTCCCGCGCGTGCCGGGCACCACCACCAGGTCCGCGTCGACGAGCTCCTCGGGCCGGTCCACGAAACGGACGACCACGCCCGGCTCGGCGGCCAGCGCGTCGACGTCCGTGAAGTTGGACATCAGCGGTACGGCGCAGACGGCGACCCGCAGCACGTCCTCACCCAGCGGCGGCGCCACGACCGACTCGCGCACCGCGCCGCGCATGGACACCCGCAGCCCGTCCTCCTCGTCGATGCCGAGCCCGTGCGCGTACGGCAGGACACCGAACGTCCGGCGCCCCGTCAGACCCAGCAGCATGTCCAGGCCCGGCTCCAGGAGCGTCACGTCGCCGCGGAACTTGTTGACCAGGTACCCCGCGACCAGCTCCTGGTCCTCGGGCGCCAGCAGCGCCGTCGTACCGAAGAACTGGGCGAAGACCCCGCCCCGGTCGATGTCGCCGACCACGACCACGGGGAAGCGGGCCGCCCGCGCGATGCCCATGTTGACGATGTCGGTCCGGCGCAGGTTGATCTCCGCCGGGCTGCCGGCGCCCTCGCAGATCACGGCGTCGTACGTCTCGCGCAGCTCCTGGAGGCAGGCCAGGACCGGTTCGAGCAGCTCGCGCTGTTTGCCGCCGTGGTAGCCGCGTGCGCTCAGCTCGCCGACCGGCTTGCCCATCAGCACGACCTGGCTGGAGCGGTCGCTGCCCGGCTTGAGCAGCACCGGGTTCATCAGCGCGGTCGGCTCCACCCGGGCCGCCTGCGCCTGCATGGCCTGCGCCCGGCCGATCTCGGCGCCCTCGCGTGTGACGAACGAGTTGAGGGACATGTTCTGTCCCTTGAACGGTGCGACCTTCACGCCCTGCCGTACCAGCCAGCGGCAGATGCCGGCCGTGACGACGCTCTTGCCCGCGTCGGACGTGGTGCCCGCGACGAGCAGCCCCCCACCCTTGCTCATGTACGCCTCCGCTTGATCGCCCCGTACGCCAGCCGCCCGCCCGCGCACACCGCGAGGGTCAGCGCGCTCACCCGGCGCGACAACCGCACCGCCCGTTCGATGTCCGCCACCTCGACGGCCCGGCCGTCTGCGTTGAGCACGGGCCGGTGCTCGACCCGGCCGCCGTACGAGAGCGTCCCGCCGAGCCGTACGCCCAGCGCGCCCGCGAACGACGCCTCGACGGGACCCGCGTTCGGGCTCGGGTGCTTGGCGGCGTCGGCGCGCCAGGCCCGCAGTGCGCCGCGCGGGTTGCCGCCGGCGACAGTCGCCAGGGCGGCCGTCAGGCGGGCGCCGGGCCAGCCGGCCACGTCGTCGAGGCGTGCGGACGCCCAGCCGAAGCGGCGGTAGCGCGGCGACTTGTGGCCCACCATCGCGTCCAGGGTGTTCACCGCCCGGAAGGCGACCAGTCCCGGTACGCCCCCGATCGCGCCCCACACGAGGGCGCCGACCACGGCGTCCGAGGTGTTCTCGGCGACCGACTCGACGACCGCGCGGGCCATGCCCGGGCCGTCCAGGGCCTGCGGGTCGCGCCCGCACAGGTGCGGCAGCCGCTCCCGGGCCACCTCCAGGTCACCGGCGGCCAGCGCCCCGCCGATGGCGCGGGCCTCCCGCCCCAGCGTCGTACCGCCGACGACCGCCCACACGGATGCGGCGGTCAGCGCGACGGGGAGGACGCCCCGGTTCCGTACCGCCCGGGCCGCGAGCGCGGCCGCCCCGGCCGCGCCGCCGGCGCACACCACGGCGTGCAGGGCGCCCCACGCGCGGTGGTCACGCCACAGCGCGCCCTCTACGCGGGCCGCCGCCCGCCCGAAGACGGCCACGGGGTGCCCCCGGCGGGGATCGGCGAGGAGCAGATCGGCGGCGAGCCCGGCGGCCGCGCCGTACGCGAAGACGCGGTCACCGCGCATGGGTTCTCGATGCGCTGGGCGCGGTGCTGGGCGCGGCACTGGGCGCTGTGCTGGGCGCTTCCGGAGCAGCGCGAAGGCAGCCGGGCATGGCGAATGTCCTCACTCAGGGTCCGCGCCCTGGCTCGACGTGACCGGCGGCGAGAGTTCCTGACTCATCCGGCCGCGCGGGGCGGACCGGACTCACAGTGGCGGGACCGCGCCGGATTCGCACCGGCTTCCTCTCCTGCCGCCGTAATGGCCCCGGCAGTCCACCACGCCCTGCGAACGCCCGTCAACTCGCCGTTGACCTGCGGCGGGAGGTTGTGCCGAGGCACACACCGGCGCACGACGGCGCCCCCGGAACGACAAACCGTTCCGGGGGCGCCTCACGCGTTCGCCGATCAGGTGACGATCAGGAAAATCCCGTACGCCACGGCCGCCGCGCAGAGCGCGAAGCACGCGTACGCGCCCGAACGGGCCAGGGTGGCGGACCCTCCGGCCGCCGAGGCCGTCTCCTGCTTGGAGAGGCCCACGATGCCGAGGGTGAACAGGCCCACCAGTGCGACGGTGGCCAGGAGGCTGACCCCGAAGACGGAGCCGAGAGCTGCCCAGTCGATCTTCATGCTGTTTCTTCCTTACACCGTGGCGGCGGGAGCCGGGGCGGCCTCGCCGGCCGGAGCCGGGATGGTGGCCTTGAGGTCGTCGGAGTCGGTGGCCGCGACGGCACCGGCCGGCGGCGGGGTGACGGCCGCGATCGCGGTGGTCACGACACCCGCGGGCTCACCCGCCGACTCGACGTCGTTGACGTTGGTGTGGTCGACGACCTGGCGGCGGGAGATCAGCCAGATCGCGGCGCACGAGGCGACCAGGAAGACCACGACGGCGGCGACGCCCCAGTCACCCTGCCGGGTGACGAGCTCGGAGCCGGCGGCGACCAGACCGGCGGCCGGCAGGGTCAGGCCCCAGGCGACGAACATCCGGGTGGCCGTGGACCAGCGGACCACGCCGCCCTTGCGGCCGAGGCCCGCGCCCATCACGGCGCCGGAGCAGGAGTGCGTCGTCGAGAGCGAGAAGCCCAGGTTGGACGAGGCCAGGATGACGGCCGCGGCGCTGGTCTGGGCGGCGAAGCCCTGCTGCGGCTGGAGGTCGGTGAGGCCCTTGCCCATGGTGCGGATGATGCGCCAGCCGCCCAGGTAGGTACCGAGCGCGATGGCCACACCGGCGGAGACGATCACCCAGACCGGCGGGTTGGAGCCGGGCGCGAGGGCGCCGGCGGCGACCAGGGCCAGGGTGATGATGCCCATGGTCTTCTGGGCGTCGTTGGTGCCGTGGGCGAGGGAGACCAGACCGGCCGAGGCGATCTGACCGGCGCGGTAGCCCTTGCGGCCGGTCTTCTCGTCGATGTTCGCGCCGGCCTTGTACGTCAGGCGGGCGGCGAGCATCGCGGCGACACCGGCGACCAGCGGGGCCGCGACGGCCGGGATGAGGACCTTGGTGACGACGACGCCGCCGTTGACGCCGCCCAGGCCGACCGAGGCGATGGTGGCGCCGACGAGGCCGCCCATGAGGGCGTGGGAGGAGCTGGAGGGCAGGCCGACCAGCCAGGTCAGCAGGTTCCACAGGATCGCGCCGACGAGCGCCGCGAAGATCACTTCGGGTTGGATGCCCTCCTCGTTGACCAGTCCGCTGGAGATCGTCTTGGCGACCTCGACGGAGAGGAAGGCGCCGACCAGGTTGAGCACGGCGGACATGGCCACCGCCGTCTTGGGCTTCATCGCGCCGGTCGAGATGGTGGTCGCCATCGCGTTCGCGGTGTCATGGAAACCGTTCGTGAAATCGAACACGAGAGCTGTCACGACCACAATGGCGAGCAGCAGCGTGATGTGTTCCATTTACCCAGGCAATCGTTCGACGTCAGTGGCTCGCCGAACGTAGGCAACCTGAGTGAACGGAAGGTGAACTGGGTCGGGCTTCATGGTGACCCCGAGTGGGGTCCGGTCATTCCGCTTCCGCTTCCCGGCGCCGGCCCGGCCCGCTCCGGGAGGGGCCCCGGAGGGGCCGCCGAGGGGCGCTGCCCCCGCAATCCGGGCGTTTCCGGCCTCCGGCGCCGCCTCGGCCACCCCTCCGCGAGCGCCCCCGACAGGCTCTGCGCCGAGCCGCCGAAGAGCGCCGGAGAGAGTCGAAGAGATACTCGTCACCCCCGGGGGCCGACGCGAACGCGGCACCGGCGACCGGGCCGGCTGACAAGATCGGGTGCATGACACAGGACGCGATCACGCGGGCATGGGACGCCCTGGTGGACACCGCCCGCAGGACAGTGGCGGACGGGCTGGTCGTCGGCACGTCGGGCAACGTCTCCGTGCGGGTGGGGGACCTCGTGCTCGTCACCCCCAGCGGTGTGCCGTACGACCGGCTCACCCCCGCCGACACCGTCGCCGTCGACCTCGACGGCACCCAGGTGCGCGGCCGGCTCACCCCCACCAGCGAGCTGCCCATGCACCTGGAGATCTACCGCCGCACCACGGCCCGAGCCGTCGTCCACACCCACGCCGTCCACGCCACGGCCGCCTCCACCCTCGTCACCGAACTCCCACTGATCCACTACATGGCCGCGGCCCTCGGCGGCCCCGTCCGGGTCGCCCCCTACGCGCTGTACGGCACGGACGAGCTCGCCGGGCACATGCTGCGCGCCCTCGACGGCCGCACCGGCTGCCTGCTGCGCAACCACGGGACGATCGCCTACGGGGACTCCCTGGACCAGGCCTACGACCGCACGGCCCAGCTCGAATGGATGTGCCGCGTCTGGCTCACAGCGAGCTCCGTACCCGGACACACGCCCAGCCTGCTGTCGGCCGCCGAACTGGACCGGGTGGCGGAGAAGTTCCGCGGGTACGGCCAGCCCCGCTGACCCGCCGGACCACCCCCACTGCCCCCCTCCGCACCACCTGCACCACAGGCCGCACCGGCCGCACCGCGCCGCCACCCCGCCGGACCCGCCCACTGGCAGGCGGCCGCGCCCGCGCCGACACTGGAACGGTGCGCCCGGCTACAGCGACGGCAGCGGCCGTCACCACCCTGATCGGTGTCGGCGCGGCCACGGTCGCCGCCGGCCGGTACGCCAGCAGCGCCGCGCTCAAGGTGCCCCCCGGCACGCCCCTGCCCGGCGAGCCCCGGCTCACCGTGCACGCCACGGCCGCCGGGCAGGTCACCCTCACCCGCTGCCTCGCCTCCCGGCGCCCCGGCACCTACGGGCTGGCCGGCCCCGGCGTCCACGCGGTCGTCGGCCCGGTCCTGGACGACGTGCCCCACTCCGCCGACACCGTCGTACGCCGCCTCGAACGCGTCGTCAGCGGCAGGCTGGAGGTCGGCAGCCGCGTCACGCTCACCCCGCAGCTCCACACCGGCACCCCCGCCGCCGCGCTCGGCCTGGAGTACCAGGACGTCGAGGTGCCCGGCGAACTCGGCGTCCTGCCCGCCTGGTTCGTCCCCGCCGCCCGCTCCACCTGGGTCGTCGCCGTCCACGGCATCGGCACCACCCGCGAGCACCCCATGAACCTCATGGGCTTCCTCCACCGCATGCGCCTCCCGGTGCTCGACCTCGCCTACCGCGGCGACCCCGGCGCGCCCCGGCCCGCCGGCGGGCTCGGCCACCTCGGCGACTCCGAGTGGCGCGACCTGGACGCCGCGATCCGCCACGCCGTCCGCTCCGGCGCCGAACGGGTCATCCTCCACGGCTGGTCCACCGGCGCCTCCATGGCCCTGCACGCCGCCGCCAACTGCGGCCTGCGCGACCGGATCAGCGGCCTCGTCCTCGACTCACCCGTCCTGGACTGGGAAGCCACCCTCCGGGCCCTGGCCACCGCCCGGCGCGTCCCCGCCCCACTGCTCCCGCTCGCCGTCCGCGCCGCCCGGGGCAGCACCGGAGTGCACGGCGACCGGCTCGCCGAGGCGGCCGACCCGCGGGGACTGCGCGTCCCGGCCCTCGTCTTCCACGGCCCCGACGACCACCTCGCCCCCTGGCAGCCCTCCCGCGAGCTCGCCTCCCGCCGCGCCGATCTGGTCACCCTCCACACCGTCCGGGACGCCCCCCACGCCGCCATGTGGAACGCCGACCCCCACCGTTACGAAGAGGCCCTGCGCCGCTTCCTGACCTCCCTCGTGTGAACCCCCGGACCACCCTCCGGTGGACCTCCGGACCGCCCTCGGGTGAACCCCCCGACCGCCTCCTCCCGCGCCGCGAACCCGGCGAAACGGATTCCGTTTGGGCTTTCGGGGCGTCAGCGGGAAGACTGCCCCCGTGACGTCTCGAAAGCCTGATGAGCAACTGGCGCGCAACTCCAGACTCCGACTCGTCCGTCCGCGGCCCCTGACCACGGCCCGACGGGCCGTGACGACCCGGCGCACCCGGCCGGTGCCGCGGCCGCCGGAGGGGACACCGCCGCCCGCCGAGCTGGCCCGACAGGCGAGGGCGGTGCTCGCCGATGCCGTGCGCATCGCCCGCTGGGCCGCCGTCGAGCGCGACCGTGACCACGACCGCGACGCCACCTCCGCGACACAACGGGCGGCCGCCGCACTGGACCTGACGCCCGCCCAGGTACGCGCCGGATGGGACCGCGCCCGGCTCGCCGGACTCGTCGAACTCCACGGCGACACCGCCCGCCCCGGCTGGCGGCTGCGCGCCTGGGACCGCGACGACTCCGCGGTGCTGCGCGGTTGGGTCGCCCTCTTCGACGCCTGGTCGCTCGTCCACCCGGCGCCCGCCGACGCCGCCCCCGCCGCCGTCGCCGAGGTCGTGGAAGCCGTCCCCCAAGTACTCTCCCTCCTCCAGCTCTCCGCCGGTCCCGTGCCCGTCACGGCCCTGCTCGACCTGCTCCAGCAGCGCGTCGCCGAACTCCGCGAGGAGCGCTGCGAAGTGCCCGACGGCCCCCGCCCCCAGCCCCTGCCCGGCCCGGACTCCCTCTCCCTGCTGCTCGACTGGGCCCTGGAGGGCCTGGCGGCCGTCGGCGCGCTGACCCTCGGCGAGGGCCAGGCCACCCTCACCCCCCTCGGCAACTGGGCGGTGTGGGTCAAGCTGGAGCAGATCTGCGTCGCCGCCCAGAGCCCGGCCGGCCACATCGAGCAGTCCGCCGAGGACATGCTGCGCGGCTGCGCCCGCCTCACCCCCGGCCCCGCCCGCGTCGAGTACCGCGCCTGGCTCGCCGCCCGCCCGGTCGGCAGCGCCGTCACCGAGCTGCTCGCCGTCGCCCGCGGTGAGGACGCCCTGCTGCGCGGCCTCGCCTTCGAAGCCCTCCGGGTCGTCGGCGCGCCCGCCGAGGCCGAGGTGCGGGCCGCCGCCGAGGAGGTGAGCCTGCGCCCCTACGCCCTGCTCTGGCTCGCCGAGTACGAAGGCGCCGACCCGGACGAGGCCCCCGACGTCCTGACCCGTGAGGAGGCCACCTGGCTCTGGGTGGACACCGCGGCGGCCGTCGCCGACCACGGCGAGAGCGCCCTCCTGGTCCGCCACCTGGAGTCCGCCGTCCAGGGCACGGTCCCCGCCCTGCTCGACGAGGTCCGGGCGGTCGGCCACCCCCGCACCGTCCAGGTCCTGGTCGCCCTGGCCGCGGCACACCCCGACCCCGCCCTCGCCAAGGCGATGCGCCGCGCCGCCTTCCAGGTCCACACCGGCGGGGCCTGACCGGTCCTACCCCGCGCCGCCGGGGGCGTACGTCCCGAAGCTCCAGACGTTGCCCTCGGCGTCCCGCGCCATGTAGTCCCGGGAGCCGTACTCCTGGTCCGTCGGCGGCATCAGGATCTCCACCCCGTGCTCCACCGCCCGGGCGTGGTGCGCGTCCACGTCCTCCACCACCACGTACACCCCCACCGGGCCGCCGCCCGCCATCGCCTTGGCGAAGACCCCGTCCCCGCCCTTGGTGCCCAGCATCACCATGCCGTTGCCGCAGGCCAGCTCGGAGTGGACGACATGGCCGTCCTCGCCCTCGTACACACTCACCTCGGTGAAACCGAAGGCTTCCTTCAGCGTTCTGATGGCCGCCTTGGCGTCCTCGTACAGGATCGTCGGATAGATGCTCGGGACGTTCGCCATGCTGATCACTCTCCGATTCCGCGCTCGACTTCCGACCTTGCGACTGTGATCCGGATCTCAGCTTTTCCTCAGTCTGGCACCCGGCACTGACATCCCCGCCCCGAGCGGCATCCGGCTCACCGGAAGGTGTTGCACCGGTTCATGCCGCCCGCCCGGTGGCCCCCGCGGAACCACCGCCGCCGCTGCTCCGCCGGCCGTGCGTCCGGCTCTCCGGAGTCACCCGCTCCTGAGGCCGCCTGTGAAGCCGCCCACGCAGCCGCCCACGAGGCCGCCCATGACGGCCTACCACACGGCTGTCGCCCACGACACGGCTGCCGCGCACGTCCCGGGGCTCCGAGGGGCCGGGGCCGGTGTCGTCGAACCGCGTGGGCCATTCCCCCCGCGCGCGTATCCCGGCGCTCCAGCATGGCCGAAAAGCAGTTGCACACGCCCGTTAGACTGGCCCGTATGGCCATTCTCCCTGTGCATTAGACCGGCGTCGAAGCCACCGCACCCGCCGTCCTTCCGCCGTCTTCCCCACCGCCCTGGAGTCTGTCCGTGATCACCGCTTCCGGTATCGAGCTGCGCGCCGGCGCCCGCGTCCTCATCGAGTCCGCTTCCTTCCGCATCGCCAAGGGCGACCGCATCGGCCTGGTCGGCCGCAACGGCGCCGGCAAGACCACGCTCACCAAGTGCCTCGCGGGTGAGGGCATCCCCGCCGGCGGCACGATCGCCCGCTCCGGCGAGGTCGGCTACCTCCCGCAGGACCCCCGCACCGGCGACCTCGACGTCCTGGCCCGCGACCGCATCCTCTCCGCCCGTGGCCTGGACGTCCTGCTCCGCAAGATGCGGCAGAACGAGGAGCGCATCGCGAACGGGCAGGGCGCCACCCGCGAGAAGGCCCTGCGCCAGTACGAGCGCCAGGAGACCGAGTTCCTCACCAAGGGCGGGTACGCCGCCGAGGCCGAGGCCGCCACCATCGCCCACGCCCTCGGCCTGCCCGACCGGGTGCTGGGCCAGCCGCTGCACACGCTCTCCGGTGGTCAGCGCCGCCGTGTCGAACTCGCCCGCATCCTCTTCTCGGACGCCGACACCCTGCTCCTCGACGAGCCGACCAACCACCTCGACGCCGACTCCATCGTCTGGCTGCGCGACTACCTCAAGACCTACCGCGGCGGCTTCATCGTCATCTCCCACGACGTCGACCTGGTCGAGACGGTCGTCAACAAGGTCTTCTACCTGGACGCCAACCGGTCGACGATCGACATCTACAACATGGGCTGGAAGCTCTACCAGCAGCAGCGCGAGGCCGACGAGAAGCGCCGCAAGCGCGAGCGCGCCAACGCCGAGAAGAAGGCCGCCGCCCTCAACGCCCAGGCCGACAAGATGCGCGCCAAGGCCACCAAGACCGTCGCCGCGCAGAACATGGCCCGCCGGGCCGAGCGCCTGCTGTCCGGCCTGGAGGAGGTCCGCGCCTCCGACAAGGTCGCCAAGCTCCGCTTCCCCGAGCCCGCGCCCTGCGGCAAGACCCCGCTGACCGCCGAGGGGCTGTCCAAGTCGTACGGGTCCCTGGAGATCTTCACCGATGTGGACCTCGCCATCGACAAGGGCTCCCGGGTCGTCATCCTGGGCCTCAACGGCGCGGGCAAGACGACGCTGCTGCGGCTGCTGGCCGGGGTCGAGCAGCCGGACACCGGCCAGGTGACGCCGGGCCACGGCCTCAAGCTCGGCTACTACGCCCAGGAGCACGAGACCCTCGACCCGGACCGCACCGTCCTGGAGAACATGCGCTCCGCCGCGCCCGACCTCGACCTCGTCGAGGTGCGCAAGACGCTCGGCTCCTTCCTCTTCTCCGGCGACGACGTCGACAAGCCGGCGGGCGTGCTCTCCGGCGGTGAGAAGACCCGGCTGGCGCTGGCCACCCTGGTCGTCTCCTCGGCCAACGTCCTGCTCCTCGACGAGCCGACGAACAACCTCGACCCGGCCAGCCGCGAGGAGATCCTGGGCGCCCTGCGCACCTACAAGGGCGCCGTCGTCCTCGTCACGCACGACGAGGGCGCCGTCGACGCCCTCCAGCCGGAGCGGATCATCCTGCTGCCGGACGGGGTGGAGGACCTGTGGGGCGCGGACTACGCGGATCTCGTGGCGCTGGCGTAGCGGCACGGGCACGGGGGACCGCCGCAATCACGGCCTGATCGTCCCCGTATGGATCATTCGGCTTACGCGTGATCCATCATCTGAGTGAGGACGTCTCATACTGCGGCGTGGCGCCGGGCGGATTTCCCGTCCCCGCCACACGCCGCGCTTCCCCTCCTCCCACCTCCCTGACCTGGTGTTTCGTCCCCAGGTGTGCTCCTGGCACGGAAATGCCGCCCGGAATCGCGCCGCCGGGCGGCGAAACCTTGCGGCACAGACCTTGTCGAATGGCTGGCCAGGAAGCGCCCGAGGGGTGATCATGAGAAGACCAGAGCGCACTTCCCATGAGGAGGCACGGGTGGCCGAGACTCTGAAGAAGGGCAGCCGGGTTACCGGCGCCGCGCGCGACAAGCTCGCGGCAGACCTGAAGAAGAAGTACGACTCCGGTGCGAGCATCCGGGCGTTGGCCGAGGAGACCGGCCGATCCTATGGATTCGTCCACCGGATGCTGAGCGAGTCCGGAGTCACGCTGCGTGGACGCGGCGGAGCGACGCGAGGCAAGAAGGCCGCTTCGGCCTGACGGCCCCAGTGACCTGACAGTTCGAGCGCGGCTCGTCCGGCCCCACCGGTTCCGGCAGGGCCACCCGGTCGATCGCAGTGTCGGCCGGGTGGTTACTGTGCAGTCACTTGATGGCTGCACTGCTGCACCGGACCCGGAGGCGCCCCATGACCTCGCTCGACCCAGTCCTCGAAGTGCTCGACAAGGACGGCGTAAGGCTCACCGTCGAGGACGCCGTTGCCACGGTGACCCTGACCAATCCGGCCAAGCGCAACGCCCAGTCCCCCGCTCTGTGGCGGGCGTTGGCGGAAGCCGGACGGTCGCTGCCGGGCAGCGTGCGGGTCGTGGTGCTGCGCGGTGAGGGCAAGTCCTTCTCCGCCGGACTCGACCGGCAGGCGTTCACGCCGGAGGGCTTCGACGGCGAGCCGTCGTTCCTCGATCTGGCACGCGGCTCCGACGCCGAGCTCGACGCGGTCATCGCCGAGTACCAGGAGGCATTCACCTGGTGGCGCCGTAACGACATCGTGTCGATCGCTGCCGTCCGGGGACACGCGATCGGGGCCGGCTTCCAGCTCGCCCTGGCGTGCGACCTGCGGGTGGTGGGCCAGGACGTGCAGTTCGCCATGCGCGAGACCAGCCTCGGCCTCGTCCCCGACCTGACCGGGACGCACCCCCTCGTCTCGGCGGTCGGCTACGCCCGCGCGCTTGAGATCTGCGCCACGGGCCGGTTCGTCCACGCCGCCGAGGCCGAGCGCATCGGGCTGGCCAACCTCGTCGTGCCCGTCGACGACCTCGACGGCGCGGCCCGCGACCTGGCGGCCGCGCTGCTGGCGGCGCCGCGCGACGCGGTCATCGAGACCAAGGCGCTGCTGCGCGGCGCGGGGGAGCGCACGTACGAGGAGCAGAGGACGGCCGAGCGTGCCGCTCAGGCCCGCCGGCTGCGCGACTTGGCCGGCCTGGCCGACTGACCTGCCGGCGCGATGTCGGTGACCACCACGGTCACGGGCAGCTCGCCGCCGACGGCCCCGCGTACCGCCAGTGCCACGTCCAGTGCACGGTGGTCCGGGGCCGTCGCCAGTTCGATACGGAGGTGGTCGGCGGCCCGGTGGACCGAGTGGCCCAGGGCCGTCGTCAGCCGGGCCACGCCCGGGACGGCGGCGGCGACGGCGGCCACCCGGTCCTCGGCGGGCCCGGTCGTGGCGGCCCCGGTCGTGGCCGGGGTGTCCGTGGCGGAGGCGTCCCTGGCCGGTGTGTCCGTGACCGGGGTGTCCGTGGCCGGGGGCTCTCCGTCCATCGGGGGAGTGGCGGTGCCCGGCGGGGCGTCCAGGAGGGCCGTCACCCGGAGGTCCACCTCCGACACCGCCAGCCCGAGCCGCCGCTCCGACGCCGTGTACAGCGCGGCGCGCAGCCGTTCGGCGAGGTCCGGCAGCGGTACGCCGTACCCGGCGGCGAAGTCCGCCTCGATCCGCAGCGGGCCGGGCGGCACCGAGCCCGGGGGAGCGGGAAGGGCCGGAGCGGTCGCGGCCTGGGCGTCCGCGAGGGCGATCCGCAACCGGCCGGGCTCCACCCCCGGCACCTCCCGTGCCACCGCGCGCAGTACTCCGTCGGCGGCGCGCTCCGCGAGCCAGGCGCCGTCCGCCGGGCCGCCCAGCGCGAGCAGGCGCCCCAGTCCGATCCGGCTCCGTACCGCCGTCACCCATCCGTCAGCCGTCGTCATTGCTCCAGCCTGCCGCATCCCCGGCGCGAGATCAGCAAACCACCCTTAATGTGAGCAAAGGAGCTGAAAACCTCCCGAAGGGATCACGGTGATGACCGACGCGTCGCAGTCCGAGCCATCCGCTCAGGCCGCCCAGACGGCGAAGGCCGCGCGGGTGAGGGAACCGGCGGCAGAGGAGGCCAGGCGGACGTCCGTCGCCAAGCGGGGCGGTACCGGCGGCGACCCGGCGTCCCGGGGCCGTACCACCATCGCCGACGGGGTCGTCGAGAAGATCGCCGGGCTCGCGGCCCGCGACGTCGTCGGCGTCCACGCGATGGGCAGCGGCATCTCCCGGACCTTCGGCGCGGTGCGCGACCGGGTCCCCGGCGGCAGACCCAGCGTCACGCGTGGCGTGAAGGCCGAGGTCGGAGAGGTGCAGACGGCGCTCGACCTGGAGATCGTCGTCGAGTACGGGGTCTCCATCCGCGACGTCGCCCGGGCGGTGCGGGAGAACGTGATCTCGGCGGTGGAGCGGATGACCGGCCTGGAGGTCGTCGAGGTCAACATCGCGGTGAGCGATGTGAAGCTGCCGGAGGAAGAGGAAGAAGAGCCGGAGACACGGCTTCAGTAGCGAGCTGCTGAGGAGAGCGCGATGAGCATGGCGATGGTCGGCCTGTTGGCCGGAATGGCGCTCGGCTTCGCCGGATACTTCGGCGGCTTCGGGGCGTTTTTGCTGGTGGCCGCGTTGGGAGCGGTCGGATTCGTGGTGGGCCGGTTCCTCGACGGGGATTTGGAGCCCGGCGACCTGTTCCGGAGCCGTGACCGCGACGACCGGCGGCGGTGACGCGGTGACGGGGGTCCTGGCGGCGGAACGGGGCGCGACCACCATCGCGGACCGCGTCGTGGCGAAGATCGCCGCGCGCGCGGCGCGGGAGGCACTCGACGAGGTACCGGAGGACGAGCGGGGCACCGGGGAGGCCGGCCGGCCGCCGCACGCGACGGTCCTCGTGCACCGGGACATCGCGCGCGTCCGTATCAGCCTGGAGCTCCGCTACCCCTCCGACATCGGCGCCCAGTGCGGCGCCGTACGCCGCCAGGTGATCCGGCGCGTGCGGGCGCTCGCGGGCATGGAGGTGCCGGAGGTGGCGGTCCAGGTGGAGCGGCTGCACTCCGCGTACACGCGCGACAAGGGCCGCGGGAGGGTCCGATGAGCACGACCGTGCCCGCCGAACCGGCGGCCGACGAGCCCGTGCCCGTGCTGGAGGGCACGCCGGGTGGCGCCGCACACCGCTTCTGGTCCGTGCGGCGCGTCCCGGCCGCGCTGCTCGCGCTCCTCGTGCTGGCCGGCGTGGGCCTGCTGCTCTACGACGTCGCCGCGGTACGCGCAGGACGGCCCGGCATGCGCTGGCGCCGCGTCCTCGCCGACGACCTGGCCACCCGGCCGCTCGACAACGTGGCGGTGCTCGCCGGAGCGGTGGCCGCGATCGGGCTGGGCGTGTGGCTGCTGGTGCTCGCCTGCACGCCCGGGCTGCGCGCCGTCCTGCCGATGCGGCGCGGCGACGGCCCGCTGCGCGCCGGGCTGGGCCGGGAGGCGGTCGAGATCGTGCTGCGCGACCGGGCGACGGCGGTGGCGGGCGTGCGGTCGGTACGGGTCCGGGCGCGGCGTCACAGGGCGGTGGTGCGGGCCGTGTCCCACTTCCGCGACCTCGACGACGTACGCGCCGACCTGGACGCCGCCCTGCGGGCCGCGGTCGAGGAACTGGGCCTGGCACGGCCGCCGGACGTGTCCGTGCACGTCGCGCGCCCGGCGCGGAAGGGGTGAGCGGACGTGCTGCGGACCGTCAACCGAGTGCTGCTGGGCCTCGCCGGGGCCGTGCTGGTGTGCGCGGGCGGCGGGGTGCTCGCGGCCGGCCTGGACCTGGGCGTGCCGTCGTGGTGGCCGTGGCGGGGCCCGGACGCCGTGCTGCTCGCCGCGTCGACCCGGCGGGCGTGGGCGTGGGCGGCCGTCATCGCGGTCCTGGCGGTGGTGCTCCTCCTGGCGCTGTGGTGGCTGCTGGCGCAGTTGCGGCGGCCCCGGCTGGCGGAGGTGCTGGTCGACAGCCGGGACGGGGAGAGCGCCGTGCTGCGCGGCCGTGCGCTGGAGGACGCCGCCGAGTCCGAGGCCGAGGCGCTGGACGGCGTGGCGGGCGCCCGCGTCCGCCTGACCGGCCGCCGCACCGCCCCCTCGGCGCGCGTCTCGCTGCTACTGGAGCCCCACGCCTCACCGGCCGACACCCTCGCCCGCCTCCGCGACGGCGCACTTCGCCACGCCCGCGACTCGGCGGGCCTCCCGCGCCTCCCCACCGAGGCCCACCTCCGCGCCGCCAGACACCCGGCCCGCCGGGTCACCTGACAGCGCGCCGAAAAACGCGGCCGGTCCGGGGCACGCCGTCCCGGAGGGCAGCCCCTCGTCCCGCCCGGCAGCCCCCGCCCGCGCCCAGAAACCCCGTCCAGAGGAGCCCCTTCCCCGTCAGAAGCCGCGGCGGGCGCCGCCGTCGATGGGGAGCATGACGCCCGTGAGGTAGGAGGCCGCCGGGGAGAGGAGGAACGCCGCGGTCTTGCCGAACTCTTCCGGGGTGCCGTAGCGGCGGAGCGGGATGCGGGACTCGGAGGCCGCGCGGGCCGCGGAGGCGTCGCCGGACAGGGCGTCGAGCTCGCGGACGCGGTCCGTGTCGATGCGGCCGGGGAGCAGGCCGATCACGCGGATGCCGCTCGGGCCCAGGTCGTTGGCGAGCGACTTGGCGAACCCCGCGAGGCCCGGGCGCAGGCCGTTGGAGATGGTGAGCCCCGGGATCGGCTCGTGCACCGAACCGGACAGGACGAACCCGATCACCCCGCCCTCCGGCAGCGCGGTCGCCGCCGCCCGGGCCATCCGTACCGCGCCCAGGAACACCGCGTCGAACGCCGCCTGCCACTGCTCGTCCGTGTTGTCCGCCGCCCAGCCCGGAGCCGGGCCGCCCACGCTGATGAGGATGCCGTCGAAGCGCCCGAAGTGGGACCGGGCGGCGCCGATCAGCCGGTCGGCGGCCGCCGGGTCGGCGTTGTCCGCCGCGACGCCCACCGCACCGGCGCCCAGCTCGGCCGCGGCCTCGGCCACCGCCTTCTCGTCGCGCGAGGAGACGACGACCTTCGCGCCGTCCGCCACCAGGGCCCGCGCCGAGGCGTTGCCCAGTCCCCGGGACGCGCCGGTCACGACGTACACACGGTCCTTCAGTCCAAGATCCATGGCCCTATCCTGCTGCGTCGGCCTCCTCCCGCGCCAGCGCGAGGGCCGTCCCCACGAGGCCGATGTGGCTGAACGCCTGCGGGAAGTTGCCGAGCTGCCGCCGCGCCGCCGCGTCGTACTCCTCGGCCAGCAGCCCCACGTCGTTGCGGAGCGACAGCAACCGCTCGAACAGCTCCCGCGCCTCCTTCGTCCGGCCCGTCATGCGCAGCGCGTCCGCCATCCAGAACGAGCAGACCAGGAACGTCCCTTCGTCGCCCGGCAGCCCGTCGACCGGCACGCCCTCGGTGCTGTACCGCCGGATGAGCCCCTCGTGGCTCAGCTCCGCGCGCACCGCGTCCACCGTCCCGATCACCCGCGGATCGTCCGGCGGCAGGAACCCCACCCGGGGGATCAGCAGCGTCGCCGCGTCCAGTTCCCGCGAGCCGTACGACTGCGTGAAGGTGTTCCGCTCCGGGTCGTACGCCCTCTCGCACACCTCCTGGTGCACCTCGTCGCGCATCGCCCGCCACCGGTTCGCGTCGCCGCGCAGCGACGGGTCCTCCTCCAGCGTGCGCACCGCGCGGTCGGCGGCGACCCACGCCATCACCTTGGAGTGCGTGAAGTGGCGGCGCGGCCCGCGCACTTCCCACAGCCCCTCGTCGGGCTGCCGCCACGTCGACTCCAGGAACCCCAGCAGGCTGAGCTGGAGGTTCCACGCGTGCGACTGCGCGGCCAGCCCCGCCTCGCGCGCCAGGTACAGGGAGTCGATGACCTCCCCGTACACATCGAGCTGCAACTGCCGCACGGCGGCGTTGCCGATGCGCACCGGCGCCGACCCGGCGTACCCGCGCAGCCACGGCAGCTCCGTCTCCGGCAGCCGGCGCTCGCCCGCGAGCCCGTACATGATCTGGAGGTCCGCCGGGTCACCGGCCACCGCCCGCAGCAGCCAGTCCCGCCACGCCGCCGCCTCGTCCAGGTACCCGGCCGACAGCAGCGCGCCGAGCGTGAGCGTCGAGTCCCGCAGCCAGCAGTAGCGGTAGTCCCAGTTGCGTACGCCGCCGATGTCCTCGGGCAGCGACGTCGTGGGCGCGGCGACGATACCGCCCGTCGGGGCGTACGTCAGCGCCTTGAGGGTGATCAGCGACCGCAGCACGGCCTCGCGGTACGGCCCTTCGTAGCTGCACTGCGCCGCCCACGACTTCCAGTCCTCCAGCGTGTGCTCCAGTGCCTCGTGGGGGTCGATCAGCGGGGGCCGGGGCCGGTGCGAGGGGTGCCAGGTCAGCACGAACGCCACCTTCTCGCCCGCGCCGACCGTGAACGACGAGCGGGTGCTGAACTGCTGACCCCACGTCTTCACCTCCGGCTCGCTGCGCAGCCATATGGAGTCGGGGCCCGCGATCGCCACCCGGTGGCCGTCCGTCCGGCGCACCCACGGCACGATGTGGCCGTGGTCGAAGCGGAGCCGCAGCACCGCCGCCATCTCGACCGTGCCGGTGACACCCTCCACGATGCGTACGACATCGGGGGCCTCGTCGCGCTGCGGCATGAAGTCCAGCACCTTGACCGTGCCGGTGCGGGTCTCCCAGACGGACTCCAGGACGAGCGAGTCGCCGACGTAACGGCGCCGGGTGCAGCGCCGCGCGTCCTTGGGGGCGAGCCGCCAGTGGCCGTTGTCCTCGTCACCGAGCAGCGCGGCGAAACAGGCCGCCGAGTCGAACCTCGGCAGGCACAGCCAGTCGATCGAACCGTCCCTGCCCACCAGGGCAGCGGTCTGGAGATCGCCGATGAGCGCGTAGTCCTCGATGCGTTGTGTCACGCTCTGGCGTGTTCCCGCGGCGACGGACGGCTAAGCAAGAGCGTACGGCGTGCGCCGCGGGTGGCCGTAGGGCGCTCTACGCGGCGGGGTTCGCGGCCGGTTCCGCCTCGCCGGGCGTTCCACCGGCGGCCGCCGCGCCGGCGGCCGCCGACGCGCGGTCGCGCTTCTCGCGGCGTACCAGCACCACCCAGCCGACCGGCACACCGGCGGCGAACAGCCACCACTGCACGGCGTACGCCATGTGGGCGCCGATGGAGTCGTGGTCCGGATCGGGGATCAGCTCGGGGGTGTCCCCGGCGGGCCGCGGCTCGGTCTGCTCCAGGTAGCCGCCGAGGACCTCGCGGCCGAGGCGCTCGGCCTGCTGCTCGCTGTTGATCAGCATCACCTGGCGGGGCGGCAGGCCGCTGAGGTCCTTGATGCCGCTGGCGCCGGTCGTCTCGTCGGCCTTGAGCCGGCCGGTGACGGTCACCGTGCCCTTCGGCGCGGGCGGCACGTCGGGGAAGGACATCTGGTCGGCGGCGGCCGGTACCCAGCCCCGGTTGACCAGGACGGTACGGCCGTCGGTGAGGACCAGGGGGGTCAGGACGAGGACACCGACCTTGTCGTCGGCGTTGGTCCGGCGGCGTACGACGACCTCGTGGGCCGTGTCGAAGGTGCCGGTGGCGGTGACGCGGCGCCAGTAGTCGGAGCGGGGGACGGTGTGGCCGGGGGAGGTGAGCTCCGTCACGGGGACGGGCTTGGCCTTCAGGTTGTCCTCGATCAGTCGGTTCTGCGCGACCCGGTGCTCATGCCGGTGGAACTGCCAGAAGCCCAGCTCGATCATCACGGGGATGAGGACGAGGGCGATGAGGGTGAGGATCACCCACTGCCGGGACAACAGGAAGCGGTACACGGCTTCGACCGTACCTGTTCCGGTTTGGGACCCCGATGGGGGGTCCCTTCCGGCTCCCGTCCCGGCCCTTGTCACACTTTGTCGACGATGCCCACCTGGCCCTTCTCCGCGCGGGCGCAGTGCGCCCCGCAGAACCACTGGCCATCGGCCTCGACGCCCTGACCGATGATCTGGACCCGGCAGTGCTCGCAGATGGGCGCCATGCGGTGAATGGCGCAGGCGAAGCAGTCGAAGACGTGCACGGCGCCTTGCGCGTGCACCTCGAAGGACATGCCGTAATCGTTTCCGCAGACCTCACAACGTGCCATGCGCCACAGGGTGCGGTCCGGCGCCCCGCAGGGGGCGGCGAAACGCCCGGCGGTCACCCGTCTGCCTGGTCGCCTGCCGGGGCCACGTCACGCAGCAACTGGGTGAACGCCGCCTCGTCGACGATCGGCGTGCCGAAGGACTTGGCCTTGACGGTCTTGGAGGTGGCGGCGTCCGGGTCGTTGGTGACGAGCAGGCTGGTCAGTCGCGAGACGCTCGTCGCCACATGGAGGCCCGCCTCGACGGCGCGGTCCTCCAGCAGCTCGCGGTCGATGGACGTATCGCCCGAAAACGCCACCCGCATGCCCTGCTTGAGTGGTTTGTCCGCTTCGTACCGCCCGGGGTTCGGGTACGGGCAGGCCGGCCGCTTGCGGGACGGCCGCCAGCCGCCCGAGCGGTACGACGCCTGCTGCCCGATGCGGCCCAGCGGCGCGGACGCCCATTCCGTGAGCGGACGGCACTCCAGCAGCGGCAGCCGTACGCCCCGCTCGGCCGCCGCGTGCAGGCTCGGGCGGAACGCCTCGGCCAGCACGCGCGCGTCGTCCAGCGCGTTGTGCGCGCGCCGCTGCACGACGCCGAAGTGCGCGGCCAGCGTCTCCAGCTTGAAGTTGGACAGCGGCAGCCCCAGCTCCTTGGAGAGCGCGATGGTGCACAGCCGTTGCCGCACCGGCGCGGTCCGCTCCGCCCGTGCGTACTCGCGGGCGATCATCGACCAGTCGAACATGGCGTTGTGCGCCACCAGCACCCGGCCGTCGAGCCGGGCGGAGAACTCCGCCGCGATGTCCGCGAAGAGCGGCGCCCCCTCCAGCACGTCGCTCGTCAGACCGTGGATCCACACCGGGCCGGGGTCGCGCTCCGGATTGACCAGCGTGTACCAGTGGTCCTCCACATCGCCCTGCGCGTCCAGCCGGTAGACGGCAGCGGACACTATCCGGTCGTCGCGGGCGAGGCCGGTGGTCTCCACGTCGACGACCGCGTACCCCTGTGTCGGGTAGGCGGTCGGCCACGGTGCTGCTGTCGTACGGTCGTCGAGCATGGTCACTGAGAATAGAGGCCGCCACTGACAACGCCGCCGCCGGGCATGCCCCGCCGGTACGCCGTGTTGACGCCCCGCGCCCGTAAGGGGGTGCGCCGCACGGCAGTTGGGCCGGTCGGCGGGGCGCGAACGACGAGCCGGGCCCGCGCGGCCACCGGCGCCGCTCGCCGGGCGCCCGGCCGTCCCGTCGCGCGGCCACCGGCGCCGCTCGCCGGGCGCCCGGCCGTCCCGTCCCGATCGTGCCCGCGCACCGCCGCGAAGGCGCCCGGGCCTCCGGATGCCGGGGCGCACGGCCTCCGGGAGCCGGGGTGCACGCCTCCCGGGTGCGCGGGGCCGGCGGCGGGCTGCCCGATCCGGCCTCCAGGGTGACGAGCCCTCGGAGACCGGGGCGTCACGGGGACGGGGGCCTGCCCTGCCCTGCGCCCAACAGGCCGTCCACCAGGGCCCGTACGGAGGCCGTGAACAGCCTCTCGGGGTCCACCGGGCGGGCAAGCGCGCGGGCCAGGGCCTGGTCGTGCTCGGCGGTCTCCGCGTCCCACAGCTCCTGCTCGCCCGGCGACTGCGCCGGTGCCCGCTCGCGGTTGCGCTCCA
Organism: Streptomyces sp. NPDC031064; assembly: GCF_055570965.1. NCBI lineage: Bacteria > Bacillati > Actinomycetota > Actinomycetes > Kitasatosporales > Streptomycetaceae > Streptomyces > Streptomyces sp. NPDC031064. Next base: position 875,424 of record NZ_JBVIGF010000003.1, read on the forward strand.
CCAGGACGTACCCGACGACGTGGAACTGCACCGCCCGCACCACCTCGGCCGCGCGGGCGCCGCGCAGGCCCGCCGCGTGGACCTCGTGGACCAGGACGCGTTGCGCGGGCAGGAACATCCGCTCCGTCAGGCCGCGTTCGTGGACCATCGCCACCAGGTGCGGGCGGTCCAGCAGCTCACGGCGCAGCGTGCGGGCCACCGAGACGATCCGCGCGGCCGGCGTGGTGCCCCGGGGCGTGATCGCGCCCAGGTCGGCCACCGTGCGGGCGGCGAGGGCGTCCAGGAGCGACTCGCGGTTGCCGACGTGCCAGTAGATCGATGTGACGGCCGTGCCCAGCTCGGCGGCGAGTTTGCGCATGGTGAGGGCCGCCGGGCCGTCCCGCTTCACCAGGCGGGCGGCGGCGTCCAGGACCTCCGCGCGGGTCAGTGACGGCTTCCGCATCGGTGCTCGACCCCCCGTACGTACGCGCACGACTGTTCCCACTTCATCGCCGGCGGTGTAACAGTGTTACAGACCCGCTCCTCACCCGCCGACGAAGGGTGGTACGCCATGGCACGCGTACGGTACGGCGCCCGCACCGAGCAGGAGATCGCCGCGGCCCGGGCCGCGAGCACACGGCTCCCCGACATCTGGTCCACCGGCGTGGTCGCCGTGTGGGAGACCGACCCCGACGTGGTCGCGGCCGTGCTGCCGCCCCCGCTCAAGCCCGCCCCGCGCCCGCTCGTGCGGGCCGCCGTCAGCAAGGTCGACCTGCCCGGGTACCCCCTGGGGGCCGGGTCCGTGGCGGTCGCCGCCACCCACGACGACCAGGACGGCTGGTACCCGCTCGTCATGCCGATGACCCACGAGCGGGCGCTGACCGGAGGCCGGGAGGTGTTCGGGGAGCCGAAGAAGCTGGGTGAGGTGACCGTCGAGCGGGACGGTCCGGTGGTACGGGCGGTCCTGGCCCGGCACGGCATCGCCTTCGTCGAGGTGCGCGGCGCCGTGGACGGCCCGCTCCCGCTGCCCGCCGAGCCGGTCGAGAAAGTCGACTTCTACTTCAAGTTCCTGCCCGCCGTGGACGGCTCGGGACTCGACACCGACCCCGTCCTGGTGCACTGCGTACGCCGGGAGAAGGTGCGCACGCTGGAGCGGGTCACCGGAGACGTGGTGCTGCGCGAGTCGATGTACGACCCGGTCGCCGACCTGAGCGTACGCCGCCTCGTCGAGATCACGATCGGGGAGAAGACCACCGACCAGCGCGGCCGGGTGGTGGAGCGGGTCAGCGCCCAGGCCCTCCTCCCGTACATCCACCAGCGCTACGACGATCCGCAGCAGGTCCTCGACGCCCCGCCGCCTCGAGGGGGCGGACGGTGAGGCTGGCGGCGGGCCAGGTCGCCGTCGTCACGGGCGCCGCGAGCGGCATCGGGCTCGCGATGGCCCGCCGCTTCGCCGCCGAGGGGCTGAAGGTCGTCCTCGCCGACGTGGAGGAGGCCGCCCTGGAGCGGGCGTTCCGGCAACTGAGCGAGGAGGGCGCGGAAGTCCTCGCCCGCACCGTCGACGTCGGCGACCGCGCGGCCGTGCTGTCCCTGGCCGACGCGGTGTACGACACCTTCGGCGCCGTCCACGTGCTGTGCAACAACGCGGGCGTCGGCTCCGGCGCCGAAGGCCGGATGTGGGAACACAACCCCAACGACTGGAAGTGGGCCTTCTCCGTCAACGTCTGGGGCGTCTTCCACGGCATCCAGGCCTTCGTCCCGCACATGATCGCGTCCGGTGAGCCCGGCCATGTCGTCAACACGTCCTCCGGGGACGGCGGCATCGCCCCGCTGCCCACCGCCTCCGTGTACGCCGTCACCAAGGCGGCCGTCGTCACCATGACCGAGTCCCTGTACGCCCACCTCAAGGCGGAGCACGCGCGCGTGGGCGCGTCCGTGCTCTTCCCCGGCCCCCACATGCTCCGCACCGGCCTGTGGGAGTCGCACCGCAACCGGCCCGGCCGGTACGCCAAGCAACGCCCCCGCAAGACCCCCTACCGCAGCCTCGACCAGTGGGAGGCCGCCATGAAGGAGGCCGGCCACGAGGTCGCCTTCACACCGGTCGAGGAGGTCGCCGAGCACGTGGTGGAGGGCATCAGGGCGGACCGCTTCTGGATGCTGCCGCCGAGCGAGCACAGCGACCGGCAGATCAGGGCGAGGGCCCGGTCCATGCTCGACCGCGCCGACCCGGCGTACCTGGAGAGCTTCGTACTCGACTGAGGGGTGTGCCCCATGACCGACGCGAACGATCCGTATCTGATCATCTCCTCCGACTGCCACGCCGGATTGCCGACCGAGCGGTACCGGCCCTACCTGGACTCCCGCTTCCACCGCGCCTTCGACGACTTCCTCGCCGGGCGGGACGCCCGCCGCGCCGAGATGACCCGCCTCGGCGTACGCAACGAGGCGTTCGCGGACAAGTGGTTCACCGACCACGAGGAGGGGCTCAGGGGCGGCTGGGAGCCCGCCCAGCGGCTCAAGGAGCTCGACGGCGACGGGGTGGCCGCCGAGGTCGTCTTCCCCGACGCGGACGCCGTCGACAGCCGGACCGCCGCCCCCTTCGGCGTGGGCCTCGGCCTGTCCGGCGACCAGGACCCCGAGCTGGGCATGGCGGGCGCCCAGGCGCACAACCGCTGGCTGGCCGAGTTCGTCTCCGAGAACCCCGAGCGGCACCGCGGCGTGGCCCTGCTGCCCGTCACGGGCGAGGTGGACCGCGTCGTCGCCGAGATCCACCGGGCCAAGGAGTCCGGGCTCGGCGCGCTGATGATCCCCGCCATGTGGGTCGACAAGGCGCCCTACCACGACCGCCGTTACGACCCGGTGTGGGCCGCCGCCGCCGAGACCGGCATGCCCGTGGTCACCCACTCGGGCGCGGCCCCGCGCCACGAGTACGGCGACCACCTCGGCATCTACGTCAGCGAGATCACCTGGTGGCCGGCCCGGCCCCTGTGGTTCCTGCTCTGGTCGGGCGTCTTCGAACGCCACCCCGGGCTGCGGTTCGGCGTCGCCGAGTCGGGCTGCTGGTGGCTGCCGAACCTGCTGTGGTTCATGGACCGGCTCTACCTCGGCGCCCACGGCGGCAAGAAGCTCTCACCCTTCGCCGAACTGAAGCGCCCGCCCAGCGAGTACCTCGACCGCCAGGTCTTCATCTGCGCCACCAACACCAAGCGGCGGGAACTGGCCCAGCGGTACGAGATCGGCGTCGACAACATCCTGTGGGGCAGCGACTTCCCCCACCCCGAGGGCACCTGGCCCGACACGCGCGCGTGGCTGCGGAAAACGTTCCACGACATCCCGGTCGCCGAGACCCGGCGCATGCTGGGCCTCGCGGCGGCGGAGGTCTTCGGCTTCGACGTGGCGGCCCTCCGACCCCTCGCCCGCCGGATCGGCCCCACCCCGGCCGACCTGGGCCAGAGCGACGACCAGGCGGCCGTGGAGGCGTCCTGGGCGCGCTCGCGGGAGGTCGGCCGCCACTGGCTGACCGACCACGACTTCCCGGCCCTGGGGGTGGCCCATGAGTGACCGGTACACGGTCATCTCCGCCGACTGCCACGCCGGCGCCGACCTCCTCGACTACAAGCCGTACCTGGAGAAGAAGCACCACGACGACTTCGACGCCTGGGCGGCCACCTACGTCAACCCCTACGAGGACCTCCTCGCCGACACCGCCGACCGCAACTGGAACTCCGAGCGGCGCCTCGCCGAACTGGAGGCGGACGGCATCGTCGCCGAGGTCGTCTTCCCCAACACCATCCCGCCCTTCTTCCCGTCCGCGTCCCTGATGGCGCCCGCGCCGACCCGCGAGGAGTACGAGCAGCGCTGGGCGGGCCTGCGCGCCCACAACCGGTGGCTCGCCGACTTCTGCTCGCTGGCCCCCGGGCGGCGGGCGGGCGTCGCCCAGATCCTGCTGAACGACCCGGAGGAGGCGGCCCGCGAGGTGCGCCGCACCAAGGAGGCGGGCCTGACCGGCGGCATCCTGCTCCCGGGCGCCCCGCCGGGCTCGGGCGTCCCCGAGCTGTACTCGCGGGCGTACGACCCGGTCTGGGCCGTGTGCGAGGAGCTCGACGTGCCCGTCAACCACCACGGCGGCTCGGCGTCCCCGCCGCTCGGCGACGAACCGGCCGCGCGGGCGGTCTTCATGGTGGAGACGACCTGGTTCTCGCACCGCGCCCTGTGGCACCTGGTCTTCGGCGGGGCGTTCAGGCGCCACCCGGGGCTGAGGCTCGTCCTCACCGAACAGGGTTCCGGCTGGATCCCCGGCGTCCTGGAGATGCTGGACTACTACCACGCCCGCCTGGTCGCGGCCTCCTCCTCGGCCGAGTCCAAGTTCGGCGCCGGGCTGGCGGCCGCCATGGGCAAGGGGCCGAGCGAGGTGTGGCGGGACAACTGCTTCGTCGGCGCGAGCTTCATGCGCCCGCACGAGGTGCCGCTGCGGCACCGGATCGGCCTCGACAAGATCATGTGGGGCAGCGACTACCCGCACGACGAGGGCACGGCCCCGTACTCCCGCGAAGGGCTACGCATCGCGTACGCGGGCCTGCCGCGCGACGAGGTCGCCGCCATGGCCGGCGGCAACGCGGCCCGCGTGTACGGCTTCGACCTCGCGCTCCTCGACCCGATCGCGGCCGTCCACGGCCCCACGGTCGCCGAGATCGCCGAACCGCTGGCCGAGTCCCCGCCGGACGCCACCAGCCCGGCGTTCGCCCCGGGCGGGTCGGTACGGGTCTGGTGAACCGGACGATGAGACCCTCCCGTGGTGACTGACGCTCCCCATGAAGAGGAACACGGCGGCGCGCTCGGCACACGCCTCAACTGGCTGCGTGCCGCCGTCCTCGGCGCCAACGACGGCGTCGTCTCCACCGCGGGCCTCGTCGTCGGCGTCGCCGGCGCCACCGACGACCGCGCCACGCTCCTCACGGCGGGCCTCGCGGGCCTGCTGGCCGGCTCCATGTCCATGGCGGCCGGCGAGTACGTCTCCGTCTCCACCCAGCGCGACTCCGAGAAGGCCGCCCTCGCCCAGGAGAAGCGGGAGCTGCGCGAACGGCCGGAGGCGGAACTCGACGAACTCACCGACCTCCTGGAAGCCCGCGGCCTGACCCGAGACGTCGCCCGCGAGGCCGCCGAACAACTCTCGGAACGCGACGCCCTGCGCGCCCACGCGCGCGTGGAGCTGGGTATCGACCCCGACGAACTGACCAACCCGTGGCACGCGGCGGCCGCCAGTTTCCTCGCCTTCACGATCGGCGCCCTGCTCCCGCTCCTCGCCATCGTCCTGCCGCCCCCGTCCGTCCGCCTCGCCGTCACGGTCCTGTCCGTCCTCGCGGCCCTCACCCTCACCGGCTGGTCCAGCGCCCGCCTCGGCGACGCCCCGGTCCGCCCGGCCATCCTGCGCAACGTGGGCGGCGGAGCGCTCGCGATGGCCGTGACGTACGGGGCCGGGTCGCTGCTGGGCGCGGCGGGCGTGTGAGGCTCAGGCCCGGAGCCACTCCGCGCGGTCCGTGCCCCACAGGCCCGGCGGGCGCGCCCAGTTCGCCGGACCTCCGTCGTAGGTGACCGGGGGCAGGGCGTGCCGGAGCCGGCCCATCGGGCTGTCCGTCTCGGTCGTCCAGCGGTCCGGGGCGTAGCCGCCCTCGCGCTCCCGGCCCCGCTCCGGGACCTCGGCGAGGTCGTGCACCAGCCAGTGCGCGGTCTGGGTCAGGGCCAGCCGGGCGAGCCACGTCCCGCCGCCGGCCCCGCCGTGCCGCTCGGTCAGCGCCCGCAGCACGGCGGCGGCCAGCAGGTATCCGGTGCCGTGGTCCAGGGCCTGCGCGGGCAGCGCGCCCGGCTCCTCATCGGAGCCCTCCAGCAGGGCGATGCCCGTCGCCGCCTGGACCAGGCTGTCGAAGCCGCGCCGCTCGTGCCAGGGCCCGTACCGGCCCCACGCCGAGAGCTGGGCCACGACCAGGCCGGGGCGGCGCTCGGCCAGCGCCTCGGGGGAGAGCCCGAACCGGTCCAGCGCGCCCGGCCGGTAGCCGGTCACCACCACGTCGGCGCCGGCGAGCAGTTCCTCGAACACCTGGCGGTCCGTGCCGCGCCCGAGGTCCAGGGCCGTCGACCGCTTGCCCATGCCGGTGTCGTTGTGGGCCTCCTGGCTCTCCGGCAGGTGCGGCGCGTCGATCCGCAGGACGTCCGCGCCGAGCAGCGCCAGCGTCCGCGTGGCGACCGGGCCGGCCAGCACCCGCGTCAGGTCCAGCACCCGAAGCCCGGCGCAGGGCAGCGGCGGCGTACCGGAAATCCGGCTCCACGCGCGCATGGGCCCCGCCCCCGCCCCCGCCGCCCCGATCCGCTCCAGCGTCAGCAGCGGCTGCCGCGCCACCAGGGCGCCCTGCTCGTGCGCCGCCCATTCCTCCGTGCCGCGCACCGCGACGGCGAGGCCGCCCGCCGCGTACACCGTGTCCTCCACGTCCACGGCGCGGCGCCCGGCGATCGCCTCGGCGACCGCGTCGACGGCGGAGGCCCCGGAGGGCCCTGAGGCCCCGGCGTCGTCCGGCAGACCGAGCGCGGCGAGCAGCCGGGCCCGGTGGTGCGGGTAGTTGGCGTGCGTACGCACCCATCCGTCGGCCGCCCGCCAGAACCGCGACAGCGGTGCGAACGTCGTCCACGCCCGCCCGTCCACCCTGACCAGCCGGTCGCTGAGGAACGCGGTGGCGACCGCCCCGTCGTCGACCCGCACGCGCGGCACCCGGCCCCCGGTGCGTACGGCGGTGAGCTCGGCGGCCGCGAGCGCGCACACCGCGACGGTCGCGCGGGCCAGCTCCATCACGGGCACCCGCGCGGGCAGGCCGTCCGAGGGGCCGCCGTAGGAGACCCGCTCCAAGAGCGCCGGGTCGGCACCGAGTGCCGCCCAAGCTCGGGACATTCCCGCAGGAAGTTCAGTGTCCATACCGGAACTATGGCACTCAGTGCCATATACGGGAACCCCGGCGCCCGCATTACACGGCAGAGCCCCGCGCGCGGCACCCCACACCGCGCCCGGGGCTCAGTGAGCAACCTGTGCCGCTACCAGCGCACCGCGTCCAGGGCGTCGGTCATGCCCGTCCCGTAGAAGCCGTTGTCGCGCTTGCCGCCCTCGCACACCGCGTCGACCTTGCCGTCGCCGTCGATGTCGTAGGGGTTGGTGCACGCCATGTCGTCGGCCTGCGTGTACAGCAGCGCCTTCACCTCGGCGGGCGAGGCGTACGGGCGCGTCGACTTGATCAGCGCGGCCACACCGGCCACGTGCGGCGACGCCATCGACGTACCGCCCTTGTAGCCGTACTTGCCGCCCGGCAGCGTCGACAGGATCAGCCCGCTGGTGGCCGGCGCCTCCGGCGGCTGGTACGCCGTCCGGTCACCGCCCGGGGCGGCGATGTCCACCACCCCGTCGCCGTAGTTCGAGTACGAGGCCTTCAGGCCCTTCGCGCCCGTCGCGGAGACGGTGACCACACCGTCGAGCATGGTCGGGACGTCCGGGCACTCGCTCGGGTCGACGACCCGCTCGACCGGCGTGGTGTCGTTCGGGCTGGTCTTGTCGACCACCTCGTCCGACGCCAGGTCCGTACGGGAGTTGCCCGCCGCGGCGACATTGACCGCGCCCTTGCGCTCCGCGTACCGGGTGGCCCGCTGCAACGCCTCCACCAGGGCGCCCTGGTCGGCGTCGTTCTTGCACGTGTACAGCCACGGGTCGACGTAGTAGCTGTTGTTCGTCACCTCGACGCCGTGCTCGGCGGCCCAGATGAAGCCGCAGACCACCGACTCGGTGTAGAAGAAGCCGTCGGGGTTGGACACCTTGATGCCGGAGACCTTCACGCCCGGGGCGACACCGGTGATGCCGACGCCGTTCTTCGCGGCGGCGATCGTGCCGGCCACGTGCGTGCCGTGGTCGCTCTCCGTGGGGCCCGGGCGCCAGGAGCCCTCGGTGGTGTCGGGCGCGCCGGTCACGCAGTTCGCGGAGGCGGCGCGGTCGAAGTTGGGCGCCAGGTCCGGGTGGGTGTCGTCGACACCGGTGTCCAGCACGGCGACGGTGACCTTCTTGCTGCCCAGGGACTTCTGGTGGGCCTTGTCGGCCTTGATGGCAGGCAGGTCCCACTGGAGGGGCTCGAACGGGTCCTGGTCGTCGGTCGCCCGGTCGGCGGCCGCCCGCGCCTCCTTGGCGGACAGGGGCTGCTCGGCCCCGATGTCGGTGGTGGACTGGGCGGCCAGCGGCGTGGTCCTCGTGGCGCCCGCCGACTTCACGCCCCGCACCTCGCGGATGGTCTTGGCGAAGTCGGGGTTCTGCGAGTGGACGACGATGACACCGATCTGGTCATACGCGATCACCACGGTGCCACCGGCCTCGGATATCGCCTTCTTCACCGCCTTCACGGTGGAGTGACCACCCGTCACATTCACGACGTACGAAAGCTTCGGGCCGTTCGTCGCGACGGCAGGGGCCGCGGCCGGGGCCCCCTCCAGCGGGGCCGCCGAGGCCGCGCCGACCGGCAGCAGACCGAGCGAGGCCGTGAGGGCCAGACCGGCGGGCAGCGCGAGTATGCGGCCGCGTCCGGATCCCAGATGAGCCATGGGTTCTCCACATCATCCGTGAACGTCCGCCCACACACCGGGTGCGCATGGGCGGGTACATGACGAGCGAAGCTATCGCCGATCATCCCGGCCCATCAATGACTTGGAGGGATCGAATGACTGGAAGGGAGATTGGAGGAAGAAAACGCCGCAGGTGAACCGCGTCGCCGTGGCTTCCGTGCCGTTGACAGGGGAGGAGTACGAGCGAAGAACCAGCCCCCGACCCTGAGGTCCTTGTCCATGCCCAGCGCACCCGCGTCGCGAGGAGTTTCCGTGGTTACCGATGCACCGCCGCCCGAGGGCGGTACGGACACCAGTCCCGCCCAGCCCACGACGGAGTCGTTCGTCGAGGTGCAGGAGAGTGCGGAATTCAGCGAACTGCGCCGCACGTACCGCTCCTTCGCCTTCCCCCTGACCATCGCCTTCATCGCCTGGTACCTGCTGTACGTCCTGCTGTCCAACTACGCGGGCGGCTTCATGGGCACCAAGGTGTTCGGCAACATCAACGTGGCACTGGTCCTCGGCCTCGGCCAGTTCCTGACCACCTTCCTCATCGCCTGGTTCTACTCCCGGCACGCCGCGGAGAAGCTCGACCCCAAGGCGGAGGCCATCAAGTCACGCATGGAGGCCGACGCATGAACACCACCACCGGTACCGTCCTGCTGGCGGCCGCGTCCGACGCCTCGGAGCACCGGCCGCTGATCATCACCCTCTTCGCGGCCTTCGTCGTCGCGACCCTCTTCATCACCGTCTGGGCCGGCCGCCAGACCAAGAACGCCTCCGACTTCTACGCCGGCGGCCGCCAGTTCACCGGCTTCCAGAACGGCCTCGCCATCTCCGGCGACTACATGTCCGCCGCGTCGTTCCTCGGCATCGCGGGCGCCATCGCCCTCTTCGGTTATGACGGGTTCCTCTACTCCATCGGATTCCTGGTCGCCTGGCTGGTCGCCCTGCTCCTGGTCGCCGAGCCGCTGCGCAACTCCGGCCGGTACACCATGGGCGACGTCCTCGCCTACCGGATGCGCCAGCGTCCCGTGCGCACCGCCGCCGGCACCTCCACCATCGTCGTCTCGATCTTCTACCTGCTCGCCCAGATGGCGGGCGCGGGCGTCCTCGTCTCGCTGCTGCTCGGCATCACCTCCGACGGCGGCAAGATCGCGATCGTCGCCCTCGTCGGCATCCTGATGATCGTGTACGTGACCATCGGCGGCATGAAGGGCACCACCTGGGTGCAGATGGTCAAGGCCGTCCTGCTCATCGCGGGCACCCTGCTCATCACCTTCTTGATCCTGCTGAAGTTCAACTTCAACCTCTCCGACCTGCTCGGCACCGCCGCCTCCAACAGCGGCAAGGGCGGGGCCTTCCTCGAACCGGGCCTCAAGTACGGCGCCACCGGGACCTCGAAGCTGGACTTCATCTCGCTCGGCATCGCGCTGGTGCTTGGCACCGCCGGCCTGCCGCACATCCTGATCCGCTTCTACACGGTGCCCACGGCCAAGGCCGCCCGTAAGTCGGTCAACTGGGCCATCGGCATCATCGGCGCCTTCTACCTGATGACCATCGTGCTCGGCTTCGGTGCCGCCGCCCTGCTCAAGCCCGGCGACATCATCGCCTCCAACAAGGCGGGCAACACGGCGGCCCCGCTGGCCGCCCTGGAGATCGGCGGCGGTGGCGACTCCGCGGGCGGCGCGATCCTGCTCGCCGTGATCTCCGCGGTCGCCTTCGCCACCATCCTCGCCGTCGTCGCCGGCCTCACCCTCGCCTCGTCGTCGTCCTTCGCGCACGACATCTACGCCAACGTCATCCGCAAGGGGAAGGCCACCGAGAAGGAGGAGGTGCGCGCCGCCCGCTGGGCCACCGTCTTCATCGGCATCGTCTCCATCGCCCTCGGCGCGCTGGCCCGCGACCTCAACGTCGCCGGCCTGGTCGCCCTGGCCTTCGCGGTGGCGGCCTCCGCCAACCTGCCGACGATCCTCTACAGCCTGTTCTGGAAGCGGTTCACCACCCAGGGCGCCCTGTGGTCCATCTACGGCGGCCTGACCGCCTCCGTGGCGCTCGTGCTGTTCTCGCCGGTCGTCTCCGGCAAGCCCAGCTCGATGTTCCCGGAGGCCGACTTCGCCTGGTTCCCGCTGGAGAACCCCGGCCTGATCTCCATCCCGCTGGGCTTCCTGCTCGGCTGGCTCGGCTCCCTGCTGTCGAAGGAGGAGCCGGACAAGGGCAAGTACGCGGAACTGGAGGTCAAGTCCCTCACCGGTGTCGCAGCGCACTGACCCGCACACCCTGTGCCACCGTACGCGGCCGCGCCGTGGGGATCGTCGTAGATCCCTACGACGCGGCCGCTCCGCTGCTGTGGACAATGGCCCGTGTTGTTGTCAGAGGTCTCACGTAGGCTCCTTGGTAGACGGAACCTGATAACCGGGGGAGGCGCCCACAGTGCTCATCGACACCTACGGCCGCGTGGCCACTGACCTGCGCGTCTCGCTCACCGACCGCTGCAACCTGCGGTGCACGTACTGCATGCCCGAAGAGGGCCTCCAGTGGCTGGCCAAGCCCGATCTGCTCACGGACGACGAGATCGTCCGCCTGATAGACATCGCCGTCACGACGCTCGGCGTCACCGAGGTCCGCTTCACCGGCGGTGAGCCGCTCCTGCGCCCCGGGCTGGTGGGGATCGTCGAGCGCTGCGCCGCCCTGGAGCCCCGCCCCAAGATGTCGCTGACCACCAACGGCATCGGCCTCAAGCGCACCGCGACCGCCCTCAAGGCCGCCGGTCTGGACCGGGTCAATGTCTCGCTCGACACCCTGCGCCCCGACGTCTTCAAGACCCTGACGCGCCGCGACCGCCACAAGGACGTCCTGGAGGGCCTTCAGGCCGCCCGCGACGCCGGGCTCACCCCCGTCAAGGTCAATTCCGTCCTGATGCCGGGGCTCAACGACGACGAGGCGCCCGACCTGCTGGCCTGGGCCGTCGAGAACGACTACGAGCTGCGCTTCATCGAGCAGATGCCGCTGGACGCCCAGCACGGCTGGAAGCGTGACGGAATGATCACCGCCGGTGACATCCTGGAGTCGCTGCGTACGCGGTTCACGCTCGACCCCGAGCCCGACGAGGCCCGCGGCTCCGCGCCCGCCGAGCGCTGGATCGTCGACGGCGGACCGCACCGGGTGGGCGTCATCGCCTCCGTCACCCGGCCCTTCTGCCGCGCCTGCGACCGGACCAGGCTCACGGCCGACGGCCAGGTGCGCACGTGCCTGTTCGCCCAGGAGGAGACGGACCTCAGGGCAGCGCTGCGCTCGGACGCGCCGGACGAGGAGATCGCCCGCATATGGCGGCTCGCGATGTGGGGGAAGAAGGCCGGCTCCGGACTCGACGACCCGAGCTTCCTCCAGCCCGACCGCCCGATGTCGGCGATCGGCGGCTGACCCGGCCCGGCCCGGCGCTAGGTCCGGCCCGGCGGTTGGCCCGGCCGGTCACCCCTCGGACGAGCGGGACTCCCACTCGGCGAGCGTGACCACGTCCTTCAGGAAGCCCCGCACGCCCAGGAATTGGGAGAGGTGCTCGCGGTGGTCGTCACAGGCCAGCCAGGTCTTGCGGCGCTCCGGCGTGTGCAGCTTCGGGTTGTTCCACGCCAGCACCCACACCGCCGCGGTGCGGCAGCCCTTGGCGGAACAGATCGGGGTGGTGGTCTCGTCGCTCACAACACGTCCAAAGAAAAGCCCGAACTAGCCCGACACAAAGGCGACGCCGGGCAGCCACGGGGGGAGCTGCCCGGCGTCGGTCCGTCGCTCCGACGGGGGATGCGGAGCGCCTACGAAGTATGTCACGGGGACCGGGGTGGAGTGCACTGAAACCACATGATTGATCTGAGCTTTTCTTGAGCTTTGCAGACCGGTGACGGCTCAGCTCTGCTCGTACTGGCGTTCCTGCCGGGGGGTTCGGTCGTCCCGGCGGTCGTCCGCCACCGATTCCGCAGCCGGTTCCGCGGCGGGTTCCGCGTGCGCCCGCGCCCCGGGTTCCTCCGCCGGACGCCCCGGCGTCAGCATGGGACGCTCGATCACCGGCGTCGCCACGAACGTCTGCGGCGGCGAAGGCGCCGTCTCCCGGCCCGCGTTGGCGATCACCACCGCGATGTACGGCAGTACCGCGCCCAGGACCAGGGCCACGATCGCCACGTGCCGTTCCACGTTCCACAGCGACGCGGCCGCGATCACCGCGACCGTCCGTACCGACATCGAGATGACATAGCGCCGCTGCCGGGCCCGCACGTCGTCCGCGAGCCCCTGACGGGCCCCGGTGATCCGGAAGACCTCGTCGCTCCCATGCTTCCGCATCACATTCCACCACCCGACGTCAGCGCCGGATCGCTCCCCGGACCGGCCTGCTTCCACGGTACGCCCGCCCTCCGCCGCGTACGAGACCGGGTACCCCTCACCTGCGCGGTCGCGCCGGGCCGTCGCACGTACGGAGCCGTCCGACATGCGCCGTACGCCGAGTGGACCGAGACTTGTCGGGACTGCTCACGTCAATCCGTACCGAGGAGGCAGCCATGGGCTGGTTGTGGGCGATTATCGTCGGATTCGTGCTGGGCCTGCTGGCCAAGGCGATCCTGCCGGGCAAGCAGCACAGTCCGCTGTGGCTGGCCACCATCTTCGGCATCATCGGCGGCATCGTCGGTAACGCCCTCGCCCGGGCCTTCGGCATCGAGGCGACCCCCGGCATCGACTGGGGCCGGCACGCCCTCCAGGTCGTGGCGGCGGTCGTCATCGTCGGCCTCGGCGACATGCTCTACATGTCGATGCGCGGCAACAGACAACGCGCCTGACGTCGGGCCCGACGTCGGCGGCGACGTACGCCACGAGCCGGCGCCCTCGACGGGGCGGCGCACACGACCGGCCGCGTACGCCACGAGCCGGCGCCCACGACGGGGCGGCGCACACGACGGGCCGGCGCACACGACCGGCCGCGCCCACGACGGGCCGCGTGCCTCTCGTCGTGTACGCCACGAGCCGGCGTACACGACGAGAGGCGGCGTCCCGGGTGCTCCACACACCCGGGACGCCGCCTCGTCGCGTCCGGCGGGCCCGTCAGCCCGCGGCGACCTCGATCGCCGCCAGGTTCTTCTTGCCGCGCCGCAGCACCAGCCAGCGCCCGTGCAGCAGCTCGTCGGTGGACACCACGGCGTCCTCGGCGGTGACCTTGGCGTTGTTCACGTACGCGCCGCCCTCCTTGATCGTGCGGCGCGCCGCCGACTTGCTCGGCGCCAGGCCGACCTCCGCGAAGAGGTCCGCCACCGGGCCGGGCTCGGAGACCCGGGCGTGCGGCAGCTCCGCGAGGGCGGCGGCCAGCGTCGCCTCGTCCAGCTCCGCCAGCTCGCCCTGCCCGAACAGCGCCTTCGAGGCGGCGATCACCGCGGCGCACTGCTCGGCGCCGTGCACCAGCGTCGTCAGCTCCTCCGCCAGCGCGCGCTGGGCCGTGCGGGCCTGCGGGCGCTCCTCGGTGACCTTCTCCAGCTCCTCCAGCTCCTCACGGCTCTTGAAGCTGAGGATGCGCATGTACGTCGAGATGTCCCGGTCGTCCACGTTCAGCCAGAACTGGTAGAACGCGTACGGCGTGGTCATCTCCGGGTCCAGCCAGACCGCCCCGCCCTCGGTCTTGCCGAACTTGGTGCCGTCCGACTTGGTCATCAGCGGGGTGGCCAGCGCGTGCACATGGGCGTGCGGCTCCAGCTTGTGGATCAGGTCCAGGCCCGCCGTGAGGTTGCCCCACTGGTCGCTGCCGCCCTGCTGGAGCACACAGCCGTAGCGCCGGTACAGCTCCAGGAAGTCCATGCCCTGGAGCAGTTGGTAGCTGAACTCGGTGTAGCTGATGCCCTCCTGGGACTCCAGCCGCCGGGCGACCGAGTCCTTGGTGAGCATCTTGTTGACCCGGAAGTGCTTGCCGATGTCCCGCAGGAACTCGATCGCGGTCATGCCCGCGGTCCAGTCCAGGTTGTTGACCATGACCGCGGCGTTCTCGCCCTCGAAGGACAGGAACGGCTCGATCTGCGAGCGCAGCCGCGTCACCCACTGCGCGACGGTCTCCGGGTCGTTCAGGGTGCGCTCCGCGGTCGGGCGCGGGTCACCGATCTGACCCGTCGCCCCGCCCACCAGCGCCAGCGGCCGGTGCCCGGCCTGCTGGAGCCGGCGGACGGTGAGCACCTGCACCAGGTGCCCGACGTGCAGGCTGGCCGCGGTCGGGTCGAAGCCGCAATAGAACGTGATCGGACCGTCCGCGAGAGCCTTGCGCAGAGCGTCCTCGTCGGTGGACTGGGCGAACAGCCCGCGCCACTTCAGCTCGTCGACGATGTCCGTCACGGTGTCGTGTCTCCTTGAACGATTCCATTGATGCGCTGTGCAACGGTGCGGCGATGCGAACAGCGACGTGAACGCCAGTCTATGGGGGTCACACGCCCTGGCTGACCGAACTCATGTTGAAATCCGGCACCCGCAGCGGCGGCATGGCGGCCCGGGTGAAGTAGTCGCTCCACTCGCGCGGCAGCGTCCGTTCCGTCCGGCCCGCCTCCGTGGCCCGCGACAGCAGGTCCACCGGCGACTCGTTGAACCGGAAGTTGTTCACCTCGCCGACGACCTCGCCGTTCTCGACCAGGTACACACCGTCCCTGGTCAGCCCGGTCAGCAGCAGCGTCGCCGGGTCGACCTCGCGGATGTACCACAGGCACGTCAGCAGCAGCCCGCGCTCCGTGGCGGCGACCATGTCCTCCAGCGACCGCTCGCCACCGCCGTCCAGGACCAGGTTGCCGATCCCGGGCGTCACGGGCAACCGAGTGAGCCCGGCGCTGTGCCGCGTGGTGATCAGGCGCTCCAGCCGGCCCTCACGCACCCAGTCGGTCGGCGCCAGCGGGAGCCCGTTGTCGAACACCGACGAGTCGTCGCCCGACGAGTGCGCGATCACGAAGGGCGCCGACTCCAGGCCCGGCTCGTTCGGGTCGCTGCGCAAGGTGAGCGGCAGCGGGGACAGCGTCTCGCCGATCCGGGTGCCGCCGCCCGGCTTGGAGAAGACGGTGCGGCCCTCCGCCGCGTCCCGGGCGGCCGACGACCAGAGCTGGTAGATCAGCAGGTCCGCCACGGCCGTGGGCGGCAGCAGCGTCTCGTACCGCCCGGCGGGCAGCTCGATCTTGCGCTCCGCCCAGCCCAGGCGCTGCGCCAGCTCCGCGTCCAGCGCGGTCGGGTCGACGTCCTTGAAGTCCCGCGTCGAGCGGCCGGTCCACGCCGAGCGCGTCCGGTCCGGCGACTTGGCGTTCAGCTCCAGCGTCCCGGACGGCTGGTCGTGCCGCAGCCGCAGCCCCGTCGACGTGCCCAGGTACGTGGACGTCAGCTCGTGGTTGGCGAACCCGTACAGCTCCCGGCCGCCCGCACGGGCCCGGGCGAACGCCTCGCCCAGCGCGGGCGCGAAGTCCGCGAACACCGCCGACGAGGTCTCGGCGGGCGCGTCCGTGAAGTCGGGCGACGCCTCGCCCCCGGTCACCAGCGGCTGGGCGTCCTCGGCCGGTCCGGCGCCCCGTGCGGCGGCCTCGGCCGCCCGTACGAGCGGCTCCAGCTCCTCGGCGGTGACCGCCGACCGGGACACCACGCCGGACGCGGTGCCCTCCGCCCCGTCGACGGTGGCGATCACGGTCAGGGTCCGGCCCCGGGTCACGCCGTTGGTCGTGAGGGCGTTCCCGGCCCAGCGCAGGTTGGCGGACGACTCCTCGTCCGCGATGACGACGCACCCGTCCGCGCGGGACAGCTCAAGGGCCCGCTCGACGATCTCGTACGGCTTAGCTACGGGGCTCATCGGCCACCCTCCTGCGCGGTGTTAAGGATGTTCACGCCCCGGAACAGGGCCGAGGGGCAGCCGTGCGAGACCGCCGCGACCTGGCCCGGCTGGGCCTTGCCGCAGTTGAAGGCGCCGCCCAGGACGTATGTCTGCGGGCCGCCGACCTTCTCCATGGAGCCCCAGAAGTCCGTCGTCGTCGCCTGGTACGCGACGTCGCGGAGCTGACCGGCGAGCCGCCCGTTCTCGATCCGGAAGAACCGCTGACCGGTGAACTGGAAGTTGTACCGCTGCATGTCGATCGACCACGACCGGTCGCCGACCACGTAGATGCCGCGCTCCACCCCGCCGATCAGGTCCTCCGTCGACAGTCCGCCCGGGTCCGGCTGCAACGACACGTTCGCCATGCGCTGCACCGGCACGTGCCCCGGCGAGTCCGCGTACGCGCAGCCGTTGGACCGGCCCAGGCCCGTCAGCTTCGCGATCCGCCGGTCGAGCTGGTAGCCGACCAGCATGCCGTCCTTGACCAGGTCCCAGCTCTGCGCCTCGACGCCCTCGTCGTCGTACCCGATCGTGGCCAGCCCGTGCTCGGCCGTCCGGTCACCGGTCACGTTCATGATCGGCGAGCCGTACACCAGTTTGCCGAGCTGGTCGAAGGTGGCGAACGACGTCCCCGCGTACGCCGCCTCGTAACCCAGCGCCCGGTCCAGCTCCGTCGCGTGCCCGATCGACTCGTGGATCGTCAGCCACAGGTTCGACGGGTCGACGACCAGGTCGTACGTCCCCGCCTCCACGCTCGGCGCCCGCATCTTCTCGGCCAGCAGCTCCGGGATCTGCTCCAGCTCCGCGTCCCAGTCCCAGCCGGTGCCCGTCAGGTACTCCCAGCCGCGCCCGGCCGGCGGCGCGATCGTCCGCATCGAGTCGAACTCGCCCGTCGTCCCGTCCACCGCGACCGCCGTGAGCTGCGGGTGCAGCCGTACGCGCTGCTGCGTGGTGACGGTCCCGGCCGTGTCCGCGTAGAACTTGTTCTCGTGGACCGTCAGCAGCGACGCGTCCACGTGCGCCACCCCGTCGGCGCGCAGCAGCCGCGCGCTCCACTCCGCCAGCAGCCCGCTCTTCTCGGCGTCCGGCACGGTGAAGGGATCGATCTCGTACGACGACACCCACGTCCGGTCCGCGTGCACCGGCTCGTCGGCGAGCTCGACGCGCTCTTCCGACCCGGCCGCCGCGATCACCTGCGCGGACAGTTGCGCCATGGCCACGGCCTGCGAGGCCACCTTGGCGGCCGCGTCCATGGACAGGTCCACCCCGGAGGCGAACCCCCACGCCCCGCCGTGCACCACCCGCACCGCGTACCCGAGGTCGGTGGTGTCCGACGATCCGGCCGGCTTGGCGTCCCGCAGCCGCCACGAGGCGCTGCGCACCCGCTCGAAACGGAAGTCGGCGTGCTCGGCGCCGAGCGCCCTGGCCCGCGCGAGCGCCGCGTCGGCGAGCGCCCGCAGCGGCAGCGCCGTGAAGGCTTCGTCGATGGAATGAGGCACGAATGTCTCCTGTCGTATGAGACCGGTCGTCCCGATCATGTCGCGCCGCACGGCCCCGTGCCCAGTGCTTTCCGCAGGGCTTTCTGTAGGGACCCGACAGTGACACCCGTACGCCACTGTCAGGGGTCGATTCTCCGTAGCGGGGGCCGGACCGATAGGTTTCCGAGGTACCACACCGCTATGGAAAGGGTGATCCGTTGAGCCGCTCGGTTCTCGTCACCGGAGGTAACCGGGGCATCGGCCTCGCCATCGCCCGCGCTTTCGCCGACGCCGGCGACAAGGTCGCGATCACGTACCGCTCCGGCGAACCGCCGGAGGGCTTCCTCGCCGTCAAGTGCGACATCACCGACGCCGAGCAGGTGGAGCAGGCCTACAAGGAGATCGAGGAGAAGCACGGTCCGGTGGAGGTGCTGGTGGCCAACGCCGGCGTCACCAAGGACCAGCTCCTGATGCGGATGTCCGAGGAGGACTTCACGTCCGTCCTCGACACCAACCTCACCGGCACCTTCCGGGTGGTCAAGCGCGCCAACCGCGGCATGCTGCGCGCCAAGAAGGGCCGCGTCGTGCTGATCTCCTCCGTGGTCGGACTGCTGGGTTCCGCGGGCCAGGCGAACTACGCCGCCTCCAAGGCCGGGCTGGTCGGCTTCGCCCGCTCCCTCGCCCGCGAGCTGGGCTCGCGCAACATCACGTTCAACGTCGTCGCGCCCGGTTTCGTCGACACCGACATGACCAAGGTGCTGACCGACGAGCAGCGCGCGAACATCGTGTCGCAGGTGCCGCTCGGCCGCTACGCGCAGCCCGAGGAGATCGCCGCCGCGGTCCGCTTCCTGGCGTCCGACGACGCCTCGTACATCACTGGAGCCGTCATTCCCGTTGACGGCGGATTGGGCATGGGTCACTGAGTCACATGAGCGGAATTCTCGAGGGCAAGCGCGTCCTGATCACCGGTGTGCTGATGGAGTCCTCCATCGCCTTCCACGCCGCCAAGGTGGCCCAGGAGCAGGGCGCCGAGATCATCCTGACGGCCTTCCCCCGGCCCACGCTGACCGAGCGCATCGCCAAGAAGCTGCCCAAGCCCGCCAAGGTCATCGAGGTGGACGTCACCAACGACGAGCACCTGGCCCGCGTCGAGGACGTGGTGCGCGAGGAGCTCGGCGGTCTCGACGGCGTCGTCCACTCCATCGGCTTCGCCCCGCAGGACGCGCTCGGCGGCAACTTCCTGAACACGCCGTTCGAGTCGGTGGCCACCGCGATGCACGTCTCGGCGTTCTCGCTGAAGTCGCTGACGATGGCCTGCCTGCCGCTGATGCAGAACGGCGGCTCGGTCGTCGGCCTGACCTTCGACGCGCAGTACGCGTGGCCGCAGTACGACTGGATGGGCCCGGCCAAGGCCGCGCTGGAGGCCACCAGCCGCTACCTCGCCCGCGACCTGGGCAAGCAGGACATCCGCTGCAACCTGATCTCGGCGGGCCCGCTCGGTTCGATGGCCGCCAAGTCCATTCCGGGCTTCACCGACCTGGCGAAGGTGTGGGACGAGCGCTCCCCGCTCCAGTGGGACATGTCCGACCCGGAGCCGGCCGGCCGTGGCATCGTCGCGCTGCTGTCGGACTTCTTCCCGAAGACGACCGGCGAGATCATCCACGTCGACGGCGGCGTGCACATCATGGGGGCCTGAGCCCTTTCCGGCGCCGACGCCGTAAGGCCGCGCACCGCTCCGGGGGAGCGGTGCGCGGCCTTCGTGTGTGTTCGTGCCCGTGCGGCGTATCCGTACTGGGGTATTCGTACTCGTGTACGCTCCGGAGCCCCCTCAAGTCGAAGAGTCACCGATCTCACGGCAGACTGGTGCACAACGGACATCAACGTCCGTTGTCCGGGGAGGAGGTGTGGCTGTGCGTACGAAGCGCCGAGCACAACACCACAGGGCGGTGGCCCTGACCGCCACCGCGGCCCTGCTGGCGGGCCTCGCCGTCGGCGCCCAGGCGTACGCCGCCGAGAGGGACGCGTACGTCGCCTCGTGCCGTACGTCGGTCGAGGGCTCCCGCGTCACCGCGTACTGCCACAACCCCTATCCGGTCACGGACCGCGTCCAACTGCACGTCGAGTGCGCCCGGTGGTGGGACATCGATTCCGACAGCGCGCCCGTCGCCGTCGGGCCCACGGCCTATGCCGAGCTGACCCAGCGCTGCTGGAAAGAGGTCGACGACGCCTGGATCAGCCACCAGCCGGTGCCCGATCGCCGCTGAGGCACACGAACGGGTACCCGGCCGCCTCGGCGGCCGCCGCGTCCGCGTCCCCGGCCCGGATCGCCTCCACCAGTCGGCCGTGGTCCATGTGGTTCTCCGGCCGCAGCTCCTGGCCCACGTCGTCGCGCAGCCACTCCCGCAGCAGATGGCCCAGGTCGGCGTAGAGCTCGGTCATGACCTCGTTGTGCGAGGCCGCGACCACGGCCAGGTGGAACGTCGCGTCGGCCGCGACGAACCGCTCGGCGTCGCCCGCCGCCCAGGCCTCCTCGCGCCGGGCCAGCAGGGCGTCCAACTGCTTCATGTCCCGCTCGGTACGCCGCTCGGCGGCCAGCCGGGCGGCCGACGACTCCAGTGTGGAGCGCAGCTCGGCGATGTGCCGGGGGTCGGCGGACGCGAACCGCCGGTGCATCACCCCGGCCAGCTCGCTGGTCGCGATGACGTACGTGCCCGAGCCCTGGCGGATGTCCAGCAGGCCGTTGTGGGCGAGCGCCCGGACCGCCTCACGAACCGTGTTGCGGGCCACGCCCAACTGCTCCACCAGCTCCGGCTCGGTGGGGATCCGGGAGCCGACCGGCCACTCGCCCGAGGTGATCTGGTTCCGTAGCTCGGCGATCACCTGGTCGGAGAGCGCGGATCGGCGGGGGGAGCTGAGCGCCATGGTGTTCCCTGGCTCCTTCGAAGAGGCCTCGGAAGAGGAGGATTGGACAGCCAATCATCCCATGATTCTATGATGGATTCATGTCCGACGAGCCGCAGACCCATGCCCAGACGCAGCCCCCGACTCAGGCCACGCCACGGACCCGGACCCAAACCCAGCCCCGGCCCCATGCCCGGACCCAGGCCGGCACCCATGCGCGGACCGGGGCCGGGCCCCAGCCCCGGACCCTCATGCCCGACACTCCCGCACCTACCCGCGCCGAGGCCCCGCCACAGCCCGCGCTGCCGGTCTGGCTCACCCGGCTCCTGATCGTCGGCCTGGTCCTCGCGGCGCTCAACCTCCGCCCCGCCATCACCAGCCTCGGCGCCCTCCTCGAAGAGGTACGCGAAGGGCTCCACATGAGCGGCGGCGTCGCCGGCGTCCTCACCTCCGTACCGCCGCTCTGCTTCGCGGTCTTCGGCATCACCGCGCCCCGGCTCGCCCGCCGCTTCGGCCCCGGCGCCATCGTCTTCGCCGGCATGGCCGCCATCACGGCCGGCCTGGCCATCCGGCCCTTCACGGACGGCACCGCCGCCTTCCTGGCCGCCAGCGCCCTCGCCCTGATGGGCATAGCCGTCAGCAACGTCCTCATGCCGGTGATCGTCAAGCGGTACTTCCCCGACCGCGTCGGCACCATGACGGGCCTGTACTCCATGGCCCTCGCCCTCGGCACCTCCCTCGCGGCCGCCGCGACCGTCCCCGTCACCGACGCCCTCGGCGGCAGTTGGCGCACCGGCCTGGCCGTCTGGGCGCTCCTCGGCGCCCTCGCGGTGGCGGCCTGGCTGCCCCTGGTCCGCGACCGCGACCGGGGCCGGGGCGCGGCGGAGGCTCCGGCGCGGGGCGCCGGGGGCGGTACGGGCGCGCGCGCCACGGACGGCGTGGGTGCGACGGACGCGGGCGCCACGGGCGTGACCGGCGGCACGGGCGCGACGGACGGCACAGGCGGCCAGGAGGCGCCCGCCCGGCGGATCACGCGGAGCCGCACCGCATGGGCGCTCGGCTGCTTCTTCGGGATCCAGGCCACCGGCGCGTACATCACCATGGGCTGGATGCCGCAGATCTTCCGCGACGCCGGGGTCTCCGCCGGCACCGCCGGAGTGCTGCTCGCCGTGACCATGGTGATGGGCGTGCCGCTCGCCTTCGTCATCCCCCGGCTGGCCACCCGCATGAAGAACCAGGGCCCCATCGTCGTCGCCCTCGGCCTGTGCGGACTGAGCGGTTACGCCGGCCTCCACTTCGCCCCCGCTGCCGGGGCGTGGGCCTGGGCGCTCCTGCTCGGCGTCTCCAACTGCGCCTTCCCGCTCGCCCTCACCATGATCGGCATGCGGTCGCGGACCAGCGGCGGTGTCGTACGTCTCTCCGCCTTCGCCCAGAGCGTCGGCTACCTGATCTCCATCCCCGGACCGACACTGATCGGCGCCCTCTACGAGCACACCGGCGGCTGGGAGACCCCGCTCACGCTGATGGCGGGGCTGATGGTGCCGCAGATGATCGTCGGGGTCATCGCCGGCCGGGACCGGACCATCGAGGACGAAACCTGAGATGCGAGACTGGGCCCATGCGACCTGTGCTCGACCCGAATCCCCAGAACGGCCAGAAGAAGCTCCTCATCGTGGTCGGCACGATGCTGGCGATCGGCGTGGTCATCGGCATCATCGCGAGCATCGCCTCGCCGTGAGCCGGCGGGATGGTGGGGCTGGCCCCACCATCCCCTAGGGGGTCAGGCTCAGGGTCAAGTGGGTGGCTTGCCGGATGGGCCCGGCGACCCATGATCCGTAGCGTTGATGTCACCTCGACCTCGGCATCACGGACCACTCACGGAGGCGGCCATGTCGGCCCGTACGCACCAGCGATGGACGCACGCCACCAGCGACAGCGGCGGCGCCGGCACCCGGCTGCCGTGGTGGGGCGTGGCACTGCCCGTGCTCGCGTTCGCCGTCCTCTTCGCCCTGATAGCCGGGGGTGCTGAGGCGCACGCGGCGGGTGGTGACCCGGCGGTCGCCCGGATCGTCGAGCAGATCCAGCACACGCTCGCGCGGTAGGGGGCGAGCTCGTCAACAGCCACCGCTCCCTGGCGTGTTTCGTGCGAAGCTGGGGACCATGAGCGTCGATACACCCCGCAGGATCGTGCTACTCCGGCATGCGAAGGCCGACTGGCCCCAGGTGTCCGACCACGAGCGGCCCCTCGCCGAGCGAGGCCGCAAGGACGCCCCCGTGGCCGGCCGTCGTCTGGCCGAGACCGGCATCACCTTCGATCTGGCCCTGTGCTCGACCGCGGCCAGGACCCGCGAGACATGGAAGCTGGCGGTGCAGGAGCTGCCCCAGCGGCCCAAGACCGTGTACGAGGAGCGGCTCTACGAAGCCTCGCTCGGCGAGATTCTCGCGCTGCTCAACGAAACCCCCGAGGATGTGAACGACCTTCTCGTCATCGGCCACAACCCCGGCATGCACGCCGTCGCCGACGCCCTCGCCGGCCAGGCCGACGGCGACGCCCTCGCCCGGATGAACCGGAGCGCCTTCCCGACCTCCGCCTTCGCCGTCGTCGGCTTCAGCGGCTCGTGGAAGTCCGTGGAGCACGGCGTGGGCAGGCTGCTGAGCTACTGGGCGCCGCACGACTGACCTGTGCCCGTGCACGGGCGAAGGCCCGGACGCCAGAGGGCGTCCGGGCCTTTCCGGTCTTCCCGGCCGGCCGACCGGACCGTCCGTCCAGTCCGGGCGGCCCGTCCGGCCCGTCCGGAGCGACTGTCAGCCGGCGCCTGTCGGCCGCTAGACCTGCCCGGCGTCCGCCGCCTCGACCTCTTCGCGGGTGATGCCCAGCAGGTACAGCACCGTGTCCAGGAAGGGCACGTTCACCGCCGTGTGCGCCGCCTTGCGCACCACCGGCTTGGCGTTGAAGGCCACGCCCAGACCGGCCGTGTTCAGCATGTCCAGGTCGTTGGCGCCGTCGCCGATCGCCACCGTCTGGGCGAGCGGTACGCCGGCCTCGGCGGCGAACCGGCGCAGCAGCCGTGCCTTCCCCGCCCGGTCGACGACCTCGCCGGTCACCCGGCCCGTCAGCTTGCCGTCCACGATCTCCAGCGTGTTGGCCGACGCGAAATCCAGCCCCAGCCGGACCTTCAGGTCGTCCGTGACCTGGGTGAAGCCGCCCGACACCACACCGACCTGGTACCCGAGCCGCTTCAGCGTCCGGATCAGCGTGCGCGCGCCCGACGTCAGCCTGACCTCGGCCCGTACCTTGTCCACGACCGACTCGTCCAGCCCGGCGAGCAGTGCCACGCGCGCGTGCAGCGACTGCTCGAAGTCCAGCTCGCCGCGCATCGCCCGCGCCGTCACCTCGGCGACCTGCTCCTCACACCCGGCGTGCGCCGCGAAGAGCTCGATCACCTCGTCCTGGATCAGCGTCGAGTCCACGTCCATGACGACCAGCCGCTGCGCCCTGCGGTGCAGCCCCGCCGACACCACCGCCACGTCCACGCCGATCTCATGGGCCTGGGTGGCCAGCGCGGTGCGCAGGGGCTCCGTCTCCGTACCCGACACCGCGAACTCCACGGCCGTCACCGGGTACTTCGCCAGCCGGAAGATACGGTCGATGTTGCCGCCCGTCCCGGTGATCGTGGCCGCTATGGCCGCCGTGTCCTCGGCCGTCAGCGGGTGCCCCAGCACGGTGACGTGCGAGCGCCCCGAGCCGCGCGGCCGGTTGTCACCCGTACCGGAGATTATCTCCGCTTGGAGCTTCAGGGACTCGGCCCAACTGTGCACGGTCGCCCGCAGCTCACCCTCGGTGCTCACGGTCGGCTCCGTGACGAGCGCGCACAGGACGATGCGGCCACGGGTGACGACCTGCTCGATGTCGACCACGTCGACCGAGAAGGCGGCCAGGGTGTCGAACAGCCCGGCGGTGATCCCGGGGCGGTCCTTCCCGAAGATCTTGACGAGAAGGGTGGGAACGTCAGAGGTCTGCGATGCGCTCATGGTCCCCCCACCGTATCGGCCCCGGGAGTCCGGGGCGCGCCCCGTCCCGATCAGCGGACACCTCGGTGGCCGGGAAGTGCCCCACGCGACCTCACCCGCCCGGCCACCCCTGCCCCGGCCCCTGCCCCGGCCCATGCCCCGGCGGGCGGCCCTCCGTCGGCCCATCCGGCGGGCCGCCGGGTCGCGGTAGCCGGAGATACGGGTTCGTGTCGGGGTTCGGCGGCCGGTACGGGACCGACGGCGTGTACGGCCCCGGAACGCCGGGAGCCCCGGGGCCCCACCATGGCACCGGAACCGCCCGGGCCGCCGCGGGCAACCACGCCCCGCGCCCCGCCACGCCCGCCCCATGCGCCAGCAGCGCCCCGGCGCCGCCCGCCGCCGCACCCCACACCGCGCCGAGCACCAGCGCCATGACCCCGTCGCCCCGCAGCTCCACACCCCCGCCCGCCCCGCCGACCCCGGCCACACCACCGACCCCAGCCACACCACCGACCCCAGCCGCACCACCGACGCCATCCACCCCCACCCCCACCCCCAAAACCGACACCGACACCGAAACGCTCGCCGACACCCCCGCCAGCCACACCACCAGCGGCAGCCCCACCGCCGTCACCGCCCCCAGCCGCACCGCGCACCGCCCCGCGAAGGCCACCGGCCCGAGCCCGCCCCGCGCCGTGCGCACCGCGGTCAGCGCACCCGCGCCCAGCATCAGCAGCCCCGCCGCGACCACCAACAGCCACACGCCCCGGTCCAGTTCGGCCAGCCGCCCGACCGTCACGTGCTCGCCGGACGACACCCGCAGCAGCTCACCCAGGGGGTCCGGCAACGCCCCCGCCAAGCCCCCGGACGCCCGCCCCTCCCAGGGCACGAAGAGCCCGACGGTGACCCCGAGCCACGCCCCGTTCGGCGCGCCGAGCAGCGCGGCGCCCACCACCCGGCCCGGGTGCTCGTCGCCGACCGCCGCGTACCCCGCCGCCGCCCACCCCGCGGCCACCGCCACCACCGCGACCGTTACCAGCGCGGAGGCGGCGGGGCGCACCATGCGCCGTACCGCGTCCCAGCCGCATCCGGGCGGCAGCGGCGCGCGGGGCGACGCGACCAGGGCGAGCACCACCACACCCAGCACCCAGAAGAGCGCACCCGCCAACGAGTCCGCCGTGTCCACCCGGAAGCCGGCCGACGCCTCCAACGGCAGAGCCGAACCCCGGCGCATGTCCTGACCCACCCACGCCAGACCACCCACCGCCGCCACGAAGAGACCGGCCAACACCCCTACCCGAGCGGCGAGTTCAGTCACCGGAACGTACGCGTGCCCCGCCGCGGCCCGCAACGACCGCAGGAAGAGGTACGAGAGCAGCAGCGCCCCCACCACGCCCACTCCCAGTGGCGTGAAGTCGATGGCCCCCTCGGCCGCCGCGCCTCCCGGCCCGGAGCCGGACACCTCGCCCCACGGCGTCACCGAACCGCCCACCCCCAGCACGACGACGGCCACCGCACTCCTCAACCAATGCGTCGTAAACGCCCCAACCGCCGTATCGGCCGTATCCGCCCCAAGCAGGTGCAGACCGAGCGCCGCGACGCCCGTCATACCCACCAGGGCCCAGCTCACGGCGGCGATCGAGGCCAGGATCACATCGCCCCACCGGATGCCTCCGTCACCGCCGTCCTCGTGCATCAGGACCCCCTGAAGGACCCGCGATCCGTACCGAGTTGCCCCATTCGCGCATGATCCGTACGCACTCATGGGTGCTTACCACTCTCCGGGCGCATTTTTCCGGAGTCAACGGCACACGGATGCGGGGCGCCGCAGCGCCTGCGCGCTGTCTTCACACCGCCCGACTTTCGATTCGGGCACCGGGCCTGAAATAGTTCCCCCCGATGTTCGCCATCCCTAGACTCCCTGCCACGGGGGGAACTCGGGGGACAAGTAGTGGGGCATGGAGTGCCGGAACTCGTACTGGAATTGAACGGAAGGACCTGGACTCTCGATCCGTCCAGGTCGTACACCCTCGGACGTGATCCGCAGGGCGACCTGGTGATCGACGACGCCAGGGTTTCGTGGCGGCATGCCACGGTGAGCTGGAACGGCCGCAGTTGGGTCATCGAAGACCACGGCTCCACCAACGGCACGTATGTGCAGGGCCAGCGGATCCACCAGATGGAGATCGGCCCCGGCTCCGCCGTGCACCTCGGCAACGCGACCGACGGTCCCCGGCTGAGCCTGACCGACGCCGCGGCGGGCGCCGGCGCGTACAGCGCGCAGGCCGCCGCCCCGCAGGCCCAGGCGCACGCACAGTCGGCCGCGCCGCAGCAGGCCTGGCAGCAGCAGGCCCAGGGCCAAGCCCCGGCCGCCGCCCCGCACCAGCAGCCCCAGCAGCAGGGCTGGCCCCAGCAGGCACAGCCGCAGCAGCCGCAGCCTCAGTACCCGCACCAGGCACACGCGCAGGTACCGGCACAGGCACCGGCCCAGGGCCAGCCGCAGGCCCAGCCGCACGTCCCGCACCAGCCGCCCGGCCCCGCCGGTCACCCTGGCGGCCCTGCCGAGCAGTTCGCGCAGAAGGTGCCGGGCCAGGGCGGTGGCGGCGCCGCGGTCCCGCCCGTCCACGCCGAGCGCAGCCCGACCACCTTCCACCAGGTGGCGCTGGGCCGGGTCATGCGCATCGGTCGTGCGCTCGAGAACGAGCTGGTCGTCTCCGACCTCCAGGTCTCGCGCCACCACGCCGAGTTCCACGCCACGCCCGACGGCCGGTTCGAGATCCGCGACCTCGGCTCGCACAACGGCACGTACGTCAACGGTCAGCCGCTCGCCAAGTCCGGCTCCGCGCTCATCGGCCCGAACGACATCGTCGGCGTCGGTCACTCGACGTTCCGGCTCGTCGGCGACCGGCTCGAGGAGTTCGTCGACACCGGTGAGGTCTCCTTCTCGGCCCGCCACCTCACCGTCACGGTCGACGGCGGCAAGCAGATCCTGAAGGACGTCTCCTTCGGCGTTCCGGAGAAGTCGCTGATCGCGGTCATCGGCCCGTCCGGCTCCGGAAAGTCCACCCTGCTGAAGGCGCTCACCGGCTACCGCCCCGCCAACCAGGGTGACGTCCTCTACGACAATCGGAACCTGTACAAGCAGTTCGCCGAGCTCCGCCAGCGCATCGGTCTGGTCCCGCAGGACGACATCCTGCACAAGGAGCTGACCGTCCGGACCGCGCTCAAGTACGCCGCGAAGCTCCGCTTCCCCGCGGACACCACCGAGCAGGAGCGCGAGGCGCGGATCGACGAGGTCCTGCGCGAGCTCAAGCTCGACATCCACAAGACCAAGAAGATCACCGCGCTCTCCGGTGGCCAGCGCAAGCGCGTCTCCGTCGCGCTGGAGCTGCTGACGAAGCCGTCGCTGATCTTCCTGGACGAGCCGACCTCCGGCCTCGACCCGGGCATGGACCGCGACGTCATGCAGTTGCTGCGCGGGCTGGCCGACGACGGCCGCACGGTCCTCGTCGTCACCCACTCCGTCGCCGAGCTCGCGCTCTGCGACAAGCTGCTGGTCATGGCGCCCGGCGGTTCGGTGGCCTACTTCGGTCCGCCGGAGGAGGCGCTCAACTTCTTCGGCTACGACACCTGGGCGGACGTCTTCTCCGCCTTCGAGAACTACCGCGACTACGACTGGGCGGGCCGCTGGAAGGGCTCGCAGCACTACCAGATGTACGCCGCGGACCTCGACGCCGTCGCCCCGCAGTCGGTGGAGATGCCGTCGGCCCACGCGATGCGGCCGCCCAAGCCGCAGGGCTGGGGCGCGCAGCTCTGGACCCTGATCCGCCGCTACCTCTCGGTCATCGCCTCCGACAAGGGCTTCATGGCCCTGATGGTGATCCTGCCGGCCGTTCTCGGCGTGGTCTCCACGCTCATCAGCTCGAACTACGGGCTCCGGCCCAGCCCGCGCGGCCCCAACGGCAGCGCGGCGACGATCCTGCTGATCCTCGCGGTGGGCGCCTGCTTCGCCGGTGCCGCCAACTCCGTACGAGAACTGATCAAGGAACGGGTTATCTACGAACGGGAACGGGCCACCGGCCTGTCACGTTCGGCGTATCTCATGTCGAAGGTGATCGTCCTCGGTCTGATCACCATCGTGCAGGGTGCGATCATCGGCGGCATCGGCTTCGGCATGCGTGACGTGCCGGACGAGGGCCTGCTCTTCGGCTCCTCCCTGGTGCGCCTGGAACTGAGCCTGCCGATCATGGCGCTCGGCTTCACCTCGATGATGTTCGGCCTGATCATCTCCTCGCTGGTGAAGACCGCCGAGAAGACCATGCCGCTGCTGGTGATGTTCGCGATCATCCAGGTCGTCTTCACGGGCTGCCTGTTCACGCTGCACGGCCAGGTCGGCGTCAACGAGTTCTCGTACCTGATGCCGTCCCGCTGGGCCGTCGCCGCCGCCGGTACGACCGTGGAGCTCAACAAGCTCTTCCCCAACCAGGACGACCCCACCGACACGGACCCACTGTGGGACCACGAGGTGGGTCAGTGGATGGTCGACATGGGCGCGCTCCTGGCGCTCGGCGCCCTCTGCGGCGTGATCGTGGCACGCCTGCTGCGCCGCCACGAGCCCGAGGTCATGCGCAAGTAGTACGCAGTAGTACGCGCGCGTGGACACACGCGCCGAAGGGCGGCACCCGCACGGGGTGCCGCCCTTCGGCATCTCTGACCGGCCTGTGTGAACCGGCTCAGTAGGCGCTGTTCACGTTGTCCATGGAGCCGTAGCGGTCGGCCGCGTAGTTGCAGGCGGCGACGATGTTGGCGACCGGGTCGTACTGGTCGAACTTGGTGCCCGGCACGTGGTAGGCCTTGAAGGTCGGGTAGATGACCTGCAGCAGGCCCTTCGACGGGACGCCGTTGATGGCGTTGATGTCCCAGTTGTTGATGGCCCGGGGGTTACCGCTGGACTCCCGCATGATGTTGCGGTGGATGCCCTCGTAGGTACCCGGGATGTTGTGCTTCTTCATGATGAAGAGCGCCTCGCGGATCCAGCCGTCGAGGTTGTTGGCGAACACCGGCTTGCGGGCGGCGGCGCGGCTCGCGGCGGCCTTGGCGGCGGCACGCTTCTTCGCGGCGGCCTCGGCCTTCGCCTTCGCGGCAGCGGCGGCCTTGGCCTTGGCGGCAGCGGCGGCCTGGGCCTTCGCCTTCGCGGCGGCGGCGTCGGCCTTCGCCTTCAGCTCGATGGTGGTCTGCTGCTCGGTGATGCCGAGGTGCAGGGGCTTGCTCTGGGTGTTGGCCAGCGTGTTGGTCAGCGCGACCGGAGCGGCAGCGGGGGCGGCGGCGACAGCCTGCGGCTCGGTCTCGGCGGCGGCGTCGTTGCCCGGAACGACGGAGAACGCGAGCGCGGCGGCGCTCAGCGTGGCGATGCCGGCGAGGGAGAGCTTGTGGTTCTGCTTGAGACGGCTGAAGCCGGGGCGGGTGCTGGACGCGGACATGCAGTCGTACCTCTTCGAATAGCGGGACGTCGCTTGGCCGGGGCGGCGCTACGCCTGCTGCGGCGGGCGACGGCTGCAATTCTTAGCGGCCGCAAAATCCTGTGGCAAAGGTGTGACGTACGAAGCCGGGTAGTGGATCAGCGGGTGCCGGAGAGTGCCTCCGCACCCGCCGCGCACCCGCTGCACCAGCACTCATCCGCTACTTATGTCCTCCACTAGCCGGGTTCGTAAGTGACCTGGGTCCTATGTGCGGGCTCACATCGGACACGTAACGGTCTCACCATCTGTTGCACGAGCAATGCGCTCCGTGAGGCCCCTCATCCGGCCTCGTCCGGCAGGATGAGGTGGACGTCGCCGAACTCGTGCCACAGGTAGAGCCGCCTCAGCGCCTCGGCGTACGCACGGCCCAGCGCCGCACGCCCCGCGATCGCCTCCAGCATCAGCAGATGCGAGGCCTCAGGCTCGTGCAGCCCGGTCAGCAGCCCGTCCACCGCGCGCACCCCACGCCGCGGCGTGACCACCAGGTCCGTCCAGCCCCCGGCCGGGCGTACGACGCCGTCGTCACCGGCCGCCGACTCCAGCGCCCGCACCGCCGTCGTCCCCACGGCCACGATCCGGCCGCCACCCGCCCGCGCCGCGCCCACCAGCCACGCGGTGGCCGCCGGCACCTCGAACCGCTCCGGGTACGGCGGCTCGTGCGCCTCGGCCGACGCCACGCCCGCGTGCAGCCTCACCGGCGCGAACTGCACGCCCCGGCTCACCAGCTCCGCCACCATCCCCGCCGTGAAGGGCCGCGCCGCACTCGGCATCTCCGCGGAGCCCGCGCCATCCCGGGAGGGCCGCGCGAAGACGGTCTGGTACGCGGCCACCGGCTGGTCCCGTTCCGTGTACCGGTACCGGATGGGGCGCCCGTACCCGGCCAGCAGCCCCGGCACACCCACCGAGACGGAAGCCCACCACAACCGCCCCGACCCCGGGCTCAGCGGCTCCTCCAGCACGAGCTGCGCCCCACCGGGCAGCCGCACCACCCCGCCCGCCGGCCCCCCGGCCCTGGGCCGCGTGGTGCCCCGCCCGTCCGGGTCCCGCAGCTCCACCGCCCACCGGCCGTCGTCCCCGCGCGTGGAGAAGTGCACCACCACGGCGTCCCCGCCGAGCCGCCCGGTCACCGCCGCGGCCAGCGTGGGTGACGTGTTCACCACCAGCACGTCCCCGGCCCGCAGCAGCCCCGGCAGCTCCCGGAACGCATGGTGCGACACCTCGACCCCATGCGACACCAGCAGCCGTACGTCGTCCCGCCCCGCGCCCCGCTGCTCGGCCGGCACCCGCGCGGACAGCTCCTCCGGCACCCGCAGCGCCTCCAGCACGCTCACGCGTCCACCCCCAGCAGCGCCGGCGCCGCGAACCGCCCGCTCGCCGGCCGCTCCGCCAGCAGCCGCAGGAAGCCCGGCACCACCGACTCGGGGCTGGGGCGGCCGGAGTCGTCGTCGAGCGGCACGGCCGCCTGGTACAGGTCCGTCCGCATGTCGCCCGGGTCGACCGCCCACACCCGCAGCTCCGGCTCCTCCACGGCCAGGACCGCCGCGAGCTGGTCCAGCGCGGCCTTCGACGCCCCGTACCCGCCCCACGTCTCGTACGCCTCCGCCGCCGCGTCCGAACTGAGCGCGATCACCGTGCCGGCCCCGCTCGCCCGCAGCAGCGGAAGGGCCTCCTGTACGAGACCGAGGGCGGCCACCACGTTCGTCTCCAGCGCCGCCCGCAACCCCTCCAGCGGCAGCGCGTCCAGCCGTACGAGGGGCTCGGCACCCAGCGCGCTCGCATTGCTGACCAGCAGGTCCAGCCCGCCGAGCTCGCGCGCCGCCGCCACCAGCGCCGCCCGGTGCCACCCGTCCGTGACGTCCCCCGGCAGCGCCACCACCCGCGTCCCGTACGCCCGCGCCTCCCGCGCGCTCTCCTCCAGTACGGAGGCGGTCCTGGCGTCCAGCACCAGATCCCATCCCTGC
This sequence comes from Streptomyces sp. NPDC031064, assembly GCF_055570965.1. Taxonomy (NCBI): domain Bacteria; kingdom Bacillati; phylum Actinomycetota; class Actinomycetes; order Kitasatosporales; family Streptomycetaceae; genus Streptomyces; species Streptomyces sp. NPDC031064. The sequence goes on from NZ_JBVIGF010000003.1 coordinate 907,747, forward strand.
CGGGCGAGCCCGGCGGCCAGCGCCCGCCCCAACCCCTTGGACGCACCCGTGATGATCGCGACAGCCATGACACCCATTCCTTTGCCGAGTCGATTGCCCTCAGCCTGGAACCCGCCCCCGGACGCCCGCCTCGGGCCCGAGACCCGGACCCGCAAGGGACTTCGGCCTAGGCCTTCCGCCCTAATCGGCCGCCGTCCTCGGTCCGATACGGACTGTCACACCCCGCCGGTAACGTGAACGCATGACCGATCGACCGCCCCGCTCCGGCCTCGCCGCCGTCAGTACCGCGCTGCTCGCCATGAGCCGTCACCTGGAGGTGCGCGACGTCCTCAAGACGATCGTCGCCTCCGCCCGTGAGCTGCTCGACGCCGAGTACGCGGCGCTGGGCGTGCCGGACGACCACGGCGGGTTCGCCCAGTTCGTCGTGGACGGCGTCAGCGAGGAGCAGTGGAAGGCGATCGGCCCCCTGCCCCGCCAGCACGGCATCCTCGCGGCGATGCTCCACGAGGCGAAGACCGAGCGCCTCGCCGACGTCCGCGAGGACCCCCGCTTCGAGGGCTGGCCCTCCGCCCACCCCGACATGTCCGACTTCCTGGGCCTGCCCATCCGGGACGGCGACGAGACGATCGGCGCGCTGTTCCTCGCCAACAAGCGCTGCCCGGAAGGCCCGGCCCCCGAGCGCGGCTGCGGCTTCACCGAGGACGACGAGGAGCTCCTCGGCATCCTCGCCCAGCACGCCGCGATAGCCCTCACCAACGCCCGGCTGTACGAGCGCAGCCGCGAGCTCACCATCGCCGAGGAGCGCTCGCGCCTCGCCCACGAGCTGCACGACGCGGTCAGCCAGAAGCTGTTCTCGCTGCGCCTCACCGCCCAGGCCGCCGCTGCCCTCGTCGACCGCGACCCGGCCCGCGCCAAGGGCGAGCTCCAGCAGGTCGCCGTGCTCGCCGCCGAGGCGGCGGACGAGCTGCGCGCGGCGGTCGTCGAGCTGCGCCCGGCCGCCCTCGACGAGGACGGCCTGGTCCACACCCTCCGAACGCAGATACAGGTCCTGGACCGCGCCCACACCGCCCACGTGACCTTCGACAGCTCCGGCGTACGGGCCCTGCCCGCCGCCCAGGAGGAGGCCATGCTCCGGGTCGCCCAGGAGGCGCTGCACAACGCCCTGCGCCACTCCGGGGCAGACCACGTGGCCGTCTCCCTCGTACGGCGCGGCCAGGGCGCCATCCTCAGCGTCACCGACAACGGCAAGGGCTTCGAACCGCGCTCGGTCCGCCGGGCCGGCCGCCACCTCGGCCTGGTCTCCATGCGGGACCGGGCGGGTGGCGTCGGCGGGAAGCTCACCGTCCAGTCCGCGCCCGGCAAGGGCACCACGATCGAGATGGAGGTCCCCGGTGGCTGACAAGACCATCCGCGTCCTGCTGGTCGACGACCACCAGGTGGTCCGCCGCGGCCTGCGTACCTTTCTGGAGGTCCAGGACGACATCGAGGTGGTGGGGGAGGCGGGCGACGGCGCCGAGGGCGTGGCCCGCGCCGAGGAGCTGCGCCCCGACATCGTCCTCATGGACGTCAAGATGCCCGGCATGGACGGCATCGAGGCGCTGCGCAAGCTCCGCGAGCTGGGCAACCCGGCCAAGGTGCTGATCGTCACCAGCTTCACCGAGCAGCGCACGGTCATCCCGGCCCTGCGGGCGGGCGCGTCCGGTTACGTGTACAAGGACGTCGACCCGGACGCGCTGGCCGGCGCCATCCGCTCCGTACACGCGGGTCATGTCCTGCTCCAGCCCGAGGTGGCCGTGGCGCTCCTCTCCCAGGAGGACACCAACGGCGGCACGGGCCGGGGCGGCACCCTCACCGACCGGGAGCGGGAGGTCCTCGGCCTGATCGCCGACGGCCGCTCCAACCGCGAGATCGCTCGGGCGCTGGTCCTCTCCGAGAAGACCGTCAAGACGCACGTGTCCAACATCCTGATGAAGCTCGACCTCGCCGACCGCACCCAGGCCGCGCTCTGGGCGGTCCGCCACGGCCTGACGGGCTGACCGGGTCAATCCGGGGCCCCTCTCCGGTACGAGATTCATACTGTCGGGTGTATGTCACCCACTCGGCGCAACCCGAGCGCCGCGTGGGCGTTCTCCATGGCGTGCTGCGGTGATCGCCGCAGCGATAGTCAACGGAGGATTTCCGAAGTGAAGAACCTGAAGAAGGCCGCTGCCGTCACCATGGTCGCCGGTGGACTCGTGGCCGCCGCCGCGGGCGCCGCGTCCGCCACCGGTGGTGCGCACGCGAACGGCGCCGCCGTCCACTCGCCCGGCGTCGGCTCCGGCAACCTGGTGCAGGTCCCCGTTCACGTCCCGGTGAACGCCACGGGCAACAGCGTCAACGTGATCGGCGCCCTGAACCCGGCCTTCGGCAACACCGCCGTCAACCACTGACGCCCGAACGCCCCCGGCCCCCAGCCCCGCCTGGGGGCCGACCCATACCCACCCACCAAAGAGGCCCCGGCCCGACTCGGCCCCACCCCCATGTCGGGCACCACAGGGCGGGGCGGCCCCACCCGCTCCGCTCGCCCGCCACGCGCCGCTCACCCATGGTCACCCGCCCTCCAGGTTCGGGCACCGGAAGGCGGGGGCGCCCCCACCGCCCCCGCACCCACGCCACTCGCTCAGCGAGCCGCTACCGCCCGGGCCGCGCCCATGCCCGGAAGGGCGCGCCGCCCCGGGCGCACACCGCCCTCGCACTGCGCCGCCCGCCCGGGGTGCACGCCGCTCACCCCGCGCCACCGGGCACCCCACCCCCATGCACCGGGCCCCGGCGGCGCGCCGCCCCGCCTACCCCCCACGCCCGGAACGCGGGCGCCCCCCGGCGCGCCCCGGCCGCCGCCGCTCATCCCCGCTCGCGTTCCTCCACCCACGCGTTGAACGCCGCCACCTGGGCGCGCCGGGCCACGCGCTCCACCGGGCGCAGGGCCTCCGCCCGGGCCGCCATCTCGGACGCGCTCACCGCCCCGCCGTGCGCGCCGCCCGACCCGTGGGCCGGCGAATAGGCCAGCGAGACCAGCAGGCCCACCCGCTGGGCCAGCTCCAGGACCCGCACCGCCCGCGGCGGATACCCCGGCGCCAGCACCTCGCGCCCGGCCTCCGCCCGCGCCCGGTACGCGTCCAGCGCCGCCTCCGCCACCGGCCCCGACGCCGCCACGTCCAGCCGCGTCAGCACCACCGTCGCGTCCCGCAGCGCCTCGGCCAGCTCCCGCTCCGCCTCGCCGAGCGACGGCACGTCGGCCGGCGGCGCCTCCCGCACGGGCAGGCAGTGCCACAGCACCTCCACATGCAGGTCCCCCGGCTCCGGCCCCGCCTCGTACACCTCCGGTACGAGGCCGAAACCGGCCCCGTACCCGACGACCGCCTCCTCGGCCTCCAGCGCCCGCGCGTTGAACTCCGGCGGGCCGCTCAGCCCCAGCGGATGCCCCGGCGCGGGCAGCGCCACCCGCCATCCCTTGACGCCCAGCGCCCGCAGCCGCCCCAGCGCCAGCGTCAAACCGACCGGCCCCTCCTCGCCCGGCAGGCCCTCCACCCGGTGCACGGCGTCGTCCCCGACGATCGCGAGCACGGCCTCATCCGGCGACACCAACCCGGCCAGCAGGGCGTTCCCCCATGCGGCCAACCGTCCTGAACGTGGTTCCGAAAGCATCCCCCCACCCTAGGCACTGCCACCGACACACCGTCCCCGAACCGGACCCGAGCCCACCGCGGAGAACCGGACAGGGGAGACCTAACGACCGGCTCCCGCCACCGGTGGCGTAGGTTTTCCCCTGGGAGCTTCGCCCACAGGCGCAAGCGACGACGAGACTCGACCGCATAGGGGAGACAACGCGCTCATGAGCGATGTACTGGAGCTGGTGGACGTATCCGTGGTCCGCGACGGACGCGCTCTGGTGGACGACGTCTCCTGGTCGGTCAAGGAGGGCGAGCGCTGGGTCATCCTCGGCCCCAACGGCGCCGGCAAGACCACCCTTCTCAACGTCGCGTCCAGCTACCTCTTCCCGAGCACCGGCACCGCCCGCATCCTGGGCGACCAGCTCGGCAAGGTCGACGTCTTCGAGCTGCGCCCGCGCATCGGCATGGCCGGCATCGCCATGGCCGACAAGCTGCCCAAGCGCCAGACCGTCCTCCAGACGGTCCTCACCGCCGCGTACGGCATGACCGCGACCTGGCACGAGAACTACGACGCCGTCGACGAGGACCGCGCCCGCGCCTTCCTCGACCGCCTCGGCATGACCGAGTTCCTGGACCGCACCTTCGGCACCCTCTCCGAGGGCGAGCGCAAGCGCACCCTGATCGCCCGCGCGATGATGACCGACCCCGAGCTGCTCCTCCTCGACGAGCCGGCCGCCGGCCTCGACCTCGGCGGCCGCGAGGACCTGGTGCGCCGCCTCGGCCGCCTCGCCCGCGACGCGTACGCCCCCTCGATGGTCATGGTCACCCACCACGTCGAGGAGATCCCGCCGGGCTTCACCCACGTCCTGATGATCCGTCAGGGCAAGGTGCTCGCCGCCGGGCCGGTCGAGACGGAACTGACCTCCCGCAACCTCTCGCACTGCTTCGGACTGCCGCTCGTCGTCGAGCGCGTCGGCGACCGCTACACGGCCCAGGGCCTTCCCCTGTCCTGACGCCCTGCCCGTAAGTGCTCCACCGCGCCCTGTCCGCGACCCGACCCCCGGTCCTACCATGACCAGGTGGACATCGACGCATGGGTCTGGTGGCTGATCGGCGCGGTGGGACTCGGCATCCCGCTCGTCCTGACCGCGATGCCGGAATTCGGAATGCTGTCCGTGGGAGCGATCGCGGGAGCCGTCACCGCGGGCCTCGGCTTCGGCGTCGTGGCCCAAGTGGTCGTCTTCGCCGCCGTATCCGTCGCGCTCATCGCGGTGGTACGCCCGATCGCGGCCCGCCACCGCGACGGGCGGCCACAACTCGCCACGAACGTCGACGCCTTGAGAGGCCGGCAAGCCGTCGTGCTCGAACGCGTCGACGGCACCGGCGGCCGCATCAAGCTGGCCGGCGAGGTCTGGTCCGCCCGCGCCCTCGACGCCGACCAGACATTCGAACCGGGACAGCAGGTCGACGTGGTCGAGATCGACGGCGCGACCGCCGTAGTGATGTGATGTGACCTGCGGTCAGCTACCGCAACCTGGTCAACTCCCGCCGAACGGCGCACGCGAGAGCCCGCCGTCTGCGAAACTCGATCATCGAACCAACCGGCAACGAACCGGCAGACAACCGGCAGCGAAGGGCACGGGGAACACACGATGCCATCAGTCATCATCGTCCTGGTCATCCTGGTGGTGCTCGTCTTCATCGCCCTGATCAAGACGATCCAGGTCATCCCGCAGGCCAGCGCCGCCATCGTCGAGCGCTTCGGCCGCTACACCCGCACCCTCAACGCGGGGCTGAACATCGTCGTCCCGTTCATCGACTCGATCCGCAACCGGATCGACCTCCGCGAACAGGTCGTCCCCTTCCCGCCCCAGCCGGTGATCACCCAGGACAACCTGGTCGTGAACATCGACACCGTCATCTACTACCAGGTGACCGACGCCCGCGCCGCGACCTACGAAGTCGCCAGCTACATCCAGGCCATCGAGCAGCTCACCGTCACCACCCTCCGCAACATCATCGGCGGCATGGACCTGGAGCGCACCCTCACCTCCCGCGAGGAGATCAACGCGGCCCTCCGCGGCGTCCTCGACGAAGCCACCGGCAAGTGGGGCATCCGCGTCAACCGCGTCGAGCTCAAGGCCATCGAGCCGCCCACCTCCATCCAGGACTCGATGGAGAAGCAGATGCGCGCCGACCGCGACAAGCGCGCCGCCATCCTCACCGCCGAGGGCATCCGGCAGTCCCAGATCCTCACCGCCGAGGGTGAGAAGCAGTCCGCGATCCTCCGCGCCGAAGGCGAGGCCAAGGCCGCCGCCCTCCGCGCCGAGGGCGAGGCCCAGGCCGTCCGCACGGTCTTCGAAGCCATCCACGCCGGCGACCCCGACCAGAAGCTCCTCTCGTACCAGTACCTCCAGATGCTCCCGAAGATTGCCGAAGGCGACGCCAACAAGCTCTGGATCGTCCCCAGCGAGATCGGCGACGCCCTCAAGGGCCTCTCCGGCGCCTTCGGCAACATCGGCAACGGCACCCCCGGCTTCAACACCGGCGGCGCCGCCAAGCAGCCGCCGCAACAGCGCCGCGAAGAGCCCCCGGTCGACTGAAACGCCCACCCCTTCGTGCATGATCAGTGCATCAAGCACCGATCCGGCAAGCACTGATCCTGTACGAAGGGCGAGGGCACCGCGTGACCATCTGGGAGATGCTCGCCGTCTTCGCCGCAGGCATCGGCGCCGGCACGATCAACACCATCGTCGGATCGGGAACGCTCATCACCTTCCCGGTCCTGGTCGCCACCGGCCTCCCACCGGTCACCGCCACCGTCTCCAACGCCCTCGGCCTGATCCCCGGCTCCATCAGCGGCGCCATCGGCTACCGCGCCGAACTCACCGGCCAGCGCCGCCGCATCCTGCGCCTGAGCACCGCCGCCGCCACCGGAGGGCTCGGCGGAGCCATACTGCTCCTCCTGCTGCCCGCCACCGCCTTCGAGACCATCGTCCCGGTCCTGGTCGGCCTCGCCCTCGTGCTGGTCCTCCTGCAACCCCGCATCTCGCGAGCCGTCCAGCGCCGCCGCGACCGCGAAGGCACCCACGGCAACCCCGACGGCGGCCCGCTCCTCTTCGCCGGCCTCCTCCTCGCCAGCGTCTACGGCGGCTACTTCACCGCCGCCCAGGGGATCATCTATCTCTCCCTCATGGGCATGCTGCTCCACGACACCTTGCAGCGCCTCAACGCGACGAAGAACATCCTCGCGGCGGTCGTCAACACCATCGCCGCGCTCTTCTTCCTCTTCGTCGCCCACTTCGACTGGACGGCCGTGCTGCTGATCGCCGTCGGTTCCACCATCGGCGGCCAGATCGGCGCCAAGGTCGGCCGTCGCCTCCCACCGGCCGTGCTGCGCGCGGTGATCATCGTGGTCGGCGTCCTCGCGATCGTCCAACTCACCCTCAGGGACTGACCTCGCAGCACACCGGAAGCCCGCCCCGGTCCGACGACGAGTCGGACAACGAGACGGGCTTCCGCTCACCCGGCACAGCTCACCGGGCGCAGCTCACCCGGCGCAGCTCACCGGATGCCGTTCACGCGGGCGGTGCGGTTCACGCGGCCGCCGAGGACAGCCACTCCGGCAGTTCCTCCCGGCCCCGTACCCCGAGCGCGAGCAGCATCGCGTCGGCCGGCGACGGGATGAACGGCTGGTGGAGCAGCGGCATCCCCGCCTGCTCCGGCGTACGGTCCGCTTTGCGGTGGTTGTCCTCCGCGCAGGACGCCACCGTGTTCAGCCAGTCGTCCCCGCCACCCTGCGCCCGTGGCACGACGTGGTCCACGGTCGTCGCGCGCCTCCCGCAGTACGCGCATCTGTGCTGGTCCCGTACCAGCACACCCCGCCGCGACCACGGGGCCTGTCTTCGGAACGGCACCCTGACGTACCGGCAGAGCCTGATCACCCGGGGCACCGGAAGTTCCACGGCTGCCGCCCGCATACGCAGACGCGGATGCTCCTGCTCGACAACGGCCTTGTCCTGAAGCACAAGCACCACCGCACGGTTCAGTGTCACCGTCGACAGCGGCTCGAAGCTCGCGTTGAGTACCAGCGTGTCCCGCATCCTGCCCACCTCCCGTATGCCGGCCCGGCCCTGTTCGGCGGGCCTTGGGCTGGGATCAACTCTGGCCGGGCGCGCCGGGTTGGACAACGCAATATCCGTGCGCAACGAAAGATGCCCGTTCCTGATCTCTCCAAGACCAGGAACGGGCAAACAAAAAGCGAACGATCAGCTCTCCGCCGGCTCCGCGTAATGACCGATGAGCTGAGCACGCGCCAGCGTGTGGAACCGGAGGTTGAACCCGACCACGGCGGGCGACACGTCCGCGTCCGGCCCGAGCTTCTCCGTGTCCACCGCGTACACGGTGAAGACATAACGGTGGTCCTCGCCCGCCGGCGGAGCCGCCCCGCCGAAGTCCTTCGACCCGTAGTCGTTGCGGACGTGCACCGCCCCCTCGGGCAGCCCATCGAACTTCCCGCTGCCCGCACCCGCCGGCAACTCGGTGACCGACGCCGGGATGTCGAACAGCACCCAGTGCCAGAACCCGCTCCCGGTCGGCGCGTCCGGGTCGAAGCACGTGACGGCGAAGCTCTTGGTCTCCGCCGGGAAGCCCTCCCACCGCAGATGCGGCGAGGTGTTGCCCTTCGCGTAGACCTGAGCGTCCGCCAGCACGGCCCCCGCCGCGACGTCATCGCTCACCACGGTGAACGACGGCACCTGCGGATGGAAGTCGTGGGGGAGCGGCGCCCTCTTCTCCTCGGCCACGGTCACGTCAGAACCTCCGTCTCACTGTTCTTTCGCAGGGTTGGGATGAGCTTCGACGAGCCTAGAGCCAGTTGCGCCGGCCGCCGACATCGGCGAGCCACTGGTTGAGGTACGCGGCCCAGTCGGTGTTCTGGAAGTCGTTCAGCCCCACCTTGAAGGCCCGGTACGAGTCGCTGCCCTCACTGAACAGGCCCGGCTTCTTGTCCATCTCCAGGACGACGTCCATCTCGTGCTCATCCGCGACGAACGTGAGCTCGACCTGGTTCAGCCCCCGGTACTGCTGCGGCGGCAGGAACTCGATCTCCTGGTAGAACGGCAGCCGCTGCCGCGTTCCCCGGATGTGCCCGCGCTCCATGTCCGCGCTCTTGAAGCGGAAGCCGAGCTGGATGAAGGCGTCCAGGATCGCCTGCTGGGCCGGCAGCGGATGCACATTGATCGCGTCCAGGTCACTGGAGTCCACGGCCCGCGCGATCTCCAGCTCCGTCGACACACCGATGTCCATCCCGCGAAGCTGCTGCCCTGCGATGGTCGTGACCGGCGTCTCCCACGGAATGTCGAGGCCGAACGGCACCACGTGCACCGCCCCCGCCTTCACCTCGAAGGCCCCACCGAGCCGCACCTTCGTGAACTCGATGTCCTGCTTGACCTCCTGGTCACCGCCCTCGACCTCGACGCGCGCCTGGAGACCGACCGACAGCCCCTCGATCCGCTGATCCACCGAGCCGCCCTGGATGCGCACCTCACCCTGGACGACGCCACCGGGCACCACGTTCGCCTCGGTGAGCACCGTCTCCACGGACGCACCCCCCGCGCCCAGGCTCGCCAGCAGCTTCTTGAACCCCATGTTCACTCCTTTACGGACCTTCACGGACCGGATCTGATCCTGACCCCTACATACGCGCATACGCGGAAGGCCCGCGGCCGGTTCCCAGTACGCTCGTACGACATGATCGAGAGCTCCGACCGTACGCCGCTGCCACGGGCCTTCTTCGACCGCCCCGTACTGGAGGTCGCCCCCGACCTCCTGGGCCGCACACTCGTGCGCATGACGGACGACGGCCCCATCGAGCTCCGCCTCACCGAGGTGGAGGCGTACGCGGGCGAGGCCGACCCGGGCTCGCACGCCTACCGTGGCCGCACCGCCCGCAACGCCGTGATGTTCGGCCCGCCGGGTCACGCGTACGTGTACTTCACCTACGGCATGTGGCACTGCCTGAATCTGGTCTGCGGCCCCGAGGGCGCCGCGAGCGGTGTCCTGCTGCGCGCCGGCGAGGTCCGGGTCGGCCAGGAGCTCGCCCGCAAACGCCGACTCTCGGCCCGATACGACAAAGAACTGGCCAAAGGCCCCGCCCGCCTCGCCACCGCCCTCGACGTCGACCGCACTCTCGACGGCACCGACGCCTGCTCCGGCCCGGCGTCCCCCCTCTCCGTCCTGCACGGAACCCCGGTCCGCCCCGACCAGGTCCGCACCGGCCCCCGTACGGGAGTGGGCGGCGACGGGGCCACCCATCCCTGGCGCTTCTGGATCGACGGCGACCCCACGGTGAGCCCGTACCGGGCCCACACACCACGCCGCCGGAGGAGGACTTGACTCAGGGGCCCGAAGCGTCTAACGTCTACCGAGCTGCAAGAGATGGGCCTGCCGTTCGAGGCACCCCCGGAGCAGCCATCCACCACCTAAGATCGACTTCCCGAATGGGTCGGCTTCCGGCGTGTCCGGAATTCAATCCAGCGACTCGATTATGAGTCGTCAGGGAAATGGTCTAAAGTGGTGGAGCGCCGAAAGGCAAAGGCCTTCCAACGGCCACCGGAAACTGAATCCGAACCGGAAACGGAACGGAAAAAGAATCTGGTAAGGTTGGAAACAACGAAGGGAAGCGCCCGGAGGAAA